>JAIQES010000025.1 GCA_020073705.1 Terriglobia bacterium
GCCATGACGCGCCAAAAGAAAGTGAATGACCACGTGGTCCTTGCCGAGCGCGCGCCCAATCTGATGCAACGAGTGTCCCGCCTTCCAACGGCACCACATGTCAGTCCTCTGCGCCGCAGAGAGCCTCACTCGTTTCCCTTGCGTCATAAACACCACCTTTTAGAAAAACATTCCTATCAGATGGTGTTGCATCGACCGGTTGAGCCGGCAGGGATTATCGGAAACTAGCCATGACGCGTCGCGAGTCAACGGAAAGGGTTCCGAGAAACCGACTGTGCTGCTAGTGCTGTGAGCTGTCCGATCGAGAGTGCTTCTGCGTTTCAGGAGTCGGATAGAGCAGTTCTCCGTGTGGCGTTGCACCATGACGTGGGTCACTGCGAATATAATCCGAGGGCCATACCATGGCGGCGGGTTGAGTGGGGCGACCCGCATAAGACACCTTGGGAAATTAGAGTGGGAGTATAGTTATGGTTTCATTGCGCCGACGAAAGTCGCGGTACGAAAGGAGGCACATGCGTCAACGCTTAGTAGTGCTTGGGACAGCCGCTCTCGGTCTCATCGCGGTTTTCCTGTTTGAAGGGAGAACGGCTCCAACAGCGCAGGTACAAGCAGGTCCAGCGCGGGCACCGGCCAGTGCTGCGGCGGTTGCGGGCGAAATAGGTGGCCAGGATATCTTTGGGGCCTACGAACCTGTCGCGACTTGGCCCCAGGACCTGGCCGAGTTACCGGGGCATGAAAAGTGGACATGGGGATCGGTGGAAGGCGTCTTCGCAGAGAGCCCAAACCGAGTCTTCATCTTTCAGCGCGGCGAACTGCCAAACATTCCCATGCCCAAAACGAGACGGACTCCTGAGTTCGGGCCGAGCCTCGCGTTCCCAGTTGGTGAAGGTCGGGTACCGATGCGAAACGCAACTTTTGCCAGCCCTCCGGCAAACGGCGGCACGGGTCAACTGGCGGAGGATGGACTTCGACTGTACACCGGAAAATTCGGCGTGGACGCCCAGTGGGAACATTGCCTAGTGGCGGTCGACGCTCAGGGAAAGATCATCGAGGGATGGACCCAGTGGGACTCGATGTGGCGGCGGCCGCATTCGGTCTACATCAGTCCATACGATCCAGAGAAGCACGTGTGGCTGGTGGATGACCACATGCACGCGATCTATAAGTTCACCAACGACGGCAAGAAGTTGGTGCAGACAATTGGCACACCTGGGGTGCATGGCGCCGATGGCACACACTTCAATCGGCCAACGTTTATTGGCTGGCTGCGCGACGGTACCTTCTTCGTCGCGGATGGTTACAACGGCACCCGGGTAGCCAAGTTTGACAAGGACGGCAAATTCCTGCTGGACTGGGGCAAGCCGGGCATAGCGGTTGGCAATGGAACAACCGGTCCGCTTGATACGCGTCCGAGTTACATGAACAATGTTCACGGCATCGCGGTGGATCCCGACACGCGGCGGGTGTTCGTGAACGATCGGTCCAATAAGCGGATTCAGGTCTTCGACGAGTATGGCAAGTACCTTTACGAGTGGAGCATTGGGGTGGAGCCTGCGCAAATCTACACGATCTACTTGGGCGCCGATCATTTCCTATGGGGGGCGGACTACGGTACGTCGAAGATGGTGAAGTGGGACGAGCAAGGACACTTCCTGTATGCCTGGGGCACTTTCGGTATCTTTCCGGGTGGGATGTGGGGCGTCCACCAGATCAGCGTGGACCAGGAGGGGAATGTGTATGTCGCGGAAGTGAACAACGGGCGGGCGCAGAAGTTCCGGCCCAGACCGGGCGCCAACCCGGCTTTCCTGCTAGGAAAGCCGATCTACTCGGCTTGGAAATAGGGCACTAAAATTCCGTTGGAAGATGGCTGCACGTCCCCCGTTGAATGTGACAAGAGCGAGATTTTGACGCGCCTTCCCGGCTTGAATTGGACGGTTATTGCCCCTCGACCATACATTCCGAGAAGCCGACTTCTCAGGCCCTATCCGAATTGCGATGCCGCCTTTGCGAAGCCAGAGATTTACGAGTCGCTGGAGGAACGGGGCGTGAAGTATGCGATCCGTATCCCGGCTAACGACAGTCTGGTGCGAAACATCGAGGAGATGCTGACCAAGCCCGCGACGAAAACAAATTAATTCACTCGGGAGGACCACGGGTATATAAGTGTGCTTATCAGAGAGGTCAAAACGGGAATCCCGGTTAGATTAGGAGGGTCCCACCATGAATTCCAAGATGTCTGATCGCAGAGGATTTTTGAAGCGGAGTGCAGCTCTGGCCGGCTTGGCCGCGTTCGCGAATGGCAAAGCGCTCGCCAGCGTTACCGACGGTATGATCAAAGGCGAAGCCGACACCAAGTTGGGCGTTACCCCCGACGAACCCAACATCAATGATTTGTTATACGGCGGGCGTTCCAGATACGAGACCACTATACGCATACCGACTATAGGAGCATCTGTCAACACGGGACTACGAAATCTGACCCCGCTTCAGGATTCGATAGGAATCATCACACCATCCTCTTACCATTACTTGGTTCAGCACGATATGCATATCATGAACATTGATCCCCGGAAGCACACTCTCATAATTCACGGCATGGTGGAACGTCCCATGGTCTTCACCATGGAGGAAATAAAGCGCCTGCCTTCCGTATCCCGAGTTCACTTTTTGGAGTGCACGGGAAACAGCGGCCTGGCGCATTATAAGTCCCTGTTGGCGGACATTAAGAAAGGGAGGACTGACGTCACGGTAATTCAAGGGGTGCATGGAAGACTCTCTAACAGTGAATGGACGGGAGTTCCCCTCTCCTTGCTGCTCAAGGAGGTCGGTGTGCAGGAAGGGGCGACTTGGCTGGTTGCGGAAGGGGGGGACGATTGCCATCACGCGAAGAGCATTCCGGTGGCAAAGGCTATGGACGATATAATAGTGGCGTACGGTCAGAATGGCGAGGCGTTGCGGCGCGAACAGGGTTATCCCTTGAGGCTGCTCGTTCCCGGTTTCCAAGGGGTCTGCAGTGTGAAGTGCCTGAGCAGCATTAAGTTGGTGGACAAACCTTACAATCTCCAGCGGGAAATCACTTTCTACACCAATTTGAAACCGAACGGCATGGCGAGCCGGTATGAATCGCAAGTCGGGCCGAAGTCCTTAATCACCTTCCCATCGGACGCGCATAAGCTGCTGGGACGTGGCTTTTATGAGATTTCCGGCGTAGCTTGGTGCGGCAGAGGTGCGATCAGCCGAGTGGAAGTAAGCACCGACAACGGGCGGAGCTGGAAGGATGCCAGCCTTCAGCAGCCGGTGTTTCGAAAGGCATGGACGCGATTCCGCCTGGGCTGGAATTGGGACGGAACAGAGACGGTGATTATGTCTCGCTGCACGAATGAATACGGCGAGATTCAATCGTCGATGCGAGAGCTCGCCAAACTGTGGGGCGATGACGTTACACCTCACATACCGGCCGAGGAAATTGAGCACTGGTGGGCAAGCGCAGACATCTCGGAGTTTCTCAATAATCCGATTCAGCCATGGAAAATAAAACCCGATGGGAGCGTCCAAGATGCGATCTACAACACTTTATTGCCGAATCCGTATTTTCCCGTCTAAGTGTAACTTTCTGCTGCCGGTGATGGCTCTGTTGGCGTGCGGGACAGCGAAAGTTTAGATCAGCCTGACAGATTTTGGACGGACGACGAGGTTTCACCAGTCGGTGGCAGCCCCAAACGCTCGCCAGGCCTCGTTTCTAGGTTTTGGAAATCTTTCTATTTGCGCAAGGAGATTAGACGCCGGGGTGTCCTCATTGAGCGATACAAAAAACGGTATGGGTTGAGATGTTTACTGCCGAACCCCACCCCAAAACCATTCCTAAGGCTGATGTCATAACGAGGTCGGCCTCACAGCGGCCCGAGTAAACTGTTTCGGTGGCGCGAACGACCCGAACGTCGAACACAATTGCGGGAAAGAGGGGGTTGGGTGTATACGTGACTCACTGGATTCTCGAAACCGAAGATTCCTGTTTGCTGCCGAGGATTTGTTGCGAATGAGATGATCCAGTCCGCACCTGGAAGCAGACACGGGGGAGGAGCCACGATGAGGATCACGCGTGTAATAGCTATGGGGGTCCTGGTTGTCTTGCCAGCTTCTTATGGATTGACCAGCGCAAGAAAACTCAAGAAGCCTGTTCGCTCCGCTTCGGAGCAGCTTGTTGGAACTTGGAGGCTTGTCTCCCGAGTTGTTAAACACCCGGATGGCCGCTCAAATCCCGACCCGGCCTACGGACAACGATACCCTATCGGCTACATAATGTATGACCACACCGGCCACATGGCCGTTCAATTCATGGGACTCAATCGACCTGACAATCACTCTTCGCTCGCCTACGAGGCATACTTTGGTACGTATACTGTGGATGAACAGAAGAACCCCATGACGGTCACACATCATGTGGAAGGAAGTCTCAATCCCAACGACATCGGCAAAGACAACGTCAGAGATCTCGCCATCAACGGGGACGAATTGACACTGGTCGTACACACCTCCACACCGAACATTAACATCAACACGTTTGCCAGGGTGAAATGACAGAAAGTCTGTCGGTTGGGCCATTCAGTTCAGCAGTCAAATCATTTGCGACCGCAGATCGTGTCCTGGTGCAGTCAAGTCGGGATTTTGGTGTTCATATGGAGACTATAGCTTGGATCGCGTTGAGCGCCCGATCGGACCGGAAAAGGCCAAAGCGGCCAGTGATTACCGCTGAAGATTAGATTTCGTCCTCTCATCTCAAATATTGTCTCTGTATCAATGCGGCTTCACGTCAGTCAATTGCTGGAGCACCATAGTGTATTACCGAATCCTATCAGTTCGCTTCTGTTGATGATTGTGCCCGAGTGACGGCATGCCCGGAAATGATCCCCCTGGTCGAGTAACGAGAAAACTGGCGACCTTCGAGATGAGTTTTACGAAGAAGCTAACTACCGCCTAAACCGGATAGCGCCTGATAAACGGTCTTCTCGGAAACTGACCCACCACCCGTCCGACTCGGCGCTTGCGGGGGGCGTCGTAGGACGCTATCCTTTGTGTGCTGCCGCCGGAATGAATTCCGGTTCTCCTTAGTCCCGGCACAGTTCGGTCGCAGCACCCAGATTCTGCAGGCTGCACGAGTCTTGATTCGACAGCAAGAAAACATCTCCGAGGACGTGTGATCAAACTTTCTTTTATCGGAATGTCCGGTGCGGGTAAGTCTTATTGGACGCGGAAACTTGCCGCGTCCGGATTTCGTGCGATCAGCGTTGACGATCGCATCGAGGGGAAGCTCGCCCCGGAGCTGAATGCAGGCGGTTACCGGGGCATTGGCGGCGTCGCGGAATGGATGGGATGGCCGGACCAGCCCGCGTACCGCGAACGCGAACAGAAATATCTGACGAGTGAAATTGAGTCCATGCGCGAGGCCCTGGACGAAATCGAGAGGTCGGCCGATGAAGGAATCGTATTGGACACCACAGGCAGCGTTATCTACACAGGTGATGAAATTTGCCGCCGCCTCCAACAGCTCACCACGGTCGTGTATCTTGCAGCTTCGCCTGCAGAAGAGGAAACTTTGATCGCACGATATTTGTCCGATCCCAAGCCCGTCCTCTGGGGCGGCGAGTTTTCCCAGCGTCCGGGTGAATCCGCGAAGGACGCGGTGGCGCGCTGTTATCCCCAGCTTATCGCCTACCGGAAACAACTTTACGAGCGGTATGCGCACCGCATCGTCCCCATGGAGCGCCTGCGAGACGCCGCGCTCGACGCACGCAGCTTCCTTGAACTCCTATTTTCGCAGGCGCGGCCCGCGCGATGAAATTTCGAAGCACACTCCGCCGCAGTCCGGAAGTCTCTTTGCGCGATGCCGTCTTTCGCGGCTCCGCCCCGGACGGTGGCCTGTACATGCCGGTCGAGATGCCGCGCCTGCCCGCCGGCTTTTCCAGCCGCTTGCGCTCGCTTTCATTTCCCGAACTTGCCCGGGAGGTTGGCGCATTATTCGTCGGCGACGATGTTCCGCCGGACGCCTTGGCTGAAATTGTCACTGGGGCTTTTGATTTCCCGGTACCGCTGATCACCCTCACCGAGCGGCTGCACATCCTCGAACTTTTCCACGGCCCGACCCTGGCGTTCAAGGATTTTGGCGCACGCTTCATGGCGCGCCTGATGGGGCATTTCGTCCAGGAAACGGGGAAGCTCCTCACGGTCATCGTCGCGACATCGGGTGACACGGGAAGCGCTGTCGCGCACGCCTTTCTGGGAGTCCCAGGCATCCGCGTCGTGATTCTCTACCCTGCCGGGCGCGTCAGCGACGCGCAGGAAAAACAACTCACGACCCTGGGGCAGAACATCACCGCCCTCGAAGTGGCCGGTTCGTTTGACGACTGCCAGCGCCTGGCCAAACAGGCTTTGGTCGATCCCATTGTCACGCAAGAGATCATGATCACATCGGCAAACTCAATCAACATTGCGCGACTGATCCCGCAGATGTTTTATTACTTTGGCGCATTCTCGCAACTTCGCGACCCGGCAATTCCGGTGGTTTTTTCAGTGCCCAGCGGCAACCTCGGCAACCTGACTGCGGGCTTGCTTGCCAAGCGGATTGGGCTCCCGGCCGCGCAATTCATCGTAGCCACCAATACAAACGACGTCGTCCCCGAATTTCTGCGGAGCGGACAATTGATTCCGCGTGCTTCTCGCCACACGCTTTCCAACGCCATGGATGTCGGGAATCCGAGCAACTTCGCGCGCCTGGTCGATCTCTACGACAACGATCTGCGGGCCATCCGCCAGGATATCTGGGGCTGCAGCTTCAGCGATGAAGAAACGCTGCGCGCCATGCACGACGTGAATCAGCGCCACCACTACACGCTCGATCCACATACAGCCGTCGGCCTGCTCGGCTGGGAAAGTTTTGCAAAGCAGAATCAGGCGGCCGCGCAGGGGATCGTCCTGGCCACCGCGCATCCCGCGAAGTTCGCGGAGACGGTCGCCCGTGCCATCGGCATCCGGCCCGAAATGCCGGAGCGGCTCGCCGGCTTGCTGAAGCGGCCGAAGCAATCGATCCCATTTCCCAACCGCTTTTCCGCTCTCCAGGAATTTCTTCTATCTTCGAAGACCTGATATCGTGGTTTAAACCGTTGGTGTGAAAATGACGTTCTTCGTGGGCACTACAATGCGTTCGCCATGCTGCATGGGGACGCGGGATCGTCCCTCAATGTGCCCCGAGGAACTGCATTCAGAAAATTGCCGGGAATTGCACAAGAAATGCTGGTGAATCTAGGGGGACTTTTCAATAGCCTGCCGTCATGTGTGCGGCTCTCCACAATCATGGAAGGCATTGTGAGGATAGCCGTGAGAAATCGCGTTATTCTTGCGTATCCGAGTCTGATGCCCCGACGTCTGGCAAACCCAAAGGATCAATGAAGGCTTCGATCACTGGTCCACCTTCTGAAGGACCTGCGAGTTTCTTCTGCGCGCGGCGTTCCGCCTTCATGCGCTGCTTTTCCTGTCTCTTCATTTCCTTCTGGCGCTTTTGGAACGTAGATTTAGATGTTGCCATTGTGCCTCCTTGAATGTCGTGCGCGAGAGAGACTGCCGGGCACCCGGTTCGGTCACTGTTGCGTGCTACCAGCGAGGCTCGCGCGGCTGCCGTGCGCTATCGCGGTAATCCTCGTTTGAGAACCGGCCGCCTTGCTTCCCGCCGCGGCCTCGATCGCCGCCTCGTTCACCGCCCCGATCGCCCCCACCGCCAAACCCGCCTCGAGGACCACCGGACGCGGACTTGGGGCGAGCTTCGTTCACCTTCAGATTGCGGCCGCCGACTTCTTTCCCGTCGAGACCCGCAATGGCCTTGGCTGCCTCGGCATCGTTAGGCATTTCGATAAAAGCGAATCCACGAGCCCTTCCAGTCTCCCGGTCCATCGCGATATGAACGCGCGTGATTTGTCCGAAAGGCTCGAACAGCGCGCGCAAATCCGCCTCGGTCGTCTGAAAGCTCATGTTGCCGACAAATAGATTCTTCATATTCTTCTCTCTTTCGTTCTGTAAAAATCTGAAACCCGAACGTGCCGTCAATCGCCGGATTCAGATCGCTTGGAGGCGACGATGAGGACCGGATGAAGTCAGGAGGGGCGAGGAGCTTCCGACACCCGGGAGGACTCACGGGGTATCCGACTTCCTTCAAATACAATGTAATTATACCAGAGGTCCCACAGATTTCTGAACGGATTTCCCTGACGGCCGGCATTGTGGGACAGACCAAAGGCGGATCCAAGTTTCGGCTTGGTTGCAGGGATATTTTCTTGGAGCAGAATTTCGCCCCTCGCTATAATCATTGACGTCATTTAAGGCCAGCGCATAGCCTGAGGCCGGCCTCCAAGCATGGCAAACAAAGAGGGGAAAGGGCAACTTTCATGGTTATTTCCGGTCAGAAATCCGCGGGCACGCAGCCGGCAGCATCGCGTCCCAACGCGGATCGCATCAGGATCAAGTAATTCGGTTTTGTGCCGTAATATGTTACGTGCCGTCGAACGTTTCATCTTCGGGAAGGATTATTTATGGCTCGCAAAGCAAACAAGGCAGTGCTCTCACCGAACGTGATCATGGAAGAACTAACCGGTGGATGGAGAGCCCAGACATTATCTGCCGCGATCGAGTTGGATGTTTTCAGCCACATCGCCGCGGGAAAACGCACGGCGAAGGAAGTCGCCGGTGCAGCCGGGGCATCGCTACGCGGCATGGCCAGCCTGCTGGACGCTCTTGTGGGGCTGGGCCACTTGCGGAAGACCGGCGCCCGCTATAGTCTCCAGCCCGTCGCAGCAGCGTTTCTGGTGCGCAGCAAGAAGACCTATATGGGTGCAGCAGCCGAATCCCTCAGCCTCACCTGGGATGTATGGAAGCACTTGGCCGAGGCAGTGAGAACCGGCCACCCGTATGAGGCCGTCGACGTTGCGAAGCGCGGCAAAGAATTTTTTCCGAAGTTGGTGGCGGGCATATTCCCCGGCAACTTTGCCGCGTCATCCGCGGCGGTGTCGAGTCTTCCCGGCAAGGAACGCCGAGAGATTCATCGAATCCTGGACGTCGCAGCAGGTTCAGGAGCATGGTCGCTGGCCTTCGCTCAGGCAATTCCAGAGGCCCGCGTGACGACCGTGGATTTCCCCGAAATGACGCCGATCACGCGGGGGTTTGCCGAAAAACTCGGTGTTGCCGGCCGGTATGAATATCATGAGGGCGACTTGCGGCAGACGGATTTCGGCCAGGACATCTATGACCTGGTGATTCTCGGCCATATTATCCATTCAGAAGGCGAGAAACACGGCAAGGAACTTATTCGGAAGTCCTATGCGGCGCTGCGGCCCGGCGGGATGCTGCTTATTGCGGAATTCGTCCCGAATGACACCCGCACCGCACCCTCATTCCCACTGCTTTTCGGGTTGAACATGCTGCTGCAGACCGAGGAAGGCAACGTCTTCACCTTGCGCGAGTACCGCGCCTGGCTCAAGGCCGCTGGATTCCGCAAGGTGAAGACCGTTCCGGTTCCCGCTCCGTCGCCGTTGATCCTGGCGACAAAATAGCGTCCGTGCGGAAGTATTGCGATAAGGTTATGTCTTCAGCGCAGCAAGTCTTCGAGCCGAATTTTCGTGTCCGTCTTGGCATCGCGATATTTGACGATCACCGGCGTGTAGAGCGAAATGCCCCAGTCCTTGCCCGTGCCGCGCGACAATGCGCGCGAGCCGGCAACTACTACAGCTTCCTCCGGGACGACGAGAGGTTCGCTCTCTGTCGCCGCGTACACTTCCCCGCGCACCAGATCGTAGAGCGGCGTCGAGCGGTTCAAGATCGTGCCCGTGCCGAGCACGGCGCGGCGCTTCACAATCGTCCCTTCGTAGACGCCACAGTTCCCGCCCACCAACACATCGTCTTCGATAATTACTGGCAACGCTCCCACAGGCTCCAGCACGCCGCCGATCTGCGCGCCCGCTGAGATATGGCAGTGGCGTCCAATTTGTGCGCAGCTTCCGACCAGGGCGTGGGAATCGACCATCGTGCCGTCGCCCACGTACGCACCCGCGTTGACGTACATTGGCGGCATGCACACGACGTCGCGCCCGATGTAGCAACCATCGCGGATGCTCGATCCACCGGGCACGATGCGCACGCCATCGCCCGCCACAATGCGCCTCACCGGGTACGTGTCCTTATCGAAAAATGGCTGCTTCGCGGGATCGAGAGACATGTCGACAATCGTACCCATGCGGAAGCCCACAAGAATGCCCTTCTTCACCCAGACATTCGTCCGCCAGCCACTGCTCCGGGAAGAATCGGGTTCGGCAGAGCGCACGCGGCCTGCGTTCAGCTCCTGCTTGAACGCGCAAAACAGCCGCTGGTCCTGCTCGGTATAGCGGGCAGGTTTCGCGTCAAATAAGGCTTCGATCTGCTTTTCCATCTTCTCAAGCGCGGTTTGCAACGTGGACCCTTTCGAGCAGCGCGAGGGATTCAAGGACGGCGTGAATCTTCGCGAGATTTTCCGGGCGCGGCGGCACCAGCGGCAGGCGCCAGACTGGCTCGAGCAACCCCATCTCCGCCATGGCCGCCTTAACCGGCGTGGGATTCGTCTCGATAAAGTTCACCTCCATCAGAGGCAGCCACTTGCGCTGTAGCGCGCGGGCCCCGGCGAAGTCGCCCGCGAGGCACGACTGCGCCAGGCGCGTCATTTCCGCGGGGATTTCGTTCGAAGCCACCGAGATGATCCCGCGGCCGCCCATGGCCACCAGCGGCAGCGTCAGCGCATCGTCGCCAGAAAATACCAGGAACTGCTCGGGCACTTGCTGGATCACCTGCGTCATCTGCGCGATGTTTCCCGAGGCTTCCTTGACGCCGATGATGTTCTCAATCTTGGCCAGGCGGCGCAACGTCGCGGGATCGATGTTCACGTTGGTGCGCGGTGGCACGTTGTACAGAATGATCGGAAGCGGAATCGCGGACGCGATGGCCTTGTAATGCTGGTAGAGCCCTTCCTGCCCCGGCTTGTTGTAGTACGGCGTGACCGACAAAATCCCGTCCGCGCCCAGGCGCTCGATTTCGCGCGCCATTTCGATGACCTCGCGCGTATCGTAGCCCCCTGCGCCTGCCAGGACCAGCACCTTGCCCTTGGCCTCTTCCAGCGTGATTGCTACAACGCGCAGGTGCTCCTCGTGCGTCAGCGTGGGGCTTTCGCCCGTCGTGCCGCACGGCACCAGAAAGTTGATCCCTCCCGCGATCTGGCGCTGTACCAGCCGCCGCAACGCGTCTTCATCGAGCGACAAGTCCTTACGGAACGGCGTGACCATCGCTGTCCCGCAACCCGTGAATCCTTTAAACATGGTTGCCACCTCTCAATCCGCCGGGCGGCGCGCCGCTGGTTCGAGCCGATCATGCGCATCGCCCGGAAAAATCACTTCTCCAAATTCGTGCAGTCCGCGTTTGCCGATCACCCACTGCGCCGCCTTCAGGGCCCCGCGCGCGAATCCTTCGCGGCTGCGCGCCGTGTGCCGCAGCGTAATCGTGTCGGCCGCGGAGTCAAATCCGATTTCGTGCGTACCCGGATTTGCGCCTGCGCGGTTCGAACTGGTATCGACCGGCCGCGCATATCCAGCGCGCTTCATTTCCTCCACCAACTGGAGCAACGTACCCGAAGGCGCGTCTTTCTTCGCCGCGTGATGGACTTCCCACGCCCAGGCTCCATATTCGGCTTCATTGGCGAGCAGGCGCGCAGCTTCAGCCACCACGCGGCGGAACACGTTCACTCCGATCGAGTAATTCGCGCTCCATACGACGCCTGTCCCGCTACGCTCGACGAAAGCCCTAACGCGCTCGAGTTCCCCGAACCATCCCGTCGTGCCGGTCACGGTGGGCACGCCGATCGCGCAGAGCCGTTCGAGATTGGCTACCGCCACCTGTGGCGTCGAAAATTCAACGGCCACGTCCACACCGCGGAAATGTTCGGGCGTGATTCCCTGCTGCCGCTCATTCAAATCAATATCAAGCTTCAAGACAACGGCAAACCCCGCCTCCGGCGCGAGCTGTTCGATCAGGCGGCCCATTTTCCCATATCCCACGATGGCGAGGTTTTTCGGCATTTCACGCTTCCGCCCGGCTCAGCAGCATCCGGGTCATTTGTGCGTAGGTATCGACCGCGTCGAGCAGTTCGCGCTTCGAAATCTTTTCATCTTTCGTGTGGGCCACCTGGATGCTTCCCGGTCCGAACAAGAATGGTTCTCCCCAGGCCGGCGCCAGCACCGGAATATCGGTCGTGAACGACACCACCGATGTGGGGAAGCCGTCAAGCGACGCGAAGTGCATTGCCGGAAGCGTCAGAATTTTCCTGACCTCCGCGCGGGCTCCGACCGCCTCTCGCAAAACCTGATCGATTTTACACCCGTCGCCCACAATGCGGATCGCCAGCTCTGCCTTCGCGGCGTCCGGCACGATGTTCGGCGCGCGGCCGCCGGAGATCGTGCCGATATTCACCGTGGTCCGGCCGAGGACAGGATCTTCCGGAAGCTGCATCCGGCGAATGGCATTGAGTGCATCCAGAAGTTTTTCAATCGCGGATTCGCCCAGCTCGGGATACGCCGAGTGGGCCATCTTCCCCGTGGCTACGATTTCGTAGCGCAAAATCCCCTTTGAGCCCAGCGCAACCCTGCTCTCGGTCGGTTCGCCGTCGATCAGGTACCGTGAGCCGTGAGGCGAGCGGGAAGCAACGTCCGCACCGGCGCTGTTCCGCTCTTCTCCAACGACAAAGAGCAGCCCGAAATTTCGCGTGCCGTTCTCCAGCAGCTTTTCCGCCGCGGCAACCATCGCCGCAATGATTCCCTTGGCGTCGCAGGCGCCGCGACCGTGGATATACTCTTCGTCCTCGCTTGACGCGATGAAGGGCGGCACCGTGTCCATGTGCGTCGAAAGCACCACGACGGGACGGCCCCATTCGGCATACACGTTGAAGCGTTCGGACGTCACCGGCATGGCTTCCGCCCGGCCACCGGAGCCCGCCGCAAGCCCGGAGAGATAGCGAAGCAGGAATTCACCAACCTGCTTCTCGTTCTCCGTGATCGACTCCATGTCGATCAGCGCGCGCGTCATCTCGAATGGGTGCATTCACTCCACCAGCAGTGGCACAGACTTTAGTCTGTGCACCTGTCACATGTCTCAACCGCACAGGCTGAAGCCTGTGCTACTAACCCAGTGACTGATTTAATTCCGGGAAGGAACGGTGCGCAAAGGAAGAAGCAGGGCGCAGACAAACTCAAGACGCCTCGCTTCTTGATAGCGCTCCATCCGATTCCTCGAATGACAGTGGGCAGGTGTTAGCCACGCCCCCCAGGCGCCTCGGCGAAACTGCCTTCGGCGACTTCGGCGGAAGATCCTGCTGCACCTTTCGCTCGGACCCCCGAAGCTCCTCGGAACACCGGCCCGGCTACTGTTTGCTTCCGCACCTCTACCAAAACAACCCCACGATACCACCCCGAATACAACGGGTCAAACTCGCAAAGCCAAAAAGTTGGGCCATTTTGTGAGAATCCAACTAATCAGGAAGTGGCTAGAGGCAAGTTTCTCGCCTGCCATTTCGCTGATTGTGTTCGGTCTTCTATCTTCAAGTTGATGTGAGCGCGGGCTTCGGCGAATCAGAAGCGGGCTGCGGCGCACGTCCCTGCCCAAGCAGATCAACCGCAGCATGGTTTAGCTTTGCGCGCAATTGAGAACGCTCGTTCGCGCGCGTGACATAACGCACGGAAATTTCGATTCCGCCGATGACGGGCCTGACGTTGATCGCAGGCGCGGCCGAGATAGTGTTCGTGGCGCGCGATTTTGCCGCACTCTGCCATTCCTGCTCGGCCTGCCGCGCGCTTTCCGACGTCGCTTCCAGAACTGTTTTCTGGATTGCATCGACGATCGGATACGGATTTTGTCCGGCCGGCAAAATAATCTGTAACTCATCCCACAGCCACTGCCCCGACGTCGAAAAATTAAAATAGTGACCCTCGATCGCAAAGCTATTTGTAAACGTCACGCGCCGGCCAGTCGGATGGCCCGAGTCCGTCCAATTCCCGGTTTCGAGCAGCACGGTATGAAACATTCCGAGTTCCACCACTTCACCGGTGACGCCGTTAATCTCCACCCAGTCGCCGAGCCGGATTCCGTTTTTTCCCATCAACACAAACCAGCCGAAGAAGCCGATGATGAAATCCTTCAGCGCGATCGTCAGGCCCGCTCCCGCAAGCCCCAGAAACGTTCCGAGCTGGCTCGGGGGTCCGAATATGACCAGCAAAATCAAAAGCATTCCGACAATCTGGAGCGCAACGCGCGTGACCGTGCGCAGCATCTCCACCTGCCGACGGTCCATCGACATCTTCCCGAGCAGGCTTTCCATCCAGCCACCAACGAAAAGTCCCATGATCGCGATCGCTAGAATGACCAGCACGCCTCGCAGCCCGCCATTTACGACCGACCGCTGTTCAGCCACAATAACGTCGATCCACTTGCCGTATACGTTGGCCAGCTGCTTTTCGTTGTCGATCCGCTCGGCCAGAGTGGCAAGCGTTTTCTGATTGGCAGCGCGGCGTTTCGTTGTTTTCACCATGGCCGCCGATTCTTTGCGGTTGGGGTTGGTGCGCTCTCCGCCGGTGATAGGTGTTGATGCCGCACTGCCCGGCACAACTGGACCCGGTGAGTTCTTTTGCTGTGCGCCGATCTGCTGCTGAAGAGAGTTGTGCTTCATCGAAAGCGCCGTTGCTGTCGATGTCGCATCTCGTTTCGCGCGCCACAATTGCAACTGTTTCTGATGCAGCGCTGACCATTGTTGGAAGCGTTGAATCAGACCGTGCATTTCGATCGGCGCGCTGACGGCCACCTTCATGGTGTCTGAGACCTGCGAAGCCGCTTCGTGCTCCTGCACCATCGCCTGTATGCGGCCCTGCGGATCGCCTCCTGCACGGATTAATTCCTGCTCCGCATCATCCACTTCGTCCTGGCCTAGCTCCAGCCGCGCCTTGGCCAGATCGAGCTGGTCGTCCAGAGCGTCCTTCTTGGCTCCGGTGGCCTTCCCCTCTGCGGCCGTCAGCTGTGCGACCCGCGCCTGCTCCGCCGCCAGAGCGTCCTCCCCCTTCTGTAACCGCGCCTGAATCTCCTTCGCCTCGGCGGTCAGTACTGGCGGATGCCCCGTCGCGTCGAGGACCGCCACCGCAAACGCCAAGTCCATCTCGCGATCCCCAAGCTGCAGCGCTTCCTGTGCGAACGGCAGCTCAGCCGCGCTGGTCGGCATGTGCGCCAGCCTTTGGGCCGTAAGCAACGGCGTCTGATCCACTACCGCAGCCTGTTCTGGCGTAGTTTCTGCGGCTGTTCCATTCTCGGGAGGAATGATGGTCTGCCGTCCGGTGCGAATCAGTCCATACAGCGTCGCGCCCAGTAGCACCACGAGCACAATCGAAACGATCTTGCGTGCGGGTTTCATTTCTTCTCAGCGAATCCTGATGAACGACATTCTAAGGTGCGCCGTGACGTGCCCCCAGTTGTTGTACACAGCCGTCCTCAATAGTACGCCAAGTCCTGATAAATGGGACGGTCTCAATGGGTCGACGCAACACTTGCTCGAAGTCCACGTGCAGGAGTCTACGAAGCTAAATTCGTTCAAGGGCGTTGATGTGAACGGAACACTGCCCTGTTTAGGTTCTGATTGAGTACAGCCTTATAGATCGGTTCCCTAGAGGAAGTATTGTTGGATCAACCGATTAGATGGTGTTGCATCGACCAGTTGAGCTGGCAGGGATTATCGGAAACTGAGCCACTACCAGGCCAAGAGCTGGGACATTTTCCGGGAAGCCGGCGTTGCTGCGCAGAATTCAGTGCGTCATCGCGTAAACAACGTAATTCACGCCGATACGCATTCCCAGGTCGGAAAACTTTTGCGGATATCGCGGATCGTTCGACCATTCCCAGGAATCGCCAATGTCTGAATTGAACGAGATCGCCACCATGATCCGGCCCTTGTCATCGTAAATGGCGCGCCAGTGCGCGTCTACCCCGTCGGCCTTATAGCCTACCCTCAGGTGCTCCGCACCTGTAATCCGGTAGCGGTCATCCAAATCGAACACGGTATGGAAGATCGGATCGCTGTTGGGGATTTCCACGATGGGACGGTCTGGAAAAACCTTTCTGATATTCTCTTCGAACACCTGCCACTCCAGGGTCCCATGGAAATCGTCAGCCATGAAGAAACCTCCGCGCAGCAGGTAATCGCGAAGCTTTTTCGCCTGGGCGTCGGTCAAGCCCCATTCGCCCACTTGCACGGCGTAAAGCCAGGGCCAGTTATACACCTCGTCACCGTCTTCCAGGTTCACCGGTTGCTCGACGGAGCGCGCATGTATGCGGGTCAAACGCCGGACCGCCTGGGAGAATGCCCGATCCGCCCGCGGATAGTCCTGCGTCCAGAGGGAGAGCCCTTTCCTCCAATCTCCGTCGAACCGGCCGCGATAGCCGTCATTCCAGCCTGCCGGATACATCAACCGCGCGAAGGCCCACTCGGTCCTTTCCTGATAGTCCCGAGGCAGCGGTATGTAGCCATATTCTACGGAGGGATATTCCCGGAATGGGCCCTGGTAGGCATACGACACGCCGACAAGAACAAGCGCGCACCCAAGTAGCCAGAAAGTCTTCAAGAGGCTTATCCTCGCTGCCTGATTCCGAGGATAACACAGGGCGCACATGCCCCACTATCGGCTGTGGATGGAGGCAGTGGACTAATTCTGTTTTGCTGGGAGTCCCGAAGGGACGTCACAACTTAGCCCACTGCGGAAGCGGTGGGAAAATGGGTCGAGGATGACCAGAAAACCCCGGCAGGGGTGACACATGGAACTCAGCCACATGAAATTAGCCCACTAACCAGATGGACCTGTTAGTTGCAGGACCTATGTGTTACGGACTCGCAAAATCGCAGCTCAATCAATTGATCTTGTCTTGATCTTCGTGGTCCGCGACAGCGCGGAGCGGATGAAGGAGTGAGAGAACCTTTTGCACGGTGCCTGGTTCGTCCGCAGGCAATTGAAGAGTGGAGAGATCGAAGAACCGATTCCCCACAAGGGCGTTTAGTCTTTCCTTCGTTTCCGGAGCGAGCGCGCCGCACGAATAAACTGCAACCAGCCCCATGGACTGAGTCAAGCGAAGCGTGCTTTCGAAAAGATGCTGAGGCACATCCTGGTCGCTCACGTGCAGCACCTCGAAATGATCGTCGAACAAGGCGCGCTCCAGACGACTCGCAAGGGCGGGGTTGCCTTCCACCAGGATCAGCGCGGGGTAATGCCCGTGGCGCTTGTAGCGTTCCGCCGCGGTCACCGGCTTCGGGGTGGCATCCTGGACGACTGTTTGGTCTGACAGGTCTTCGCGGATCATGCCGGCGCCGAGCGTGGCGTTCGAAATGGGATCGATCAAGATAAAACTGCCGGTGATCCGGTTTTGCGTATACGGATCGAAGAAGAGCGGGCTGACAGTTTCGAATTCGACGTAGGCTATATCATTCATCTGCAGGCTGTTCACCGGCTCTTGCACCAACGTGCTGACGTTCACTCGATAGCGAATCTTGACCGCCTTTGCCCGGACAGTCCGCGAGGTATGCTTGAGCAGATAACTTCGCCCTGGCTTCGAAGGCTCCGAGTTAAACCACACCACCATGCCCTCGAAGTGGCGAGACACGCGCGGTGGATGGCCAGGCGAAACCAGCATGTCGCCGCGGCTCAAATCAATCTCGTCCTCTAACGTGAGCGTTACCGACATCGGAGGAAACGCTTCCGGCACGTCAGCGTCGAAGGTCACAACCGACCGCACTCGACTCTTCTGCCCGGAGGGAAGGGACACGACCGCATCTCCCGGCCGGATTACGCCGCTGGCCACTTGCCCGGCGAATCCGCGAAAGCTGGCGTCCGGCCGGATCACATACTGCACGGGAAACCGCACCGCGTCCGACATCGTTTCGACACCGAGCGGCACGTTTTCGAGATGCTCCAGGAAAGTTGGCCCGCGGTACCATGACATTCGCTCGCTTGGTGTGACCACGTTATCGCCCATGAGCGCGCTGATCGGGATCGTCACGACGTGCGGGACAGCCAATTGCTTCGCCAGGGCTTGAAAATCCTGTTGCAGCCGAAGGAATACGTCTTCGCGGTATTCCACAAGATCCATTTTATTGATGGCCACCAGGACATTCGGAATTCCAAGCAGCGACGCGATGTAGGTGTGCCGCCGGGTTTGCGCGAGAACCCCCTTCGTGGCATCGATCAGAATCACGGCTAAATCGGCGGTCGAAGCGCCGGTCGCCATGTTGCGCGTGTACTGCTCGTGGCCCGGAGTGTCCGCGATAATGAATTTCCTGCGGGACGTTTCGAAATAGCGGTAGGCCACGTCGATGGTGATGCCCTGCTCTCTTTCGGCCCGCAAACCGTCGGTGAGCAACGAGAAATCCACCGCTCCGCTGGAGCGATTGATGCGGCTGTTTTTTACAGCGGCAAGTTGATCCTCGAATACGGATTTGGAATCGTGCAGCAGTCTTCCGATGAGCGTCGATTTGCCGTCATCCACGCTGCCGGCCGTGGTGAATCGAAGCAGCTCCTTCTCCAGGTTCTGCTCCATGAACGACTCGAAACCCCACGCTTCCTTGTTCGCGGTAAGGCTCATCAGAAGTAGCCCTCCCGCTTCTTAATCTCCATCGAGCCTTCTTCGTCGTGGTCGATGACGCGGTTTTCCCGCTCCGAGCGCCGAAACGAAATCATCTCCTCGATGATTTTAGGAACCGTATCCGCCTCGGATTGGATCGCCCCGGTGCAGGATACGCAGCCGAGTGACCTCATGCGGCACACCATCCGCTGCTTCTTCTCGCCTTTCAGGATTACCGAATTGTCGTACACCACCACAATCGAGCCGTCGCGAATGACGACATCGTGCTCTTTCGCGAAATACAGGGGCACGATCGGAATTTTTTCGAGGTGGATGTAAAACCAGATGTCCGCCTCGGTCCAGTTCGAGAGGGGAAACACTCTGATGCTTTCGTTTTTGTTGATTCGGGAATTAAAAATGTTCCACAATTCCGGCCGCTGATTCTTGGGGTCCCACTGCCCGAACGGATCCCGGAAGGAATAGATTCTTTCCTTGGCCCGCGATTTTTCTTCGTCCCTGCGCGCCCCGCCAAACGCCGCGGTAAAGCCTCCCTCCGCCAGCGCGTCCAATAGCGATTTCGTTTTCAGCAGGCTGCAACATTTCTGCGTGCCCAGGACAAAAGGGTTCGCGCCTTGATCGAGCGCCTCCTGGTTCTTATGCACGATCAGCTCCGCGCCGATCTCCCGTGTGTACCGGTCGCGAAACTCGGCCATTTCCGGAAACTTGTAGCTCGTGTCGATATGCAGCAGCGGAAACGGAATTTTGCCCGGATAGAAAGCCTTCTGCGCCAGACGCAGCATCACCGAAGAGTCTTTTCCGATCGAATACAGCATCACCGGCCGCGCAAACTCCGCCGCCGCCTCGCGCAGGATGTGAATGCTCTCCGCCTCCAGAGTCCTCAGATAGTTCAGCGTCCTCGCGGCAATGAATCCAGGCCGCTCATGGAGGCCAGCATCCACTGCAGAATTCACGATTTCTTTGGAAATATTTGCCATCTGCCTTGCTTCCTGCCAGCCTCTTCGTGCCTTCGATGTCATTCCGAACCCGCTTCAGCGGGTGAGGAATCTCTCTTTCACATGCATCGAAGAGAGATTCCTCGCTCCGCTCGGAATGACAACCTCGGAGCCTTGGCCCTTCGACCTAAAACAAAAAACCCACCAACCAGGTCTTCCGGTGGTGGGTTAACATCAGTGCCAGTCTAAGAATCTTGCGCCAGATTGACTACCTTATCCACCCTGTTGGAAGACACCCGCTTCCTGCTGTCCGACAACAACAGCAACAAGCGGCACTCTTCGCAGGGTGGGCTACCAGATTCACGTCATTGAGCTTACCCGAAGCTCCTTTGCATCGCAAGATGAAATTCGTTCAGCTCGCCGCGCCCTTTCGCCCGTAACCGGGGCCACACGTACTAAGCCCACGACAGATTTGCCATCCTAATTCAGACACCTAAAAGGTCTTTGGGCTCGCGTTCGCACATATGCTATGTTCGGTTTTTACATCAGGACGCCTTGGGGGTACACACCCAATGGGTGAGAAACAAAACCAACCCTTTCAGCTCTCGTTCAATGCTTCCTTGAAGGTCGATTTCCAGGGATCGGGAGTGATTTCCGATGGTGGCCTGATTCTGGTTCGCGACGGTTCAACACCTTGTGGCTATTCCCGAAGGAGATGATCTATGAAGAAGTTGATTCTAATTCTGTTGTTCCCAGTGTTCGCGTTGAGTGCGGATACGGTCAACTTTGGTTCGGATACACCTGGCACGGTACCGAAAGGGTGGTCAGTGAACATGACTCATCAGGGCGGCGCGCCGAAATGGGAGGTCGTTGCGGACAAGACCGCCCCTAGCAAGAAGGCCTACGTTGTGGCGCAGACTTCAAAATCTCCGGACGACAACCGGTTTCCACTATTAATCTATGACAACTCCAACCTGAAGGATGGAGAGATGAGTGTTGCCTTCAAGCCGATTTCCGGGAAGGTTGACCAGGGCGCCGGCGTGGTATGGCGCTACAGGGATCCGGACAACTATTACGTCGCCAGGGCCAACGCGTTGGAAGACAACGTCGTGCTTTACAAGGTCGAGAAAAGCCAGCGCATTCCGCTGCCGCCCGTGGGCCAACCTTCCAACACCTATGGAACCGCTCACAGAGTTCCCACCGGGGTTTGGAGCACCCTGCGGGTCACTTTCAAGGGTTCTCTTTTCACCGTTTACGTCAACGGCGACAAAATCTTCGATGTGGATGACAAGACGTTCACCGACGCAGGCAAAGTGGGCCTCTGGACGAAGTCGGACAGCGTCATCTATTTCGACAATTTTGCGTTCGTAACAGCAATTTCGGCGACTGGCGGCTACCATTTGTCACAAACCATTCCAGTGGGAGGCGCAGGAGTTGTTGGTGTTCTTTGCACCATGGACACCGCTGGCAGGCGGCTGTATGTGCCACATATCGCCCAGGTCGAAGTCATAGACGTGGATTCCGGTAAAGTGGTGGGAAAAGTTGATAAAACGCCTGGTGTCCGGGCGGTTGCGGTAGCTTCGGAACTAGGACGCGGCTTTACCACCAATAGCCAGGGTACTTCGTCGACGATCTTTGATCTGAAGACGCTGGAAACCATCGGGGAGGTGAAAGTAGGTCCGTCCCCGAATCAGATCCTCTATGATCCTGCGACGAAACGTGTCTTCACTTTGAATCGGCGCGGCTACAGCATGACCGCCATTGACGCTAAGGAGGGCACGGTGTCCGGTACGATCGAACTGGATGCAAGACCGGAATTCGCAGTGTCGGACGCGAAGGGCCGTCTTTTTGTCAGCCTCTGGGAGAAAGAGGCTATCCTGCCGATTGATGCCCGGAAGCTGACGGCAGCCGGTGAATTCTGGAAGGCAGGGGCCTGCGAGCGCCCCACGTCCATGGCAATCGACCAGAAGAACGCAAGGCTATTTGTCGGCTGCGCAAATCGCATGATGGCGGTCCTGGATGTGAATGGCGGGCGCCTGATTGCCAAAGTGCCAACCGGCCCGGGAAGAGCTGCGGCCGTCGCCTTCGATCCGCAAGCCCGCCTCGTATTTAGCTCCAACGGCGAGGGGACCAACGGTGAAGGAGCCGTAACCGTTATCCGCCAGGAATCCGCGGACAAGTATAGCGTGCTGGAAACCGTGAAGATTGGGGCCGGAGCGAGGGCCATGGCCCTGGATGAGAAAACGCACAACCTATTGGTACCGTTTGCTGACCAAGCGACTGCTGAGATGGGTGTAGGGGGTAACGACATCAGATACGTACCCGGCACCTTTCGGGTTCTTGTCTTTGGTCAGTAAGAATTAGTTTGCCCAATCGGTCGCCAATGCCAGGAGTGGCAGCGTAGCTGCCTCGGTCCGGCTTGGGCGAAGGAGGGGAAACTGTGAAGGCTTTTTCAACTTTGTTCGCATTCATCCTGGGTGCTTTCGCCACAGTAGCTTTGGCCGCTGGCGGCTATCATCTGCTGCAAAAAGTTTCTATTCCTGGCGATGACGGATGGGATCATCCCACCGTGGACACTGCTGGCCGGCGACTGTATGTTGCGCATGGCTCACAGGTGGAAGTAATGGATGTCGATTCGGGAACGCTGGTGGGCAAAATCGACAAAACGTCCGGTGCTCACGCGATCGCGATTGTTCCGGAACTGGGCCGTGGCTTTATCAGCAACGGCGGGGCTAACTCTGTGACGATCTTTAATCCCAAGACGCTCGAAACCATCGGGGAGGTGAAAGTGACTGGTGTGAACCCGGGTCCGATCGTCTATGATCAGCCGACCAAGCGTATCTTCACTTTTAATGGCGGAAGCAGCAACGCGACTGCGATTGACGCTAGGGATGGCACCGTGGTGGGTACGATCGACCTGGGCGGAACGCGGGAACTTGCGGCATCGGATGCGAAGGGCCATGTTTTTGTCAACCTGGTGGACAAGAACGTTGTCTTGCAGATCGATTCCCGTACGCTGAAGGCCGGCGAACGCTGGCCGTTGGGTGCCTGCCAGCGTCCTGGGACCATGGCAATCGACCAGAAGAACGGAAGGCTATTCGTCGGGTGCGGGAATCGCCTTATGGCAATTCTGGATGCGAATGATGGGCGCCTGATTACCACGGTGCCAATCGGCGAAGGGAGGGATCAGGCTGAGTTCGATCCGGAGACCGGCCTCGTATTCAGCTCCAACGGTGAGGGGACAGTAACCGTCATTCGTCAAGAATCTCCGGACAAGTACAGCGTGCTCGAAACCGTGAAGACTGAGCCCGGAGCGAGGACCATGGCCCTTGATTTGAAAACGCATAAGATATTTCTGCCATTAGCCGACCTCGGGCCTGCGCCGCCAGCCACCGCAGAGAATCCCCGCCCCCGGGGCAGCATTATACCCGGAACATTTCGGGTTCTTATTTTTGGAATGTGAGAATCAGTTTGGCCACGTCGACGGGTTTTCGTGTAAGTGAAATAGGGATTTGTTAGACTGCGTAGTTCAGGATCGCCCGTGAATGCGATTCACGGGCGCAGCGAGCGTCGAAACGGAGTTGACGCAATCGATGGCGAAAGAAAGGCAAGAGTAGCTGTGGCCCAACGCGGCTCCCTGTATCAATGCGGTTAATTTCAAGAACTGTGGAGGACAGAATAATGAAGAAAGCTCTCGGTGTTTGTCTCGGACTGACGTTGGTGGTGACATGCGCAACGCTGGTGGGCGCTCAGCAGAGCGCTAGAAAGCGTTCAACCGTGCAGAACAGGGCAACGCCGAAGCGCGAACAGCCGCTCGTTCTGACGGAAGCAATTCCTCTGCCAGGCGTGAAGGGGCGTTTCGATCACTTCGCTTCCGGCGGAGGCCGGTTGTTTCTTGCCCAGCTAGGCAACAAGTCAGTGGCAGTCATCAGCACCGGCGGTAGAACCCTCGACCACACCATCACCGGAATCCCCGACCCTCAGGGCGTGGCCTTTTCTCCTGAGGCTAACGAGCTCTTTGTAGCCAGCGGCGAAGGCAAGGTCTACATCTACAATGGGAAATCGTTTGATCTCGTCACAACCATCGACTTTGAGGGGGGCGCTGACAACCTGCGGTACGACTCGGCGACCAAGCGTGTCTACGTCGCCTGTGGCGATGAGAAGACAGGGGCCATCGCGACAATTGATGCCATGACCAACAAGCGCCTCGATGAAGAGTACAAACTCGGGGCAGAACCGGAGTCCTTCCAACTGGAGAAGACAGGACCCAATATTTACGTAAACCTGCCGGATCCGAAACAGATCGCGGTCATCAATCGCACCACGAAGGCCATCACACGATGGTCTCTGACCCTAAAGGGCAATTTCCCGATGGCGCTCGATGAAGCCGACCACCGGTTGTTCGTGGGCACGCATGAACCGGCGCGCCTGGCGGTGTTTGACACGAACTCGGGCAAAATGGTCGCGGCGCTTCCGAGCGTCCAGATGACCGATGATGTGTACTACGATGCTTCATTGAAACGGATTTACATGCCAGGAGGAGAGGGTTTTATCTACGTGTTCCAAATGAATGATCCTGACCATTACCAGCTCCTCGCGAAGATTCCTACTGCTCTGGGCGCGCAGACGGCTGGCTACTTTGGAGTGGCGGGGAAGGGCTTCAACCGCTTTTACCTCGCCGTTCCGGCTCGTGGCAACACGCCCGCCGAAGTCAGGATCTACACCGCCCAGGAATGACGATCCAGGGCGCGCGTGCAGTGTGGACGGCGCCTGATGATTGCGGACGATGAAAGTAGTGTCCCGAAGCAGAGTTTGCAATTGATGAAGCCGATTACCCTGCATGGAAATACTCGAGCTGGCATACAGAGGATGGTCCGGATGGCAGCGGCACTCTGCTTGCTGGTGCTGTCACTTGCGGCATCCTGGGTAACCAGAGCGCAAGTGGCCGGGGGATCAATCACTGGGACCGTGACGGCAGAGTCTGGCTCTGTGATGCCGGGAGTGCACGTCTCGATTACAGAAGTGACTTCAAGCGCGGTCAGAACGGTCACGACGGACGCCGACGGATTTTATCGCGCGCCCGACCTGCCTCCCGGAAACTATGAAATGAACTTCTCGGCTTCCGGATTTGTTACCCAGGTATTGACGACTATTAGCGTTGCGGTGGGCGGCGAGCGCGTCCTCAATGTCGTCATGCGGCCGGGCAGTTCTGAACAGGTAGTGCGGACAGCGGCGCCTATCGGACCGATAAGCCAAGCTTCCGCCTGCTGCGGCGGAAACGTCAATGCCTCCACGGTGCGTGACACACCACTGAACGGACGCGACTGGGCCCAGCTCGCGACTTTGCAGGCCGGTGTCACCGGGGTTCAGTCTCCCGGGGGTAATACCAACCGCGGGTTTGGGGCGGCGATAAGCATTTCCGGATCGCGGCCCGATCAGAACAGTTACCGGCTGGATGGAATCAGCATCAACGATTACTCGAACGGCGCTCCGGGCAGCGTGCTCGGTGACAATCTGGGAATCGATGCTGTGGAGCAGGTGTCCGTTCTCGGGAGCAATTACCCAGCCGAATATGGGCGAACTTCTGGCGGCGTAATCAACGCGGTGACCCGCTCGGGGAAGAACGCTTTCCACGGCACCGTGTATGAGTTTCTCCGCAACAGTGCCCTGGATGCGCGAAACTTTTTTGATGGACCCACGATTCCGCCCTTCCGTCGTAACCAGTTTGGAGGCTCGGCAGGGGCGCCGATCCAGAAAGACCGCACGTTCGTTTTCGGAGACTATGAAGGCCTGCGCCAATCGCTGGGCGTGACGACAGTCAATACCGTGCCATCGATTGCAGCGCGCAACGGC
Source organism: Terriglobia bacterium (assembly GCA_020073705.1). GTDB lineage: Bacteria > Acidobacteriota > Terriglobia > Acidiferrales > UBA7541 > Palsa-360. The sequence goes on from JAIQES010000025.1 coordinate 25,506, forward strand.
CAACTTTCCACGGGAACGGTGCAGGTCGATCCCGCAGTATCGCGATTCCTCGCGGCTTTCTACCCATTACCCAATGGGCCACTGCTGGGAGCCGGCGACACCGGAATTTTTACTTTCGCCGCGCAACAGGTCACCAACGAAAATTATTTCACACTTCGTGTGGATCACAAGTTTTCGGAAAAGGACAGCCTGTACGGGACCTACATGCGAGACAACTCGAAGACCGTCCAGCCCGGCACATTCGGCGAACTGTTCTCCGACGTGGTCTCGGGCCGTCAGGTGGTGACCCTTCATGAGCAGCACATATTCAGCCCCTCTTTTCTGAATGCTGCTCGATTCGGTTTCAGCCGCGCCGTAGGGATTATGGGAGGAGTGTCCGAAGTGTTGAACCCTCTCATGCTGGATCCCTCCTATGCGTTCGTACCCGGAGGATATGCTGGGGCAATACGCACTGTGCCGGGAGTGACTAACTTTTCGGGAGCCCCGACCGCACAGGGAGTTCTCCCCTCCAGCAGATCTCTTTTCTGGAACTCCTTTCAGGGAGGCGACGACGCCTTCCTCACTCTGGGAAAGCATGCTCTGAAGTTCGGTGGCGTTGTCGAACGTATGCAAGTCAACCAGTTGACCTCCGCCGACCAAAACGGAGCTTTCCGCTTCGATTCGTTGTCGGGATTTCTCACCAACCAGCCGCATGCGTTTTCAGGCACGAGCACGGTCATTACACCGGGCGTTGGGTTGCGCGAAACACTTTTTGGCGCGTACGTGCAAGATGATGTCCGGCTGCAAAAGAATCTGACTTTCAACGCCGGTTTGCGCTATGAAATGGTGACCGTGCCGACCGAGGCGCACAACCGGATTTCCAACCTGCACAACGTTACCGACCCTCAGCCGGTTGTGGGATCACCTTTCTTCCAAAACCCCACGCTTCGAAATTTTGCACCGCGCTTGGGCTTCGCGTGGAATCCGAGCGGCGGCAAGAACCTCATCCGCGGGGGATTCGGCGTTTTCGACGTGCTTCCACTGCCGTACGAATTTACTCTTTCTTTTCAGCGGGCAGTGCCGTTCGTGCAAACGATAGTCGCGAACGATCTCCCTCCGGGTTCATTCCCGACGGGCGCGTTTCAACAATTTAGCGGCCAATCGACTTCCGGTCTTGCCGCCTACGTCCAGCAGAAGCCCAAGCGGAATTACGTCATGCAATGGAACCTGAGCGTGGCACGCGAGCTGTCGTCCACGCTGGCCGTTACGGTCGGCTACGTGGGATCGCGAGGAGTCCACCAGCCCTACCGGGTTGACAATATCGATATGGTGCTCCCGACGCTGACCACGGCGGGTTATGTCTTTCCATCCACCTCGACCAGCCAAACGCTGAACCCCAATTTTGGCCGCATCAACGCCACTCTTTGGCAAGCCAATTCGTTTTATCACGCACTGCAGGTGGATGTCACGAAACGCGTGAGCCATGGCTTCCAATTTCATGGCGCGTACACCTGGGGTAAGAGCATAGACACGCTCTCGGCCACCGTGGCCAACGATGCATTTCCGAACGGGCTCTTCAATCAGCTCTTCTTCGACCAGCGGACGACGCGCGGGCTTTCCGATTTCAATGTCGCACAGACCTTCGTCCTGAGCTTCACATGGGAAGTGCCGGGTCCAGCGACGGGTTCGAAACTTCCGAGTTGGGCTCTGGACGGGTGGCAGCTCGGCGGTTTATATAAGCTGAGCAGCGGACAGCCGTTTACACCAATTCTCGGCGGGGACGTAGTTGGGATGAAAGTGGACGAAACCAGTGAGCCGCCGGACCGGCTCGTCGGCCCGGGCTGCCAGACACTGACCAACCCTGGAAACCCCAGCCATTATATCAAGACTGAATGCTTGGCTTTCCCCGTTCCTAGTAACCGGTGGGGGAATCTCGGCCGCAATACCCTCATTGGACCAGGACTGTCAAAGCTGGACTTCTCCGTTTTCAAGAATAATTATGTGAAGCGCATCTCAGAAAATTTCAACGCTCAGTTCCGAGCAGAGTTCTTCAATATTCTTAACCATCCAAATTTTGCCTCGCCCACTGACAACCTTACAGTCTTCGACCAGAACGGCCAGCCCATTCTGAGCGCGGGACTAATTACCTCCACGCAGACCACGTCCCGGCAAATTCAGCTTGCGATCAAATTGATCTGGTGAGTCGCACCGAGGTGTACGCGGCAGCCCGCGAGCGCAACTGCTAGTGTGCCGAAAACTCCTTGACAGCACCCCCCAAATATGCGACAAAGGGAGCGTTGTAGATTCGCAGTAGCTGGACACGTGGCGATTTAAGGCAACTTGCTCCACGTAAAAAACTGCTAAAGAGTCGGACGAGCACTCAGATCAGGTTTTGAGCCCTCCCCGCATTCTTTGGCGTGGAGGGTTTCTTAGTTTTAGCCCCTCACGCCGCCTTCCCGCAGCAGTTTACCAGCCGGATTTAGATTAGGCGCCGAGCGGCCCGCCACGAGGGTTGCCCGAGGCAGGAAGGCAATCAATATGGGCGAATATTATCAGCTTAAGTGCCGTGAATGCGGCAAGTTATGGGGCAATGAGGCGCGCTCCTTTTGCGATGAGTGCCTTTCGCCTCTGGAAATTTCGTATGACATGGAAGCCGCGCGCGGCAAGTTTACGCGCAAGAATATCGAGGCGGGACCTACGAATTTGTGGCGCTACAGCGGCCTGCTTCCTCTCCCAGAAGGTTTCCAAGGCACACTCCCAACAGGCTTTACACCGCTGGTGAAAGCGCCCCACCTGGGCAAGCGGTTAGGAGCCAGCAATCTTTACATCAAGAACGATGCCGTCTGCTTCCCCACCCTCTCGTTCAAGGATCGCGTGGTGGCGGTGGCGCTGGCGGCGGCGCGCCGTTTTGGATTCAAGGTGGTAAGCTGCTCTTCGACGGGCAACTTGGCAAATGCCGTGGCCGCCCAGGCCGCGCGCGAAGGTTTCGATGCGTGGATTTTTGTTCCCGCCGACCTAGAGCCGGCAAAAATCACCGGCACTCAGGTCTTCGGCGCGCATCTGGTGCGGATTGCGGGCAACTACGATCAAGTGAACCGGCTGTGCTCGCAGATCTCGGAGAAATTCCACTGGGGATTCGTGAACGTGAACCTGCGGCCCTATTACGCGGAAGGCTCGAAGACCGTGGGCTACGAAATCGCCGAACAGCTCGGCTGGCGCCTGCCGGACAACGTCGTGGTGCCCATGGCCGGAGGCTCGCTGATCAGCAAAATCCGCAAATCGTTTTCGGAATTGATCGCGCTGGGCCTGGTCGAGGAAAAGAAGGTCAAGATCTTCGGCGCGCAGGCGACCGGCTGCTCTCCAATTTCAGACTCTGTCAAGCGCAACCTCGACCACTTTGAACCGCAAAAGCCGGCGACGATTGCGAGGTCGCTCGCCATCGGGAATCCGGCGGACGGCTACTACGCCTCGTGCGTGATCCGCGACAGCGGCGGCTGGGCGGAAGATGCCTCTGATCCCGAACTCGTCAAGGGCATCCAGCTATTGGCGGAGACCGAAGGAATTTTCACGGAGACCGCCGGAGGCGTGACGACCTGGGTCACCAAGAAACTGATCGAGCAGGGACACATCGGCCCGCACGAGACCACGGTGGTTTGCATCACTGGCAACGGCCTCAAGACCATCGACGCCGTCTCCCAGGAATACACACTCAGTCCCGCTATCGAGCCGCGTCTGGCGGTGTTCGAGTCATTTATCAACGACCGCGTAGTTGCGATCGCAGGAAACTAAGATTTGTGGGTCGGGCCTTCAGGCCCGACAATGAGCCTGGGTAAGGAGCTTTTAAGCCCTGAAGCTTCAGGGGCTGAAGCCCCACATGTTGCAGGCGATGATACCGGAGCTAAAGTTCCGGCCGACAAACCGAAAGAATCATGTGTTACGGGATTTTGGAGTCAGGAAACTAAAATCGAGATGAAAATTACTGTGGATATACCAACAGCGCTGCGCCGGTTCACCGGCGGGGTTCAATCGATCGAATGCAGTTCGGCGACGCTGCCTGAACTGCTCGGGGAAATCGAACAGCGGTTCCCGGCGATCAACAAGCATCTGCGTGACGACTCGGGGCAGGTCCGGCGTTTTGTGAACATTTACGTCAACGAGGAAGATATCCGGTTCCTCGGCGGCAACGAGTACCGGTTTCGCGATGGAGATCGTGTCCTGGTCGTGCCCTCGATCGCGGGTGGAGCGCCGGCGGATGCGTGCGGATGAATCGGATGCGCCCCCTGGAAACCTGTCCGGACGCCCGGCTTGGAATTTAGTCTTGACAAATTCGGCGGCTGATTTAAGCTGTAGAGGCAATGATGACGTTGATTTCCAAGGGAATTACGATTACCACGCGCACGCCCAAGTGTACATGGGTGGCGCGGACCCCCTTGGGAGCCAAGGATATGCAAACGCAGTAAGACAATCCTTCAAGCTCTTAAACGCGGCCCGCGAAGCCAAATGCTCGCGGGCGTTTTTATTTTGGGGCGGAGAGCACACGGAAGGCGCGGACAGAAACCTATGAGCGCAGCGGCACAGGAAAAAATCAGCAACGTGCAGACCGATGCGGAGCGCTGGAATGCCGGGGAAGTCCTGCGCTGGGGGCTGGGGGAGTTCCATCCGCACGCGGCCATCGCATCGAGCTTTGGCGCGGAGGATGTCGTACTGATTGACCTCGCGGCCCGGGTGCGCCCGGATCTACGCGTATTCACGTTGGACACGGATTTCCTCTTCGCGGAAACCTATGAGCTGCTCGAGCAGATCGAGAACAAGTACGGAATCCGCGTCGAACGGATGAAATCTCTGCTGACGCCGGAAAGACAGGCTGAGCTGCACGGGCCGGCGCTGTGGTCGGTTGATCCGAACAAGTGCTGCTCGCTGCGCAAGGTCGAGCCGCTCAAGGTCAAGCTTAGCGAGCTGACCGCGTGGGCGACAGGCATCCGCCGCGACCAGGCGCCCACGCGCGCGAATGCAAAAAAAATCGAATGGGATGAAAAATTCGGCCTGGTGAAAATGAATCCGCTGGCGGACTGGACCCGGGACAACGTGTGGGAATACATCCGTGCCAACAACGTGCCCTATAATCCGCTGCACGAGCAGAATTATCCCAGCATCGGCTGCACATACTGCACGCGCCAAGTACAGCCGGGAGAAGACCCGCGCGCCGGGCGCTGGCCGGGCTTCGCGAAAAAGGAGTGCGGACTGCACGCTTCGGAGTAAAGATATGAGTTTGTTTCCCATCTTCGTAAAACTGGATGGCCGGCGGTGCCTGGTGGTGGGCGCCGGGACCGTGGCCGAGGCGAAGATCGAGAGCCTTCTGGCAACGGCAGCCTCGATACATGTGGTTGCGCCGAAGGCCACGGCCAAGGTGCGTGAATGGTCGCGCGAGGGCCGCATCGAGTGGAATGCGCGCGAGTACGTGCCCGAGGATCTTTCCGGTGTGTTCCTGGTGATTGCTGCGACCGGGTCGCCGGCGCTGCATGACAAGATTTGCGCGGAAGCGCGCCGCAGCGGAGTATTGTGCAATGCAGTGGACGAGCCGCAGCGCTGCGACTTCTACTTCCCTGCCGTGGTGCGGCGGGGGGAGTTGCAGATTGCCATATCGACAGGGGGATTGAGCCCCGCGCTGGCGCAGCGGCTGCGGAAAGAACTGGAGCAGCAATTTGGTCCGGAATGGGAACAATGGGTGGCGCAACTCGGTCGAAAGCGCGAAGAGCTTTTGGACATTGCTATGCCTTCGGAACAACGGAAGCGGCTGCTGCACCAGTACGCGAGCCTGGACCCCGAAGTGCGCTACAGGAATCACGTTGGAGGAGTTGCCACCGGGATGCCTGGAAAAGTTTATCTCGTAGGAGCCGGCCCGGGCGACCCGGAACTGCTGACACGTAAGGCGTGGCGCGTGTTGCAGTCCGTCGGCGTCGTGTTGCACGATGATTTGGTTTCCGAAGAAATTCTCCGCGTCCTTCCACCAACGGCCGTGCTGCTGAATGTGGGGAAGCGTTGCGGCGCAAGAAAGATTTCCCAGGCTGAAGTGAACGAGCAGATGGTGAGTCTGGCCCGCGCGGGCAAGGTGGTTGCGCGCCTCAAGAGTGGCGACCCGCTGCTTTTCGGACGGGCGGGAGAGGAAATGGAAGCGCTGCGGCAGGCAGGTATCGAGTTCGAAGTAATTCCAGGAGTGACGGCGGCGCTGGGCGCGGCGGGAGCGGCCCGGATTTCGCTCACGGACCGGCGGCATGCTTCGCGCGTCGTATTCGTCACAGCTCATCGCTCGAATGGGTCGGGATTAACCAATGAGCGGCATGTGGCCGAGGACACCACCTACGTCATCTACATGCCGGGCAACCGTTATGCCGAGCTGGCCGCGGAGCTCGAAGCAGCGGGAATTGGCGCGCACATTCCGTGTGTTGTGATTTCGCGCGCAACAACCCGCGACGAGACGATTTACCGGACCACGGTCGGAAAATTGCCCAAGTGTCCGGCGGCGGTAGCGCCGTCTCTGCTGGTCGTTGGATACGTCGCGGGCGCACCGGCAGGCGAAGAAACGCGCGAGGGAGAGCTTTCGAGCGAGCTTTGCCCGGAAATTGTGAGTCTTGCAATGCAACATCCATTTCATAATTCCTACGGGAGGGGCAGTGTCGAATAATCGAGTGCGGGTGGGAATTCTGGGCGCGACCGGAATGGTCGGCCAGCGTTTCGTGCAGTTGTTGGCGAACCATCCAGGGTTCGTGGTGACGGCGCTGGCAGCGTCGGACCGTTCGCAGGGAAAGCCGTATGGCGAAGCCTGTACGTGGCGGCTGGTGGGCGACATGCCGCCATTAGTGAGGCCAATGGTGGTCCAGTCGCCGCAGCCGCCGCTGGAATGTGACGTGGTGCTCTCCAGCTTGCCTTCCGATATCGCGCGAGCCGCGGAAGAAAGCTTCGCGCGCGCCGGCTATCCGGTGATCAGCAACGCGTCTTCATTCCGCATGGACGCCGACGTTCCGCTCTTGATTCCCGAAATCAATGCAGACCATCTGGACGTTCTCCCGCGACAACGGAGGGAAAGAGGATTCGGCGACGGCTATATTGTCACGAACCCGAATTGCTCGACAATTATCATGGCTCTAGCGCTGGCGCCTCTCCACCAGCGATTCGGCATCGAAGCAGTCGTGGCGACAACCCTCCAAGCGGTTTCGGGCGCCGGCTACCCGGGCGTGCCGTCGCTTGACGTCGTCGACAACGTGCTTCCCTTCATCGACGGGGAAGAAGCAAAAATGGAGCGCGAGACACGAAAAATTCTTGGCCGCCTGGGGCACACCGCATTCGAGGACGCTGCCTTTGTGGTCAGCGCGCAATGTCATCGCGTGAACGTCGCCGACGGACACACGGTGGCAGTGCGCGTGAAGCTGTGCAAGCGCGCTAGCATCACGGAAGTTCGCGAAGCGCTCTCCGCATACCGGTCTGTTCCGCAGGAACTGCGCCTCCATTCCGCTCCGGAGCGGCCCGTCATCGTGCGGGATGAGAATGACCGGCCGCAGCCGCGCCTGGACCGCGATACGGGCGGAGGCATGAGCGTGACGGTGGGGCGGCTGTTTCCTGACAGCGTGCTCGACTACCGTTTCGTTGTCCTGGGACACAATACGATCCGCGGCGCAGCCGGCGCGGCGATTCTGAATGCCGAACTGCTGCAGGCTCGCGGCCTGCTCGAAGGGAAATCGGCGCGGGAAGATACAACAGCCACCGCCCAGGCGAGGTTGCGATGAGCCGCCCGATTCAAGTGATGAAGTTCGGCGGCACGTCGGTCGGCGACGCCAAGCGAATCCGGAACGCGGCCACGATCGCCGCGGAGGCTTCGAAGCAGCGCTCCGTGGTTGTAGTCGTTTCGGCGATGTCGGGGGTGACAAACACACTCATCTCCGCAGCGGGAAAGGCAGCGACTGGAAATGAAGCCGCGGCAGAGGCACTCGCCAAAGCCCTCCAAACAAAGCACCGGGAAACGATCGAAGCGCTGATTTCAGACGGCGAACAGCGCCGGGAACTGCTCGATGAAATAGACGTATTGATCGATCGGGCCGCGAACTATTGCCGAGGATGCGCGTTGCTCGGCGAACTCTCACCCCGCGCGCTGGACGTAATTGCGGGCTCCGGCGAGCGGATTTGCGCGCGAATTGCAGCCGCCGTGCTTCGCCAGATGGGGTACCGTGGCGTGGCGTTCGACGCGACCGATCTGATTGTGACCGATGAGGTCCACGGCGGCGCGCGGCCGCTGGCCGGGCCAACGCGTGAGAAAACGCGGGCCGCGCTGCTGCCCCTGATCGAAGGGGGCGGAATTCCCGTCGTCACGGGATACATTGCCGCCACCGCCAAGGGTGTTCCCACGACGCTGGGCCGCGGCGGATCTGATTTTTCCGCCACGATTCTGGGCGCGGCGCTCGACGCAGAAGACGTCATCATCTGGACCGATGTGAACGGAGTGCAGACGGCGGACCCAAGGATGGTCCCCGAAGCCGTTACGCTCGACGAGGTTTCCTACGCGGAGGCGGGCGAGTTGGCGTTCTTCGGTGCGAAGGTACTGCACCCGATGACACTGCGCCCCGTGGTCGATAGTGGGATCCCGGTATGGATTCGCAACAGCTTCGAGCCACACAAGGCTGGAACCAAAATCACGCAGACGGCTCGCCCGACGCCGCATGGCGTAAAGGCGGTTACCGCGACCCGCGACGTAGCCATGATCGCGGTTGCGGGCCCTGGGATCATCGGCGTGCCGGACATCGCGGCGCGCATTTTTGCCGCGTCCGCCTCGGTCCGCGCAAACATCGTGATGATTTCGCAATCGTCTTCGCAGGACAACATCTGCTTCGTGGTGCAGGCAGCGGACGCCGTCCGCACGGAGAAAGCGCTGCGGGATGCTCTGCATGAAGACGTGCGCCACCATGACCTCGAACACGTCAAGGTGAATCGGAATGTGGCCATCGTCGCGGCGGTCGGTGAAAAAATGTGCGGCACTCCGGGCATCGCCGGGCGCGTCTTCAGCACCATGGGCAACGAAGGCGTCAACATCATCGCCATCGCGCAGGGGTCATCGGAATATAACATCTCGTTTCTAGTGGAATCGAGCGGCATGGAGAAAGCCGTCAAGGCGCTGCATCGGGCCTTCGGCCTCGGCCAGGTGGAATCGGGAGAAAAAGCAAGCACGGCCGCACAGGTGACCTCGAAAACCGCTTGAGCTGGCCCGGACGAATCGTGCGCGAATTGCGTTGTGCGGTTTCCGGCGAAAGAATCATATTCAAAAGCACTCTATCCGGCCCCAGGAATGGCCTGCCACCCACCTTCCAAATCATACCGGTTCCAGTAGATTCAGCAACTTAGCCTATGAGTTCCTTAGGAGAGGACTTCACGGGACTCGGCTCGATTGTGGGTGTAAAGTGAGGGTGGAGGTGTCCCCCGAATGAGAATCGGATCGGTGTCACCCTATAGGAGTGAAACATGAGAATTCTGCTCGCGATAGACGACTCTAAATTCTCAGAAGCTGCTGCACAAGCCGTGATCGCTCAACACCGGCCCGAAGGGACGCAAGTGAAGATACTGAATGTGGTCGATCTGGCCATACCCATCCCAACGTCGGATGCGGCGGGGTTCCGAGAGGAAAGTCTGAAGCATGGTCAGGAAGTGGTGCAGCGGGCTGAACAGATGTTGAACAGGGCGGGTTACACAGTGCAGACCGCGGTCGAGGAGGGGTATCCGAAGTCCAAGATCATTGACCAGGCCACTCAGTGGAATGCGGATTTGATCGTCGTCGGATCGCATGGACGGAAAGGGATCGACCGTTTTCTGGTGGGAAGCGTCGCGGAAGGCGTCGCGCGCCATGCGCCTTGCTCGGTCGAGATCGTACGCTTGCCCAAAAGTTGATGATTTCGCGAGGCTGCGCGGACGATCGATCTTGAGCTTGGTATAGGCCGCATTCCGGTCAGTTCCTGATAAACCGCCTTCCTTATCGGAAGCTGGCCCTCTTCCGCACATCATCCTCAGATTCGAGTGAACGTCGCCTCGCCGGGATCGCTGGAGCGCACCATATTAGCGCGGCCGTTCGAAGCCAGGTGTTCGAGGATGAGATAGACGCTTTCGGCAGACTGCGCGGCTCCAATGGCCGCGGCAATCTGGCCGGCGGTCTGCGGCGCGCTCGACAGCGCGGCGAGCGCCTTGGCCTGCAGGCTGAGCACGGCTGCGGCGGCTTTCTTCCCTGCTTCGACGCCCGGCTGGTGGTAGGCGTTGATGTGGATCAGGGACGCGTAGAGGCCGACGGCGCGTTCGAATAGGGCGATGAGCGCTCCGACGGTGCGCGCGTCAACGCGACGAACCGTGATCGTCATGGACTGGCGGTCGTTGCCGTAGAGCGCTTCCCGCGTGCCAAGCAGAAAACCGTGGAGATAATCGCCCGAGGTGACGCCGGGCTCGACTTCAATAGGCGCGCCTCCGGATTCGAGGACGCGCACGAAGGTCACGAAGAAATTGTTCACGCCGTCGCGCAATTGCTGCACGAAAGCATGCTGGTCGGTGGACCCCTTGTTGCCGTAGACTGCAATTCCCTGTTCGACGCGGCGGCTGTCGAGATCGAGCTGCTTGCCGAGCGACTCCATCACCAGTTGCTGAAGATAGCGGCTGAACAAGAGCAGGCGATCCTTGTACGGGAGGACGACGAGGTCCTTCTTTCCCTTTCCGTCTGTCGCCACATACCACATCAGAGCCATCAGCGCGGCGGGGTTGCGGCGTATATCGTGGACCCGTGTGGCAGCATCGCAAGCGGCGGCTCCGGCGAGCAGGCCTTCGATGTCGATCCCCTGCAAAGCTGCGGGGAGCAACCCCACCGCCGAGAGTTCGCTGGTCCGGCCGCCTATCCAGTCAAACATCGGGAATCGCGAGAGCCAACCTTCGGACACAGCGAGCTTGTCCAATTGCGATCCAGCCATGGTGACGGCAACGGCGTGGCGCGAAAAATCCAGACCTGCGGCGCGATACGCGGCGGCGACGACAATCATGCCGTTGCGCGTGTCCGGCGTGCCGCCGCTTTTGCTCGTGACGATGCAAAGGGTCTCCGCAAGGAGTCCTTTGAGCGATTCGAGCATGCGCGCGATGCCGTCGGGATCGGTGTTGTCGATGAAATGGATGCGCATGCGGTCCCCTGCGCGGTCGCCCAGCGCGTCGCCCACGAACATCGGGCCCAATGCGGAGCCGCCTATGCCGATCGCAAGCACTTGCGTGAATCGGGGCGAGGAAGGCGGCTTGATCCTGCTTGCGTGAACGTCTGCGGCGAATTTCTGGATGGCTGCAACGGTGCCCGTGATCTCCTGCGCAATCTCCTTGGCCGGCGCGAGTTGCGGCGCACGCAGCCAGTAATGGCCCACCATGCGCTTTTCGTCGGGATTCGCTATCGCGCCCTTTTCGAGCGCGTCCATTTCGGTGAAAGCGCTCTGGACCGCAGGCTCCATCGAAGCGAGGAAGCCTTCGTCGAAATGCATGCGGCTGATGTCGAGCGCAAGCTCGAGCGAATCCACGCGGCAGAGGTACTGTCGGTAGCGCTTCCAAAGGTCCTGTGCGTCCATTGCGTGTCCCTCCCCGGATAGATTGCGGAAGAAGTAGGTTAGGATGTCATTCCGAGCGAAGCGAGGAATCTCTCTTTCTTCAAAACCCAAGAAAAGAGAGATTCCTCGGCACGCAGCGTGCCTCGGAATGACAACGTTTTTAGTTTTTCAGCAGACTGAAGTCTGTGCTACGAAGAGCCTCCTAGCGTTTCGCCGGCTGAATCTGTTCCTTCGCCGCAGCGACGACATGCTCTACGGTGAAACCAAAGTGTTTCTGAAGCTGCTTGAGTGGCGCGGAGGCTCCGAAACTGTGCATCCCGATGCTGTAGCCCGATGGGCCGACATAGCGCATCCAGCCGAACGTTGTGGCCATTTCGACGGAAACACGCGCTTTCACGGCGGGCGGCAGGACCGAATCCCGGTACGCTTGATCCTGCTTTTCGAACAATTCCCAGGACGGCATGCTGACGACGCGGGCCTTGATTCCCTGTTTCGCGAGTTGTTCGAACGCCTCGACGCAAAGGTGGATTTCGCTGCCGGTCGCGAGCAGAAGCACGTCGGGTTTGCCGCCGGGAGCATCGGCAAGCACGTATGCGCCCCGAGCAAGGCTTGCGGCGGGCGCAAACTTCGTGCGGTCGAGCGTGGGAAGCGCCTGGCGCGTCAGGACCAGCAATGCAGGCTCGTGCCGAAGCTGCATGACGACCTTCCAGGCCTCGACGACTTCACTGGCGTCCGCCGGACGCAGAACGATCAGGCCGGGCGTGGCGCGGAGCATCGCCAGATGTTCGATCGGCTGATGCGTGGGCCCGTCTTCGCCAACGCCAATGGAATCATGCGTGAGGATGTAGATGACAGGGATTTCCATGATGGCGCTCAGACGCATTCCGCCCCGCATGTAGTCCGTAAAAACAAAGAAGGTCGCGCCGTAGGGACGCACTTTGGTGAGGCTCATGCCGTTGATAATCGCGGCCATGGCATGCTCTCGAATGCCGAAGTGCATGTTCCGGCCGGCATAATTTCCGGCTTCAAAATCGGCGGCCCCGGCGAGTAGCGTCTTGGTCGAGGGCGCGAGATCGGCAGAGCCTCCCAGCAGCCAGGGAACGTTTTTCGCAATGGCGTTCTCGACTTTGCCGGAGGAATCGCGTGTCGCTAATCCCTTCGGGTCTGCAGGAAACGACGGAAGATCCTGATCCCATCCCTCGGGAAGCTGCCGGTGCTCCATGCGCGAAATCTCATCGGCTAGCGCCGGGTATTTCGTGCGGTAGGCGTCAAAACGCGCGGTCCAGGCGTCGCGGAGATTCTTACCTCTCTTGCCGACGCCGGTCCGGAAGTGTTCATACACGCCATCGGGAACAAGGAATTTGGCGTCCTCGGGCCAGCCGTAATTTCGTTTGGTCAGCCGGACCTCCTCTTCTCCGAGAGCCTCGCCATGAGCGGAGGCGCTGTCCTGCTTGTGGGGCGAACCCCAGCCGATGTGGCTGTTCACAATGATGAGCGTGGGCCGCTCTGTAGTTTGCAAGAACGTGCGGAAACCGCGGCGAACCATATCCAGATCGTTCGCGTCGGTGACGTGCGCAACATTCCAGCCATAAGCAGCGAATCGTGCGCCCACATCTTCGGAGAAAGCCAGCGGCGTGCCGCCCTCAATTGTGATCCGGTTGCTGTCGTAGATCCAGCAGAGGTTCGCAAGCTTCAGGTGGCCCGCAAGTGAGGCGGCTTCGCTCGAAATTCCTTCCATCATGTCGCCATCGCTTGCAAGGGCATAGACATTGAAATTGTAGAGGTCTTCGAATCCGGGCTGGTTATAGCGTGACGCAAGCCACCGGCCGGCAAACGCCATCCCGACGCTATTCGCGACGCCTTGGCCGAGCGGCCCCGTCGTGGTTTCAACGCCCGTGGTCAGGTGAGATTCCGGATGGCCGGGACATCTGCTGCCTAGTTGGCGGAACTTCTTGATTTCCTCAAGTGGAACCGACGGTGCATCGAGAATCTCGTAGTTCTTCCCGGCCTGTTTGACTCCAGTAAGGTGCAACAGCGAATACAGAAGCATGGAGGCGTGCCCGGCGGAGAGAACGAAGCGATCGCGGTTGGGCCAGAACGGGTCCTTCGGATCGTACTGCAGAAATTCCTGCCACAGGCAGTACGTCAACGGCGCCATCGACATCGGCGTTCCGGGATGCCCCGAATTGGCAGCCTGCACTGCGTCCATGGAGAGGGTGCGGATCGTGTTGATGCACGTCATCTCTATCGGATCGGCGGCGTTTCGTATGGAAGCGCTGGCTTCGGTTATGCTCATTCTGACTCCTTGGCGCCGGTACGGAAGATACGTCTTCCCGCGTCCCGGGTGAGACGCTACTTTAGTCCAAAGCGGCGATTGCGGAAATGGGGAAGGCATAAAATTTGTATTTGTCGATCGCATGATTCAGGACAGGCGCTCTTGCCGTTCGGGCAATAAACGAATATGCGATTTTCAACGACACTGGCGTCCGGCTGCGGTCGCTGGTTCCGGATGCAAGGAAGAGGACTTCTCCCACGCAGCAGCGGTTCTAGTGCATTCCATCGGCAACTACCAAGAAGGTAATTGCATACCAAGATAAGTGGTACACAGCTAGGCCATTCGGACCGAAGACTCGCACGGCAGGCTATTCGAATGAAGCCCGGACTCGGGAGTGCCACATTTCTAGCGCGCCAATTCGAACTCCCGCCAATGGAATTCGAATGATGCTCCTCGGTGGGCGAGGAGATACGAGACGTTGTGCCCTCCGGGGTAAAGGTGGAACTCGTGGGGGATTTTGAGCGATCTGAGCGTCTGGTCCAATTCGCTCGCGGTGCGGTTGAAGCCGTACCTGTCTTCGGTGCCGCAATCGAAATAGATTTTAGTTTTCGAAAGCAAGGCGGCGTTTTTCTTTGCCAGCACGAAGGGGCTATTCAGATCCCAGAAATCCCGGTTGATTGGATTGCCGAAAACGTTCGTCAAGATGGCTGCCGGCAAGTTCCCTGCCGACGCCCCGGCGGCGACACCCTGTGGCGGAACACGCATCAGTGCGGCGCTATGCGCGCTGGCCGAGCCGAACAGTTCCGGGTTTGCAAAGGCGATTTGGAGCGCCCCGTACCCTCCCATCGAAAAACCCGTGATTCCGCGTGCGGCGCGTTCAGCCCGAACACGATGCGTGCGTTCGATGAACGGCATGAATTCGCGAAGGAAAAAATCGCCGTAGAGAGTCTTGCCGTCCTGAGAATTGATGTAAAACGTATCCGATCCGTCCGGAGCGACAACGAGAAAGTCGCCCACCTTATGATCCCTGCGTAAATCCTGCAGCACACTCCATTCCCCGGACAAAGCCATCTCCCGTTCGTTTCCGCCTAGGCCATGCAGAAGATATAGGACCGGGAACCGCTGCGTCTTCGCGTTCGCAGAGAAATAGCTGGCCGGCAGAAACACGCAATAGCGCACGGAGGCATGCAGGATCGTGCTGCGGAACGCGCGGCAATCGGCGCGCTCTTGCGCGAACGCGGTCGAAACAGCCAGCAGTGCCAGGAACAACAACGGTGCACGATGGCTGAATCTGTGCCGCTGAAATAGATAGGCCATAAGGACGAAGCAACCATTCTAGGGGCGCATCTCCGTCGGAGCAATAGAACTTCGCAGGAAACAAACCATTTACGGGCTTATGGAATCCTTACAACACTCGCATGACTTCCTAACCTGCGAACAAGCATGATGCCGGTGTAAGACGAGGCCACACCAGTGATCTCTGATAGAACCAGATGTGACGGGACTCACAGCAATGTGTGGTGGCGAACCGCTATAAGAGGCATCGGCACGCGACAACTTCGGATTGCGATTGTCATTTTAGGGCAGTCCCAGGAGGATCACGGATCTGATGCCGAGTTCACAGCGTACTGCGCCGGCGCCTGAAGGGAGTCCAATGGCCATACTCATTTTCACTGTACTGAGTGGCATGGGCGTAGCTTTTCTCCTCTATGTGCTGGTCAACTTCTGGAAAGAGGGAAAGCGGGCAAAACATCCTGCCGCCCGAAGTTACAGGCCTTTGTCTCTGGACAGCGCCAAACCAGAGGTATTTATCGCAACACGACCTCTGACTCTTGAGACGGACCGTCCGACCGAGCATTCTGTGATTCGATTCCATGCTCCCGAAGGCCGCCCACAAGAGAAACAAGTTGCCCGGAATTCTGTTGAAGGAGTGAAGAAAATGGTAATCAGGCGGTTTTCTTCGAGATGAACTCCGGGAACTCGGAAGAGAGGCAACCTTTGGGTTGGATCGGTGGTTTGGACGGAATCGGAGGAGGTTGATATACCATGCTGGATACGATCTTTTTAGTCTCGACGCTGGTCTTTTTTGTGGTGGCCGTGGTGTATGTAAAGTTCTGTGACGGATTGAGGTAAGGACCATGCTGGATACTATTGTTTCGCTGGTCGTTTGTGCTGGTTTGCTCGTATATCTGGTGTACGCGATGCTGCGTCCGGAGAGGTTCTGACCATGACTACGAACGGCTGGCTCCAAATTCTGTTCTTCCTCTTCGTGGTGCTGGCGCTGACCAAGCCACTCGGGGTGTTCATGACGCGCGTGTTCAACCGCGAGAAGACGTTTCTCGATCCGGTGCTGCGTCCGATCGAGAAGCTTCTGTACCGGCTCACGGGCGTGGATGAGACCCGTGAGATGCGCTGGACCGAATATGGCGCGGCCATGCTCATCTTCAGCGGCGTCACCATGGCCCTCACGTATCTGATCGAGCGCGTTCAGAACAGGCTGCCGCTCAATCCGCAGAAGCTCGCGGCGGTGGCACCTGACCTGGCGTTCAACACCGCAGCTTCGTTCACGACGAATACGAATTGGCAGGCTTATGTGCCGGAAACCACCATGTCGTATCTGACGCAGATGGCCGCGCTGGCCTATCACAATTTCATTTCTGCGGCCACGGGGATTGCCCTGGCCATCGCCGTGGTCCGTGGAATCGCGCGCCGCGAAAAAGACACCCTCGGAAATTACTGGGTCGATATGACGCGCGCGACGCTTTGGGTTTTGCTGCCGGCGTGCATCGTGGGCTCTCTGTTCCTGGTTTCGCAGGGCGTCCCACAGAATTTCAAGCCGTACACGACCGCCCAGCTCGTGGACCCGCAAACGGTGCAAATAACAGGGGCTGACGGAAAGGCAACGACGCAGGTGGTACGCGAACAAACGATTGCGCAGGGCCCTACGGCCTCGCAAGAAGTCATCAAGGAGTTCGGTACCAACGGCGGCGGATTCTTCAATGCCAATAGCTCCCATCCTTTTGAAAACCCAACACCGCTCACCAATTTCTTCGAGCTCGTTCTAATTTTCGCCATCGGATCGGGATTGACCTACACGCTAGGACAAATGACGGGATCTCCACGGCATGGCTGGGCGGTGTGGTGCGCGATGGCCATCTTGTTCCTGATCGGGGTCACGGCAACGTATTCGGCCGAGGCGCGCGGAAACCCGCTAGTGCAAACAACGGCGAACCATTTGCAGCCCATCGGAAACATGGAAGGCAAAGAAGTCCGCTTCGGCATCGCCAACTCAGCCCTGTGGGCCGTGGTGACAACGGACACTAGCTGCGGCGCGGTGAACTCGATGCACGATTCCTACACGCCGCTGGGCGGCATGATTCCTCTGATCAATATGCTGCTGGGCGAAGTAATCTTCGGCGGAGTAGGTTCGGGGCTATATGGAATTATCGTCTTCATCATCCTTTCCGTATTTATTGCGGGGCTGATGGTGGGCCGCACGCCGGAATACCTGGGCAAGAAGGTCGAGGCGTTCGACGTGAAGATGGCCATGCTCACGGTGCTGATTTACCCGCTGTTCGTTCTGGGGTTCACGGGCATCTCGGTCTTGGCGCCGAAATTTGGTTTGTCGAGCCTCGCGAATGCAGGTCCGCACGGATTGTCCGAGATTTTTTATGCCTATGCGGAAGCAGGCGCGAACAACGGCTCGGCATTCGCCGGCCTGAATGCCAACACCCTCTGGTACAACTCGACTATTGGCGCGACCACGCTGTTTGGCCGGTTTTTTATGGTCATCCCCGTCCTGGCCATTGCCGGAAGCCTGGCGTGCAAGAAGCATGTGCCCGAATCGGCGGGAACGTTTCCGGTGACGACGCCGCTGTTTACGGGTCTGCTCATCTCCGTGGTTTTGATCGTTGGCGCATTAACGTTCTTCCCCGCTCTCAGCCTGGGCCCGATCCTGGAGCACCTGCTGATGTACGCGGGCAAAGTGTTCTGAGGAAGATTATGACTGTCTATCCAAAAAAATCGAGGTCGATCTGGGACGCGGAAATTGCCAGCCGCGCGGTGTGGGATTCTTTTGCCAAGCTGAATCCGCGCACACTGATGAAGAACCCGGTCATGTTCGTGGTGGAAATCGGCGCGGCGCTGCTGACCATTCAGCTGGTGCGCAATCAATTACACCATGCCACCGGGTTTGCATTCGAGTTTCAGATCACGATATGGCTCTGGTTCACGGTGCTGTTCGCCAACTTTGCCGAGGCGATGGCGGAAGGGCGAGGCAAGGCGCAGGCCGACACGTTGCGCAAGGCGCGCACGGAAACGATCGCCCACAAACTGAAGGCCGATGGCACCACGGAAGAGATTCCCGGATCCAAACTCCGCTCGGGTGACGTGGTGGTGGTTTCCGCAGGCGAATTCATCCCCGGAGACGGCGAAGTCATCGAAGGCGTGGCCTCGGTGGACGAATCCGCCATCACTGGAGAATCGGCGCCCGTAATCCGCGAATCCGGCGGCGACCGCTCGGCGGTGACCGGCGGCACGCGCGTGCTTTCCGACGAAATCAAAGTGCGCATCACGTCCAATCCCGGCGAGACGTTTCTCGACCGCATGATCAAGATGGTCGAAGGCGCCTCCCGCCAGAAGACTCCCAACGAAATCGCGCTGAACATTTTGCTCGCTGGGCTAACGATCATCTTTCTGCTTGCCACGGCCACGCTGCAACCGATGGCTATCTATTCCGGTGCGCCACAAAGCCCATTCGTGCTGTGGTCATTGCTGGTATGCCTGATTCCCACGACGATCGGCGGGCTGCTTTCGGCGATCGGAATTGCGGGAATCGATCGCGTCATCCAGCGGAACGTGATGGCGATGTCCGGACGCGCCGTGGAAGCTGCGGGCGACGTTGACACGCTGCTACTCGATAAAACCGGAACGATTACGCTCGGTAACCGCCAGGCGACCGAACTCATCCCGGCGCCAGGTGTCACTGACGGAGAGCTGGCAGACGCTGCGCAACTCGCTTCGCTGGCGGACGAAACCCCCGAAGGGCGCTCCATTGTAGTGCTAGCGAAGGAAAAATACGGCCTGCGCGGACGCCCTCTATCGTCCCTGGAAGCCACGTTTATTCCGTTCTCGGCGACGACCCGCATGTCGGGCGTGGATTTCGGTGGCCGGGTGATCCGCAAGGGCGCACCCGACGCGATCAAGAAATATCTGACGGAGAGAGGCGGTACGGTGCCGGTCCAGGTCGGCGAAATGGTACAACTCGTCGCCAGTTCTGGCGCTACCCCGCTCTTAGTCGCGGTCGACAACCGTGTCCTCGGTACCGTACGACTGAAAGACATCGTCAAGGGAGGGATGAGGGAGCGCTTCGATCACCTGAGGGCCATGGGAATCCGCACGGTAATGATTACCGGAGACAATCACTTGACCGCGGCGGCCATCGCGCAGGAAGCGGGCGTAGATGACTTCCTGGCCGAAGCCAAGCCGGAAGACAAGCTCGCGCTGATCCGCCAGGAGCAAGCCAAAGGGAAACTCGTCGCGATGACCGGCGATGGCACCAACGACGCTCCCGCTCTGGCGCAGGCCGATGTCGGCCTGGCCATGAACGCGGGAACGCAGGCAGCAAAAGAAGCCGGAAACATGGTGGATCTCGACTCCAATCCAACCAAGCTGATTGAGGTGGTTGAAATCGGCAAGCAAATGCTGATCACGCGCGGTGCGCTGACGACCTTCTCGGTGGCCAACGACGTGGCCAAGTATTTCGCCATCATCCCGGCGATGTTTGCCGGCGCATTTCCGGTGCTGCAGGCGCTCAACATCATGGCGCTGAAGACGCCGCAATCCGCGATTTTGTCCGCCGTGATCTTCAACGCCCTGATCATCGTCGCTTTGGTGCCGCTCGCACTGCGCGGGGTGCGCTACCGGCCGATGGGCGCGGAAGCGCTGCTGCGGTGGAACCTGCTGGTTTACGGCCTGGGCGGAATTGTGGCGCCCTTTATCGGCATTAAGTTCATCGACATGATCATTACAAGCCTGCATTGGGCTTAAGGAAATAAAATGAAAAAGAATTTCATGATCGCAATCCGGATGACCATCGCAACCACACTCCTGCTCGGCGTTGTCTATCCCTTTGTCGTGACCGGGCTGGCGCAAGTGCTCTTCCCGAAGCAGGCGAACGGTGAGTTGATTACGGTAAATGGAAAAATCGTCGGATCCCGGCTGATCGGACAGCCGTTTTCTTCGCCCGGTTATTTTCGTCCACGGCCTTCGGCCGCGGGAACTGGCTACGATGCCGGCAATTCCGGCGGCTCAAATCTCGGACCGACAAACAAAACTTTGATCGACCGCGTGAACGGTGACGTACAAAAACTCCAGGCCGAGAATCCCGCCATGCCCGTTCCAATGGACCTGGTCACCACGTCCGGATCAGGCCTGGACCCGCACATCTCGCCCGAGGCTGCTGCGTTCCAAGTTCCTCGCGTCGCCCGAGAACGCAGCATGACGGAAAACGACGTCCGCGCACTCATCGCCAAACACACCGAAGGGCGTCAGTTCGGGTTCCTCGGCGAGCCGCGCGTGAATGTCCTGGAACTGAATCTCGACCTCGATGCAGTTCACCCGCTGCACTAGGATTTGATCAAGACTTCATCCAATTACACTGGCTGCAAGCTGTTGCACAACCCTCCGTAAGACGATCCTGAAGCAGGCGATATGAAAAAATGCACCATAGATCTTGAGCGAACGGTCGGCCCGTTACAATTGACACAATTACCGCTACGGATGACGCGCTGGGGCGCATGGTCGAGCTGTACAGCGGCGGAACCTACAGCGAGATTGTTTATGCGCCGACGGGAGACAAGTTTGCCCTGATGAGCGGCCAAAGCTTGACGCGGGCATTTTTTTCCTTGGCGGGTGGCCGCGCCTTTACGGGGTGCGAACTGTGGGGTGCCGCACCCTTGCGGTTTCCGCAAGGGTGGGTGGCAGGAACTGAAATTTATCTGGTGCGCGTAGACGCGAGTGCTTCCGGATTAACAGGATTGCGAGGGGGCTCGCCGGAAAGTACCCGCACCACTTCTTCGGCTGCTTTGGTTTGCAACTCCTCGAGCGCTTCGACTGAATAGAAACTCGTGTGCGGCGTCAGAATCACATTATTGCGGCCAAACAGCGGCGAGTTCGTAGGCGGCTCCTGCTCCAGCACGTCGAGCGCAGCACCTGCCAGTTGCCCGGCATCGAGTGCCGCTGCAAGCGCCACTTCATCAATCACCGGTCCACGTGACGTATTCACAACGACCGCACCGGGCTTCATCTGACGAAATGCTTCCGCATTAAACAAATGATGCGTCTCGGGCAGCAATGGCGTGTGAATCGAGATGTAGTCTGACATCTTCAGCAGATCCGTGAACTCCACACGCTCGACTCCCGCGTGGTCCAGCACCGTCTGCGGCACGTAGGGATCATACGTCACCACGCGCAGGCCGAATGCTTTTGCCTTCGGTGCAACCGTCTGCGGAATCCTTCCGAATCCTACCAGGCCTAGCACAGTTCCTCGCAACCGGTGAATTGGCACGACTGCCGGCATCTCCCAATGCCCCGCGTGCGCGCGCGCGCTCGAAAACGGAATCTTGCGCACCAGTGAGAGCAACAACGCCATCGCGTGATCGGAAACTTCCTCGATGCAATAATCCGGCACTTTCGTTACAACGATTCCCGCAGCCGTTGCTGCGGCAATATCCACGTTATCGACGCCGATCCCGAATCGCGAAATGATCCGGCACCGTTTCATCTCGCGGATCATTTCCGCCGTGATCTTCGCGTAGGTCACCAACAACCCATCCGCTTCCCGCGCCACGGCGACAATTTCCGATGGCGTGGGATGCGCGGCCAAGCGCAACTCGGCCCCCACCCGCGACACCACGCCGGCGGCCAGGTCCAAGTTTGGAAACACGGAATCCGATACTGCGACCAGTCGTTTCGCCATGGCTAGCACCTCATCGCTTCTTCCATGTGCTCCATCAATGTGAACACGACCGGGCCTTTGCCGGAAACGAGAACGTTCTCCTCGAGACGGCAGGTCTGCTGCAAGCCCGGGTGTCCCGCGAAGGTTTCGATGGCGAAGTACATGTTCTCTTTGATCTCCGCCGGATACTTCAGCGAATACGCCCGCGACATCCACATGCCTTCGTACAGCGTCAGGCCGATACTGTGCGCGAACTGCTGCAGCGTCACCGTGCCGTACTTGTCATCGTCGTACTTGGGGAATGCCGCCGCGACATCCGCCGTCGTGTTTCCCGGACGCAGCTTCTCGATGCCGGCATACATCGAGTCGTACACTTCCCGGTACAGATCGATCTCCTTCTGAGTCATCTTCATTCCTTGCGCCCCGCCGCACTTGAAGCAACGCACGAAGTCGATGAAATAGCCCGAGGGACCCACGGCGTTGATGTCTACGATGATCAGGTCGCCCTGACGGATCAGTTTATCGGTGGCCCAGCGCCTATACGGGCTCGTGTTCCCTCCCGACGCGACGATGATGTCGTAGATGATCTCGCAGCCGCGCTCGAGCATGAACTCGTGCACCTTGGCTTCGATTTCCCGCTCGCGCACGCCGGGCTTCAACCATTCGTACTTGATCTTCCACATGGCCGCATCGCCGATGCTGGAGGCCTGCTTGAGCAACTCGATCTCGTCCCGCGTCTTGACTACGCGCGCCGCTGATACAGCCGGCCAGCCATTGACGATTTTCAAACCAGTCTTCTGGAACGCTTCCAGTGACGGCATGTCAAAGTTGTCGATGCCGATGCGTTCCTTGGCGACTCCGTGCTCCTTCAGCACTTCGGCCACGCTCTCAGCCATCCGCCCGGCCATGTAGGGCACCGCCCCTTCGGCCCACTGCCAGGTGATCGCGGGACGAATGCGCCCCTCCATCCACGGCAGGTCGATCTCGGCGCAATGCAGGTCCGATCCCGCCGTTTCGAACAACACGGGCTCGCCGCTGTGAGGCACCACCGCGTATCGAATATTAATATTATATTTCCAATTGCCCTGATAGGACGCCGTGGCGTAGCGAATGTTCGCTCCGGCAAAAAGCACGAGCGCTCCCAGGTCGTGCGCCTTCATCGACGCCCGCAACTTCTCCAGGCGCTCCTTGCGCAATCTGTCAAAATCCACCCGGTGCTGCCAGTCCGCTCCCGTCTGGCTGTACAACCGCCGCGGATCCCATTCGTGTGGCTTACCTATAAATCGTGTGTCCATCGGATGTATCCCTCATTATGAAATGTTAATTGGAACGTTTGCAAAGAGTCGCATAACAGAAACAACTTAACATACAATGGCGTCTTTTTAGGAGACCAGATTGGATACCCAGGCGAAAACTGTCGTGCGGGATTCTGCGGGGATCAAACCACGGCTGGCCCGCAACCAGATCCGCAGCTTCTGGGCTGCGTGGGAATGTCGGTGTGATGACCATCAAACCGTAGATTCCAACGACCAGAAACACGATCTTTGCGAATGGCATGTTCAACACCTTAGCGCGCAAGTGCGGCGCATCCGCACCGTCATCGAGGCGCTATCGCTACAAGTCGCAACACCGGACGAAGCTCACCAAATGCCCCAACCAGGAGCGCGGGCAAACGCGGGTTTCTGAAGTTCGAAGCGACGACCGGGCGCCATCGCTACGCCCTACACATGTCGTTGGAATTCCTTCGACGTCGGCGCGCGCGGTCTTGAAGTTTGCAAATCTCCGAGCTTATCGCCGCCGGCTTTGACCACGTGTGCGCACGCGTGGGCTGTTCGCCATCTGCTCGAGGACTGCACACACCGCCGCAGTGTCCTCCTCCTGTCGACCCATCGCCATGGTGGCGGTATAGAAGGATGCGCTGGCAGAAAACAGCGGCGTCGGACAATCGATCTTGCGAGCGAAGTCGCCGATGATTGTCATGTCCTTCTGCCAGATCCCGACTTTCATCGTCGCATCAGAGTAATCTCCCTTCACCATCATGGGTGCTCGCATCTGAAACATACGCGAGCTTCCGGCGCCATCGCCGATTACTTTCACAACCATCGCCGGGTCGAGCCCCGACTTCATGGCGAGCACCATCGCTTCCGCAGCTGCCACATTGTGAATCGCAACGAGCAAATTGGCGATGAACTTCATCCTCAAGCCGGCGCCGAACGGCCCGACATAATAGTGGGCGCGCGCAAAACCGTCCAGAACCGGAGCGATGCGACCGCAGGCCTTGCGGTCACCGCTTGCATACACCACCAGATCTTTCGCACGCGCTTGCGCGCCGGTCCCGCTCAGCGTGCAATCGAGCAGGATCGCGTGGCGTGCCGCGAGGCGTTTTCGAGCTTCCTCTTTCACTGGAATGGGCAGCGTACTGGTCTCAATGACAATTTGATTGGCCCGCGCCGAACCGGCAAGTTCCGCTGCAATGTTCAGCAGCGCCTCGGAAGACGGCAACGACGTCACGATGATGTCGCTGCGCCTGGCCACCTCACGGCAACTGCGCACAGCAGTCCCGCCGGCCTTAGTGTGGTCCTTACGGCGTTGCGGGAGCACGTCGTAACCCACAACTTCAAATCCTGCCTTGATAAGATTGGACGACATTGCCGATCCCATAATTCCAAGTCCGATCATGCCCACGGCCTTTGACTCCATAGCTCTCCTCTCAATCGGAAATCCCGATTCCAACTTTATCTTTCCACAGAACCATACGGCAGCTGCCCCTGTCCAGTTAATCTCAGATCGCCATGGCTGTGGTTGAGTGGCGCCGCGGACAGATCCGTGGTTCAGGCTACGCGCCAGCCGGCTTGACCATCGTGACGAAGGTCCCGCAGCAAAATACCTTGGTCGTTCGCGGTGCGCTGGTCGATATTATTCTGCCGTACGCATTTTTGTGCTATGGTTCCCCGTGCGCGAGCGCCGGAGTTTCTTCCGCACGCAACTGTTTTTCGGCATGGTGTCTAAGTGGAACTTCACCACTAGGGATAGACATTTTGGGCACGTAGCAACAACATTTTGTGGTTTCACATCGGTTTTCGCTTGACAGAAATTTCACGGTTGTTTACATTGCAGCCTCAGATTCGGGGGACCGTGATTCGGCGAGCGGCCGGCCCATTCACCCCGGGAATACCGCGACGTCGTCTGACGCAACCTGCCGGGTTAAACCGAGACATCGAGGGGGGCTTCCACTCTCCGTCGCCGACGCTCCCAGTGCTGCCGGCGAGGCAAAGCGCAGACCCGCAGACGCTCGGAGTGGCTACCGGGATGCGCAAGGGGAGCCGTTTTCGTTTCTCGATGTTTCGAAATTCCCGGCGAATCGAATCTAGCGGCTGCCTGCTGAGAATTGGGCAACTGCCAGCTCCCGGCCGCCCATTCGGGAGTAAAATGATTGGGTTCCCTCTGCGCGGGGGAGCCCACCTGCGCGGAGGTGATGCATGGCACATACGAAGATGGCCCTGAACGAAAAGACGCTCCAGCCCAATCCGGCAACTCCCGCCGATGTTGCGGTCCGCACTGGCCTCGAGTTCCAGCGACGCTTCACCGACGGCCGTACTTCTCCGTTCGAAGCGGTTGAATGGGAACGCCGCGTCGCGCAGATCGCCAACGAAAAGGGCAAGACGATTTTCCGTCAGGAAAACGTGGAAGTGCCGAAAGGCTGGTCGCAGACGGCGACGAACATCGTCGCGTCGAAATATTTCCACGGCAAGCTCAACACGCCCGAGCGCGAGGGCTCGGTGCGCCAACTCATCAGCCGCGTGGTGAACACGATCGTCGGCTGGGGCGAGCAGGGCGGCTACTTCGCCAATACCTCTTCACGCGACGCCTTCCGCGACGACCTGACCCACTTGCTGGTCGAACAGAAGATGGCGTTCAACTCACCGGTGTGGTTCAACGTCGGCGTGCAGCCCCAGCCGCAATGCTCGGCCTGCTTTATCAACTCGGTCCAGGACGACATGGAATCGATCATGAATCTGGTCAAGATCGAGGGGATGCTGTTCAAGTGGGGCTCGGGCACGGGCACGAATTTCTCGTCGCTGCGCGGGAGCCGCGAAACACTGTCCGGCGGCGGCGTCGCCTCCGGGCCGGTCAGCTTCATGAAGGGTTTCGATGCCTTCGCGGGCGTGATCAAGTCCGGCGGCAAGACGCGCCGTGCCGCGAAGATGGTAATCCTGAACGTGGATCATCCGGATATCGTCGAGTTTATCGGCTGCAAGATGAAGGAAGAGCACAAGGCGCAAGTGCTGATCGAGCAAGGCTACAATCCGGCGATCGACGGGGAAGCCTACTCTTCGGTCTTCTTCCAGAACGCGAACCACTCGGTCCGCGTCACCGATGAATTCATGCAGGCGGTCGAGGACGACCGCGACTGGTGGACCCGCAACGTCAACGACGGAAATCCGTTCGAAAAGCACAGCGCGCGCGAGCTGCTGCACCGGATGGCCGACTCCGCCTGGCACTGCGGCGATCCCGGCATGCAGTATGACACCACGGTGAACCGCTGGCACACGTGCAAGAACACCGCGCGGATCAACGCCTCGAATCCGTGCTCGGAGTACATGTTTCTGGACGACTCTGCCTGCAACCTGGCGTCGCTCAACTTGATGAAGTATGTGAATTCAAGTGGCGCCTTCGACGTCGAAGCGTTCCGTCACGCCGTGGATATCACCATCACGGCGCAGGAAATCCTGGTGGACAAGGCCAGCTACCCGACGCCGAAGATTGCCGACAACTCGCACAAGTTTCGCCCGTTGGGCCTGGGCTACGCCAACCTGGGCGCGCTGCTGATGTCGATGGCGCTGCCCTACGACTCCGATGGCGGGCGCGACATGGCCGGCGCGGTCACCGCGCTGATGTGCGGCGAAGCGTATGCCCAATCGGCGCGCATCGCCGAGCGGCTGGGGCCGTTCCCGGGTTACGACGCTAACCGCGAGCCGATGCTGGACGTCATTCGAATGCACCGTAATTCGCTTCGTCCGATCAGATCCGAGAACGTGCAGCCGTCGCTGCTCGGCGCCGCGCAGACCGCCTGGGACACCGCGCTCGCGCTCGGCGAGAAGTTCGGCTACAAGAATGCGCAGGTCACGGTGCTTGCTCCCACCGGGACGATCGGCTTCATGATGGATTGCGACACGACCGGCATCGAGCCCGACCTGGCGCTGGTGAAATACAAGAAGCTGGTCGGCGGCGGCGTCATTAAGATCGTCAACAACACCGTCCCGCAGGCGCTGATGCACCTGGGCTATTCGCCCGAGGAAACTTCGCAGATCGTTTCCTATATCGACCGCACCGGTAAGATCGAAGGTGCGCCGGGGTTCAAACCGGAGCATCTGCCGGTTTTCGATTGCTCGCTGGCCACGGCCGGCGGGCGTTCGATCGCCTGGCGCGGCCACCTGAAAATGATGGCCGCGGCGCAGCCATTCCTTTCCGGGGCGATCAGCAAGACGATCAACATGCCCGAGGAATCCACGGTCGAAGACATCATGCAGACGTACATCGAGTCGTGGAAGCTGGGCCTGAAGTCGGTCGCGATTTATCGCGACAACTCGAAGGGTTCGCAGCCGCTTTCTGCCGCTGGCGACAAGAAAGACACTGCGCAGCAGGGACAGATGGCCGCGGCGAAGGCGGCGGAGACCGTGTCACCCGTGGCCGAGCAGCGAGAACTATTCCCTGGCGTGCGCCGCCGAAAGCTGCCGAGCGAACGCCAGTCTGTCACGCACAAGTTCTCGATTGGCGGCCACGAAGGATACATCACCGTGGGGCTGTACGAGGACGGAAAAACGCCCGGCGAGATCTTCATCAAGATGGCCAAGGAAGGCTCGACGCTCTCCGGCTTCATGGACGGCTTTGCGCTTTCCGTTTCGATGGCCCTGCAATACGGCGTGCCGCTCAAAGCGCTGGTGGATAAGTTCATCAACACGCGGTTCGAGCCTGCGGGCTATACGGGCCATCCGGCAATCCCGTATGCCAGATCCGTGCTCGACTATATTGGGCGGTGGCTGGGCGGACGGTTCATCTCCTCGGATTACCTCACGCATAATGGTGATGCGGCTTTGTCAGTTGCGACTTTGGAGAGGCCTGCTGCGGCTCCGGCAGCCGTCGCGACGACCGATGACGATCTGCGTTCCAAGAATGCGGGCCCGCGTCCCATATTCGACGGCGCGCCCACCTGCTCCGAGTGCGGCATGCTCATGACGCCCAACGGCGGCTGCTACAAGTGCGAGAACTGCGGCGGCACCTCCGGCTGCAGCTAAGGAGTCGGCAGATGGGACATGAGAACAGGACTTAGAGCGCGACTGTTCTTCCTCTGTCGAATGCCTTCGTGGAGGGGAGATCCCAAACTTCTCGGGCAGTTTCGGCCACGAGCCGCAGTTCGGCTTCCTGGTCGTCCGGCGTTAACAGATTCCCCGCCATCGTCATCCCAGGGGAGAAGTATCGGCGGCGAGGCATGTTGGAAGCGAAAAGCAGGCCACGGAAGTCCGCGATACGACTAAACGAATCGCGCGTGCCACCGAACCGCGCCAAGACGATCTGAGACTGCGGCAAATGGCCTTCCAGATCGCAACAGGCCGGGGTATCATTCTGACTCAGCGCACGTGAACTTTATGTTCAAGATACATGCGGTTTCACTTGGGGTAGGAGCACGGCGTTGCCCGCTTTGCGGGAGCGATGATGTGCTGCGTTCCCATCGCCGGGGGCTGTTGGAATGGACCATCCTGCTGCCGCTGCTGTTGCGGCCGTTCCGCTGCCGCCAATGCAGCGCGCGGCATCTGGGTTTTTTCTTCCGCAGGCGGCGGGTGAAGGAAGCGAAAACCGCAGTTGCCGGCTAGCCTGACGACAGATGTATCCGCTTACGCCGCGAAATCACGCGCGGGGATGAGCCTTGTCGTACACCTCCATCAGTTGCCGGATGGAAGCGTGCGTGTATCGCTGCGTGGTCGAAAGCGAGGAATGGCCGAGCAACTCCTGAATCGCGCGCAGATCCGCCCCGTCGGCGAGCAGGTGCGTGGCAAACGCGTGGCGCATGGAGTGGGGATGCAAGTTCCAGTTGACGTTGATCAGGCGCACATATTTTTTCACGATGCGCCCCACCGACCGCGGCGTCAGGCGCGCGCCGAGATGATTGAGAAAGACCGCCTGGGGATCGCCCCGGTATCCCCCTTTGCGCAGAAAGCCCTCGCGCACCGGCCCGTAGGCTTCGAGCGCCTGTTCCGCTTTGCCGCCGTAAGGGACAATGCGTTCTTTGTTGCCCTTGCCGCGCACGCGCAGCATCAGCTCTTTCCGATCCATGTCGGCAAGGTTCAGTCCGGTCAGTTCGCTAACGCGCAACCCGGAAGCATAGAGCAGCTCGAGAATCGCGCGGTCGCGCTTGACCAGCAGGCGACTTTCGTCCGGGGCGCCAGGGCCCTTGCGGCGGCCGGGAGCGGCCGCTGGGGCGGCGATCACGCCATTCAAGAATATATTCATATCTTCGGCGCTTAAGACTGACGGAATCCTCTTCGGCAGCTTGGGAGTCGCCACCAGGCGCGCCGGGTTTCGTACGACCAGCCCTTCCCGCACGGCAAATTTGAAGAACGAACGAATTGCAGCCAGCTTGCGGGCAATGGACGATTTTTCCAGATTGTGATCGTGTAGGTGCGCCACGAATTCGCGAATCAGGAGGTGCGTGATGTCCCGGAGCGGAGGCGACTCGGTGCCGGGAGGCGTCAGGAACGCGAGAAACTGGCTGAGGTCGTTCTCATAGCTACGGAGCGTGTGTGGTGAGGCGTTGCGCACCGAGCGCAGATAATTCAGGAACTGACCCATCGCGGATTTCATGTCCCTCACCGGTGCGCTGATTTCCAGGATTCACCGTCTCATTCCGCGGATCCGGTTCGAATTCGGACCAACCGAAGCGCCGAGGACCAGAAATCCACGTTTTTAAATTCCCAAAAAACCAACGTAACAAAGCAACCTCCTGATTATGCCTTGATAGAGCCCGCTGGTTCGAGAGTCACCGCGGCGGCGGTTTCCGTAACGGCAACTTTCCAGTCACAACCTTCCTTTAAGCAAGCGCGCACGGCGCCCATTTTACCGCGCTTTTCGACGATGAACGGCGCGCCGCATTTGGGACATGGTTCAAGGATGGGCAGATGCGCCGTCGTGAAGTCGCACTCGGGATACTTGTTGCAGCCGTAGAAGACGCGCCGGCGGCCTTTCCTGGCCACGCGCTCGACCAGTTCGCCGGCCTCGCACTTCGGACACTTGATGCCGAGCGTCTTCGAACGAATGAACTTGCACTTCGGGTAGGCGGTGCAGCCGATGAACTCGCCGTATTGGCCGTGCTTCTTGACCAGTTGCGAGCCGCATTCGGGGCATTTTTCGTCGAGCAGCTCATCGGGCTGGTGAGCGCGGCGCGTGCCAGCCACCAGGCGGCGCGTCGTCTTGCATTCGGGATACCCGGTGCAGGCCAGGAAGGCTCCCCATCGGCCGCGCTTGATCACCATTTCTCGCCCGCAGTTATCGCAATATTCGGTTTTAGGCTCCCCGCCCTCATCCTCGCCGGGCAATTCCGGAGCGAGGTCGCGAATGAAGTCGCAATCGGGATAGCGCGAGCAGCCCAGGAAAAATCCGTGTCGGCTGATGCGCTCGAGCAGTTCGCCCTTTCCGCACTTCTCGCACTTCTGCCCGGTGGGGATGCCGGCCTTGTAGGATTCCATCTCCCCTTTGGCTTGCTCGAGGTCCTCTGCGAAGCGGCCGTAAAATTCCTTGACGGATTTCTTCCATGGCAGCTTGCCCTCTTCGATTTCGTCGAGTTCCTCTTCCATGCGAGCCGTGAAACCGACATCGAAAATATCTTCGAAGCTCTTGACCAGCAGCACGCTTACTTTTTCGCCGAGCATCGTGGGTGCAAAGCGGCCCTGGTCCTTCGTGACGTACTCGCGATCGACGATGGTGGAAATGATCGAAGCGTAGGTGGAAGGACGGCCGATGCCTTTTTCTTCCAGTTCCTTCACCAGCGTGGCCTCGGTGTAACGGGGCGGCGGCTCGGTGAAATGCTGTTCGGGGCGCACGGTTTCAAGACGCAAGGTTTCGCCTTCAACGACGCGCGGTAGCAGGGCCTTGTTGTCTGTCTCGGCGTCCTCGTCGTCCTCGGCGGAAACCTGGTATACGGCAAGGTACCCGTCGAATTTCTGCACCGAGCCGGTGGCGCGAAAAGTGTATTCCCCCGCCTCAATATCGATCGTGGTCTGGTCGAACACCGCCGGCACCATTTGAGAAGCGACGAACCGCTGCCAGATGAGCTGGTACAGCTTGAACAGGTCCTCGCTCAGGAACGGCTTCACATCCGCCGGCGTGCGCGCGGCGTCGGTCGGCCGGATAGCCTCATGGGCCTCCTGGGCGTCTTTCTTGGACTTGTAGAAATTCGGTTTCTCTGGCAGGTAGTTCTGGCCGAAGCTGGAGCCGATCAGGCCGCGGACCTGGTCGAGCGCGTCGTTCGAAACGCGGACCGAATCGGTGCGCATGTAGGTGATCAGCGCCACGGAGCCTTCCTGGCCCAGTTCCACGCCTTCATATAGGCGCTGCGCCAGCGCCATGGTGCGTTTGGCTGTGTACCGCAGGCGGTTGTAAGAGGCCTGCTGGAGTTTCGAAGTCGTGAACGGTGGAGGCGCGTAGCGGCGCTTCTCCTTCTGCGCGACGCTGGCCACCTTCCACGGAGCGCTCCGGGTCGCGGCGACGATGGCGTCAGCCTCCGCCTGCGTGTGCACCTCCAGATCTTCACCCTTATATTTGGTCAGCTTCGCTTCGAAGGCGGGCGGTTCCCCGGCAGCCAGAAGCGCATGGATGGTCCAGTACTCGACCGGGTTGAACGCGCGGATTTCAACCTCGCGGTCCACGATCAGGCGCAGCGCGACGGTCTGGACGCGCCCGGCGGAAAGCCCCCGGCGCACCTTGTCCCACAATAGCGGCGAAATCTTGTAGCCGACCAGGCGGTCCAGCACGCGGCGCGCTTGTTGCGCGTCCACCAAGTTGGTGTCGATTTCGCCCGGATGCTCGAACGCGGCCTTGATCGCCTTCGGCGTGATTTCATTGAACATCACGCGGAAGATCTTCTTACGGGCGATGACGGGTTTGCCTTTGGCGGCTGCCTTTTTGGCTGGCTTGCTGGTTTTCTTCTTGCCCTTCTTGCCGGTTCCGCCCGTTTCTTCCTTGTTTTTCTCCCCTTCCTGTGGAAATTCGAGTTTCGGTCCGCTCAACACGTCGGCCAGATGTGCGCAAATGGCCTCGCCTTCGCGGTCCGGGTCGCCTGCCAGATAGACCGCATCCGCGGTCGCCGCAGCTTTTTGCAGTCCTGCAACGACCTCGGTCTTGCTCGGGCTAACTTCGTAGGTCGGCTCAAACCCGTGGGCAATGTCGATGCCGAGCACCTTCTTGGGCAGGTCCATGATGTGCCCGTAGGAGGCCTTGACCGAGTAGTTGCGGCCCAGATATTTGTTGATTGTCTTCGCCTTCGCGGGCGATTCGACGATGACTAGCGATCTTCCCATGGCTGCTCTTGTAAACCGCAACGCGTCCCGAAGGAAGCGTTGTTTCCTTTCCGCTCCCTTAGCGTGGCCCCCAAGTCCCTGCTTTGTCAACGCTAGTTAGATGAGGATGGTGTCGTTTTCGATTCGGGGTGCTGTAGTTCGCCCCGGTTTGACTGGGGCGAGGGGTTCTTTGAGCCGTCCCCCAAAGGTCCTGCGTCTGACGTGCAGGTTTGGATTCCCGGCTTCGTCGGGGACGCAGGCTACAGCAAAACCTTGATGAATTGCTTGCCCGGCATCTGCCGCACAATTCCTTTCATTTCCATTTCGCAGAGCGCCGCCAGGACTTCCGAGGAGGTCAATTCCGATTTTTCGACCAGCTCATCCACATGCACCGTTTCGTCCAGGCCCAGCAGACCGAAGACCTTCTTCTCTAAGGGCGAGAGTTCATCTGCAAACAAGGACGCGCGTTCCTCGCGGGTGGTTGTCTCGACCGGAAACAACTCAGCCCGGACCTCCGTGGGCAGCTCTTCGACCACGTCCTCCCACGAGGTCACCAGCTTTGCGCCCTGCTTGATCAACTGGTTG
Organism: Terriglobia bacterium; assembly: GCA_020073705.1. GTDB lineage: Bacteria > Acidobacteriota > Terriglobia > Acidiferrales > UBA7541 > Palsa-360. The sequence continues at coordinate 58,449 of JAIQES010000025.1, forward strand.
GGGGCAAAGCTGACATCGGCCGTGATGTTCCCGGGAATACCGTAGACCTCGCGGCCAAACTCCATCCCGAGTCGCGCGGTGATCAGCGAGCCCGAATACTGGGCGCCCTGCACCACCACCACGCCCAGCGACATCCCGGCAACGATCCGGTTGCGTACCGGGAAATTTTCAGGAGCGGGATGCGCGCCGAGCGGAAACTCGCTGATCAGCGCGCCGCGCTTTTCCACTTCGCCGAACAGTTTCCGGTTCTCCTTCGGATAGATAACGTCCACACCGGTGCCGAGTACGCCGACCGGCGCGCCATGCGAGGCCCGGCACGCGCCCTGATGCGCCGAGCTGTCAATGCCGCGCGCCATCCCGCTGACGATCGTAAGGCCTCGCTCGGCAAGATCGCGTCCCAGCCGCTCCGCCACTTGATTCCCGTAGGGCGTCGGCCTCCGCGTGCCCACCATCGAGATGGAGTGCCGGTTCAGCGCGCTGGCATCGCCGCGGACATAGAGCAGCGGCGGCGGATCGTAGATTTCGAGAAGCCGCTGCGGATATTCCGGTTCGTCCCAGTTCAGCAGGCGGCAGCCAAGCTTGCGGACCCGCTCGAGTTCCGCTTCCGCCTCCTTGTGCGCCCGCCGGGACTGAATCGCCTGCGCGGGCGCCGCAGGCAACCGGCACGCTTCCAGTTCGGTCAGCGAAGCGCGGAAGATACCTTCGGGCGAGCCGAATTGGCGCAGAAGTTTCCCTGCCAGGCGCGAGCCCAGCCCCGGCGTCATCACCAGTGACAGCCAATCGAGGGAAGCGTCAAGTTCCACGTCGGCGGCGACGCTACTCCTATGTTCGCGACTCTGTCAAGTCGCCGGCATGCGAATGTCTTAGCTCCATAATTCTGTCACCCCTTTACAGCAACGTGAAAATGTCACCCCTATGGAGACGTACACGTTGAGTGCAAAGGAACTACAACGAGTGACCGTCATTTCCAGTTGCGTGAAGGGGAACCTGGCGTGTGCTAGCGCCGCGAAGCTGCTCGAGCTTACGCCTCGCCATGTCAAACGCCTCAAAGCACGCTATCGGCAAGCAG
>JAIQES010000026.1 GCA_020073705.1 Terriglobia bacterium
GTAAGGTCGAGTTCGCTCTCTTCTGCAACCGGGAACCTGTCGCTCCATTCAACCGTGGGGGTCTCGGAGACGAGGGGGTCTGGGGTGGCGCGAGCGGCCTTGGCGGCGGCGAGGTCCTCGTAGATGCTGATCCCGATGCGCTCGAAAGTGGAGAGCAGATCGTCAATTTCCTCCGACGAGTGCACCCCGGGGGGCAGAACATGGTCTACTTCGTCGGAGAGCAGGTATCCGCGCTCCTTACCCACATTGATGAGGTTGCGGACTTCTTCACGCATTTCTTGCGTTGTCAGCGACAAGTAATTCTCCCCCTTGCGAAGTAGCGCACTGCGGTTGTCAAGCCTATCTGGGCCATCGCTACAGTGCCGGCGAACTGATACGCGAACGACGGAACTCGACGCTCAACTAGATCACGGCCAAATTGATAGCGCCCGCTGACATGTCCCTTCCGGAGAACTGTGCTTCTTCCTTTCGTTACAACGTGATAGGAAATAGGGCGAGCCCGGGATCGCCGGTCCAACCCTTCACAGTGGAGGCTTATATCTTTCGACGGGGCGCAGACATACATAGCCAACTAAAAAGCCCAGACGAAACCTCTCAAATCCATCCATCCAGAGTATTCAGAAAGTACCAAACACCAATAATAGTATCTCATGATTCCACCTTTGCCGCACAAAAGAACTGCTGCCCGGGTAAGTGTTCCGGTTTGAATAAGATATGGCCTCTCCGCCTTGAGTTCGTCTCCTGAAGAGAGCGGAAAGAGGGACAGACCACTGAACAGTGTAACTTCTCATGTTGACACCTAAGCGGAAGCAGCCTCGGGACAATCAGCTTTTTGCGTTAATTAGTTCGAGGCCCTGATCGGCTTGTTCGGCAGCGGGAGTATCAGGAAAATCCCGCTTGACCTGATTGTAGAGTTTCGAGGCCTGTGCGGGATCGGTCTTGCGGTAATAATCCGCGAGCGTCAGCAGCACCATTGGCTTTGGCACAAAAAGCGTGGGCTTATCCGCCAGTTGCTTGTACAACTCGACGGCCTGTGGTCCCTTGCCATTCTGGGCATATACCCAGGCCAATTGGAACCGGGCAAGACCCGCCAGATCCTCATCGCCGCTCGAATCCAACTGCTTCAGATTCTTTTCCGCGTCGTCGAATAGCTTCAAATGCTCCTCGGACAGGGCCGCGTAATATCGCGCAATCTGGCCGGGCCGCGTGCGTCCATATTGGGTCGCAACCTGCAGAAATTTTCGCTCGGCGTCGCCGTACTTGTTCTTCTCATCGACGTACGCGATCTCGCCGGGCTCGGCCGGTTCGCCCGGGGCTCGAATCCGCGCCTGGAAAATTTTCATCGCGTCATCCAGTACCGCAGCAGCTTTCGCCGTCTGCCGCCGGGTATAGCTGCTCCAGCCGAAGGCCGCCAGGGCCACGACCAGGACAGCGCCGACGACAATCCACAACAACTGCTGGTGCGAAACGACGGACTCGACACCCTGAACGAATTTCTCGCGGATCTCGTCCTTCTTCAGATCCTTGCGCAAGATATGCTGCGCCACAGGTTCACTCCTCCACTTGATTCCGGATGCGTCATCGTACCACAACTTCCTGCGTCGAGCGGGAACACAGCACTTGTCTCCGGTTTCGGGAGTCCGGTGCGCTCCGGAGTCCAGACACCGGATCCAAGCGTTCGCAAGGATTGCCCTGCCCTTAAGTCGCCGTACTGGAATGCGAAAGGGCCCTGCCTGCTAGCATTGGACAGGGCCCCTCAGAACCTGACGTGATTATGCAGCGGTGACGTTTTCGGCCTGATAGCCCTTCGGTCCTTGCTTGACCTCAAATTCGACCATCTGGCCTTCGTTCAGTGTTTTGTACCCGTCCATTTGGATGGCGGAGAAGTGAACGAACACGTCTTCGCCCGACTGGCGCTGGATAAACCCATAACCTTTGGATGCGTTAAACCACTTCACCACACCTTGTTCTTTGCTCAACTTCTTGACTCCTCTTTCCTGAGCGGTCGCTATTTGCCGGGCGTAACGCCAGCCGGTAGTGGAGCAAAACCCGTCGCAGCGGGCCTCCATACACCTAACGGAATTACTGGACCCACAAAAGCGAGCCATCAATACACCAAAATCCGGCGTCTGTCCAGATGGTTTCCCGTTTTGCCTTCATCCAGCGACGCTCCCGAGCGACAATTTGGCCATGAGCGCCCTCAGGCCCAGTACGTGCGGTCGAGCGTGCGGTACTGGATGGCTTCGGCGAGGTGGCGCGTTTCGAGGTTGGCAGACGCATCGAGATCGGCGATCGTGCGCGCGACTTTCAATATGCGGTCGTGGGCGCGCGCGGAAAGTCCCAGGCGCGTAATCGCGCTCTCCAGCATCTTCTCGCCGTCTTCGGAGATGGCGCAGAATTTCCGGATCAGTTTCGGCGGCATCTGCGCGTTCGCGAAAACTTTCTTCTCGCCGGTGAATCGCTCGATTTGGCGCGAGCGCGCGCGCAGGACGCGTTCGCGCACCAGGGTGGAATCTTCGGTGGCAACGGCGCCGCGCAGCTCCTTGTACTTTACGGCAGGCACTTCGATGTGGATGTCGATGCGGTCGATCAGCGGCCCGGAGATTTTTGATACATAGCGCTGAATCTGCGGCGGGGAGCAGTGGCAGTCGCGCGTCGAGTCGCCAAAAAATCCGCACGGGCAGGGGTTCATCGCCGCGGCGAGCATGAAGCGCGCGGGGAACGTCACCGAAGTCGCGGCGCGCGAGATCGTCACCGAGCCGTCTTCGAGCGGCTGGCGCATCACTTCGAGCACGTTGCGCTGGAATTCCGGCAATTCGTCGAGAAACAGCACGCCGTGATGCGCAAGCGAAACTTCTCCCGGACGCGGCACCGCGCCGCCGCCGATCAGCCCCGCGTCGCTAATCGTGTGGTGGGGCGAGCGAAACGGCCGCGTGCCCACCAGCCCGCGCGAATCATCGAGCAGCCCCGCAACGCTGTGTATGCGTGTCGTTTCGATGGCCTCTTCGAGCGACATCGGCGGCAGGATCGTGGGAATGCGTTTGGCCAGCATCGTCTTGCCCGCGCCGGGCGGTCCGATGAAGATGATGTTGTGCCCGCCGGCGCAAGCCACTTCGAGCGCGCGCTTGGCGGCTTGCTGGCCGCGGACGTCGCGCATGTCCACCGCATATTGCGCGGCATCGTCCAGCATCGTGCGCGCGTCCACACGCACCGGGGCGAACGATTCGGGCGCGTTGATCAAGTCCAACGCTTGCGGGAGCGTGCACACGGCGAATACGTCGATCCCTTCGACGACGGCTGCCTCGCGCGCGTTGGCTTCCGGGACCACCACCGCGCGGATGTTGAATTCGCGCGCGGCCAGCGCGGCCGAGAGCGCTCCGCGCACAGAGCGCACTTGCCCGTCGAGCGATAACTCTCCGAGAAATATGAATTGGTCGAGCCGCTTGCCGAAAAATGCGCCCTGGCAGCCCAGAATCGAAAGCGCCATGGGGAGATCGAACGCCGAACCTTCCTTGCGGATGTCGGCGGGCGCCAGGTTGATGGTGACGCTCTGCTGAGGAAAATCGTGGCCGCAGTTCTTGAGCGCCGCCTTGACGCGTTCGCGGCTCTCCTTCACCGCGACGTCGGGCAGGCCCACGACGTTGAAGTCGCCGGGGCGGCTGGAGCCGACGTCCACTTCCACTTCCACCAGATAGGCATCGATGCCGAAGACTGCGGCGCTGAGGGCTTTAAAGTGCATAGCGGGCGGAAGCGGATGCTTCCGGCGCGCGCAAGAGTAACGCAAATGCTACTTCCACGCCAGCTTCAGAGGGACGTGCAGCCGCAAGCCCGGTATGGTAACGCCATGTCGGCCTATGGAGGTGGTATTATCCGGCCGTGATGCACCGTCAAGAGAAGACGAATACCTTGGCCGACAGGTCTTATACTCGGTTCCGACGGACGGGGTATCTTGGCCAATAACGCCTATAAAAAGCTTCGTGAGCTTCTTGTTGCCGCTCGTGGGGAGGCAGACCTTACGCAAGTAGAGCTCTCTTTGCGGTTAAGGCGTCCACAATCCTTCGTCTCAAAGTACGAACGAGGCGAGCGCCGTCTCGACGTGATTGAGTTCGGTGAAGTCGCTCGCGCACTCGGGATTGACCCCCTACGAATTCTGGGCAAGTTCTACCGGGAGATCTCATGAAGATCGTCCACATAGAGACGATTTTGAGCTGTGGGGCATACGCGAAGTCAGCCCATTGGACAGAGACCCGGGACGCTATTCATAAGGCAGTCCGCAAATGCGCGTGGCCTCCTGGAAGCGGTTCGTTCACGATCTATCCGCAGAGTGGGAAGAAACGTGGTGAAGGTAACGGCGTCGTTCCAATCAGAAGCGAATTCATCAAAGAGCTTAAGAAACTGGAATGGACAATTGAGGGGAAAGCCAAGAATCTCCTAAACCAGCAGCTCGGAGATTTCGATGCGGTGCTACCCGGCCCGGAAGGTCCCGTTGTCGTCGAGTGGGAGACGGGGAATATCTCATCGAGTCACCGCTCGATGAACAAGCTCACGATGCTCGTGGCCGACGGGATCATCGCCGCCGGCATTCTCGTCGTTCCCTCGCGAAAGCTCTACGTGTACTTAACGGATCGTATCGGCAATTACAAAGAACTCGAACCATATTTAAAGTTGTGGAAGTCGGTGCCATGCAAGACCGGAGTGCTGGAGATCGTCGTCATTGAGCAAGACTTCGAAAGCAAAAAGGTACGGAAAATCCCGAAGACCACGGCTGGCCGGGCGAAAGGTTAACGTTCGACGTAATCGTCGTTCCTATGTGACCGGATCTCGCCACTCTCAAGCCGATCAATTATTTCTTGCGCGAAATCTATCTCCATACCAATCCACTCACGTCCCTTCTTTTCGCACACGGCAAAGGTAGTGCCGCTTCCTCCAAAGGGGTCAAGGACGAGGCTTCCCGGCTCCGTAGACATTTCTACTACGCGGTCCAGGATTTTTGTGGAGAGCGCATTCGCGCGGCGTTCCTTTGACTTGAACTTCCAGTGACGAACCGGAGGGACGTCGGTCCAGACATCTTTCAGGTTCACGCCCTTCGGATTCATGGCATCCCGGTGACCACCATAGTCCTTAACCTCACCACCGCAGTGCCTACAGGTTTGTATGGGCGTGCGGATGCGCCGGAACGTTTTTGGTTTTCCCTTCGTGTAGTACAGCAAACTGTAATGGCTGGGATGTAGTCTTCCGGGAATCGGAAGGCACGCCGAGATCTCAACCGCGATCCAATGCCTGAAGTTCATGCCGAGTTCGGTGAGATGCGAGCCAAGCAAAACGTTCCACTTCGGAAGATTGTAGAGAAAGAATGCCCCACCCGGCTTGATCGTACGCACGCATTCCGCGACCCACTCCCTACACCACTTCAAATAGTCATCTTCCGATCTCATGTCATTGGAATTTTTCCCGTAGCGTTTGCCGAGATTGAACGGAGGATCGGCAAAAACAGTGTCTACGACCGAGTCCCGAATATGCGGGAGGACGGCCAGGCAGTCACCAGAAAAAAGCGCTCCGAACGCGGAGACATAGGTCGACGCGAGCTTGGTGCCCGGCTTAAGATAAGGGTCTACGTCAAAGACCCGCGTCTCTAATTTCAAGGCTGACTGGCGCGCCAATGGTGGACCTCGCTAGGCGACTAAAATAACCCAAAATGGGTTACAGACGCAAGGATAATCAGAATGGACAATCAGGATACCACGTCCTACAGTAAGTCCACGTGCTAGACAATATTGTCGGGTGCGCCAGGCTTTTTGAACGACTTTGAAGTTCGGGTGCCCCATCCTTGCGGTTTGTGCAAGGGTGGGGCTTTTGGTTTTAGTAACCGAACCGTTGAAGTCAGTCGAGGGGATCGATTGAGACGAGCCCCGGCTGCTTCTTCGCAGAGAACGAGAAACCACTCCAGGGCTAGTCCTCCGGATGGGAAACCAGTTTTCGCTTGACGGGATTCATGCGCACGTACAGCCGTTTCTCGACTCCTTCGCCCGCTCAGGGGCGCGGGGCGACGTTCATTCGGTTAAGCGCAACCCTGCCATTGTTGACGACCATCAGCACGTCCGCTATATGCCGAATATCTTCAAGAGGGTTGCGGCCTACAATCACAAAATCCGCTTCGTATCCGGCGCGGATCGAGCCGGTCCGCTTGTCTACGCCCAATTCTTCCGCCGACGCAGAGGTTCCCGCTTTGATCGCATCCATCGGCGGTAGGCCATCGCCCGCGAGTTCGATGATTTCATCGGCCATCGTTCGATTGTTCTTAGCAAAATAAGTGGTGTCCGTGGCCGCCACGATCTTGATTCCCATTTTCCATGCCCTCCCGACCAGTTCACGCGCTATCGGCAGCATGGCCCGGCCGCGCATCTGCAGGACGGGGTCATCGTATTCACCCTCGGGATCGGTCATATCCACGGTCGCCGTTACGGTGGGATCGAGATAGACGCCCTTCTCCTTCATGAGCCGAAGCGTGTCATCGCTCAGGTATGTACCGTGCTCAATGCAGTGCACGCCAGCGCGCACCGCAGCCGCGGCGCCTTCGTCGCCGTGCGCATGTGCCACTGTCCACAGTCCGGCTTTGTTCGCTTCGTCGACAATTGCAGCCAGCTCATCGTCGTTGAAAATGCGGATGCGAGGATCGGTGTCCGGCAAGCCTGCCCGTTCGGTGGCCATCACCTTGATCCGGTTCACGCCGCGGCTCGCCATTTCGCGGACCATCCGGCGGACATTATCCGTTCCACGCACTCCGCCCAGGAGGTCGGCATCCTGTGGAAAATCAAGAAAATAGTCATCGGCCGGATGAGTTCGAATGTGGTAACCCGCAGCGACAACGTCTGGCACGTCCACGACGCCTTTATGATTCAGCTCGCGCATGCCAATGTCCGCGAAATGATTGACGCCGGCCTCTCCAACCGTCGTCGCGCCCGAACGAAGAGCTCGCCTGGCGGCCGCTAGATCAGCCACGTGTACATGCGCATCTACGAAACCTGGTAGCAACCAGTGGCCCTTGAGATCAATCACGGTGCTTTGGCCGGAGGCCGCTTCATGCCCGATGCTTTGAATGTGGCCGTTCACTACAACTACGGTAGCGTCCATTAAGGGAGCATTTGAAATCCCGTCGATCAAATTGGCGTGCACGAGTGTTAGTGAGTCGCTTCCTCCCGTCTGAGCATCGACCTGCAACGCGAGCGCCAACAAGAACAACATGAACAAACCACAGGCCGGGAGTGCGACGAGACGGCTGAGAGTTGTCTTCATGCGATTTTCTCCTAATCCGGAATTTTCGATTTAGGTCTCGGCTCGCGCATCGTACGCTTCTCCTGCCCCGGACACAACGAATTTGCCACCAGAGGAGGCCCCCAGCGAGATCAGCGGGGTTCCGACGGCTCGTTTTTGCCCGTCTGACAAGTCCCGCTTGCTGGGCGGGTGGCAGAACCTTTGAGCGACTTTGAAGTTCGGGTGCCCAACGCTTGCGGTCTTCAAGCGTGGGGCTTTTGGTTTTCGTAACCGAACCGTTGAAGTCAGTGGAAGAGAACGATTCGGACGAGCCCCGGCTGCTTCTTCGCATAGAACGAGAAACTACTCCAGGGCCAGTCCTTGGGAGATGCGCACCCAGCGGGCAACAAACCAAGGAACGAAAAAGATCATCTAACAGATAGTGAAGTGGAAGGGAGGTGGAGGTCGCCATGACTCGATATTTGAAAGTTGCGGGGTTGGCTGTGTTGGCGCTGCTGATTTCCGCGCCCATGGCATCGGCTCAGCGCAGGGGCGGATTCAGAGGAGGCGGCGGATTCAGGGGCGGATTCGGGTACGGAGGAGGGTTTTACGGCGGATGGTATGGTCCTGGGCGGGGCTGGTATGGTCCCGGCTGGGCTTGGGGCTGGTATGGACCAGGCTGGTATGGACCGTATGCCTACGTACCAACCACCCCGACCGGGAAGGTCAAGATCAAGACCAAGGAAAAGGACACAGAAGTGTTCGTGGATGGTGGTTACGCAGGAACGGTGAAACAACTTGGGACGTTCCGCCTGAAGCCCGGTGCGCACGACATCGAACTGCGCCATCCGAATGGGGAATCATTTTATCAGCAGCACCTTGAAGTGATCGCGGGGAAAACGACCGACATCAAGCCCTGAGCGGTCTCCGGCTTGAATTACGAGGAGACAATTTCGGGCTCCCGAGCGGGTGCTTCGTCCAGCCGGTATCCACGAAAACGGCGGATGCAAAGCCGCAGAAAAAATGCGCACAGGACAGCGCCTACTCCCAGGGAAATGGCTGGTGCGAGGAAAAGCTGGCGTTGTGACAGGTGCATGCCGAGCAGAAGGCCCCCGAGCATCGATCCACTCAACGAGCCGATTCGCCCCACCGCCATTGTCCAGCCGACGGCGTTTGAGCGGATGGCAGTCGGATAGATCATTCCCATCACCGCGTTCGTGCCGAAATTGATGCTGATGATACAGAACCCGGTCCCGGCGGCTGCGCCCAACAACACAATTGTTGGAAGGCCCGGCACACCAAGCCCGACAACCAGGGGCACGCCGAGCGCAAACAGCGCGACAATGGGGATGGCGCCAAATCGATCAACAAGGAAGACCATCACAGTCCCGCCGATCATGCCGCCGATACCATATAGGCTGGTACTAACTGCGGTATGGCCCCTGGTTGCACCTGCGGACCGAAGCAACAAGGGCAGCCAACTGATCATAAAGAAATTCGCCACCTGAAGGGCTATTTGAACGGGCCAGAGCAGTGCTGTCATTGGCGCTAGTCCTGCGGCAAACAGCTTTGCCGGTGAGATTCCCGTGGTAACCGGACTGCTGGGGATGACAAACTGCGCGTCTTCGCTGTGTAGCAATTCAGGCCGGAGGATTCTTGCGATTCGTCTTACTTCGGCGACGCGGCTCGCGTGGAGTACGAGGTACTTGATCGATTCCGGCAAAAGGAAATAGGCAACAAGGGTCAATAAGAGCGGAACCACGCCACCCAGCAAAAACAGCACCCGCCAGCCATGGGCAGGAACCCACAGACCAGAGACCATGCCGCCCAAGGCCTGTCCAGCTGGAATGCCAAACTGCGTAATGATGATGAATGCCGCGCGCAGCCGCTTCGGCGCAAATTCCGCATTCAAAGCGATGACGTTGGGAATCACGCCGCCTAGCCCCAGCCCCACGACGAAGCGCAGGACCATCAGTTGGTGCAATGAAGTTGCCGGAGTGGCGAGCAGCGTGAAACCGGCAAAAATCAGAGTGCCGAGTATAATCGCCTTTTTGCGGCCGAAGCGGTCGCCGAAATAGCCCAGCAACGGCGCTCCGAACAGAAGCCCGACGACGCTGGCGGTAAGGAATGGTCCGAGGGCGGAAGGAGCTACATGCCATTCCTTCACGAGTTCCGGAGCCGCAAATGCGGCGGCGAAAATACCGTATCCATCACAAGTCAAAATCAGTGTCGATACAACAAGGAGCGTGATACTGAAAATACCAACTCGCTGCTCATCGACGAGTTCTCTGACGTCGATCCGTTGCGTCTCGGACATGTGACGGAGACCTCCCGTGGCCGAATCTTAGTTTCTCTCGCGAAAACATCAGCATTGTCTCAATATCGCGCAACCCTATCGTGGACGGACCGGAAATGAAGGCGCCCTAATATAAGCAGCAATGTGGGCCGTTGCAATGCGGGAATCGGTAAACGGGGGTTGCTGCCGGTAAGGGAGCCAGACGTGCCGAATTGCATAGGAACCTGAAAAGCCCCGAACTGGTCCAAATGTAGCGTTCGCCAAGGATCTCGTGATAGTGTACATTTTCACCGCATCGTCAAATGATGAATCTAGATGGAGCGCAATGACAAATTCGGATGACGGGTCAAACATGTCAAAAGGAAGCGGGGAGACGGGGCTCCCGGGCGGCAAGAATGTTCTGGTGGAATATGAGAATGGAATCGCCTGGGTGACGCTAAACAGGCCGGAAAAACGCAACGCCATCAGCCCGGCACTCGCGGCCGAAATGCTTTCAGTTCTGGATGCGATCGAAACCGATGATCGATGCGGCGTGTTGGTTCTTACTGGCGCTGGAGAGTCCTTCTCCTCCGGCATGGACCTGAAGGAATATTTCCGCGCGACGGATAGCCTCTCGGCGGAAGCGCGGTTGCAAATCTACCGCGTGAATGCGCAATGGCAGTGGCGGCGTCTGATGTACTATCCCAAAGCGACGATTGCGATGGTGAACGGCTGGTGCTTTGGCGGTGGTTTCACTCCGATGATCTCTTGTGACCTCGCGATCGCTGCCGAAGAGGCCATCTTCGGTCTCTCCGAGATCAATTGGGGCATCATTCCCGGCGGGATTGTGACCAAGGCTGTCTCCGCAGTGATGAACCAGCGGGATGCCCTCTACTACATCATGACCGGCGAGACCTTCGACGGGAAACGTGCGGCGAAGATGGGCCTCGTGAATGAGGCCGTGCCTCACGCCCAGTTGCGCGAGCGCACCACCGCCATTGCTCGCACATTGCTCGAGAAGAATCCAACCGCCTTGCGCGCGGCCAAACATGCTTACCGGCGCGTGCGCGACATGTCATGGGACGACGCGGAGGATTATCTTTTCGCCAAGAACGACCAGCTGCGCTTCCTCGATCCGGAAAAGGGGCGCGAAAAAGGGATGACACAATTCCTCGACGAAAAGTCTTATCGGCCAGGCCTCGGCGCGTACCGCCGTGACCGATGACGCCCGCTGTCCCCTCTGGTCTGAGGCTATCCGGCGTATGGCAAATCCGCTGACAGGCGTCAGAGTCCTGGAACTGGGCCACTTCATTGCGGGTCCATTCGTGGGTCTACAGCTCGCGGACCTCGGCGCGGAAGTGGTCAAGGTCGAACCTCCCGGGCAGGGCGACCCGTTCCGCGCCTTTGGCACCGGCCCTAACACCCAAGGCTATAGTCACAATTTCTCCGCCTTCAATCGCAACAAACTCAGCTTGACCATCGATCTAAGCAATGGGCGGGGCCAGGAGCTGTTCCGCAAGTTGACACGCACGGCCGATGTCGTCATCGAGAACTTCCGCTCAGGCGTTATGAAGCGCTTGGGAATTGATTACGATGTGCTGCGGCAGATCAATCCACGTTTGGTGTATTGCTCGATTTCCGGCTTCTCCGAGGATGGGCCCTATCGGGACAAGCCCGCTTACGACACCATTGGCCAGGCGCTGTCAGGGATGTTGGGCCTTTTTCTGGACGGAAGTGATCCTCGCATCATAGGCACCACGCTTTCCGATCAGATGACAGGCGCGCAGGCCTGCAACGGCATTTTGGCCGCGCTTTATCAGCGAGAGCATACAGGAAAGGGGGCTCGCATCGATATCACCCTGATCGAAGCAAGCATGTACTTCATGCCCGACTCCTTCACCGCCTATACACGTTCGGGTGTCATATTGGGCCCGGAAACGCGGGCTGCGTTCTCGCTGGCTTTCGCTTTCAACTGCGCGGACGGCATGGTGGCCATGCAGGTTTCGTCCATCGAAAGGTTCTGGCGCGCGCTGCTGGCCGCGGTTGAGCGGGAGGACATCGGCAATGATCCGCGGTTCAAGGATCGGGCAGGACGAATCAGGAATTTTCAGGCGCTTATTGGTGTTTTGCGTCCTATTTTTGCTCCCAAGTCGCGCTCCTATTGGCTGGAACGGCTTTCCGCCCACGACGTGCCTTGTGCGCCGGTGCTTACAATTCCCGAAGCAATGGCCGATCCGGAGGTCAAGCACCTCGGCATTTTTCATCAACTCGAGCATGCACGCTACGGCAAAATGATAGTGATGCGGCGCGCGACCCGTATTGATGGTGAGCGCGAAGCCGACCCGCTGCCGCCGCCCGCTCTCGGTGAGCACACGGAGAGAGTGCTGCGCAGTCTCGGCATTGCGGCGAATGAGATCGCCGAACTGCAAGCCGCACAAATTATCTGACTGGTGGAGAACCGCGATGGATTTCAGCTTCACTGACGAACAAGTGATGTTGCGCGAAACCGTGCGCAAATTGATGGACGAGCATGCGCCGATCAAATATTTGCGGCGCCTCGATCGCGAACAAACCTATCCCAGCGAGCTCTATGAGGAGTGGGTCAAGGCGGGATTCTTGAGCATACCTTTTCCCGAGGCTTATGGGGGGCTCGGTGGCAGCGTCTTGGACGTGGTCATTATCGCCGAGGAATTGTCCCGAAGGAGCGCCGATCTTGTCATGGCCTACGCCGGAAGCGTTTTTTGCGGGCTGAACATTCTCCGGAAGGGTTCCGAAGAACAAAAGCGTCACTGGCTTCCTAAACTGCTTTCTGGCGACAGTAAGATGTCGATTTCGATTTCGGAACCCGATGCTGGTTCGGATGTCGGTGCGATACGTACCACTGCACACCGCGACGGCGACAATTGGATTATCAACGGACAGAAGCTATGGGCAACCGGAGCCGCTGCGAAGAACAATGTGATCAACGTTTATGTTAAGACCGATTCAAACGCGCGGTACCAAGAGGGCATGTCGTTGTTCCTGGTCGACAACGACACGCCGGGCGTGAAGATGCGCAAGCTCGATATGCTCGGCCGGCGTTGCGTAGGTACGTATGAAGTCTTTCTCAATGACGTCCGGGTCCCAGCGGACCGGCTCGTCGGAGGAGAAAATAAAGGTTGGGACGTCGTTCTGTCCGGCCTTCAAGTGGAGCGTGTGACCGCTGCGGCAACTGCGTGCGGTGGCGCGCAGGCAGTTGTAGACTTGGCGCTGCAATATGCCAAAGATCGCAAGCAGTTTGGCCGGCCTATCGGAACCTTCCAGGCGATTGCCCATATGCTCGCGGACATGCAAACCGAGGTGGAGGCGGCGCGGACGCTGATGTGGCGCGCTGCGTGGATGGTCGCGAGTGGCCAGAAGGCCTTGCGCGAAATCACCATGGCCAAGCTGCTCGCCTCCGAAACCTACGTGAAGGTGGCCAGCATGGGCATGCAGGTTCTTGGCGGATATGGCTACAGCATGGAATTTGATATGCAGCGCTACTTCCGCGATTCTCGCGCTGCAACGATCGCCGGAGGCTCTTCGCAGATGCAGCGCAATCTGCTTGCAGGGTTGATGGGTTTGAAGGTGTGACGCGCCACAGCTATGAGAATCGTAGTGGGTTTTATAAAAGGGGATGATCGGAGAACGCAATACCGGTCTTCCGGCTTACTTCTAGAGTTTGAGGAGGGACCAATGTTTCGCAACAGCGGCTGGTCTTCATCCATCTTGCAATTGCTGTCGCAAGCCACCTTGCTGGGAGCTCTTTTGTTCGCGGCGGCCGTCGTGCCCGCATCGGGAGCGGAAAAGCCCAAAGTCCGCACGATCACCGCGTTTATTCGCCTGGACACCAGCCAGTACAAGCAGCAGGTCGCAGAAACTTTGACCATGCTGCGCAATGCGAAGGCCAGATTCGAACTTGCAGGCTACGAAGTGGAGACGATCCGCATCTCCACGCAGCCTTTCCCCGAATATACGCGCGGGATGTCGAAGCAGGCCATGCTCGCTTTCTTCCACGATTTCGATAATCTCGCGAAGCAGGAGAATTTCGTCGCCAGTATCGGTCCCGCGCTGATTTCCGAAAAGGATGATCCCGGACAGGCGCAGGTACTGGCCGAGATTCTGGGCCTCACCAGCGCCTTGCACGGAAGCATCGTGGTGGCCGGGGACGATGGCGTCCACTGGAAGGCCGTGCATGCGGCCGCGGACGTCATGAAATATCTCGAAGACCACACCGACCACAGCCTCGGCAATTTCCGCTTCGCGGCCATTGCCAACGTGCCTGCCTACACGCCGTTTTATCCTGCGTCGTATCACCAGGGGCTAGGCCATCAATTTGCCGTCGCGCTCGAGTCCGCGAATGTTGTCGCCGCGGTGATGGCCGTGCAGCGCGACCCTGAGGCGACGCGACAGGCTCTGATCGCCGAGTTGGGAATGCACGCCCAGGCTGTTCAGGACCTCGCGAGCAAAATCGATCACGACACCGGGTGGACCTACATGGGTCTCGATCTTTCTCCCGCGCCGAGGAAGGCTGCCTCGATCGGTTCGGCGACGGCGGGATTCACTGGCGGCAGATTCGGCACCAGCGGCACGCTGACCGCGGCTGCGATCATTACTTCGGCGCTGCGCGATATTGCCGTAAAAAAGGTGGGCTATTCGGGGTTGATGATGCCGGTACTCGAAGACAGCCGGCTCTCGCAGCTCTGGAGCGAAGGCGCACTTTCGATGGACCAGCTTCTTGCCTATTCGGCCGTGTGCGGAACCGGACTCGACACGATCCCGCTGCCGGGTGACGTCACGGCGGAACAACTTGCGCGCATCATCGGCGATGTCGCCAGCCTCTCGGTGAAATTGTCGAAGCCGCTGAGTGCGCGCCTGCTGCCCGTCGCAGGAGCAAAACCCGGCGACCGGACAGCGTTCGACGATCGGAATCTCGTGAACACAGTCATCCAGCCGCTGCCGTAGGTAGCAGGACAGGCAAGAGTGCGTGTCCTGCTTCTTGGTGTAGTTTGCCAGTTGGTTTAGGATAGGACATATTTTTGGCGATATCGCGCGCATGACCTGTGTCCGAACGCGCGCCGAATCCAAAATTCCAACGGGCGGGAGATCTGATGGAAATCGAACTGAGTCTGCAATTTTTGCGCGTCGTCGAAAGGGCGGCGATTGCATCTGCAAAGACGATGGGACTGGGCGACGGCCACAAATCCGACCAGGCAGCCGTCGAATCCATGCGCCACGTGATGGACGAAATGCCGATGGATGGCACGATCGTGATCGGAGAGGGCGAGCGGGACGAAGCCCCCATGCTCTTTATCGGCGAAAGAGTCGGCGCCGCGCAGCACGTCCGGGGCTATAACTTCCCGACCGTGGACATCGCCGTCGATCCCCTCGAAGGCACCAATCTCTGCGCCACCGGTGCGCCAGGCGCGATTACCGTTCTGGCCGCAAGCGAAAAGGGCGGACTGCTCCACGCCCCCGACCTTTATATGGAGAAGATCGTCGTGGGGCCGTCGTGCAAGGGCGCCGTAGACCTGGACGCTCCGGTTGCCGATAATCTGCGCTCCATTGCCAAACGTCTCGATCGAGACGTCGAGGACCTGACCGTGACCGTTCTCGATCGCACGCGGCATGAGAAGTTAATCGCGGACATCCGCGCGGCGGGTGCGCGCATCCGTTTGATCAGTGACGGTGACCTTTCGGCGGGCATTTCCGCAGCCGTGGTCGGGACTGGCGTCCACGCGGTGATGGGCACCGGCGGCGCACCTGAAGGAGTGCTGACTGCGGCGGCGTTGCGCTGCCTGAACGGCGAGATCCTGGCGCGGCTGGTGGTCTCCAAGCCAGAGCACGAGGAGCGGCTGGAAAAGATGGGCATCAAGGACGGCAAGCGCGTCTACGCCACCGACGACCTGGCGTCAGGGAAGAAAATTATCTTCGCGTGCACGGGAGTGACCGAGGGAAACCTGTTGCGCGGCGTGCGGTTCTTCGGCGAAGGCATTCGCACGCAGTCGCTGATCGTCACGCTGGACGAGCGGCAGGTGCGCTTCATCGACACCGTGCATCTCGAAAAGCGTCCCGACGTCAAAGTGCGCTTCCCATAGCGGGCGTCGGCCGGCGGGCATTTCTTGACCGGCTACCGGTGGCTCATCGCGGCTGGGTGAATGCGGCGCACCAGGTGCTCCATTCGAGACGGCTGAGGCTGTCCTATGGGACGCACCTGCCCGTTGCCGGTGGAGACGTGGTCGCTGATCGCGGCCAGGCGCTTCAGAATCGATTGCCACTGTTCCCAATCGAGCTGCCGCAGGAACGGCCGCAGCCCCTGGATGAATGGATCCTCCAGCAGGGTTTCGCCGTTCGATTCGGGAACGAAGAAGCGGTTCAAGCCGACGCCGAGCGCTTCGGAAATTTTCTCCAGCGTTCCGAGACTGGGCGTCATCTGGCCGCTTTCGATCCGCGACAAATACGACCGTGAAACGCGCGAGCGCGCCTGGAGCTGGCTCTGCGTCATCCCGCGCGATTCGCGCAACTGCCGGATGCGCTGCCCGATGTTCTCCACAGTATCGCGGTTCGGCCACTTCTCGAAGAGCTGCCGATCGTCGCCTGGAAGCTCCTGCGGCTCCGGAGGCGGAATCAGAAACTCCACCTTCGGCGGCAGCAGGCGCAGGCAGCGGCGGCAATTCCCCGTGCGCGTGCGATATTGCACGAGCCCGCAAGTCTTGCAACGAATGACTTCGCGGTCGAGGTCCACGTCCGTGATGGCCTTGTTCCCGTTTGTTCCGTTCATACCATTCGTACTATTTTGTTCCGACACCGGTGCTCCTCGCAGACTATTCCGGCATGCGGATGAGAGGAACTACGATCGGGGGGAAGGCAGAAGCTGGCGCGACCGCCATATTGAGGGTATCCGGTCCTGGTGTCAAGAACTTTTTGCATTCGATCGTTCTTGTACCAAACTGACACGCTCGGGTAAGAACAGGCCGCCAGCGCTAAGGTTGCGGTATCCTAGCCTATCCCCTTTTGGGATTATGGGAGAGCACGATGCCAAACTTGCCATCGAGAGATGATGCCTGGGCTCTGCTTTGCGAATACACGCAGAACGAAAGCCTGCGCAAACATGCATTGGCGGTCGAGGCCTGCGTGCGCGCCTACGCTCGCAAGACCGGCGCCGACGAGGAACTTTGGGGCATCACCGCCCTGCTGCACGACTTCGACTATGAACGCTGGCCCAACGTCCCGCACAGCCCGACGGAAGAACACCCCGCAGGCGGATCGGCGATCCTGCGCGAGCGCGGCTATCCCGACGAGCTGATCCGGGCGATTCTCTCTCACGCGGATTACAGCGGAGTCCCGCGACAGACTCCGCTCGAACATACATTGTTTGCGTGCGACGAACTGGCCGGGTTCCTCACCGCGTGCGCGCTGGTCAAGCCCGGCAAGAGCATTTTCGAGGTCGAGCCCGACTCGGTGAAGCGCAAGCTCAAGGACAAGGCGTTTGCCCGCGGCGTCAATCGCGACGACGTGCGCAAAGGCGCCGAAGAGTTGGGCGTCCCCATCGAGCAGCACTTCGCCTTCTGCATCGCCGCCATGCGCGACGCCGCTGATGCGCTCGGCCTGCGCGGAAATCAGGCGGCAAGCGGATAAACGGTCAATTCCTATTTCTCTATAGATCTCAGAATGCCTCTTCTTACATTTTGAATACCGCTGGCAGGATGCTGGCGCTACCAAAAGCATGCCCACGATGATGCATTTTGCTGCCTCGGTGCAAGGCTGTTATGATTGACAGGACTCCAAGATTAGGCACATGCAGATAATTCCCATCACCCGGCGGAAGACGTATGGCGTCAAGGTTGGCCACATTCAGGTGGGCGGCGGCGCGCCGGTGGTCGTGCAGTCGATGACCAACACGGATACGGCAGACATCGCCGGAACCGTGGCGCAATGCAAGGAGCTGGCCGACGCCGGTTCGGAACTGGTGCGTATAACGGTGAACGTGCCGGAAGCGGCGGGCGCGGTCACAGAAATTGTCGCCCGCCTGCGCGACCAGGGCTGCAACGCGCCAATCATCGGAGATTTTCATTACAACGGCCACGTCCTGCTGACCAAGTATCCCGGCTGCGCGCGGGCGCTCGACAAGTACCGCATCAATCCCGGCAACGTGGGCGCGGGCGCGCGGCGCGACGAGCAGTTCGCGACCATCTGTAAGGTGGCTGTCGACAACGGCAAACCCGTGCGCATCGGCGTCAATGGCGGCTCGCTCAATCAAGAGCTGGTCATGCGCAAGATGCAGGAAAACACCGACCGCGGCCTGGGCCTCGATTCCGAAGAGATTATCAACAACTGCATGGTGCTCTCAGCCATCGAATCGACAGAGCTGGCGCTCGCGTGCGGTTTGCGCCGCGATCAGATCATCATTTCCTGCAAGGTCTCGAAACCCCAGAACCTCATTTCTGTGTATCGCGACCTTTCCCGCAAGACCGAGCAGCCGCTGCACTTGGGCCTCACCGAAGCGGGCATGGGCACCAAAGGCACAGTCTGGTCGGCGGCAGCCATCGGGATCTTGTTGCAGGAAGGCATCGGCGACACGATTCGCATTTCACTGACGCCGCGACCCGGCGGCGACCGTTGCGAGGAAGTATACGCCGCGTGCGAGTTGCTTCAGGCGCTCGGCTTGCGCTCGTTCGCGCCAAGCGTCACGGCTTGCCCTGGCTGCGGGCGCACCACCAGCACCACGTTCCAGGAGCTGGCCGAGCGCATTCAAGGTTACATCCGCGACAAAATGCCGGAGTGGAAGCAGCAATACGAGGGCGTCGAGGAAATGACGCTCGCCGTGATGGGCTGTATCGTCAACGGTCCCGGCGAATCGAAGGCTGCCAACATCGGCATCAGCCTGCCCGGCACTGGCGAAGAGCCAAGCTGCCCGGTATATATTGACGGCCAGAAGTTCATCACCCTGCACGGCAATTATGACGAACTCTCCGCCGCATTCCGTAAGCTGGTAGACGATTACATCCGCACCAAGTACGCCCCGCGC
Organism: Terriglobia bacterium; assembly: GCA_020073705.1. Classification (GTDB taxonomy): domain Bacteria; phylum Acidobacteriota; class Terriglobia; order Acidiferrales; family UBA7541; genus Palsa-360. The sequence continues at coordinate 18,573 of JAIQES010000026.1, forward strand.
ACCGCCGCGCCTGCCGCGGCTTCCACCGTCCGGTCCTGAGCCGGCATTACCTCTTGGTTTGAATTCTTGCCGAAGGCCGCTTGGTGTACACTGTATTTGTCCCCGCCGAGGAGGAATTATGCGTATCTACCTCTTTCCGCTCGCGGCGGTTCTGGCGTTGGCGATTGCGTTTCCATCGCACGCCGCAGAAAAGCCACGCACCGGTCAAGCGAATCAGAATCAATCCAAGAAAGTCTGGACGAACGACGATATGGATCAGCTACGCGTGCGGGGTCTGATCTCTATTGTCGGCCAGGTTCCTGAAACAGCTGCGCAAGCTCCGGTTGCGCCTTCCGAACCGGCCTTTCCGGTTTACGCCTCGAGGCTGGAAGATCCGGAATGGTACGCTGAGAAAGTAGCCGACCTACAGGCCGAACTGGACAAACGCGCAGAGACCCTGCGCGAAGCTCAGACGGCCCTGGCACAAGCGGCAGATGGAATAACGCAACCGGGTATCGCCTTGGACAAGAAAAATGTCGGCATCACGCCGCAAGCGAGCATCGCGATACTAGAAGCGCAGGTGGGCGAAGTTCAAAGCCAACTCGATGACCTCAGCGACCTCGCCCGGCAAAACGGTATTACACCGGGCGTGTTGCGCGGCTAGTTTATGACTTAGGTTGCGGCACTGAATAGGTCGCCGGTACGTCCGTTCCGCAGTGTTGACAGACCCCGAAGGTCTCGAAGCCGAAAAGGAGTACCCAGCGGCCATTGCGCTGCACGAACATGCGGGTGTTGACATCGTGCAGCCCGTCGCGCGTGGGCCATTTGGCTAGCAGTATCACCGCGCCGTCGAAGTCGAACATTTTCGCCACTCTCGTGGGATCATTTATCGCCGGCGGAGCCCCCGCCTGCTTCTGCTTCGTGAGGAACGCGATCCGATCCGCTTTGGTGAGCACCCTCTTACTCAAGGACATGGTCATTTCGAAATCCTCTGCGGTACTCTTGTCGTAGGCATCCACGTCCCAGTAGGCGAGGCCCATAATCACGCCGTGCATAGACTCCAGCACTTCTTTTTCGATCTGGTTCTTCGGCTCATAAGGGTAATGCTTGCAGGGATTGTAACAATCGGCGTTGACGCCGGGCGGCAGCGGCGGGCGAGCTGGCGCGGATTCCATCACGAGCTCCTGATAGATCAGTGTGCGCCAGCCGGCGGGGCGCTTTATCCAAATGCGCATCACTTTATCTTTGTCGCGCTCGGCTTTGACCACGGCCACTTGGCCGTAGAGCTTCACGTTGGGTTTCACGTCGGCATCCATTACCGGAGGGAATTTCTGCAGAACCTCAGCGCGAGTCCATTGATTGGCATTCGCGTCCACCCACAGAAAATCCGGTTCGATAGCTTTGCCCACCGCAACTTTATCGTTCTTGGCGATGGCCTGGAGAAAGGCCGCGTCGGCAGCCAGCGCGGCCTGGCTATCGTCGGCCGCGGCAACCGGCCTGAGTTCGACAGCGCCCACGATGCCAAACCACACGACGCCGATGACGACTGCATTTCTGATGAAACGATTCATTGCACACACTCCTGTGGATTTTCTTATGACGGCCTGTGCAGGGGAATCATACTCCCATGATAGCGCTTACGGCAATGTGCAAGCTCTCCCGTACCCGGGGACGCGCTGCTACGCTGAAGTTCCACTCGCGGTGAACGCTCGCGGTGAACCGCTATCGCTGCCTATCCGATCGTCTCGAAGCCGAAGAGGAGCACCCAGCGCCCATTGCGCGGCACGAACATGCGGGTATTGACATCGTGGAGCCCGTTGCGCGTAGTCCATTCCGTACTCAGTACCACCGCTCCGTCGAAGTCGAACATTCGCGCGAAAGTTACCGGAGCGGGTATGGAAGGTGCAACCGCCGCCTGCTTCTGCCGCGCGAATCCGGTGAGCCGCTCGGCTTTGGAGATCAACTTAGGGCTCGTGGAGACGGTCATCTCGAAATCGTCCGCAGTGTTCGCGGCGTAGGAATCGCCGTCGTAGTAGGCAAGGCCAATGATTACGCCGTGCAAAGCGGCCAGCACATCCCTCTCGGTCTGGTTCTTGGGCTGGTAGGGGAAATTCTTGCAGGGATTGTCACATTCGGTGCTGGCGCCCGGCGATAGCGGAGGCGCAGCCGGCGCCGATCCCAGGGCGACCTCCTGATAAATCAGGGCGCGCCAGCCTGCGGGATGCTTAACCCAAATGCGCATAACTTTGGCTTTGTCGCGGTCGGCTTTGACCACTGCCACCCCGCCGTAAATGTTCACTTTTGGTTCCACGTCGGCGTTCGCTACCGAAGACAATTTCTGCAGAACCCGGGCCCGGGTCTGCTTGTTGGCATTCGCGTCTACCCACATAAAGTCCGGTTCGAGAAGTTTGTCCACCGCCGCTTTGTTGCCCTTGGCGATGGCCTGGAGAAAGGCCGCATCGGCAGCCAGCACCGCCTGTTTCTCATCGGCAGCGACAACCGGCCTGAGCTCGACAGCGGCCACGATGCCAAAGCACACGACGCCAATAACGACCGCATTCCTGATAAAACGATTCATCGCCCCCTCCTGGAGACTTTCTTATGAAGGGCCTATGCAGGTGGATCATACTCTCCTGATAGCGCTCGCGGCAAACGTTCCGTGCCGCTACTCCCTCGGTGTTTTCTTGTGGTACAGTTCCGCCTATGCGGCGCCGTCAGTTTCTGGTTCTTTCCGCAGCAAGTATCGGCGGCGTATTGGTGTATTCGCTGGACCGCCGGGCATCCCGCCTCTTCGCCCAGGAGAAATCGTCTCAGTCCCTGAAAATTCCGCTGCGATTTTTCACCGAGGCGGAAGCGCTAATCGTCGCTGCCGCGGCGTCGCGAATCTTCCCGAGCGACGACTCCGGTCCGGGAGCCAAGGAAGCCGGTGTGGTGATCTACATCGACCGGCAACTTGCCGGACCCTATGGGCGAGACCGTTACCGCTACACGCAAGGGCCGTTCGTAGAAGATGCCCCGCGGGAGTTCGGGTATCAGGGCAAAGCTACACCTCGGGAGGTTTATCGTGAGGGGTTGAAAGACCTGAAAGGTTTCGATCGCCTGTCGCCCGAAGAACAGGACAAGCAGTTAAGGCAAATCGAGTCCTCGCATTTCTTTGCTCTATTGCGCCAAAACACCATCGAAGGAATGTTCTGCGATCCCATGCACGGCGGAAACGCCGACATGGTCGGCTGGCAGCTCATCGGGTTTCCTGGCCCGCGCATGAGTAATTATGCCGACGTGGACAAACACTACGGCGAGGCGTTCCGTCCCAAGCCCGTCAGCTTGCAGCAGGTGGTCGGGCGTAAGGTCCGCCCCAGCGAGGACGAGGACCTGAAATGAAGACCCTCCGCTCGACAGACGTCGTGATCATCGGTGGCGGATGGACGGGTTTGCTCATGGCCAAGGAACTGGGCTCTCGTACGGCGCTCTCGGTGGTCGTGCTGGAGCGCGGCGGCCCGCGGAAGACGCAAGACTATGCCGCGGACATGGATGAACTCGATTATTTTGTCCGCTTGCACATGATGCAGGACCCTTCGCGGGAGACGGTGACGCTGCGCCACAGCCCCAGCGAGCGCGCTCTTCCGATCCGGCAATTTGGTGCTTTCCTTCCCGGCTCCGGCATCGGCGGCACCGGCGAACACTGGGGGGCGGTCTACCCTCGCCTGCTACCCGATTGTTTCGAACTCTATTCGAAAACCGTCGGGAAGTACGGCGTAAAGAAATTGCCCGAAGGCCACTCGATGCAGGATTGGGGCATAACCTACGACGAGTTGGAACCCTACTACGCGCGGTCGGAACGTGAACTAGGCGTATCCGGCAAAGCAGGAAACCTAAAAGGAAAAAAGATCGAGGGCGGAAACATCTTTGAGGGCTGGCGCAGCAGTGAATATCCCATGCCACCTGTCAAGACTCCTTACTTTTCCGATTTGTTCGGGAAGGCTACAAAGTCCCTCGGATATCATCCTTTCTCCAATCCCGTTGCCATCAACAGCGAGCACTACACGAATCCCGACGGGATGTCGCGGGCCGCTTGCGCTTTTTGCGGATACTGTGAACGCTTGGGCTGCATGATCGGCGCCAAGGCGCAACCCACCAATACGTTTCTGCCGGTGATCCAAAAGCAAAAGAGCGTGTCAATTCGTACAGGAACTTCGGTCCGCCGCATCGTTAAAGACACAGCAGAAGCCTATGGAAAGGCGCGCGGAGTCACCTACATCGATGTTTCGGGCGAAGAAATCTTTCAGCCCGCGGATCTGGTGATTCTTGCTTCCTGGACTCTCGGCAACAACCACCTGCTCCTCCTTTCCGGCATTGGAAATCCTTACAACCCTGCGACGGGTAAGGGAATTCTGGGAAAGAATCTAACGCATCAAGTCAGCTTTCCTGCTGCTCAGTCCTTCCTCGAAAAACCGTTGAACCGGTTCATGGGCGCCGGCGGCATCGGCATGCGCATTGCCGATCTGGAAGGCGACGTGCTTGATCAAAGCAATCTTCCCTTTATCCGGGGCGGGATTTTCCAGGGCCATAGTGTGGGCTATCAGCCGATTGCAATATTTGGCAGCGTGCCCCGATCGGTTAAGTCGCGCTGGGGCGCGGAATGGAAGAAGGCGTCCATCGAATACTATGACCGCACGGGAACCGTCTCTTTTTCAGGAGAGCAAATTCCCTACAAAGGAAACTATATCGATCTCGACCCCACCTACAAGGATCACGCGGGCGACCCGCTACTCCGTCTGACGATCAACTGGCGAGAGAATGAGCGGAAAATGGTGGAATATATGACCGCGAAGGGAGTCGAAATCGCGCGCGCCATGGGCGCGAAGGAAATCAATCCATTTCCGGGATATGGCGATTACGACGTGACGCGCTACCAGTCCACACATCTTCAGGGCGGCACGATCATGGCACCGTCTCCCGAACGCGGCGTAGTGAACACGTTCCTCCAGCACTGGCAGGTCCCAAATCTCTTCATTCTGGGCGCATCCACGTTCCCGAACACGGGTTCGGCAAATCCCACGCCTACCATCCTCGCCCTAACCTATCGCACCGCCGATGCCATCGTGGACCGGTATCTGAAGAATCCAGCGCCGTTGGCGTAGACGGTTCCCCAACTTTTCTGAGAGGCTCCGCCGGAAGACGACCAGAGACAGCTGCTACCTGTAGTTTCGCGACCATCAATGCTGTTCGGGCTAAAGCAGGCGACGGTGCTGTGATAGGGCGGGAAGGGGCCGGAGTGCTTGAGGGGCACCGGCTGGGTAGCGTATGATTCGTCAGCTGTAATCAGGGTCTTACGGCACACGTAAAGATGATCACACGCAAGATTGGCGAAGGTGGCCGCTGGCTACTCGAAAAAATCGTGGATGTGGTCGCCTCCACCGGCATCAATCCAAACTTGCTCACATTTTTCGGCCTGTTGGTGAATGGCTGGGCGGCAGTGCTGTTTGCGATGGGAAAATTTCGCTCCGCGGCCATGGTCATTTTCTTTGCCGCGTTCCTCGACATGCTGGATGGGCAGGTAGCGCGCCGGGCGAAGCGTGTGACGGCGTTCGGCGCGTTTTTTGATTCGACGCTCGACCGTTACTCAGACATGGCGCTGTACATGGGATTGCTTGTGTATTATGCGGAGGCCGGGCGGGCATCCTATGTAATCCTGGCGGCGGTCGCAACGGCAGGGTCGGTGATGGTCAGTTACTCGAGAGCGCGCGCCGAGTCGCTGATTCCATTGTGCAAGGTCGGGTTCATGGAGCGTCCCGAGCGCATGGTGCTGCTGATCCTCGGCGGCTTCTTCAATCACATGGCCCCGGCGCTATGGGTCATCTCCGTGGTTTCGACGCTCACCGTCATCCACCGGATCGTTTTCACCTGGCAGGAAACCAAGGCCGGCCGCACGCTGCCGAAAATCCGTCTCCCCTTGTAATTATCACCACAGACAAAAAATCAGTGGTTTTGCGAGTCGTTGATGGCGTCGTCAATCGGCCGCGACATAATTGCATGGACGCGGTCGCGGAGCGCGGAGAAGTCTTCCTTGCGCAGGTCCTTCGTTTCGATGTTGTCGTGGAGATAGACGGTGATCCTGCCCGGCTTGAGCAGCCAGCTCGTTTTCTTGTGGAATTCGAACGCGCCGACCATGCTGACTGGGACGATGGGCGTGCCGAATTGCAGCGCCATGCGAAAGACGCCGTCCTTGAACGGGCCGAGACGGCCATTGACGGTACGCTGCCCTTCGGGAAAAACGGCGAGGCTGACGCCTGAATCGAGCGCGGCGCGAGTCAGCCGCCACATGCGCTTCAAGTCCGAAGGGCGGTTGTTGTCCGGCACGGGGACGTTGCCGAAGCGTTTCATCATCCATCCGTACACGGGAATGCGGAAGTGCGATTCAAACTCCAGCCCCCGCAAGAATTGCGGGATCGTGGCATAGAGCACGAATGGATCGAATAGATTGACATGATTGACGAGAAAAAAGCAGGTGCGCGCCGGATCAAACCCCGGTGCGCGCCGCACGACGATTTTCGCGCCCGCGAGCTTCATCGTGGCGCGGCAGAGCATGCGCTGCGCGCCATCGTTCCCGCGGGGATCGATGAAAATGCCGAGCAGTACGAGAAAGGCGCACACGGGAAAGAAATATGCCGCACAGAGCAGCCAGTGAAACGTGCTGCGCACAATCGCCCAGGTGCGGCGCACGCCGCGTTCGGTGGGTACGCCGCTTGCCGCAGCTGCCGAAATCTGCTGTCCGCTTTCGCCGTTCATACCATCACATCAAGGGCGCCGGGAAGCACTTCGAGCGATTTGACTTCGAGTGTAAGCACTTCACCGTCCACCACAACGTCCACCGGCCCGGTAAGATCGAATTCGATCCGTGTCGCTATGCGGCGAGAAGCCAGCGGATGGCGGATATGCGAGCCGTCAAACAGGGCTGGCAGATTCCGCACCAGGCCGAGGCGCCCGATCGGGCCCCAGTGCACGTATTCGATCGCGCCGCTGTCGATCGAGGCATTTGGCGCAATCATCATCTTACCGCCAGTGAACTTGCTATTGCTGAATGCCAGAAACAAGCAGCGGCGCTCGTCGCGCTCGCCATCGGCGCGCAAGGGAAACGGGCGGCGGCGCAGCCGCGCCAGGGAAACCAGCACCCCAACCAAATAGCCAAGCTCGCCCAGGCGTTTCAAGCGGCGATTGACCAGCGTAGCGACGTCGGCGGCAAAACCAATATTCAGCGTGTTGATGTAAAAGAGCGTGCCGCCTGCGTGGTTCAGGCGAATGACGTCGCACGGGCGCCGGCGGCGGGCGGCAATGGCCTCAATGGCATAGTCTGCGCCGCGTTCGGTGAAGTCGCGAAGAAAAGAATTGCCCGTTCCCAGAGGGAGAAATCCCAGCGCGGCGCGCCCCTCCGAGGCGGCAGCGGGGAAAAGGCCGTTGACGATCTCGAAACCGGTGCCATCGCCGCCGGCAGCGATAAAATTGCGGAATCCGGCGGCATAGGCGTCGCGGGCAAGAATAGTGGCTTCGCCAGGAGCGCGCGTCTCGCGTACCTCGAGGGCGAGACCCGCCGCGCGCAGTCTGTCGAGCGCCGCCGGAGCGAGCTTCCCGCAACGTCCACCGCCCGCGGCTGGATTCACGATCGTGAAGTACCGCGCGCTCACAGAGCAACCATTGCGCCACGGTCAAGCTGTTTACCGATCTGTTCGGCAAGGACGGCGCGTTTGATTTTCATGGAGGCGGTGCGCGGAAAATCCTGGTCCCAGACAGCATAGCCGCTGATGCGTTTGTAATTGAGAAGCCGCGCGTTGCGCCGGGCGATCTCTGCGCGGAGAGCGTCGTTCACCGCCTGCCCCGGCTCGGGATGGAGCACCAGGAGGAGCTTTTCGCCGGTCATGGTGCGCTGCGGCCACAGATAGTTAGCCGCGAAGATGCAGGACTCCTTCACGGGAAGCCCTTCGAAGGCGTTCTCGATGTCTTCCGGATAAATATTCTTCCCTTCGGCGGTGACGATCATGTTTTTCTTACGGCCGAAGAGTTGAAGGTGGCCTGTCGCATCGATGCGCCCGAGGTCGCCGGTCATCAGCCAGCCGTCTAGGATCGTTTCTGCTGTCATCTCCGGATCATCGAGATAGTGCGACATCACGGTCTTGCTGCGGATGGCGACTTCGCCGATCCCGTCTGCGCCGGGCTCGACGATGCGAATTTCCATGCCGGGCAGCGGGCGGCCAACTGTATCTGGACGAAACGGGTTGAAATCGTTGAGCGTGACGGCGGTGCCCGCCTCGGTTAAGCCGTAGCCGTTGGCAACCGGAATGCCCAGGTCATAAAAAAATTGCAGCGTCTGCGGCTCGGTGAACGCCCCGCCCACAAACAGAGCGCGCAACTCCCCGCCAAACGCCTGATGGACCTGCTTGAGCAATCGGCGGCTGAGGAAAAGATTCGGACGGCGGCGCGTGAGCCGCTTGTTCACCGCGACGAGGGCGTTGAAGATCCTGCGTTTCGCGGGGGGCAGTTCGGCAAATCGCGCTTGCAGGCCTTTTTGCAGATTCTTGAGCACGAGCGGAACAAGGCCCATGTACGTGATCTTGTATCGCGTGAAGGCTTCACGCACGAATTCGGGGCGGAGCGTTCGCAGATGCACTACGGTCGCGCCGCATGTGAACGGGCCGATGAAGCCCACCATGAAATCAATCGCATGATTGGTGGGGAGAATGCTGAGGTAGCGCACGCCGGGCCAAAACGGATACAGCGCAGTGAGCGACCGGCACTGCTCGAGATAATTCTCATGCGTCATCACGCATCCCTTTGGACGGCCTCCGGTGCCGGAGGAATAGACGATGCACGCTGTGTCTTTGCGTGTGCGAGGCCGGAATTCGGGTGCGTGCGTGCCGCGAAATTCCTCCCACCGAATCCCGCCCGCGAGATCCGCGTTCGGCGGCGCCTCGGTAACCAGGACCGTGTGCGGCTTGTATTTGCGAGAATCTTCGACCTGCATGATAGCGCGCCAGAACGGATATTCAACGATCAGCACACCCGCTTTCGAGTGTTCCAGCAATTGCAAGTGCTCGGCAGCGGAGAGCTTGTAATCGAGCGGAACGACCACGCCGCCCGCGAAGAATAGAGCGCAGGCCGAAATCAGCCACTTCGGCTGATTGGTCATGATGATCGCCGCGCGGTCTCCGGCGGCAAACCCTGCGTCTTCGAGCGCTGCCGCCAACGGCTCGGCGGCTTCACGGAATTGCCGGTAGGTCAGGCGCGAGCGCTCGCGTTCGCGGTCAGCTTCGATCAGGCAGACCTCATCCGGCCAGCGGTTGAGCGCCGCGTGCAGCGCCGTGCCCAGCGAGTCGTATTGCGTCAAGTCGAGCATCAAAATAGCCACAGAGCCACGGAGACACGGAGAAAAACAAGATTATATGAGGAATTCACCTGATGAATCGCTTTATTCCGTCATTTAGCGCCGCCCCTTCAGGGCGGCACCTTAATCAAGCACATGCCCGCCTAAAGGCGGGCGCTACATTTCTTCCTCTGTGTCTCCGCGGCAAATCAGAGCCTTGCCTGGATACGCGTGGCGAGGGTGCGAAAATCGCTGACGCCCTGAACTTCGTAATCGGGAAGCTCAACGCCGAAATGGTTTTCGAGGCGCGTGAGCAGTTCAAGCGCCTGCAGGCTGTCGATCCCGAGCTTCTTGTAGAAATCGTCGCTGGCCTGGAGGCCGGCGCGCGCGACTTTGAAGTGCGCAGCCGCCAGATTCAGGATTTCGTCAGTCGTCTGTTCAATAGTTTTCATGAGCGTGCCACCAAGAATCCTCTTTTTATCTTACAGGAAGACGGCGCAAGCCGGCGAATCGGGCAAGGCAAATTTCACTAAGGGCTCCTGTGCTTCACCAAACGTGGCAAGCGTTGAGTTACGGCAGATACGGATGTGCCCCGGTATCTTCGACGAACTTACGCAGGCCCTTCATGACGGCCGGCCGCATGAAGAGTTCGCAGAAGATGTCGATCTCGCGGCGTAATTCCTCCGCCGGAAGCGGCTTGATGAAACGCTTCGCGGCGGCGGCGGTGGCGCGATCAAATTTGGTCACTTGCGCGGCGGTGGCGCGGGCCAGGCGCAGGGATTCACCCTCGGCGGCCACCTGGCTGGCCAAGCCGGCGGCGAGTGCCTTGTTGGCATTGATGCTTCGTCCGGTAAGAAGCAGATCGCGGACCATGGCATTCCCAATGTCCCGTTTCAATCGCGGAATGCCGCCGAAACCGGGGATAAGCCCCAGGCGCAGCTCCGGGAAGCAGAAACGAGCCATCTTGTCGGCGATGATCAGGTCGCAGACGAGGGCCAGCTCGAAGCCGCCACCGAAGCAGACGCCGTGGACGGCCGCGATGGTCGTAAGTGGCGACGTATCAAGCCGGTCGAGCACGGCGTGGATGCGTTCTAGGAACTCGCGGACGCCCTTTGCAGCGGCAGTCATCTCCATCTGCTGCGCGAGCGTGTACAGTTCTCGGAGGTCGGCGCCGGCCGAGAAGCCGGAAGACTGCTTGCTGTAAAGAATCAGCGCGCCGGCCTGTGATTCGAGGGCGGGCAGCGCGGCGGTGAAACGTTCAAGGTCGTCCAGCATGGCCATGCCGATTTCGTTGACGGGCGCGCGGTCGAGCGCCAGCTCGATCACGCCATCCTCGACCTTCCACGAAAGCGTGTTCCCGGTGTATTCGTTCATTCTCTTAGCCTTTGCGTGAACCGGACATTGTTCATTCACCGGTCAGGAACCCGGTTGCTCGGTCTTCGCGTACATCCGTGCGATCTCCGCAGCGAAGCGTGCGGCGATGGCATCGCGCTTCAGCTTGCCGTTGGCCGTCAGCAGGCCGTTTTCGATCGTGAAGGGCTGCGGCTCCACGTGAAACCTCCGAATCTTCCGGTAGTGGGGCAGTGTAGCGTTCAACCGCTCGATTTGCGACTCGATTTCCTCATGCGTGATTTCGCCAGTGATTATCGCCGCCAGAAAGCTGCGGCCATTTCCGACAAGCATGACCTGCTGCGCGCCGCGAAGCGCGCGGAGAAGCTCCTCCTCGATCGGCTCAGGCGCAATGTTGTGGCCGGAATTCAGAATGACCAGATTTTTCAGCCTTCCGGTGATCCGCCATTTGCCATTCGCGTCCACGTCACCCTGATCGCCGGTATGGAACCAGCCGTCGTAAAGCACCTGCGCCGTTTGTGCCGGCCGGTTCCAGTAGCCGGGGAAAATATTCGGGCCGCGCACCAGGATTTCGCTGTTTTCGCCGGTTTTCATTTCGACGCTGGGGACGGCCGGGCCGACGCGCCCGGGCTCGATGTGGCGCGGGTCGTCCATCGTGCAGATGGCCGTAGTTTCGGTGAGGCCGTATACCTGGAGCACGGGGATGCCGAGCATCATAAAAAATAATTGCGTTTCCCGCGCGAGCGGCGCCGAACCACAAATGAGCGCGCGAAGATTCGGGCCGAGGCGCTTGCGGATAGAAGGAAAGATCAATGTGCCTGCCAGGCCCAGCCACAGAAAATCCCATGGCCGTGGCATTTTCGCGTCCAGACGCAACCACGCGGCCTTCGCACGATCAAAAATGTTGGCAATCGCGCCCCCGCGCTTGCGGAGGTTGTCTTCGACGCCAGTGCGGATGCGCTCCAGCAGCGCCGGCACATTGAGGAAATAGTCGGGCGCCGCGCCGCGCATTTCGTCGGCGAGTTTCGTCAGATCCATCGAAAGCGTGAGGACACTGGTTCTCGACAGGCATGACAGCAGCAAAATCCATGACCCGGCAAAGCAGAACGGCAGGTAATGGAAGACACGGTCCGGCACATCGCCCCGTCCCATCAGTTGATCGAGGCGCGCTGTGGTGCAGGAAAGCATGTGGTCGAGATTGCCCACGGTGATTACAACGCCCTTGGCTTCACCCGAAGTTCCCGATGTGTACAGGATGGCGGCGGCGTCCTGTGGCGCAAGCGCGACGGGCGTGGCTGCAACCGCCGGTGTTGGAGCAGGAATTGCGGCGAAGATTTCGTCAAACAGCGCGAGACCTGGCGCACCCGGCCAGGCGGATGCGATGGAGTCGCGAAGAGCTGCGTCACCACAGCAAATCAGGCCCGGCCCGGCGTCGCGCAGCATCGCGGCCAGTTCGCCGGGAGCCTGGCGGGCGTAAAGAGGAACCGCGATGATGCCTTCTGCAAGAATCGCGAGATCGAGTGCGGCCCACCGGATGCTGTTCGGAGCGACCAGGGCGCAACGATCTCCCTTTGCAAGGCCCGAAGTGCGAAGAAACGCGCGCGCCGTAGCGATTTGCGCAAGCAAGTTCGTTCCTGTCGCCGTGAGCGGTGAACCGCCTGCGTGGGCTTCGGCCAGGATTACGCGGCCAGCCGCGTGATTCAATCGTAAGAAGATGTTTTCAAGGAAGTTCATCGCGAATCGAACGGCTTAGTCCCCGGCTGCCGAGGCTGCCGCGCCTTCATAGGTTTCGACCAGCCGCTCGAGATTCCCGTTCATCGGCGGAAGATACTCTTCCCAGCTGTGCACGCCCGAGCGCACCGGGAATTCCGGATAGCGCTGATGCACGGCGCGCTCGAGAAAGACTCCCATGCGGGCCATGGTTTTCAGATTACGCACTACGGAGCGCGCAATGGCGTCGCGTATGGCGTCGGTTTCGGCCGCGAGGCGCTCCATCACGGTTAGGAGTTTCGCTTCAAGATCGGGATCATCCACGGTGAGCAATAATTGTTCGTGGCCGCGTTCCCGGAGCAGGTTGCGAATGCGCTCGTCCATGGTGATGCCGGCCGAGGCGACCAGGCCGGGCATGGACGTGACAATGCCGTGATAGCGGGAAGAAACCATCAGGTTGCAGCAGCGCAGCACGCTCACCAGTCCGTACATATCGTGCTCGTTGGAGGTAAATACGGGCGCGCCGCCCAACTGTGCCGCCAGCGCCTCGCAGGCCTTGGCGTCCAGCCGCTCCATGGCGACCAGGATGGTGAATACATTGTGCCGGGCGCGAAACGCCTTGACGGCGCCTGCCATCGCCCCAAGATACTTGTTGTACGCCGCATCCACCGCGGGACCCTCATTGTGAAAGTAAACAGAGCGATAGTGGCTTTCCCTGTGAGCACCGAAGCACGTGCGGGCAAGGAATTTCGCGAGGGAGGCTTTCACCGGCCACCAGAACGGGTTAATGGGACACAGAACGAGCACTTGTGTTCGGCCGTCCCAGCCGGCCGCGCTCAAGGCCTTGTGGCCGTACGCTGGAGGATGCGGGTCAAAGGTCCAGGCGGTGTCCGTGCCGAGTTCGGTTGGCACGCCCAGATTGCTTAACACCGACTGCGATTCCTCATTGCGCGTGATGACGAGCGAGCGGCGGCAGAAGCGCGCGCACATTTTTTCGAGCAGCGGGTCCATGTGGCCCGCCTCAGCCCCATAACCGATGGAGAGCTTGTTTTCGGCCGCGGCGATTCCCAGCGAGCCGATCATCATGGTCGCCAGCGCGTTGGCGAACTTACTCTTGAACATCGAGCCTTCGCACGCGATCACGCCGTGCTGTTGGCGCACCTCGTGATAAAGAAATGGCGGAAAAATGTCGGGCAAGAACACCTGGCGAGCATCGCCGAAGTAGCCGCGCGTGCGGTCGAAGTTCTGTGTCATCACGCTCAGTGCAAGATGGTCTTCGCCCAGCACCCGGCGCACTTGGCGAAGCATCTCTTCGACACGCACGTCGGAGCCGGTGTTGCGCGTGCCGTTGTAGCCGGCGAACAGCAGCTTGAGTTTTTCGCCCGGTTGCCACGGGCGGCCCACCCCCAGCATCCAGAGGACACGCGTGACTTCAATCAGCGAGCTGACCCATGCTTCGAGAAGGAGATCGGTCATCGCAGAAATCCTTCTGTCTTGCCAACGCTGGCCGCTGCGGCATCCTCGCGAACCGGCGCAACCGAGGCGGGCCATTCCCGGTACGGATACGAGAAATGGTGATCGCGGCTGAATCGCAGCAGCGGATAGCAATACTTGGAGAACGGTTCCGGGGCGCGGCCCATTTCCGCCACGATCCGCGAATTGTCGAACACCGTGTCCCAAACCAAGTATGGCAGGAAGACTTTCAGCAGCGACGCGCTGCGGCTGAACCTTCCAGGATTGCCCGACAGCCAGCTCACGACGGACGAAAACTGGCGTTCGAGCCCCGGCCAAAACAACGGCTCCATCTTTCCGGCCGCCTGCGCCAGAGCGCGCGTAAGCTGTCCAAACGTCTCGGAACCGGTGCCCGAGGAGAGGTGGTAAATCTCGTGCTGCGGATTCTGCTTCTGATGCAGAGCGACGACCGATTCCGCGACGTAATCCACCGGGACAATATCGATCCGGTCGGTCGAACGGAACGGCAGAACAGGCAGCCCGGCAAGGAATACGAACGCGCGGACCATGTCGAATTGCGTTGTTTCGGCGCGGCGGCTGTCGCCTAGCACGATGCTCGGGCGGAAAACCGTGCGCGGCACTTCGGAGAGGAGTTCGCGCACCATGTGCTCGCAGAATTTTTTCGTGCGCGCATACGGATCATAGTCGGAGCGATTCCAGTCGATCGAGGCATCCTCGGTGACGACTTCATGACTGCGCGCGCCGGCCACCGCGACGGTCGAGACCTGACTGAAGCGGCGCAATCCGTGCGCGTCCTGGGCGCGGCGAGCCAGTTGCGCGACTTCGAGGGTCCCGCGAAGGTTTACGTTGAGGCAGCTTTTTTCAGACTTGCGGTTAAGTGATGCGGCGCAGTGAATCACCGACTCGGTCGTCCCGACCAGGCGCGAGTATTCGGCTGCGTCCAGGCCGAAACGCGGATCGGTGAGATCGCCTCGAAATACGGAGATGCGCGTGTCGAGAGCGTCCTGCAATAGAGGGAAATCCAGATGCAATTGCAGGGCATGCCAGAGGCGGATGTTCGCCTCTTGTTCCGTCTTCGCACGCACCAGCAGATTCAGCCGGTCGGTATGACGATCGAGCAGGATTGCGGCGACGTGCGCGCCGATGTAGCCGGTCGAACCGGTCAGGAAGATAGCCATGGATCAGGATTGGATCCCTGTATTCGCTGCTGTCCCCGCTCGCGGCGTGCCCGCGCGGCGAGCCGTCCCGCCGGTAGCGGGCTGCGGGGAAAAAACGCGGCGCGGGCGCGATTCCGGCGCGCGCCCCTCGATGAGCGGGTAAACCCACCGCCGCAGAGCCGGAACGTGGATGTTAATCCAATATTCCCACCAGTCAATCGAGTGAGGATCATAACCGAAGGCCCGGCGTTCGTCCTCTGGAAGGGAAGCTGAGAGCAACTGGACATTCTCCGCCTCGAACACCTGCTCGTTGTGCAGAATGAATGGTTCGTAGAGCTCGATGAGCTTTTCGACGCGAGCGAGGTCGCGCTCCTGCCGGGCCAGTGGAGGATGCTTCATCTGGAGGGCCGAGGCGAAACGGTTGATGCTCCGGACCACGGCCTTCTGCGCGGGAACCGAGAATTTGTCGTAGCGGGACTTGGAGACAGCAATGGTGTCGAATTGCATGCGGATCCAATGCTCCAGACTCTGTTGCGCGCGATAATGTTTGCGGTGCGCGAGGCCAGTGAGTTCGATCGACCGGCCCATGTCGCACGGATTGCTCGCAGAGGTGGCGAGCTGGTAGATCGGCTTATGGCGCCGGGCGATGATCGCGGCGGCAATCAGCGTCATCCCTCGGCAGACCATGTCCACGGGAATCACGTCAAGGCATTTGCGCTTGTTGGTCGGCAACTGGCGGAAGTAGGTACCGAGCAGGTAAGAGAGCGGCGCCGACGTATTGATGCCTTCATTCCAGCCGCGGAAGGGCTGGTCTATTGAAGTCTCGACGATCGAAGGCCGCACGATGGCAACTGGCAAGCCTGCGCCATGCCGGACGAGGAGCGATTCGGCGAGGGATTTCGTAAGGGTGTAGGTGTTGGGCCAGCCGAGGTGCCGCGCGCGGCGCGTGCCCGCGCGCGTCAGGCGATTCCGCAGCCAGCGCATGCGATTCTTGCGAATGAGATTTTCGAGTTCCGGGCCGGAAGGTTCTTCGCCGCCGCGGTGTTTTCCGAGCGCCTGCCGACGCAGCGCCGCCGTGATCTCCGGGCTATCGGAGCGCGCTTCGGCATGCGCCACCACCTCAAGCAGGGATTGCCACTCGCGCTCGGCGTCGAAGCAGGGGATTGGAAGGGGCGTGTAATTTGGATGGACTTCCTCGGGAACCCGGCCATCCCTGGCTCCCACGACATAGCAGGTGGAAAGATGCAACAGACCGGCATGGTCAGAGGCCTTCAGGAACTCGAGCAGATGTCTGACCGGGGCGACATTGCTCGCGAGAGCGTCGCGAAGATCCGGATTGAAATCCGTCAGGCCGGAACTGTTGACGATCAGGTCCAGCGTGCATGCCAGATGCGCTCGTATCTCGGGGGCCATGCCCAGGCCCGGCTGGCTCACGTCGCCCTCGACGACTTCCACGCGATCGCCCACGAAGTTTGCGAATCGATCGCCTAGCTGGTCTTGCAACGGGTCGAAAACGGGCGACTCCTCAAAGATTTTCTCAAAGCGGCGCTGTGCGGTCATCGTGCGCTGCCGGCGGACCAGCAGATAAATCTTGCCAATCTGAGGAACCTCGGTCAACAGTTGCGCCAGCCAGACTTTGCCGATAAAGCCGGTTACTCCAACGAGCAGAATATTCTTGCCGGCGAGCGTGCCGCGAACGGAAAGCGGCGCGGACTGTTTCTCCCGGTCGAATACGACCAGGGCACGGTGATTCGGCGCCTCCGGGCGCTCGGCGGGCAGAATCGCTTTCTGGAGCTGCTCCCGATGTGCGGTGAGACCCAGGTTACGCAGCAGGCGTTCGGCGGGCACGCTGCCATCGGCGCCGCGCTCGGCGGCCCATGCAAGGGGGCTGCGGGGCCGAATCACGGGGTCGAGCAGGCGGCCTGTGGCAATCCCGTCGCGGAATTCAAGCCGGTTGCACACCAGCCGCATGACGCCAAAATACTGCGCAAGCGGGCGCATCACATGATCGAGACCCTGGCTGACAAGCACGACATTCTCCGCACCCTTGGCCGTGACGCATTCCCGCAGGCGCTTCACGCCATCGGGTTTGAGCTGCCTCTTCAGAATGTATTCGAAGTATTCTTCGCCCAGCAAATCCAGCCGGTCGCGCGTGACTCCAGCCAGAAGGGTATGCAGCACGCGTGTGGCGAAAACGCGGTGGCTGGCATACAGAGCCGGCCGCACCAAGGCCAGCAGCAGCATCCCTCCACGGCGCGCCCAGCGTTCTACGAACGTGTGCGAGTTCCAGGTGAAGTAAGCCACCGGTCGGACGGCGCCAAGGTCTGCCAGGCTTCCCTCAACGCGCCAAAAGGTCAGCGTGCGAAGGTCCGGCTGCAAGGGAACTATAGAATTGCTCCCGGGAGCATGATGGCCGTTGGTACCGAATTGGGCGGTCTGATCACTCAATGCTGAATTCCAATAACAGATGCAGAGAAGAATCACCCAGGTTTGGCCAGCACGAAACTAACATTCTTGGGGCATGATTCGCAAGGGCTTGACGTACACGGCACTGTCCAGCATTTCTGTTGCAGGTCGAGTTGGGTGTGGGTCAGTTTCCGAGAAGAGCGTTCTCAGGAGTTAGCCGCTTCTGCCGGAACCGGTTGCTGGTGATGGGGATTGCCGACACGAGTAGGGTCATCCCGATTAGCTCGCAGCTTCCATAGTCAGCAGTGAAGCATGACCGCCATGAACCGGGTTTGGCAGGAGAGAGTGTCTGCCATAGCATGCGCACAGAATCAGCGCGGAAGCCAAAAATTCGGGGAAAGCGTTACGCTAAGGAGGATATCCATGGGCCGTCAGCACCGATATTTCCTGTTGGTTACCACAACTGCGACGACTTTGACTACGACTGAACATCTTCTTGCGCAGACAGTGCCTGCCCCCCTACTTACACCGTGTCCAAACGGTAAGCTGTAACTGATTCCCGGAAGGCCCAGGAAATTGTGGACCTGTGAATGTCCAGTCCCTCTAAACTGGCATCAGAAACCCGTTGGAAATTTACTTATTTCTAGCCTGCGAGGGAGGCGCTAGCATGCTCATCCCGCTTCGCCACGAAAACATGCAGGGACGCCGGTGGCCGGTCATCACAATCGGCATCATCGCGCTCAACCTCGTGATCTTCCTCGGCACTCATTGGACGATGGACCAGCAGGCTCCAGAGCTTGGTCATATCAAACTGCATGTTGTATTGCTCGCGGCCATGCATCCGGAACTGAAGATGCAGGAAAAAGCCCAGCAATTCGTCACGACCGTCCAAACAAAGAGCCCGCAACTGTGGAAGGAAGCGCAGAAGTCGAATCGCGACGTGCAGGATGCCTGGGACGCAAGAATCCGCCTGGAGGATGATCCAGGTGCCTTGCAACAAGAGATGGACTCTCTTTCAAACCGCTTTGCGGAGCTGGATGCCGCCTCGATCCTTAGCAAGTATGCGTTCGTCCCGGCCCATCCGACAGCCTTGAGCTTGCTCACTGCGAATTTCCTGCACGGTGGTTGGCTGCATTTAATCGGCAATATGTGGTTCTTGTGGCTGGCGGGCGCCGTTCTCGAAGACACCTGGGGCCGGGTGATCTATCCAGCGTTTTATCTAATTGCCGGTGTGCTCGCATTGCAAGTGCACGCCATGGTCAACGCAGGAAGTCTCACCCCTACGCTCGGCGCTTCAGGAGCCATCGCTGGGCTGATGGGCGCATTTCTGGTGCGATTCCCCAAGACAAAGATCGAGATGGGCTGGCTGCTTATGTACCGCTTCTACCGGTTCAAAGTAGCTGCTTACTGGCTGCTCCCGCTGTGGCTCCTGATGGAGATTTTCTACGGGTCATTGTTTGGACAGCTCTCCGGCGTTGCGCACTGGGCGCACATCGGAGGGTTTGTTTTCGGTGGGCTGATCGCGATGGGCGTGCGGGCATCCGGGCTCGAACATATGGCGGAGAAAAGCATTCAGGAAAAGATTTCCTGGGTCAGCCACCCATTGCTTGTGGAAGCTGGCGAACAGATCGACAAGGGACAACTGGACGCCGCAGAGTCCAGCCTGAAGAAATTGCTTCAGGAAAAGCCGGATTCCATCGACGCATACCGAATGCTGCAAAGCATATACTGGCGCAAGAACGATCTTCCCGCCCATCGCGACGCGCTGGACAAACTCGTGGGTTTCGAACTAAGAGCGAACGATCCCGATGGGGCGTGGCAGACATATCAAACCTCCAAGAATTCGGGCGGGGAAAAACTCTCCGCATCCGTCTGGCTCGATCTTTGCCGCCAGATGGAAACGCAACCTGACGTGGAACGTGCCGCAGGGGTGTATCAGGAGCTAGCACAGGCTTACCCCGCCGAAAAGCAAGGACTGCTCGCGCAGATGGCCGCCGGCCGCATCTATTTGAAGCGCCTTAATCGTCCCTCGGATGCGTTGCGATTCTACGAAGCCGCCCAGAAATCGCCCGTACCGCATCCCGATTGGCGGACCACAATCGAGCGCGGCATCGTGGACGCCAAGAAAGCGCTGCAACCGAAGACCGCGCCTGTCACGTCTGCTTCCTGAAGGCATCGCGCAGTTATTTCTGAGCTCGGCAGAAAACCCAAGGGGACGATCCCGCGCTATGCAAACGATTAGTACGGTAGCCACTGCCTGCCGATGTCTGAGGTTCTGCAGGCGAAATCCCTTACGTGTACTACGTCCTGCCATTTGCACGACCGGTATGTCCCGAAGGCTGGCTAGTTTCGTTTCGCATCCGGATGGTGCATCGACCAATTCGATGGCGGAAACGCAACTTTCCAAAACGTTTTGTCGGGCACAGTAAATAATACTTCCACCTTGCGTTGATCGTCTTGAGCTTGATCGATGCTGACGACAGTGCATTCCATTTCAGCTTTTGTGCGGGGGTTTGAAAGAACAAGACGTTGCCCCTTAAATGACGTGGTTTTAAGCGAAACCAATGCCCCATACGGGCTGATGATGATGGTCTTGGTATCTTCCACAAAAGGTGTTCCGCGGCTGTTGGTTCCTGCGACTTGCACTGGGATGGGCAGCTTTACTTGCTGGTCAATCCGGCGGTTTGACTTGAGCCATAAGCTCTCCTTGGAGGTCTCGATCCACGTCTCAAGGGTCTGAAGCTGTGCCGGCTCGATGGCCGTAAACACTAGCCCCATGCTTTGGCCATACATGGAAAACGCAACTCTTGCTAGTGCTTGAAAAGACTCTGTCCCTTTCGTGATCAATACACCTAGGATCGTCCCTGTAGGGTAAGGGCTGCCAGTTTTCAAGTAGCAGCCTCCTCGACCCAAGTTAACAGGTTGCACTTTCGTGTATTTCCCAGACTCAGGATTTATGATTTCGACCGACCCAGTGAACTTAAAGCGATGATGAGCGCGATGGTCAGGAATTCGGGATCGACGAACTCTGTCGTGGGGTGGTTCGGGGAGCTTGTTTTTTCGATCAAAGGTCTCCAATTTATCACGCGATTTGGACGGATCAGTCGCTCCCACCAATTTTCTTAGGAGGGCCCGGTCTCCAATTTGCATCTCCACGAATTCGACACCCATTCCTTTCCCAGGCACTGAGCGCCGCACAACAGCACGGACTCGCAACTCTCCGCCGGGAACGTCGAATAATAGCTTTAAAGGAGTTCCGATCATTGGTGGATTTCGTGTCACGATAAATGTGCCACCTAGACTTAAATGGGAAAAATTCGAGACAAATGTCCCATTTTTACTATGCCAAGCCACCTGCAAGACTTTCAGCAGATTTTTGCGAGGACTTCGTCGTTTCTCTGACGAGAGTACCATGACAGCCATCCCCCGATGTTTGTCCCCAAGATTCGAGTCACTCCCTGGTCTGTCCCATTCTGTGAACGGAACACGCCAACTCCAGTAGTACGAAAGCTTCATTCAGGCCTTTCCGTGTCGTATTCGACAATTCGTTGTCTTGCGTCTGAACAGACGGAGAAGCAAGTTAAATCAAGAACTACACACTTGCGGCTCGGCAACAAAACAGCCGACCCCGACCCTGACGCAGCAGTAACGAAGCGCAGATGATCCGGCGGTCGATGGTCGCTCATCGCCAAGCGATAAGTCTTCTCCTAAGAAAGTGGCTGCTAAGTTATTCATTCTTCAGGGGGCGCAGAGCAACTTTCTTCCGTTCCTGTCAGGGCAGAGCCCAGTCAATTGCTTCTCGGAATGTATGGTCCGCCGCAGAGTTGCAAGCGAAAAATCCCATTAACATTAAGTGGTCCACTACCGGAAATTGTGATTCCATTCAGTTTTTCAAACGGTTTTATGCGCCGATCACTCGGTGCACAAGCGGGGGGATCGCTTTCGGCTCTTCCGGCTCGATCCGGTAGGCGGTCTCGACCAGGCGGCGCGCTTCGTCGAGCCTGCCGCCGGCGTTGTAGTGAAGCGTGCAGAGCGGTTCGCCACGCTGCACGGCGTCTCCAATGCGTTTGTGAAACTCCAGGCCCACAGCCGGGTCAATCGTGTCTTCTTTCTTTTCCCGCCCCCCGCCCAGCACCACGCACGCCACGCCCAACTGTTCACACTGTGTCCCGGCAACGTATCCGTCGGCTGGGCTGGTTACGCCGAGAGTCTGCCGCGCGCGCGGCAGGCGCCGCGGATCGTCCACTACTCCCACATCCCCGCCCTGCAACCGCACAATTTCCCGAAATTTTTCCCGCGCATGCCCCGAGGCAATCAGCTCCGCCGAGAGCTTCTTCCCCTCGTCCACGGTCTTTACGCGCTCGCCCAGGTAGAACATCCATCCCGCCAGTTCCAGACACAACTCGCGCAGGTCAGCAGGTCCCCCGCCGCTCAGCGCCTCGATTGCCTCGGCGGCCTCCATGGCATTGCCGGCCGTGCGGCCGAGCGGCTGGTTCATGTCGGTCAGCAGCGCCACGACGTTCTTTCCCATGCGATTCCCGGTCTCGACGAGCAGTTCCGCCAGGCTGGCCGCATCCTCGACCTTTTTCATGAACGCACCCGAACCGGTTTTCACGTCCAGCACCAGCGCGTCGATCCCTTCCGCCAGTTTCTTGCTCATGATGGACGCGCAGATCAGCGCCGGGCTTTCCACCGTCCCGGTGACGTCGCGCAGGGCGTAAATCTTCTTATCGGCAGGCGCGATTTCCGCTGTCTGCCCGATCAGAGCGCAACCGCAGGTTTCCAGCACGCGACGGAAATTGGCGAGGGACAGATTGACGTTGAAACCAGGAATGGATTCGAGCTTATCGAGCGTGCCGCCGGTGTGTCCCAGACCGCGCCCGCTGATCATCGGCACCTTCACGCCGCCAGCCGCGACAACGGGAGCGATCACCAGCGATGTTTTGTCGCCCACACCCCCGGTCGAGTGCTTGTCCACTTTCCGTCCCGGCAGGTCGGAAAAGTCGAGGACGCGGCCCGAGTGCAGCATCGCTCCGGTCAATGCCGCAATCTCCGCGCGGCTCATCCCGCGCAGCACGACGGCCATCAACCATGCCGACATCTGGTAGTCGGGAATATCGCCGCCGGTGTACGCGGCGATCAATTGTTCGATTTCTTCGCGGGTAAGTTCGCCCGAATCTCGCTTGCGGCGGATGAGATCAACGACGCGCATGCGTTTGGGGGAGGTTAGTCGGCAGCCGCTACGTGGAAACTCTCGGACGCACCGGGGAGCAGCTCCAGGTGCGTAATTTCGGCCGGGCAGCGCACCCGCCAGGGCAGCACGATCGTTCCAATTCCCCGGCTGACGTAGATTTGTGTCGTCCCCAGCCGGTCCCATCCAATTTTGTACCGCAGCCGCTCAGGTGAACGTCCGTAGACAGTCCCGAGCAGCGGCAGGTTCACTTGTCCCCCGTGCGTATGTCCGGAAAGGACCAGGCTCACGCCGTGCCGCGCGGCGAGAGAGATGAGGCGCGGATTGTGAGCAAGCAAGACGGTTGCCGCATTGCGCGGAATGCCGCGCAGCGCGCGCCGCAGATCGGCGCCGTAGCCATAATCGTCCACGCCGGCCAAATACAGGGATTCGCCGCCAAACCGCAGCGCAATGTGGCGATTACGCAGCACTTCAATGCGCTGCCGCCGCAACGCCGAGGTTATCGCGTCCGCGCCCACTCGAAAATCGTGGTTTCCGAGCACCGCGAACACTCCATACCGCGCTCGCAGACGCCCCAGGATCTCCGCAGCAGGCTCAATATTCGCGCGGGAATACGTGACGAAGTCGCCGGTCAGCGCAACGATGTCCGCGTCGAGACGATTCGTCTGGCGCACGGCTTCGGCGAGCCATTCCCGTGACAGGAACAGGCCATGATGAATGTCGGAGATCTGTGCTACGCGCAGGCCGCTGAACAGTTCCGGGAGGGCATCGAGCCAGATGCGCTCATCGCTAACGATAAACCGCTCGGCCCCACTCCATTGTGCGCGGCTATGATCCAAATCACCCGCCGCGTACTGTTCGATGCCGCCACAACGCCAGCGGCTCATCCAGCGGGTGAGTCTGTCGCCCAGCCCCGCGCTAGCCGGCACTGGAAAAGTGATACTGTGTCCCATCATCCCTCGGTAAGTCGACCCTGATTGGGCCGAGCCTAGCACCAACGAAAAATCGAGTCAACACAACGTTTTACCTGCGCTTGTGCAAAACATCACAGATGGATTTCCGGATTTAGGCGGCGTCCCGGCAGACCTCCCTTGTCACGGGAGAGGGGTTCGCGTCCCTAGGCGCTCGGCAATGCCGGACGCAACACTCTGCATCTCAGCGTGAACATGCCCGTTCGACGCCAGTAGCTCTCGATCGCCAAGCTGGTACGGCTGACCGTCGAAGCGCGTCACCGTTCCTCCAGCCTCCCGCACCAGCAGGACGCCCGCCGCAGTGTCCCAGGAATGCAGGCCAAATTCCCAGAATCCGTCAAACCGGCCGCAGGCGACGGCGGCGAGGTCGAGTGCCGCCGATCCATCGCGCCGTACCCCATGCGACCGCAGACTGAAGTCCCAGTAGTAGTGAATATTCGGGTTCTGCACTCGCTTTACGCTCGGGAAACCAGTGCCGAGCAGGCTGGCCGCGAGCTTTTCAATCGCGGAAACGTGGACTTTCTCTTGATTCAGGTACGCGCCTTCACCTTTGGTGGCTGTGAACAGTTCCCCGCTCACGGGTTGATAAATGACCCCGGCGACTAGCTCTCCTGCTTCTTCCAGTCCAATGGAAACCGCAAAGCAGGGGTATCCATGCGCGAAATTCGTCGTGCCGTCGAGGGGATCCACGTGCCAGCGGAACAGCGAATCCGTTTCGCCGCCGCCGCCCTCCTCAGCGACTATGGCGTGCTTCGGGAAATGTGTGCGCAGGCGCTTCACGATGGCCTGTTCGGAGCGCCGGTCGGCCTGCGTCACGATGTCGACTTCGCCCTTGTAGCTGATCTTCACCGGGCGGTCAAACTCCGCAAGCAGAATGCCGCCCGCTTCGCGCGCCGCGTCAATGGCAACTTCGAGAAATGGATTCATGCCGTTCGTGTCTCCCCACAATGAATCATGCCAGAATACGCACCCGTAGGACAGCCACTCCTTACCCCGAACCCCTTCGAGGGGCTGTCTATGCTCTATGGACTGGTTCCGGCATGTCTGAGCCCGCGAAAGGGCGCACAATCGGACCAAGGCAGGTCAATCGAGACGCCCGCCAGAATAGTACGCCTTGCGGCTGCGCACCTTGCATTCGCATTTGACGCGGACCGCGAGCGTGCGGTACGTGCCGGCGGGAGGATGCGGGTCAGGATAGTAGCCGAGGCGATACTGCGTGCGGAGTTCCCGGTCGATGCGGTCGAACATTTCATCAAGCTCGCCGGCTCCATTCGGAAAATAGGTCGCCCCTCCCGTTGAATCCGCGATGGTCTCGAGCGCATGTTCGCCGGCCGTGTTGCGGCCACCTTCCACCTTCACCACACGCACCACGATCGTGTAGAGGAGCGCGTCGG
Source organism: Terriglobia bacterium (assembly GCA_020073705.1). Lineage (GTDB taxonomy): Bacteria > Acidobacteriota > Terriglobia > Acidiferrales > UBA7541 > Palsa-360. Next base: position 43,559 of record JAIQES010000026.1, read on the forward strand.
CGCGAAGCGCGGCGCGCCGCGCGGTCTCAAAGTCGGTTCGACTGGTCGTCTCGCCCCCGTCGGTCACCAGGACGATCACGCGGCGGCGGCCTAAGGGATTGCGCGCAAGAGATTGCGCGCCCAGGTATACCGCGTCATAAAGCGCCGTCCCGTCACCAGGAACGATGCGCTTGAGGGCCGCTTGCAGCATGGGCACGTCGGAGGAAAACGGCGCGATTTGCGTTATTGTATCGGCAAATTCAAAAAGCGCCAGACGGTCTCCCGGACGCACGAGTTTCCGGATGAAACGCGAGGCGGCCTCGGTCTCGAACTCGAGATCCTGGGTTTCGCTCAGACTCGTATCGATCATTAGGGTGAGATCGAGAGGCTGCTGTGTTTCCGGTTCGAAGATTTCAATCTTCTGCTTAACGCCTTCTTCATATACTTCGAACTGGTCAGGCGTGAGGTTGAGCGCGGGGCGGCCGTCCTTGTCCAGCACGCTGGAGAGAACGCTGACCAGACTGACCTCGGAACGGATGCGTCCGCGCTGGTCCTGATCGCCGCGCTGCTGCGCTTCAACCGGCATTCGGGTGGTTGCGACAACCGTCAGGAGCGCCCCCGCGAGCAGGAGGGACGTGGACCATCGAAGTACGGCCGCAGCCAGCCGCCGGGGCGCGTTCACTCGAAACCTTCTGATGTGGTGCAATGGAGGAATCATCCGCAGAAGAATAAGATTCCTGTCTGCGCTAAAAGGATTGCTTATGCGGAAGGAATTTCTCCTTCGGCCCAGACGGCGCCGTCGCGGAAAAACTCCTTTTTCCAGATCGGCACCGTGTGTTTGAGCGTATCAATACCGAAACGGCAGGCGTCGAACGCGGCGGCGCGATGCGCCGAGCAGACAACAATAAGCACCGAGGTCTCGCCAATTTCGAGCCGCCCCAGCCGGTGAATCATTGCGAAACGCCGGATGGAGAATTTATCGCGCATCTGCACGCCGATCTCGCGCATCTTGTCGATTGCCATCGGCTCGTAAGCTTCGTATTCCAGGTATAGGGTTGCGCGATTGCCGGAGTGGTCGCGCACGATGCCTTCGAAAACCACCACCGCTCCATCGGGCGGCGACTTGAGCTGCGCGATAATCTCCGGAGTCTCAATCGGCTTTCGGATCAGTGCGATGAGATTTTCCGCGGCCGCGGTCCCGGCAGGGACAGCGCCCCCGCTGACCGGAGGGAGAAACGCCACCTCATCTCCGGAAGAAAGAGGGGCGCGCCATTCCGCGAATTCCCGGTTCACCGACGCGGCCACCGAAGCGCGGAATTGGGCAAGCTCGGGAAAACTTCGGCTATAGCGCGCGAACAAGTCTTCCACGCGGGCGCCTTCAGAAAGTTCGGCATCCTCTTCCGATTTGCCAACAATATCCTTCAAACGGCCGAAAAAAAGAACGCGCACATGCATTGTCATATTCTATCCGCGCTGGAAGCAAAGTTCCACTGTGGATTCCCGCGCCTGGACATGGGATGCAGCAGACCAGCAAAGATATTGAAATTTGACCGGCTTGCAAGGAATGCCGGGAATCTGAATATCCTGAAATGCCTGAAAATGAGGATGAATTTGTTCCAGAAATTAGATTGACCTCCATAAAGGGCAGCCGTAGCTTGACATTAGGCAACGGAGGTTCCGCCCATGCGCATCCTGGTTTCAGGTTCGACCGGATTCCTGGGAACGTCACTGATCGACACGCTGGAGCGCGAAAGTCACGCGATCGTGCGGCTGGTGCGCCCGGAAAGCGTGCAACGGAAGGCAAACACCACCCGGGCGCAGGCCGTTCGATGGGACCCGGTTGCCGGTCAATTCGACGCCACAGCGGCAGAGCGCGCGGACGCACTGGTCCACCTGGCCGGCGCTTCGATCTCCGGTGGGCGATGGAGTGTGTCGCGGAAGAATCTGTTGCGCACCAGCCGTATCGAAGCGACGCGGCATCTGATCGGAGCCCTCTCACGATTGCGGTATCCGCCGCGGGTAATCGTGGCCTCTTCGGGAATCGGCTATTACGGTGACCGTGGAGAGGAGATCCTCACTGAGGAAAGCTCCTCGGGCGGCGATTTTCTTTCGGCGCTCTGCCGCGAGTGGGAAGCGGAAACAGCGCGAGGGGCCGAATTCGGCGCGCGCGTGGTCATGCTGCGGTTTGGAATCGTCCTGGCGGCGCATGGCGGCGCGCTGCCGCTCATGGCGTTGCCGTTCAAGCTGGGCGCGGGAGGGCGGCTTGGCTCGGGCCGGCAGTGGATGTCGTGGCTCACGATTGGAGAAGCCGTGGGCATGATCCGCTTTGCGCTTGCAAACCCCGGACTTGCCGGACCGGCGAACGCAGTGACTCCCAACCCGGTTCGGAACGCCGATTTCACGCGCATTCTCGCCAAGACACTGCATCGGCCAGCCCTTTTTCCCGTTCCGGCGTTTGCGCTGCGGCTGGCTCTGGGAGAAATGGCTGACGCATTGTTGCTGCCAAGCCAGCGGGTGATGCCGTCGAAGCTCGAGCAGACCGGCTACCAGTTTATACAGCCAGATTTGGCAATGGCGATCGCCGAAGTGTTTCGAAAGCAGGCCTGAGCAGCGCCTCTTTGGGACAGCGCGTTGATTAGCTAATTTGTATCAAACAGCGATTCCGCCGGACCACGGCGCCCCTGCCGGACTTTAGAGATCCAACTGCGATAATAAAGTCTCGAGATTCGAGTCATCGACAAAGAGATCGGGCGCATGGGCGGCCAGCCCTTCGATTTCGTCGAATGCTTGGAACAGGCGCATCTTAGCGACAGCGTACTCTTCGGTGCCCGTAAGCTGTTGTCCAGTACGCGCAAACCATTTCTTGAGCGCATCCTGCAGGACTAAAATGCGCACTGGGAATGCGTGCTGGCGATTCGCCGAAACCATATAGACGTATTCGGTCCCTGAGGAAAAACCGCGCCGGATCTTTTCGACCTCATAAAAATAATACTGATAAACATAGCCGGTCGCTGCGGAGTAGCTCTTTACCCGGCGGACGGCTTCGGGGCGAGGCATGGATGGATTATTCAAACCATTCGTCGCCGTGTCAACCTTCGATCTTGCGCAAGTGAACCGCTGCGAATCGGCCCGGCATCGCAACGCATGTTGTACCGATTCGAAACAATGGAAGCGTTTATTCTTCCCAATTTGGAACTGGAGTCGGCGCAAGACACGCTGTCAGGCGGTTTGTACTCGGGAGGACTCCTGCCCGCACCTCGAAACAGAAAGTGAAGTAAACCCCCGAAGTTGCGAGACTTATTAGCATTCGACTTCTTCGCACCTATGCATTGCGTCACATACATGGAGTGCTTTTCTGTCAATGCCCCGCGCTGGCACAGCGCGTGCAATTCGTCGGTGCATGGAACGAGGCACGGAATTTCGTGGACGCCGCAGTTTGACGAATATTTCGTTTTGCTGGTGCGCCGCATCGTTTTTCGCTGCGTCTTTCCTGGGCTGTGGCGGAGTCGTTGGTTCGGCTCCACCACAGCCCCCTCCTTCAGGCGTGACCATCAACCTGACGCCGGCTTCGGCTTCAGTGCTGCTCGGTGAACCACAAACATTTACCGCGATGGTCAGCAATGCGACGAACACGGCCGTGAATTGGAGTGTGAACGGAATCCTGGGCGGCAATACGACGGTGGGAACGATCAGCACAAGCGGCATCTACACCTCGCCGGGTGATCTGCCTGCGCCCAATTCCGTGACTGTGCAGGCCACCAGCGCTGCGGACAATTCAAAGACCGCGACAGCACTGGTAACAATTACAAGTGACATCTCCGTGTCTGTGTCGCCGCAGACGATGCCGGTGGAACTTGGCGCCGCGCGGGCATTCACGGCAACCGTGAATTCTTCGGGCAATCCCGACCGGGCGGTCACATGGATCGTTTCCGGAAACGGATGCGCTGGAGCCGCTTGTGGAACAGTGAATTCCTCCGGAACATACACAGCCCCTCAAGTTCTGACGGCGCCCCCGAACGTCTCTCTGACCGCCATCAGCGTCGCAGACCCGTCGAAAAGCGGCGTTGGAACAATCACGATCACCAGTTCATTCTCCTTAACCCTCACCGGGCCCGCTTCGGTCAATGCTGGCGCCACGGCCACCTATACGGCGACGCTGGTTCCCGCGGCCAATTCAAGTCCGAGCCCCACGATTTCATGGACTGTTTCCGGCGCCGGCTGCGCCGGCGCTGCCTGCGGCACGATTTCCTCCAGTGGCGTATACACCGCGCCTTCGCTTCCACCCTCGCCTGCAACGGTGCAGATCACGGCATCACCACTCGCTGATCCCTCGAAGGCAGCGTCTGTTTCTGTGGCGATCATTTCGATTGTCAGCGTTTCCGTGTCGCCAACCGCGGCGACTGTGGCGCTGGGTGGCGCGCAGGCGTTTCAAGCGATCGTGACCGGAGCGCAGGATGCAACCGTGACGTGGAACGTGAGCGGCGTGGTTGGGGGAAATGCCACGCTCGGAACGATTCTGAATTCGCAAACCGATCCTGACAACACCACGTACACAGCCCCGCAGAGTCTGCCGCCAGGAGGCTCGGTCACGGTGCACGCGAGCAGCAACGCAAATCCAAGCATTTCCGCGAGCGCGACGGTTACCTTCACAGCTGCAATCAACGTCACGCTGACGCCCGCGAGCGCGACGCGCGCCATCGGCCACCGCCAAACGTTCACCGTGCAGGTGAACAACACGCCCAACCAGAACGTCACCTGGAAGGTCAACGGCATCGCGGGTGGAAACGCAGCTGCCGGGCAAATCTGCCTTACGGGGTCAAATCCGTGCCAACAGATTTCGGCCAGCAACGGCGACAGCGTTGATTACCTCGCGCCGGCGGGCGTGCCTTCTCCCAATCCAGTGACACTGACGGCGACCAGTCAGGCCGATGGCAGTAAGAGCGCCTCGGCAAACGTGACGATCCTGCCGCATATCGTCGTGAGCGTATTGCCGGGAAACACCACGCTGGCGAGCGGCGGCCAACAGCAATTCGCCGCGAGCATAGCGGGTACGGATAACCAGCAGGTGACATGGAACACCACCGGTGCAGGATGCGGTAATCCGGGCGTTTGCGGATCCATCAATTCATCCGGGCTATACGTTGCGCCGTCTTCAGCGCCCTCGCCGAATCTGATCAGTATCGTGGCCACCAGTTCGGAAGACACCAGCCAATCGGGCACCGCAAGCGTGACCATTTCCAGGGGCCCGAACATTTCATCTCTTGCACCATCGAGTGCATATGCCGGATCGGCCGGCGGCTTCACGCTCGAAATATCCGGGAGCAACTTCATCGCATCGAGTCCGGGTCCCGGCTCCACGATTTTCGTCACGGGTGCGTCCCGTACCACCTCCTGTGTGTCTAGCGCGGCATGTACGACGTCGCTGGCTGCTGCCGATCTGCAGTCCGCGGGAAACCTGGCCGTGCAAGTACGGAATCCCGACGGGACACTTTCGAATACAGCGACATTCGTCGTGCTGGCGCCGGGTTCCGGACCGGATTCGATCCCTCTGACGCCGGGCGCTCCCTTCGCTGCAGGAAAAGACATCGTCGTCGTGGAGTTGAGCACCAATGGCGGGTCGGGCGCTGCGGGAAACGTGAGTTTGAACGTGGCTGCGATTGGAACGTACACGGTGGCGACATCATCCTGCACGCTCGGCAGCAGCACAGTGGTCATCCTGCGGCCCGCGACCGGGACGGCAATGGCGGACCTGTGCGTGTTCTCCATGAGCGGTCTCGATCCGTCCTACACCTACACCATCAGCGGGCCGCCTGTGCCGGACATCACGATCAGCAATCGCGAGCCGCTGGGCCTGGGGATCATCCACCTGACCTTGCAGGTCCCCGCGACAGCCGCGGCCGGCCCGCGAACACTATTCGTTGAAAATCCAAGTGAAGACGAGGCCGCCGGAACCGGGGCCATTGAGGTGCGGTGATGCGAACACGAATGCAAGTACTCCTTATGGCGGCCGCAATGCTATCCATCGCGACAGCGATCCGCCCGACGACACTGGCTCGCATGAGCCTCGATCAACTGGCCGCGGCAGCGGATGCGGTAGCACGTGTGCGCTGCGACAGCGCCGAATCGCGATGGGAAAACGGCGCGATCTGGACCGTGACGACCTTCGATGTCGTCGAATCGATGAAGGGCTCTCTGCCGCCGCAAGTCACGGTGCGCCTGCCGGGCGGACGCGCCGGACATCTGACCGCCGCCGTGGACGGCACGCCAAGATTTAATGCCGGCGATGAGGCGGTCGTGTTTCTGGAACGGTCGCGCGCGGGAGAATTTTCTGTGGCGGGCTGGGTCGAGGGAACATTCCGCATCACCCGCGATCCGCGCACTCTCCGTGAAACCGTGACTCAGGATTCGAGCACCTTTGCGGTGTTCGACCCGGCGACCCGTGTGTTCCGTACCGAAGGCGTCCGTCGGATTCCGGTTGAACAGTTCCGCGGGCGCGTCGCGGCCGCGATTGCGCGCGCACAGGAGAAAACACGATGACCATGCAGAACGGCCGGCAAGTCCGCAGTGCCGGGACCGAGCTCCGCTGGGAGCCCGCGAAAATATTATCCATTGCCCTGGCGTGCCTCTTCCTGATACAGGTGACCTCGGCATCCGCAGGAGCCTACGCGCTGGGCTCGACGGTGGCAGACATGCGGCAGGCGCCGTCGCGTTCGGGAGGCACCTCGTGCCCGCAGCTTACGCGCTTCGATGTCTCCACCCCGGGCACGATCAATCGGCAGTGGAGCACGGTGCTCGGAACCAGCCCTATCACGATTCTGACAGCGGACCAGTCCGCGGCTGGGCGACTCAGCGAGATCGAGAACGTGGTCCAGCAATCGCTGGCCGTATGGACGGGCGTTTCCGGCACTTCGCTCAAACCCACATCGCTCGGAACGCTGCAGCGCACGGCAGTGCAAACCGCCTGCACATCATCAGACGGACTGAATTCGATCTGCTTCGACCAGAACGATTCGGCTTTCGCCGCAGGTGTCCTGGCGTTCACGCGCGTCGTGTCGGCCGATACTTCGGGCGAACAACTGTCTTCAGGCACACTGCCTTCGACATTCGCCGGCGAGATTCTCGATGCGGATGTGCTCTTGCGGCCCGGCGACGCCACCACAACATTCACCACTCCCGCGGCGTTCCCGCCGAACCCGAACGCGTACGACCTCGAATCCATCCTCACGCACGAACTCGGCCACACCTTCGGCTTCAGTCACTCGGCTGTATGGAGGGCGATGATGTTTCCCTTCGCGCCTCCGCCGGGACAATTCACCGGCGTCCGGCCATCAACGCAACAGCCTGATGCGCCGCTTTCCGACGACGACCGCAACGGATTGCGCGTGCTCTATCCGGACCCGAGCGACACGACACACGTGGGCACGATCGGCGGGCATGTCCTGCCGGCAAATCCTCTGGCGCTTCCGGTTTCGCCGCCCGGGGTGACCGGCATCTTCCCCGCGCAAGTAGTCGCTGTGGACAACGCGACCGGCGCCGTCGCGGCTGCGACGATTGCCGGATGGAGTTGCAGCGACCCTGGCCCGGCACAATTCGATGGCTCTTATTCGTTCGAACGATTGCAGGTCGGTCCATCGCAGACGTACCAGATTTACGCAGAGCCGCTCGACGGTTCGGTAACGTTGGGCGAAGTGATCTACAACTCGACATCACTGTGCCGGAACGCCGCAACTGATCCTGGCTGGCCGGCGCAATATGCATGCACGGTGCCGCCATCTGCCGCGCCTTTTTCCGCGCGGATACGCCCGGGGCCATAGCGCTCCGTCAAGAGTCTCCCGCAGCGCAACCTCCTTTTCATCGCCGAACAATACGCTGCCGCTCGGAATTCGCTTTTGGGAGCGTTCGCTGCTTCTGAGCTGCCTGTTTCCTCAAAAACAGTATGGGTAAAGGCTGAAAAGAACCCAGCCTGATCAGGCTGGGTTCTCGTGTCTTCGAGGGAGGAGAGGCCGGTTAATATGCGGGCTGGTCGATCCACTGGATCCGCTGAACGGAGGTGTTCACGGTCTTGGTCACCGTGCAATGCGTCAGTCTTACATACGCCAGCCCAGAAACCGTTTGCGTCGCGCCAGCGGCGATGAGCTTCACCATCGCATGTTTCGAACCATCGGCTTTAACCAATGGAAATGGAAGAATGTAACCATTTGTTACGTCTCAATTGTGGTATCAAATTGGTTCTTCGGCAATCTACCTGTAACCGCATGTAACTAAAGTGATTGCTCGAAAGATATGATTGGAATCCAGAATGCAATAACAGCGGTAGCCGAAGACGGCCGCAAGGAACAAATTGAATGCTTGAGCGCATGAAAAAGAATCCCAGAAATTCCCGAAAATTTAGAAATCACGGCTTTTCTCTCGTGGAGCTGGCGATTGTGATGGTCATCGTGATGACTATCGCCGCGATGGCGATCCCTGCAGTTCTCACAATGATTCGCGAGCTAAGAATCAGTGGCGAGGCGCGCGACCTTAATGGCGCGATTGTTTTGGCAAAGATGAGAGCAGCAGCAAATTTCGCCCGTGCGCGAGTATATGCCGACTTTTCCGCGAAGACCTTTCGGGTAGAATGGCAACAATCAGGTGCTACTTCTTGGACACCCGAAGGCGGAGATCAACCCCTTGCAACGGGCGTGTCCTTTGGCTATGGCTCCCTGAGTTCTCCGCCGCTCAACACGCAGGGTACGCTCGGTCAGGCACTTTGCAGCGGGAGCACAACCACAGCTTGCATCACATTCAATTCCCGTGGAATTCCAATCACTTCCACAGGTGCACCAACCCCTAACGATGCCATCTACATTACGGATGGCAGGACGGTTACTGGCGTGACCGTGTCCGCCACGGGCTTAACCAAAATCTGGCGCACCGAAGCATCCGCCGCAAGTTGGAAGCAAAGGTAAGGAGAGACATGGAAAGGAAACGACTGTATCGGCCATTTCATCGTCCATCGCAGGCGGGCATGTCCCTGCTGGAAACCATGGTCGCGCTTAGCATATTGCTCATTGCCAGCGTTGGAATCCTGACGATGGGCGCGTTGGCAATGTCCACTACCGAGAATCAGGGGCATTTGGCAGCCCGTACCTCCGAGTATGCCCAGGACAAAATGGAGCAACTCATCAGCCTTACGTGGGGCGATCCGAACTCGGATACCACCGTATTTCCGACAGTCGCTAGCGGTGGAACCGGAATGACCGTCGGTGGAAGCTCCGATCCAACCGCTCCGGCGACTGGCTATGTAGACTACCTTGACATCAGCGGCCAACCGTCCTCGTCGGCTGCCAATTGGTTCTACATCCGCGTATGGCAGATCTCAAGTGTTCCCAGTTTCCCGACATTGAAGCAGATCACGGTCACAGCAAAGACGCGAACCCATGTGGGCGCGCTGCAAGGAGCACTTCCCCAATCCACACTCGTCTCGCTGAAGACGAGTCCATTCTGAGGAGGCCGCGTGTCGCTTGGCGAAAAAGACGGAAAACGAGTATGGAGAGGGCGGCAACCTGGATTCTCCTTATTGGAAATGCTGATTACACTCGTCATTCTCCTGGGGGTCACGGGAATCGTCATGACGGCAATGATGGGGATGACGAAGAATCAGGGCACGGTTGCGAACCGGACGGAAATGCACAGTAGCGTTCGCAGCGCGACCGAAGTGCTTCAACAGGAAATTGGCCAGGCAGGAAAGGTTTCCTTGGCGGGTTCGACGCCAGTCACGATTCCACTCACGCCAGTCACTTTGACTACTGCCGTGAGTGTTCTCAATTCGCCCGTTCTGGTTACAGTTAGTTCCGCGGCGGGCATGTTCAATGGCGAGCAACTTGCGATCGACACTGGCGACAATGAGGAAACTGTGACGGTTTCGAATCTCTCTTTGGCGACGAATACATTTAATGCGACATTTTATCTCCCCACTCTCACCGTCCCCCTGCACGCCATCGGTGCGCCGGTGAGAGTTGAGGGAGCTTTTGCCAGCGGAATCATACCGACAAGCGTGGCCAACGGTTCCGGGGACTTCCTCTTGAAACTGTACGGCGATGTCAACGACGACGGAGACATGGAGTACATCGAGTACTGGTGCGACACGGCCGGCGGGAATCTCTATCGCAATGTCGTGGCCATTGCTCCCGGCGCGACCAAGCTCGCTTTCAATCCCTCGATGATTATCTTGTCGAATCTCTTGGGCAACCCGCCCGATCCCGGTGCTACTACGCCTGCTCCATGCTTCAAATACCAGCAGAAACAGGTGGGTGCCGACACCTACGTAGTGGATGTGTCCGTCACCTTAACCGTGCAGACGCCGAACAAGGACCCGCAGACGAATCAGTTTCAAAGGGAGACCAAGGCCTTGTTGAACGTTTCGCCGCGCAACGTCTTCGAGGGATGGCAACTCGCCAGCGGCGGAGTGGCCAATCGCATCGAGCCAATGCCTGCGACCGTATTAAGTTTGTTGCCCTAGTGCCTGGGAATCGAGGAATCTTATGAAGAGAGCATCTCAAAAAGGGATAGCACTGATCCTGACATTGATCTTGCTGTTTGTGATGTCGGTCATGGCTGTCTCCCTCATGTTTATTTCACAGACCGAAACTTGGTCCAGCCTGAATTACCGTCTCATGTCGCAAGCCCGGGACGGAGGCGAAGCCGGGGTGAACTCAGCGGCCAACTATATTGTGAACAATTACACGGAGCCCGGAGGACCGGGCGACCCGGTCACTGCCTATAGCACGACCGTATCACCGGTGACCTATGGCGGCAATCCTGTGATCCTGTCAGCTATGAGCAGTCAGGCTTCGAATTACCCGGTCTCCTCTGTCCGAGATGCTTTTAATACCACGGGTGTCGGCAAGGGCAGCCTGACGGCTGGCAATGCGACCATCCAGTACAATACATATGCAACGCTTCTCTCCATGACATCAGCGTTTAAACCATTCGGCTCCACGACAAACACAACGGTGCAGACCTGGCAAATCGTTTCAGAGGGCACGATCAGCACCATTCGGAACGCCAAAGTGCAGGTCTCCGCGATTTTGGAACAGCACAGGACACCGACCTTCAATTATGCGGCGTTCGCGACCGACCCGAGTTGTAGCGCTCTCCAATTCGGCGGGGGTGGCACTACCGATAGTTATGACTCCAACACGGTTAGCGGTGGGACGGTTACGACACAGGCCTATGGCGGCAATGTCGGCACGAACGGAAATTTAGCAACGAGTGGCAACCCCACTACAATCAATGGCACTCTATCCACGCCCCGAACTGGCGTTGGCACCTGCACCAGCGGCAATGTTACTGCATGGTCGGGCACCACAGGCAATGTGACCGGAGGTTTGGTGGAGTTGCCTCAACCTGTGACCTACACGCTCCCTACGATCCCGCCACCGGGCACAACGGACCTGAGTATCGGGCACAATGCCACGTGCGCTGGGATCGGCCTTGCTTCCCCCCCATGCAGAGCTTCGGGCTCAGATATCTACATTCCCCCTGGCTCTTATCAGAACATCACCATATCGGGGAATGAGAACGTACACTTTTCGCCCGGGGCCTACAACATCAACACCATCAGGGAACAATCAGCCCAATCTGGCATCATCATTGACGAATATCCCTGTGCCTCCCCCTGTCTGAGCGCCATTGATCCGAACGTTGGAACTAGCAGTACGCTCGGAAGCGTGATCCTGAACGTCACCGGCAATGGCGGTGGAACCGTAGTGGATCTGACCGGCAACAGCGTCCAAAATCCCACCCTGGTGCCGGAAAACTTCCAGATCCTCTATGCGGGAACCGGCACGATCAGCCTGAAGGGCAATACGGACGCCTCAGGACTGATATACGCGCCGAATGCTACCTTTTCGTTTGCCGGCGGTTCGAGCTGGTATGGAGCCGTCATTGGCAAAGACATGACGGACATGGGCGGTGCCGCCATCCACTATGACCGGAGGCTACAGAACGAAAGTTTCACGGTCGGCCCGTGGATGCTCGATTCATTTACCTGGAAGAAGTATTGATCGCCAGCGAACTCGAATAAATGGACCGGCTGCCGCGGCTACCAGCGCCGCGGCAGCTGTTCATCTCGTCCGCAGTCCGTTCTTCCTGCGCGTTACCCTCATCAAACGTGCGCGAAAATCTCTTTCGATGCCGATTTTCTGAAATAAACAGAATTGAAGCGTCCGTCGAGGGTGAAGAGGCGCGTGCCCTCAGCGATGTAGCGATGTGCGCACTTTTCACTCCCCACGGACGTTATGATACGATCTCGAAGCTTGCGTTAACGGCAATACCGTGTCGCTCATAATTTGTTATGTTGGCTTCGAAGCGGCGCTATTGCCTGGCACGTAGAGATGCCTCTTATGCGCCCCTCACAGATTCGCAATTTGCTGGTTCTATCGTTCTTACTCGTGTTTCTCGGTTGGTTGGTCAGTACGGCCGCCGATTTCACCATTGAATACAATTGGTGGAAAGAGGTCGGGCAGGTTGATACATGGATTGGCATGCTGTGGTACAGCATGGCCCCCGCAGCGGCAGGCGCCGTGGTGGCGTTTGTCGCACTGTGGCTGGCCCATACGAGCGGGCTACGCTTCGCCGGTATCCGGCAGCGGGATTTTCCCCTATACTCCCGTCTGATTCCAGTCGGGTTGGCCCTGTTAGCGATATTGTTTGCGACGAGCTCGATTGACTACTGGACCGTCATGCGCTTTTTCGGCTCGCACGGGATTGCCCTGCCTGCCGACGCGTGGAAGGATCAAGTTTTTTCGCGCGGCCTCCCGTTTTACCTGTTCGATCTGCCTTTCTATTCGCAGCTACTCGGGTTTGTGTTCGTGCTGGCGATTCTTTGCGCGCTCGTCTTCTGGGCCACGGCCCGTGGATGGCAGTTGGTCGAACGTTTCCGATACGGACAGCTGAGTGGCGGGCCGGGGAAGACTCTTGTTCTTGGACCGGACACTCTGCTGTTGCCGGGCGCCACGCGTGCCGGCTTTGTCCGCATCATCAGCGTAATTTTGTTGCTCGGCTTCGCCGTCTGGATTTTCCTCGGCAACTATGAGCTTCTGCTTAACTCGCACGCCTTCATGACCGGCGCCGATTACGTGGATCAAAAGATTACTCTCCCTTTGCGCTGGCTCCTTATGGTTGTCACGCTCGGAGCGCTACTCCTGGTGTGGATGCGGAAATATAAACTAGCGATCGTCGTTGTCATGTCCTTTTTTGTCCTGCAACTGGCCTTGCCGGGCCTGGTGCAAGCCGTATACGTGCGGCCGAATGAGATCTCGATCGAGCGGCCATACATCGAACGTCACATTCAGGCGACTTCGGTTGCCTTCGGTTTGAATCGGAACGCCACGGAACATCCGTTTGCGGCTTCCGGGCAAGCGACAGTCGATCCCGTTCAGGATGCCACACTGCTCGATAACGTTCGTCTTTGGGACCTGCGGGCATACAACGCAACGATCGGCCAGATCCAAGCCCTGCGCCCTTACTACACATTTCCCGAAACCGACGTGGATCGCTACTTTCCAAATGGCCGCATCAAGCAGGTACTGTTGTCTCCGCGTGAACTCGACGTCAGCCAATTGTCGGCCGAGGCGAGCCAGAGCTGGATCAATCCGCGTTTCATTTATACGCATGGCTTCGGCGTGGTCCTGTCGGAAGTCAATAAGATCACGCCCGATGGCCTCCCTGTCCTGCTGATCGAAAACGCTCCGCCGGAGATCAAGGCGCCGGGGTTTCAAATTACGCGGCCGGAAATCTATTATGGCGGCAAGACGCAAGATCCGGTGTTCGTCCATACCGCTCGCGAGGAATTTGACTATCCATCCGGCGACCAGAACAAGTACTCAACCTACCAGGGCACGGGAGGCTTTCCTGTCGGATCTTTTCTTCTCAAGGCTGCTGCCGCGATTTCCCAGGGGGAGCCGAACATAATCTTCACCGGCTATCTCACTGGGCAGAGCCGCATGATGATTCATCGGAATGTAAAGGAAAGATTGGAACATCTGGCGGGATTCTTGCACTGGGACCAGGATCCTTACCTGGTGATCACGGATGACGGCGGATTGGTTTGGATGGTCGACGGCTACACCACGTCCCTTTCGCATCCATATTCAGCGACGCTTCCCGTGGCTGGCCTCGGGGACGGCGCAAACTACATTCGCAACGCGGTCAAGGCCACAGTGGATGCGTACACGGGGAAAATGTCTCTCTACGTATTCGATCCGAGCGATCCCATTATTCAGGCGTACGAGCATCTATTCCCGAAACTCTTCCGGCCCGCCTCTGAAATGCCTGCCGACCTCCGACGGCACGCTCGCTATCCGGAGGCTCTTTTTCAAACGCAGGCAGAAGCATACCGAACTTTTCATATGCGCGATCCTCAGGTGTTTTACAACAAGGAAGACATTTGGGAAATCGCGCACAACGTGTTCGGCCAGTCCGGACAACCTGAGCCCGTGCAGCCGACGTACGTCGTGGCCACTTTGCCAGGGGAGAAACAACCCGAGTTTCTGCTGATTCTGCCATTTACCCCGCGGGCCAAGGACAATTTGATCGGGTGGATGGCTGCTCGATGCGACGGTGACCACCTGGGGGAGTTGGTCTTTTTTCACCTCCCGAAGCAGCAACTGGTGTACGGTCCCATGCAGATTGAATCGCGCGTCGACCAGGACCAGAACATCTCCAAGGATCTAACCCTGTGGAACCAGCAAGGCTCGCACGTCTTGCGCGGAAATATCATCGCCCTCCCTGTGACGGGCGGCTTCCTTTACGTCGAATCCATTTACATTCAGGCCAGCGAAGCCCGCATGCCACAGCTCAAGAAAGTGGTTCTGGCCATGGGCGACCGCCTGATTTATCGCGATACCTTCGACGAGGCCCTGGCCGATCTAACCGGAACGCCGTTGCCGTCGAAGCCTGCAGCGGCAATAGTTGCTTCCGCTCCCGCCCCGGCAACCGCTAAGGAAAATGCACCCTCGCTGGTCGAGCGCCTCCGCGCCCTCCGGGATCAGGCCGAACAGCTGACCCGGGAACTGGAGAAGCTGGAAAAGGAAGCAGGTACGAAATAGACTAACGCGCACATGAGCAAGCCAGGCGCCATCCTCGGCGCATGGACGAAAAAGACAGCCTGAAGATCAAAACTCTGGTAGCGCTAGCGGGAATCGAACCCGCATTTTGGCCTTGAAAGGGCCACGTGCTAACCGTTGCACCATAGCGCCACGGACGTGAAAAACGTGGTCAAGCTAGAGTAGAGGAAAGCCGAGGAATTAACAAGCCGCTGAAAAACAGTTGTCTTAGCTCCATAATTCTGTCACCCCTTTACAGCAACGTGAAAATGTCACCCCTATGGAGACGTACACGTTGAGTGCAAAGGAACTACAACGAGTGACCGTCATTTCCAGTTGCGTGAA
>JAIQES010000027.1 GCA_020073705.1 Terriglobia bacterium
TTCCTTGCCCGCTCCGTCCATCGTCGTCGTCTTCTTCGCGTCAGCCATCTGGTCCGTTCTTCGCGCGTCTCGCGCCGTTACTCGTCTTGCTCGCCTGGTCGGCACTCGCTTCATTGGCAGGAGTGGAGGGACTCGAACCCCCGGCCTACGGTTTTGGAGACCGCCGCTCTACCAACTGAGCTACACTCCTGTGCACAGCTCGGGCTATTCGCTTCGCGGCCCTCGCCGTACGATTCCAATTGCAGTCCGTAAACGTCCTTGCCTTTGCTTCTGCCCGATCGCGCTGGATCGAGAAATCTCTTCTCCGACTCCTTCCCTCTCCCCTTGCGGGAGAGGGTCAGGGTGAGGGGGGAACCTCGTTACTTCAGAATCTTCGCCACGACGCCGGCGCCGACGGTTCGGCCGCCTTCGCGGATGGCGAAGCGCAGCTTCTCTTCCATCGCGATCGGCACG
The DNA here is from genome assembly GCA_020073705.1 of Terriglobia bacterium. Taxonomy (GTDB): domain Bacteria; phylum Acidobacteriota; class Terriglobia; order Acidiferrales; family UBA7541; genus Palsa-360. Next base: position 454 of record JAIQES010000027.1, read on the forward strand.
ATCAGCTCGACTTCGATCGTGATGTTGTCGCCCGGCATCACCATCTCGGTGCCTTCCGGAAGCTTCACGATCCCCGTCACGTCCGTCGTCCGGAAATAGAATTGCGGACGGTAATTGGCGAAGAACGGCGTGTGACGGCCGCCCTCGTCCTTCGTCAGGATGTAGGCTTCCGCCATGAAGTTCGTGTGCGGCGTCACCGAGCCCGGCTTCGCCAGGACCTGGCCGCGCTCCACGCCGTCGCGCTCGATGCCGCGCAGCAGGCAGCCGACATTGTCGCCCGCCTGGCCCTGGTCGAGCAGCTTCCGGAACATCTCGACGCCCGTGACCGTGGTCTTGGAGGTCGGACGGATGCCCACGATCTCCACTTCCTCGCCCACCTTCACCACGCCGCGCTCCACGCGACCCGTCACCACCGTGCCGCGGCCCGAGATCGAGAACACGTCTTCGATCGGCATCAGGAAGGGCTGGTCGATCGGGCGCTCCGGCTGCGGGATGTACTCGTCCACCGCCTTCATCAGCTCGAGGATCGCGTCATGGCCGAGCTTGGGCTCCTTGCCCTCGAGCGCCATCAAGGCCGAGCCGCGGATGATCGGGATCTTGTATTGAGCACGCCAAAAGCGGCGCGAGGCACGAGCGGGTCACTGACGCGGACCATGATTAGGAACATGAAGCTGATCATGCCCAGCGACGTGCATCCGAGCACTACGCCGAGATACAGCAGCCGCACCGGATCCCACAGCCGGTCGATTCCGGCGATCAGACCGCCGATGATCGTGATTGTCGTGCCAGCCATGAGCCCTTTGATTGCACCCGAGAAAATCAGGCCCAGAATCAGTTCCGATTTCTTGATGGGCGTGACCAGGTAGCCCTCATGGAGCCCGCGTGATTTGTCGTCAATGAAGGTGATACCCCCGCCGATCATCGCCACGATGAAGATGGACATCGAAATCGAGCCCGCGAGCAGATACTTGATGTACTCGATGTACGGATAGAGTTCGACGACCTGCAGATCGATCAACGGCTGCAACCGTGGAGTCGGCACGGTCAGCCGCTGCCCGGGTTGGAATGGGTTCAATCCTCGATTGATGTCCTGGACGAGCGACTGCATCCGGCTGAGAACTTCATTGGTCACGAAGTTGTCCGTGTTGTCCTCGATGAAGGCGATACGCGGCCGGTTCCCCTGGTTCACTCGCCGCGAGTAGTCGGGAGGGATATACACGACCGCACGGACGAATCCTGTGCGCAGATCGACCACGGCGTCAGAGAGCGAGGAGTAGTCCTCGACTTTCAATGTGCGCGGGCCCGCGGCTACAGCGTCGAAACGCTGCCGGACATCACGCGACGCCGATGTGTGGTCCTTGTCCACCACGGCTATCTTGACCCCCATGATCTTCCCGCCGAAGGCGTAGCCGAGCACGATGAGCTGCATGAGCGGGAAGATCATCGACATCATCATCAGCGCCGGGCTGCGGAAGAATTTCCGCATGTCGCGCTCGACAATCGCCAGGATGCGTTGCAGTTTCATGCTTTCGGAATTGTCCTTTACTTGTACAAATAGCTCACATCACGCCGGGTCTCCTCCGACGCCACATCGCGGAGCTGGCGGCCGGTGTAATAGAGGAATACGTCGTCCAACGTAGTGCCCTGCACGGAAACGCGGCGGACGGTGACACCCCGGTCACGCGCCAGGTTCATCAGTTCTCCGACCGTGAGCGGTCCGCTGTGCGAGGCGATGTGCGTGACGCCGTCGTGATCGGTGACGCTGGCAGCCCCGTCGAGCTTTTCGAGCGACGCATGCCAGTCCGCGGGGGGATTGTCGAATTCCGCTTCCACGATGTCGGTTCCGGGCACGCTGTCCTTGAGTCTTGCCGGCGTGTCGAGCGCCACAAGCAGCCCGTGATCCACGATCGCGATCCGGTCGCAAAGCTGGTCGGCCTCATCCATGTAATGCGTTGTCAGCAGGATGGTCAGGCTGGAGGCTTGCTTCAGCTTGTTGATCATCTCCCAGACACTGGTACGCGAGACTGGATCGAGGCCCGTCGTCGGCTCGTCGAGAAAGAGGATCTTCGGCGAATGCACCAGGCCACGCGCAATTTCGAGACGTCTTCGCATCCCGCCGGAAAAGCTTCCGACCAGCTTGTCGGCGAAATCACTCAGGCCCACCGATTCCAGCAGCTGCGGGATCAATACTTGGCGCTGGACACGCGACAGACCGTATAACTTTGCGTGGATCAACATGTTCTCACGCGCTGTAAGCTCGGGATCGGAGGTGTGAGCCTGCGGGATGACGCCGATGGCGTGTCGAACCCCGTCCGCATCGGTCACGACATCGTTCCCTGCGACTACCGCCGTGCCGGAGGTCGGAGGCGTGAGCGTTGTCATCATGCGGATCAGCGTGGTCTTGCCTGCACCGTTCGGGCCGAGCAAGCCGAAGATTTCACCCGTGTGAACCGTGAAGCTCACTTCGTTCACGGCCACGAAGTCTCCGAACTGCTTCGTAAGCTTGACGACTTCGATTGCGTTTGTCTCGGTCGTGTTCATCGTGTCCGGTGGTCCTGTTCCGCGATCACCCAGCGATTGAGCTTGTCGTGGGATGCACCGCCGCAGTCAGCCGCTGCCACCAGCTTCGCGTGGAAGGAAGAGGCGGCAGCAGCACCGTGGCGGTCATTCCCGACATGAGCCGGCGCTCGGCATTGGGCACCGCGACCTTGATGGCAAATGTCTTGATGTCGCGCTTGGTTCGGCTGACATCGCGCTGCGTCGCAAAATCGTTTTCGACACCTTTGAAAATGACCGAACCCTCGATGATGTTTCCGGAAGGAAGCTGGATTCTTAGATGCTGGTTAAGCTGAACCGAATCAATGTAGCTTTCCTCCACATCGGCCTGCACCCAGAGATGGTCGACATCGAGAATTGTCACGATCGGCTCGCCCGCCTGCAGGACTTCCCCCTGGCGGGCCGCCCGAACCGAGACGATGCCGCCGAGCGGCGCATAGATTTCCGTGTAGCCAAGACGCACATCAGCGGTGGTTTTATCGGCGCGCGCCTGCAGAAGTTGTGCGCGTGTCGCCACCAGATCGCTTTGCAGGACGTCCAGTTGCTTGCGGTTGGCGCGCGCGACCGAAACCTGCGCTTCCGCGGCACGCACCTGGTCTTCGAGGGATTTAACGGCGGCATCGGATGCCCGCGCCGCAGCATCGGCCAGATCGCGGTCCTGCGCGGAAGCAACGCCACCTTCAAATAGCCTCTGCTGGCGCTTGTAAGTCGTCTGGTCGCGCCAGAGATTTGCGCGGGCCTGGTCGAGCTGCGAGCGCGTCGATGTCAAGGTGGCTTCGGCCTGGCGCAGCGCAGCACTGGTCTGGTCGTCGGTCCAACTCCGAGTATCGCTCGCGGAGTTGACCTTTGCTTCCAGTGTATGAATATTCGCCTCCGCGGAATCGCGCGCGGCGATCAGTTCTGCGGGATCGAGCTCCGCTATTAAGTCTCCTTTGTGAACTTCGGAACCCTCATCCACCGTGAGCCGGATCATGCGCCCTGCGACCTGCGGGCTGACGATTACGTCGTTGCCCGTGACGATTCCCGTCAGCGGAATTTCTTTGCCGCGCGGCGTCGTCGCGAGATACGCGGCCAGCGCAACCAAGAACAACACGCCGACGAATATGAAAAATTTCGAAATGTTCATCGCATCCCTATCTCTGGCCGGAAAAGCCCATGCTCAAGAAAATCCTGGACGGCCCGGCGGCGTTTGGCCACTTCCGGGGGCCGCAATGCGTCGTGCCCCAGAATGCGGCTCAGAACCGGAGCCGCCGCAAAGTAAAACACCATGATGGAAATAACGGTAAGCGCGGTGTTTCTTGCATCCACGCGCCGGAATTCGCCGGCGGAAATACCTTCTTCGATCGTGCGCACCAATTGGCTGTGCAGCGGCCGGTAGTATTCCGAGACGATCCAATCCAGATTCGGCCCGCGGTTCAGCAATGCCCGCTGTACCAGCCGCGGATAGTTTGGGTGTTGCCGGACGAACTCGAAGAAATTGTCCACCACCGCGCTGAGGCGTTTTCGCGGAGACGGTGTGGCGGGGTACTGTTGCGCAACACCCGCGCGCAACTGCGAAAACAGCGCCTCGAGGACAAACCGGTGCAGCTCTTCCTTGCTGCGAAAATAGTAGTAGAGAAGGGCCTTGTTCACTCTTGCTGCCCGCGCAATCTCGTCCATGCGCGCCCCAGCCAACCCCTGCTCGGCAAAGATTTCTTCCGCGGCGCTGACAATGCGCCGGGCGGTGCTAAGGTCTCGCGCCTGTCGCAAGCTGCGCGGCACGCGCCGGCCCATCTTTTGCACGTCCCATTCCGGGGACGCGGACCTTCGTCGTGGCGTTGAAGTGTTCATTGTCTAACTAACCGGTTAGTCTAAAGCGAGCGCGAGTTCAAGTCAAGCGGGACGTTGGGGCGTGGATGGCGTGCTTCGTGCGAGTTCAAAGCAAAAAATGCAGACAGCCTGTCCATCGCCGCGCGAAGGATGAAAAGTCTGCGTTGCGGATTAGTTTGCTTCTTCCGCCACGGCCTGCTCGTCCCACTCGGCAAGAGGGACGCGAAATGCCGGGCGGAGAACGAATCCACGGGGCTACCCTTCCAGGGAGCCGGGGGAAGCGCCTGCGGGAAGCTCGATCGTATATTTCGTGCGTTGTTTTTCGCGATGTTGGACCAGGGCCAGGTCGATCAGGCGGTCGAGCAGATCGCGGTAGCTGAGGCCGGAGGCTTCCCACAGCTTCGGGTACATGCTGATCGAGGTGAAGCCGGGAATCGTATTGATCTCGTTCAGGTAGATGCGGCCGGTGCGGTGCTCGAGGAAAAAGTCCGCGCGCGCCATGCCCAGGCATTCGAGAGCGCGGAAGGCCCGGACGGCGTATTCCTGAAAGCGTTTGACCTGCCCCCGATTCAATTTTGCGGGAATCAGCAGGCGTGTCCCTTCTTCGAGATACTTGGCCGCGTAATCGTAGAATTCGCGGTGCGGTACAATCTCGCCTGGAACGGATGCTTTGGGACTCTCGTTGCCCAGGATGGAAACTTCGATTTCGCGCCCACGGATGGCGCGCTCCACGACGATCTTTTGCCCGAACTCGGCGGCCAAGTCCATTGCGGCGGCCAACTCCTTGGCATCGTGCGCCTTGGTCATCCCGACCGAACTGCCCAGGGTCGCGGGCTTGATGAAGACAGGGAAGCGGAACTTCTTGCGAATCGCGCGAAGAACTTTTGCCCGTGAGTGTTTCCATTCGGCCCGCAGAATTGCGAGAAACTCGACGACAGGCAGCTTGGCCTGCTGGAACAGCCGCTTCTGCATGTCTTTGTCCATGCCCACCGCCGAACCCAGGACGCCCGAGCCGACGTATGGGAGTCCGGCGAGATCGAGCAGGCCCTGCACGGTGCCATCCTCGCCATAGGTGCCGTGCAGCACGGGAAAAACGACGTCCACACGCAACGCATCCGTGCGAACATCACCGACCGGCACGAAGGCCGCCACATTCGGATCGGCGGACAGCATGACGCGTTCACCAGAACGCAGCACCTCGGGCAGCATTTTGTGCGCTGCCGTTCCGGCCAGCCACCGGCCATCCTTCGTGATGCCAATAGGGACGGCCTCGTATTTCTCAGGGTCAAGCGCTTGGATCACGGATGCTGCCGAGATCAGCGAAACCTCATGCTCTCCCGAACGCCCGCCAAACAATATGCCGACGCGCAACCGTTTTTTTTCTTTGGTCATAAATTATGCGATCCGTAGGGAAAAACGCCACCCCCGAAGAGTTCGACGACTCCGATCCAGCCCTTGTAGCGCCTGCCTTCAGGCGGGCATATGCTTGAGTCAAAGGCGCCGCCCTGAAGGGCGGCGCTACAAGATCTTCTTTCCCAATCCGGAGAGCACCATTTCGACGCCCAGCAGCGCCGTCTTGTTATGGAGATCAATCACCGGATTGATCTCGACGATTTCGAGCGACACCATCGCTTTGCTGTCTGCGATCATCTCCATCGCCAGGTGGGCCTCGCGGTAAGTCACCCCGCCGCGCACAGGCGTGCCGACTCCAGGGGCATCGGTCGGGTCCACAAAGTCCATGTCCAGGCTGACCGCTGCGCCGTCGGTGTCATCGGTGACAAAACGCAGCGCTTCGCTCATCACATCGCGCATGCCGCGCTCGTCGATGTCGCGCATGGTGAAGACGTGGACGCCGGATTCCTTGATCAGGCGGCGCTCCCGCGGGTCTAGATCGCGCACCCCTACCAGCGCGACATTGCGCGGCTCAACCTTCGGCTTGTAGCCGAGCAGTTCGACCAACTCCGGCGCTCCGTACCCGATGATCGCCGCCAGCGGCATGCCGTGAATGTTGCCGGAAGGCGAGCTTTCCGGCGTGTTCATGTCGCCGTGCGCATCGAGCCACAAGTAACCGACCCGCTTCGATTGCCGGCGAAAATAATTTGACACTCCGGAACAGGAACCCACGGCGATGGAGTGGTCGCCGCCAAGCACCAGCGGCACGAAACCTTCTGCGAGAGTGCGCTCGGTGATTTCAGCCAAGCCGCGGCAGGTCTCGGAGATTTCTTTCAGGTACTTGGCGCGTTTCTCGCCATAGTGCTGTTCCTCGGGCTGTTTCACCGCGACGTTGCCGATGTCCTCCACCGTGTGGCCCAGCGCCTTGAGGTGCGATTGTAGCCCGGCGACGCGGAGCGCCGAGGGACCCATGTCCACTCCGCGGCGGCTCTGGCCGAGGTCCATCGGTACTCCGATGATGCGAATCTTTAGGGCCATTTTGGAATCCCGCGCCGGTTCCCCCCAAGGAGCAGAAAGCAGCGAGACCTAAGGATAGACGCGATAAATCATCCGGGGGAAGGGAATCACTTCACGGATGTGCTCAGTTCCGCAAATCCATGCGACCGTGCGTTCCAGGCCCAACCCGAAGCCCGCGTGCGGAACGCTGCCATAACGTCGAAGGTCCAGATACCAGCCAAACGCCTCTTCGGGAAGATTACTTTCGCGCAGCCGCTTTACGAGCAAATCGTAGTCGGCAATGCGCTCACCGCCGCCGATGATCTCGCCGTAGCCTTCGGGCGCCAGCATGTCAAATCCAAGGGCAAGATCGGGCCGGTCAGCGTCCGGCTGCATGTAGAATGCCTTGAGGGCCGACGGATAGCGATGCACCATCACCGGACGATCATACGTGGCCGATAGCATCGTTTCTTCGTCGCCGCCAAAGTCATCTCCCCACTTCGCTGGATGGCCGCGCTGCTGGAGGATCTGAATCGCTTCGTCGTAAGTGATGCGCGGAAACGGAGGTGCGACGCTCGCGAGCTTCGTGGTGTCGCGTCCAATCGTCGCGAGCTCCCGCACGCGGTTCTTCAGCACCGATTGTACGATATGGCTGACCAATTCTTCGCCCAGCGCCATCATGTCTTCCAGATGTGCGTAGGCGGCTTCCGGCTCGAGCATCCAGAATTCAGTCAGGTGGCGCCGTGTCTTCGACTTCTCGGCTCGGAAGGTGGGCCCGAAGGTGTACACCTTGCCCAGCGCCATGGCCGTCGCCTCGACGTAAAGCTGCCCCGACTGCGTCAGGTAGGCCTTCTGGTCGTCAATGTACCGGACTTCGAATAGCGTCGTCGTGCCCTCGCAGGCCGCCGGAGTGAAAATCGGCGCTTCGGTCAGAATGTAGCCATGCGAGTCCATGTATTCGTGCGCGGCGCGAACCGCTTCGGCGCGAATGCGCAGGATCGAGGCTTGGCGAGGCGTACGGATCCAGAGATGACGGTGGTCCAGCAGGAAATCCACGCCGTGCTCTTTGAGTTGAATCGGATAGGGAGTGTCATCCGGAACGCGCTGCACCACTTCGATCGCCGTGATCTGAATTTCGAACCCGCCCGGCGCGCGCTTATCGGCGTGAATCCGTCCCGTGACGATCACGCTCGACTCCTGCGTCAGGCCGTGCAGCGCATCGAACGCCGCCGGCTGGTCCTTCTGCGATACGACTCCCTGGATCGTTCCGGTACCGTCGCGAAAGATCGGGAAGAGCAGCTTCCCGGACTCACGCAGGTTGTACAGCCACCCGCGCAGCGTGACTTCCTGCCCGTCATGCTGCCCGACATCTTCAATGCTTACCACCGGCATAAAAGTTGATTCTCTCCCTTCACAAGGCGCGGCTCTGTCAACGTTCCAAATCGTCTCGATACACTTGCCAGAGTGTGCAGGTGTTGTAGCTCACCTCTTTAGCAGTTTGTTGAAAAACTCTTGCGGCTCGTCATTCCGAGGAGCGAAGCACCGAGGAATCCCTCTTTTTCTTGGCTCTTGTCTAAGAGAGATTCCTCGCTACGCTCGGAATGACAAGGTCAGAAGCGTTTTTCAACAAGCTCTTAGAGGTCAGGGTTTCCCCTGGATTAACATAAACGGGCCCGCGTCTGAAGCACGGTCTGGGCATCCCGGCATAGCCGGGGACGCGAGCGACAACAAAATCGAAACGATCACGTTGTTGCGGCGCGCTAAGCCTTGGCTAGGGCCTGTTCGAACTTCTCGAAGACGCTACGCGCTCGCTGTAGCGTTTCGGCGAACGCCTGCAACTCGCTCGAACCAGCAGCAGCGGCCGGCTCTTTCAGTTCCAGGACAATAGGCGCCTCGGGCGGCAACGACGCCAGCATGGCGTTCCAGTCGACGGTCCCGTCGTACGGCAACAGATGATCGTCGCGCTCGCCGTTATTGTCGTGGACATGCGTGGTAACCACGAGGTTGCGGATAATTCCAATGGCCGAAGGAACGCCGCCCGCGATGTGCGCGTGTCCGATATCGAAGCACAGCTTCACGTTTGTGAGGCGCGTCTGCTCCAGGAAATGTTTCAGGTTTGCCGGGGTGGCCATCTCGCCTAGCGTATTTTCAAGCGCCAGGGTGACGCCGCGCTGCTTCGCAAACAGGGACAAGTGTTCGAGTGAACTGAACGCCGCATCCCATCGGCGCTGGTCCGGAATATCGCGCGAACGCGCCACATGCTGAATGCAATATCGAAACGGAATGTATTCCGCCAGGTCCAGAGCGCGCTTCATTTCGTCCACGGCTTCCTGGCGCCTCACCCGTTCGGGGTCGGCAATCGAAAGCGGCGTGCCGCTTTCGCGAGTGGGATGGAAATCGCGGGTCGTCGGCGAGTGGATCGAGTGCAGCGTGAAGTTGTTTCCAGCAAGCCACGAGGCCAGTTCGCGAGCGTCATCGGCGGAACGGTAGTCGAAGTGCCCGCGCGAGCAGAACAATTCAATCGCAGAAACTTCCGCGCGCGCCACTTCACGGACCAAGGCAGCGGTTAGTTTACGGTTGACGAAAAGGTACGTGGACAGGACTCGCTGCATGGTCACGGTTTTTCGGCGTTTTTCATGCGAATCGTCTCGACTCTAAGCGAAACGCCGAACCGCGTCAAGGCAAGCCCGGACGGTCTCACCTTGGGATCGCCGGTAGAAAACATATGCAATTCGGAGGAAGCAATCGCAGCGGCTGGCTCCTCAAGCGAGGTTTCTCGCTGACATAAATAGTTTTTCGGCAGGAAACCTGCGGAAGCCGGAAAGAGAAGCAGCCAGACTTACGGTGACATCGTTAATTCATGGCGTTTTCAATCCACAACAGAGCCGTGAAGGCGTTTCGTTCCTCAATCTTCGGTCAAAAATTCCGCATCGGGCGGGCCCGGAATCAATCCGGCTTTCACGCCGCGTGTGAGAAATTCGCGCACCGCCTGGCGCCCGCGTTCGCCATAGCCGAGCGTCCATTTGTTCACGTACATCCCGATAAACTTGTCGGCGAGTTCGGGATCCATGTCGCGCGCGAATTGCATCGCGTAATTGGCCGCCGCTTCGCGATGGTCCAGCGCGTAGGTTACGCTCTCGCGGATTGCGCGCGCTACCTGGAGACCGACGGCCGGGCCAAGCGCGCGGCGCACGCCATTGGCGCCGAGCGGCAGCGGAAGGCCCGTCTGTTCGAGCCACCACTGGCCCAGGTCAACGACCCGGTGCAGCCCCATTTGGGAGAACATCAGCTGACCCTCGTGGATCAGCAGGCCCGCATCGACCTCTGAATTCTTCACCGCGTCCAGGATTTTGTCGAACCCCATCGGGACAGCTTCCACGCGCGGCTCATACAGCTTCAGTGTCATATAGGCGGAGGTGCGCAGGCCGGGCACGCCGATCCGGCATTTTGCGAGATCCTCGCGCTTGAGCGGGTGCTGCGAAACCACGATGGGTCCGTACCCTTCGCCGAAGCTTGCTCCGCAATCCAGCAGCACGTACTTGTCGCGCAAAAAAGGGTACGCGGCGAAGCTAAACGCCGTCACGTCGTAAATTTCTTGAGGAGCGGCCTGATTGAGCGTCTCAATGTCGGCCAGAACGTGCGAGAACTTCAGCCCAGGTGTGCGCACCTTCTGCGTCGCCAGCGCGTAGAACATGAAGGCATCGTCGGAGTCCGGCGAATGCGCCAGTTTGATCTCGAGTGCTTTACTCATGGCAGGTTTCGTGGCCATTGCGTTGAGTCAATTCTTCCTTTTCGATGCGTTCCCGGATCCGCCGAGGTCTCTGTGGAGCCAGTCCAGCCTGCTGGTCTGCCAGGTACTCGGGAGTCGCAGAAAGTCCCGGTGTGACGTCCCGAACACAAAGAGCAGCGTCAGAGGGGATTTCCGTGTGTGCGGAAACCGCGCTTTCAAGCCGAGAAGATTAGCACACTCCGACCTGCGGGACAATTCCGCCGCCAGTTTGGGCCGTTTTGGGCTTGGTTCACTGTGCGGACGCGAGTCGCGCGATCGCCGTATCGAAGGAGATCTTGCCATCCAGGTAAGGCCGCCAGTAAAGATCAAGCAGGCCGCGGAAGCCTTCCCACGCGCCGGAATAGAGCCCGAATCGCGCCGCGTAAGGCTGGTACTTGGACGGAACGGCTCCTTGCAGAGAGGCAATAGTCATTGTTCCGTAAGCGAGGTCGCGGCGGACCAGTTCGCCGGTGGTGTAGAACAGCAGGGCGTGCCAGAGGTCGCGGGGAATGGGTTTGTCGCGCTGGCGGAATTCCCGAGCGATCGCTTCGGTTACGGCGCCTGCCAGCGCGTGCGAGGACTCGTGAAATAGAACTTCAAATCCATAGACCCCCTGATTGCGTGCGTCGTGGCTTGAGATGGTCAGGTGGGTCGGATTGAGTGAGGTGTACGCCCCGTAGGGTCCCCCGTACCACACCACGTCTACTCGCAGCCGCCTCGCGGGCCACGGCCTTTGATAAACGTCAGCAAGCTGTTCGGAAAGCTGCACTCCCATCTGCCGGACCATCGGCGCGACCTGGGCAATCCATTCACGGTTTGCGCGATCCTGTTCGGCCCACCAGTGTGCCCGGTAGACCGGAGCGGCGCGGTCGAGGGTCTCGACCAAATCGGATTGCAGACCAGATCGGCACGCGGTGGAACTCTTTCCCTCCAGATCTGCACACGTCTCCATCTCGGACAGCCGGTTGTTTATGGTTTCCATATCGCTGTTGAGAAGCAGGTCGCGTCCAGCCAGATCTTTTGCATAAAACGCCACGGCAGCCTGCCAAGCCCGGATTTCTTCGGCGGGAAAACCGATCAGAGAGGCCGGAACCTCATTCGGCGGCGCTGTTCCTCTTTTACTGTCCATTGAAACGGAGTTACCCTTCCGCAGCCGCGCTTGCAGGTAAAGAAAATGATGCAGATTCACCCAAAATCCGCTGTGCAACTCAAATACGGGGAGCGGTGATTCCGTTCCGGACGACTGTTGTCTTGCCAGTTGTTCCGCGCGACCGGCTTGGGCGGCACAAACAGACGATTTAGCCCAGGTTCCCGCGGCCAGCAGCACAAGCGCCGCGAAGGTGGCGTTCCGCCGGCTTCTATCTCGAAGGAGAGGAGTCATGACCCGAGTTAGGATGGTATCGCCAAAGCCACTTCCTCCGCTAGGTTTGTCGCCGCACACACCTTTCCCGCGCGGAGGCCATATTTAGGTGGCTGCTACTATCCGCTTTCCGTGTTGGACGGGGAATTGGCCAACCTTACAAACATAGGAACGAAGAAGAGATTCCACATCAGAACAAAACAACCACGAACTGCTGCATCAACGGAACATCCGGCGCAGCAATGCCGCCCGTTCATTCTCGTTGATGATTTTCTTGCGGACCATCAGATTGATAAGTTCGTTCAAGAGTTGCTGCAAGTTGAGAACCGCCGAGACCGGGCCGGCTTCAGGTACCGTAGCCGCCGCATCGGGCTCGGGCAACCGCTCCCCGCTCAGCTCGGCTATCCATGCCTCCAATACAGCTCGATGTTCCGGCTTGATTTCGGTAAACGCCAGCCCCATTCCCATGGAGAGATGCGCATAAATGACTGTGGCCACGGCCTCGAACACACGCCGTTCGCGCTCCAGGCGCACACGCACAACGGTACCCACCGCGAGGGGTGAGAGCGTATCGACGTAACACCCTCCTCGGCCCAGGTCCGCAGTGCGCCCGATCACGCGCGTCTGCGAACGCAGGTCGATGATCTCCGCTGCTGCGGTGAATGGATAGCGAATGGCCTGGCGGCGCTCAGGATCGCTCGTCGTTCCAGATGTGACCGGCATAGGGCCCGGCACCAAAATCAGCGGCTTGTCTGAACGCTGGGACATCGTGCACGTTAAGCAGCAGGCGGACTTCTGCGTCACGAACTCGTTCATTTATTGATGGATTCCGCGCGCGCGCCCGCGCTCGGGAATGGAAGGGTGAATGTATTGTTGCTCTGCGGCGGAGCGGGTGGCAAGCGAAAAACTTAGGCGTGTGCTATCCGGGCGCCGGGGTGCTCCTAAGCAGGTCCGATGCGTGGATCGGTTGAGGCTGCGACGGCGCCTTGCTTATCGGCGCCGCGCAACACCCCAGCCGCATCCAGAAAGAAAGATCGCCGCCCGGTCTTGCCGTACTCATTCGGCGTCGCGGCCAATTCAAATTTCGCGGCTTGGTTGGCATCTTCCTCCGGCAGGTTGCCGCCGGCGGGCACAATGCTGTACCGAATCGCATAGCCGTCCATGTTCCCGGCAGCCAGTTCCGCGTCGACCAAGCCCGCAGCCTCCGGAGAAATTCCACTACTTGGTGCCGGGCCCAACGGTTCGAGCGTATCCGGCAGTTTTCCATATGCGCGCCGGTAGGTCTCCAGCGCCGTAGCGAGCTTACGCAAAGCGGCGATGGCCTTGTCCTCGCGCGCCTCCAGGTCCGCCTGTTCCCACTGCTTCGCCATCGAAGGAATATCCAGGAGAATCAGGCCGACCGAAAGCAGCTTCCAGTCGCCGCCTTCGCGCACCAGGCCAAACGTGATCGACCGGGAAGGTTCGCCCGGAAGCGGAATCTCCATTGGGACGAACGCAAGATTCTCACGCGTTCGCACCTCGCCAAAGCGCATCTCGGTAGCGAGTCCGGGACCTTCACAGCGTACCGCCAGGCGGCCGCTGGCGGTGGTGGAGAGCAGCGCCCGTCCGGGATCTTCGAGCAGGACAAGCCGTTTCATGAGCGCCGTGCGTTGCGGGCCGGGAAGCGCCCGATAGGCCGTGGCGTTATCGGATGTGAGGAAGTTGGCGAATGCCGCGGCGTCTTGCCGGCAGGCCGCAGAGAGCGCCTCGGCCAACGCCGTCTCCGGATTCGTCCGGGCTTGCTGCTGGCCGCGAGCGGGAGTTGCCGAAAGCGCTCCGGCTGCGGCGAGCGCGATCACCAGAACCAGATTTCGAGGTGTAACGCGACGCATCTGCGATTTTCCCTTCAGATTGCTCACAATTTCGCTCCGCGCAAAATCGCCGGCAGATTTGCGCACAGGTTCCCTGCCCACTTATGAATCTGACCGATACGAAAAACATACCAGCCGCTCAATCTTTATCGATCATTGTCCGCGAGAAACCGGCCTTAATCGTGCGTCGCACATGAGAGCCAAAGTTGTGACGCTCGTAACTCGGATTGGCCTCCAGCAGTTCACTGTGGCTGAACAACGACGAAATGAGTTACCCCTCCCCGGTTCACGAGCAGGAGCACTGATTGATTTCCACTTGCGAGTAGCGCTTGTTGGTATTCATTTACGTTGCTGACCGTTTTGCGGTTGACCTCTTGAATGACGTCGCCAGATTGGAGGCCTGCAGCTGCGGCTGGACTTGCGGGGTCCACGGCAGTGACAACCACCCCGCGCATGGAAGCGGGCACGTTAAGCCGCCTTGCAAGATCAGGCGTCAGATTTTGAACCTGCACGCCGTTCAAGGTCGTGGGCAGCGGTTCGCCCGCTCTGGCTGCTTCGAGCTTTTCGGTAAACTCGCCGAGAGCAGCGTCGATATCTCGCGTCTGCCCCTTGCGGAATATCTTGAGGTGGACAACGGTGCCCGGGGCCATCTCGGAAACGCGAACGCTCAAGTCATCCGGACCAATAACCGTTTGCCCATTCAGCTCTAGGATGACATCCCCTCTCTCGATTCCTGCTTTGGCGGCTGGGCTATTGAGGCTGACATCGCCCACCAATGCACCGCCACCTTGACTTAAGCCAAACGCTTTGGCCATGTCGGCATTTACCGCCTGAATGCTCACTCCCAAATATCCTCGAATCACTTTCCCATGTTCGACGATCTGCTCCATGACATTGCGCGCCATATTGATCGGGATGGCGAAGCCGACGCCCTGGCTTCCGCCTCCGCCACCAGAAATAATTGCCGTGTTTATCCCGATGAGGTATCCGTGCAGGTCGATAAGCGCGCCACCGGAATTGCCCGGATTGATCGCGGCATCGGTTTGTATGAAGTCTTCATAACGTTCAATCGCCCCGCCGAGGCCGCGTCCCGTGGCACTCACGATTCCCGTCGTAGCCGTCTCGCCGATTCCGAACGGATCGCCGATGGCGAACACGAGATCACCCACTTTCAACTTGGAGGAATCACCGAGCGTTAGGATAGGAAGCCCAGTGGCGTCGATCTTCAACACGGCGATATCCGTCCGGGGATCTGTGCCGATCACCTTCGCCTTAAACTTCTTTCGATTCTGCGTATAGACTTCGACGTCTGAGGCGTCCGACACGACGTGGTTGTTCGTCATGATATAGCCATCGGAGTTGACAATAACGCCCGATCCCAAGCTGTACTCTCGTTCCGTCTGAGGGGCGGCAGAGGGAGGCCCAAACTGATCTCCGAAAAACTGCCGGAACAGCGGATCGTTGAAAAAGTCTGGCAAATTGTTCTTTCGCTTGACGACTTTCGTCGAGGAAATGTTCACTACGGCCGGCAAGGCCGGACCAATAACCGACGCAAAGCCATTCTTGAAATCGGCCAAACTAAGTGGGGCGACATTGCTCGCGATATTCAGCGCGACCTTCTGGGCGCCAAGGACTCGTTGTCCCGGCAGCCGAACGATCCCCGTACGCAGAACCCCGCCTACTACTAGCGCAACAATTACGAGGGAAACGATCAAGCGCCAACGCGTTTTGTCAGCAGAACTGTTCATGAATCTTCTCCTTTGCTCCGTGTTAGGAGCCGGACTCGCCCAACTCCACTTTATGTGCCGAACTCCCGCAGTACACCCAGGTAGTGAAGAATATCTTCACGTGAAAGCATCCCTACAATTCCGTTCCCATCGACCACCGGCAACTGGTTGACACCATTGCGTCCCATCTTCTCGAGGGCGGACCACAGTCGCGCATCCGGGCGAATCGTGACCAGTTTCTGGACTGGGACCATCACCTGCGAGGCAGTCGTCGTCGGCCACGCGGATCGGGATACCCCGCGGATGCCGGCAAACGTGACCATGCCGGTCAGACCGCTGGCATCGCTCACTACGAAGCAGCGGGCGCCTCCGGGCAAGACGTGCTTGTCAACCAGTTCCTGCAGGGTAACGTCGCCGGAGATCTGAAGAAAGTCCTGCTTCATGGCATCGAGCACTCTGTGTTCGCCGATCAGGCTCTTCAAAGCTTCCTGCTGAAGTTGACTTCCTGCGGCGCTCTCCAAGAACCAACCAATGAAAGCAATCCATAGCCCACCGATGAAATTTCCAGCGAGCGCCTGCCAAACACCCATAAAAATTAGGAAGAAACCAAAAAAGCGTCCCGTAACTGCGGCCACGGCAGTCGCGCGCTGGTAGTTGCTCGTGACCCGCCACACGAAAGCACGGAGGACACGTCCCCCGTCCAGAGGAAAGCCTGGAAGGAGATTGAATGCGCCCAAAACAAGATTCAATAAGGCGAGGTACTTGGTAAGCGCTAGCAACGGTGAGGAGAAAGCAACCAGCGGTTCCAATTCCCAGAAAAGGGTAGCTAACGCGAAACTCACAAGAGGACCAACAGCCGCGATCCAAAACTCCACACCGGCGCTGGGTGGTTCCGCCGCGATCTCGGATACTCCCCCGAATATGAATAACGTGATGCGCGGCACCGGTATTCCAAACCGTTTGGCCACGACGGAATGTCCCAATTCATGGAGCAACACACTGACGAAGAGCATGATGGCGGTCACCGCTCCCATCAACCAATACTCTCCAGAGCTCCAGTTCGTGAATTCAGCAGGATAGTAGCTGACGGCCAGAATCCACGTGAGCAAGCCAAAGACGAGAAACCAGGAATAATCGAGGTCTACAACGATGCCGAAGATCCGTCCCAACGGGACCGTGTGTCGGAACACGTCTCACCTCCATTTTGTGTCACCAGAAGCCGATGATTGTCGGTAGATCCTCCTTGCCTAGAGATGCTTCGGGCTGTGCGGGAAAATCGCTCCATTCCTGTCTCACAACTTCACTGCCGCCCTCTTATTAGAGCAGGATTGATCGGTTTCGACAAGTTGCTCAAAGTACAACACTTCGAGAGGTCCTAGAATTCTTGTCTCTGATAATCGGAATAGGTCTCGTCCTCCTATTGTTTCTGAGAGAAAAAGAATAGGATCCGCGCACGGGACCTCATCGCAAAGTGTTTCGGGAGCCACACCCCGGATGTTCCCAACGGAGCACTTCGGCACGGATAGCATTTCCTCCAAACAGGCACTACCGGTCCAGCACCGCGTCTTCTACGTCTCGGTTATACACGGCGGGTATGTCAGTTTAGGTCGTCGGTATCGCAAGACACAAACAGAGGGTTCTTACTGTAAGCATCTCGGGGGGATAGGCACTGTGGATGGCTAGTGACCCGTGATGGGTTTTACCCCCACGGTGCGGTCGGGGACATCGCCGGGACGGCCGGCGACACGGTCGTAGACAGAAACCAGGGATGTCGATCCAAGCGCTTCGTTGTAATAGGTGGGCACGCCGAGCGCGGTTCTGATCTCTTCGTTGAAGCGGCGCATGCGGAGAAGCTGGTCGGCATTCGCTGGAAATTTCCGGCCGTCATCGGTCAGCAAGAATTTCTGATAGCCCGCATCCCAGAGACGCGTGAATTGCCCGTTCATCAGGATGGCTGGAAGAATGGTCATCAGGTAGTGGTCATCCGAAGTACGGCGAAACTCTGCGCCACAGCCATATTTTTCCGCTCGTGTCACACCGCCCGTGCTGTTGACAATGAAGCCAGCGCTTGGCAATGCTTCTATTAGTCGGGATTCGAACCGATTATTGACATTCCACATGATTGCAGAATAAGGAGCGCAGCCGGGTGTTGTAAAGACAAAAAGTTGAGCGCCAATACCATGAGTCTTGCAGCCTAAAGAAAATCACTACTGCCCAAATTAGCTGAGAACTTGGTCAGTCATCCTCGAAAATAGAGGCATAATTCAGTGTTTGGAACCTGCGCGGATGGCAGGTCGGCCGTTCCAAAAGCTCCGCTGAGGATGGTTGCTGTTTAATTGGACTCTCTTAAAATCGGCGTAATTACGCTATTTTGGAAATGGCATGGTATTTCTACTGTCCAATTCGTTGACCCGCTTCACGCTTGTCCAAATTCTAATTTGGACAAGCGTGATATTTGCACATATCATAATTCCTAAAGATGCCGGGGGAGGATTACGTGACGAAGAAGAAAACTTGTTTGCTAATGGTGGCTACGACCGCCGCAGGACTGTTACTTGCCATTTCCACGTTCTGTCAGTCTACGACTTCGGCATCACTGACCGGGCAGGTCAGCTCCAAAGAGGAAGGCCCGATGGAAGGTGTGTTGGTAAGCGCTAAGAGATTGGGCTCCACTGTAACGGTGACCGTGGCCAGCGATAAACAAGGCCGCTACAGCTTTCCCCAGAACAGATTACAACCGGGGGAATATTCCGTCCAAATCCGTGCGACTGGATTTGAAATGAATGACCCTGGAATAGTGAAAGTTACCGCGGAAAAAACCGCCACGGTGGACCTGAAACTCCACCCTATCGAGGATTTTTCCGCTCAGCTCACGAGTGAGGAATGGCTGCTCAGCATGCCGGGCACTCAAGAACAGAAAGACTATTTGCTGAGTTGTGTGAATTGCCACACTCTCGAATCGTCCGTGAGGGCCCATCACACCGCGGACGAATGGGTGGCGCTTTTCCACCGAATGGCTGGCTATGCCCAAGGAAGCATGGCAACCCGCCCGCAGTTGCGGGTCGGTACGCGCGACACGGTTGTTCCGAATCCCGAAAGGGACAAGAAGCAAGCTGAGTTTATGACTACGATTTCTTGGACTCCGGGGGCCTATGCTCTCAAAACGCTGCCGCGCCCAACAGGCAAAGCGACGCATGTCATCATCACCGAGTATGATCTCCCACGGCGCAATGCCATGCCGCACGATGTCATCCTGGATTCTCATGGGATAGCGTGGTACGTCGATTTCGGGCAGCAATACTTGGGGGAGCTTGATCCAAGAACCGGCGAAGTGGTCGAATACAATGTGCCAGTGCTGAAACCAAACGAGCCTACCGGTTTACTCGACTTGGAGCTGGATAAGCAAGGAAACTTTTGGATGGGCGAGACGCTGCAAGGAGGCGTCGCGAAATTTGACGCAAAGACGCACAAATTCACGACCTGGAGCATGCCCCCGGAGGTAAACAACGACTCTACTCAAGTTAACATGGTGGCGCCCTGGCATGATGACGTTGATGGCAAAGTTTGGTTGGCGGATGCGGGAAGTCGCGACCTGCATCGGTTGGATCTCGCGACCGGCAAGATTGAGACCATCGTTCTTTATCCCGGTGGAGGCAGAGGGCACATGACCTACGATGTGGACACCGACGCTCAAAACAATGCTTATGCCACTGACATGAGCGCCCAAACAATCGTAAAGGTTGACTCAAAAACGCTCGAAATCACACCCTATTTGACTCCTACTAAGGGCACAGCGCCGCGCCGTGGAGAGATGGACGCACAAGACCGGTATTGGTTCGGCGAATACCGTGGAAATGGAATTGGAATGCTCGATACCCGGACAGGACACTTCCAAGAGTGGCCAGCGCCCATACCGCTAACCTCGAGCTATGACGCTGAGGTCGACAAGAACGGCGACGCATGGACTGCAGGGATGACCACCGATCGTGTCCTTCGGCTCGACACCAAGAGTGGCCAATACACCCAATATTTGCTTCCCAGAAGCACGAATATCCGCAGAGTTTATATAGACAACACCACGACCCCGGTGACGTTCTGGGTGGGCAGCAATCACGGCGCTTCCATCGTCAAGCTGGAACCATTGGATTAGAAATAAATTGATGCGCGCACATCCCGAAACACATTGTGGGCCTGTATATCTTCTCATCTCGCCGAGATCGAGCCCCCTCCCGATGCGGGCCGAAATCGGCTAAGTTATGCTAAATTAGTAGAATACATGTGACCTTGTCCCGCATGTACATTCGGGCGGGTGCTGGCCTTTCCGAGGACGCATCGGCTTTGGGAGAACTCACACAGGGCCGCTCGGAACAAGGCAAGGGAAGACCGGAACGCATGCACACAATGAAGAAGTCTCTCTGGACCGAGTCGTTGACGGGCACGGAACCCATTGGCCGGAGCTTGCTCGGCTGCATCGGAAACACGGCATTGCTGCGGCTGGAGCGCCTGGGGCGAAATTATCCGAATGCAGAATTCCATGGAAAGGCGGAATGGCTGAATCCCGGCGGCTCGGTGAAGGATCGTCCGGCACTTGAGATGATCCGCGACGCTGAGCGCACCGGGCGGCTGCAACCGGGACAGACGATTCTCGACGCGACAAGCGGCAATACCGGGATCGCCTACGCAATGATCGCGGCGGCGTCCGGGTATCATGTGAAGCTCTGTCTGCCGGCGAGCGCAAGCGAGGAGCGGAAACAGATTCTGGCGGCCTACGGAGCGGAGCTGGTCATCACGCCGGGCGATGAAGGCTCTGACGGGGCCATCATCCGTGCACGGGAGATCATCGCGGCCGAGCCGGGCAAGTATTTTTACCCGGACCAATACAGCAATCCTGCGAACTGGCGCGCCCACTATAAGACCACGGCGAACGAGATCTGGGAGCAGTCCGGCGGCCGGTTAACTCACTTTGTGGCGGGACTCGGCACTAGCGGAACATTCGTGGGCACGACGCGGCGCCTGAAGGAATTGAATCCTGCGATTCGCTGCGTTAGCCTCCAGCCGGACGCGGCATTTCACGGGCTCGAAGGCTGGAAGCATATGCCGTCGGCGATGGTGCCCGATATTTACGATGCCACGCTGGCCGACGCCAGCCTCACGGTCAAAACGGAAGACGCATACCGGCTGGTCAAGCGCGCCGCGAGAGAAGAAGGCCTCCTGCTGAGCCCGAGCGCTGCCGCGGCTCTCGATGGCTGTTTCCAGGTTGCCGCATCGCTTCAGCCGGGGGAGCAGGCCGTATTCGTGACCATTTTCCCGGATTCCGGGACAAAATATCTGAGCGAACGTTTCTGGGACGAGGTTTAGCGGACGCTCCCGAGAGAGAATTGTGCGATGTTACTGCTGCCGGCGAATGTGGAACAGGAAATCCGAGAGCACGGCGCGAAGGATTATCCGCACGAATGTTGTGGTGCGATGCTGGGAGCGGAAACCAGCGCGGGGCGGGAAGTGCGCGCACTATATCCCCTGGTCAACCGGAGGGACGATTCTCCGCGCAACCGCTTTTCAATTACGCCGGAGGATTTTCGTGCGGCCGAACGTGCCGCAACCCAGCGCGGATTCGACCTGCTTGGATGGTATCATTCACATCCGGACCATCCGGCGCGGCCGAGCGAATTCGACCGGGAACACGCCTGGCCGTGGTACAGCTACGTGATCGTAAGCGTGGAAGCGGGCGTCCCGCGGGACCTGACGTCCTGGCGGCTGGAAGACGACCGCTCGAAATTTCAACCGGAAGAAGTTCTGCCGGTGCGAGCCGCAAGCCAGACGACGCAGGACTGAACTGCCTGGCTGAAACTTCGGGCACAGCTTCTGCATCCGATCCTATATCTGACGAGAGGGAAATCATTGTATGGCCGTAAAGGTTTTGATACCGACGCCGCTCCGCCAATTCACTGGAAAGCAGGAGAGCATCGAGTGTGGCGCCCGCACGGTGGGCGAGGCGCTCGGCGATCTGACGGCGAACTTCGCCGAACTGCGCAAGCATCTCTACACCGACGAAGGCGAGATTCGCAGTTTTGTGAATGTGTATCTCAACGATAAGGACATCCGCTTCCTGGACAAAGAGAATACGCGAACCAAGGACGGCGACACGATCAGCATCGTGCCTTCGATTGCCGGCGGGTCGCCCAATTCGACGAATGATTAGGGGAGAATGATCGTGGCAATTCCAACCGACACGCTACCGCAACAGGAAGTGAAACTTTCGAAAGAGGAGGTCCTGCGCTACAGCCGGCATCTCATCATGCCCGAGGTGGGCCTTGAGGGGCAGCTCAAGCTCAAGCGCGCGCGAGTGCTGATGATTGGCGCCGGAGGGCTGGGCGCGCCGCTGGGGTTGTATCTAGCCGCGGCCGGCGTGGGCCATCTGGGAATTGTGGATTTCGATGTGGTGGATTTTTCTAATCTGCAGCGCCAGGTGACGTTTTCCACCGATGATGTGGGCAAACACAAGACCGAAGCGGCCAAAGCGCGTCTATCCAGACTCAATCCGACGATCGAGATCAAAGCGTTCGAAACGCAACTGACCAGCGAAAACGCTTTCGAATTGTTCCGCGATTTCGACATCATCGTGGAC
Source organism: Terriglobia bacterium (assembly GCA_020073705.1). Classification (GTDB taxonomy): domain Bacteria; phylum Acidobacteriota; class Terriglobia; order Acidiferrales; family UBA7541; genus Palsa-360. Next base: position 22,538 of record JAIQES010000027.1, read on the forward strand.
GGCACCGATAATTTCCCAACGCGTTTCCTGGTCAACGATGCGTGCTTACTGCTGGGCAAGCCGAATGTTTACGGCTCCATTTTCCGTTTCGAAGGGCAAGCGACAGTGTTCGGATATCCGGGCGGGCCGTGCTATCGCTGTCTGTATCCGGAGCCGCCTCCGCCAGGGTTGGTGCCGTCGTGCGCCGAGGGTGGCGTGCTTGGCGTGCTGCCAGGAATTGTCGGCGCGATTCAAGCCATGGAGACCATCAAGCTGATCCTTGGCAGTGGAGACCCATTGGTAGGGCGGTTGCTCCTGTTCGACGCGCTGGCCATGCGTTTTCGCGAACTAAAGCTGCACAAAAACCCGGCTTGCCCGCTTTGCGGAGAGCATCGCACGATCACCAAGCTGATTGATTACGACGAATTTTGCGGGATTCGCGGTGAAGAGGCTCTGGCTGTGACGAACGGCGTTCCGGAAATTACGCCGCGGGATTTGAGGGCGCGCCAGGATCGCGGAGAGGACCTATTCATCCTGGACGTGCGCGAAGTGCACGAATATCAGATTTGCAATCTGAAGGGAAAGTTGATTCCCCTCGGAGAACTCGCGCGGCGTGTGAACGAGCTCGATAGTTCACGGGAGATGGTCGTCCATTGCCGCAGCGGGAAGCGCTCGGCCGAGGCGATCCAATTCTTGCAGAAGGCCGGTTTCAAGAAGCTTTGGAACCTCAAGGGCGGAGTACTGGCATGGTCGGACGAAGTTGATCCTTCGATGCCGAAATACTAGATAATCATCCGTGGAGGGAGAATGTCTTCAACCAAGATCATTGTTCGAAATGATGGCCCGCTGCGCGTCGAAGGGGATTTCGAAATCGTCGATATGCAGGGGAAGGTGTACGGACAGGCCGGACACCACGCGGTCAGCCTCTGCCGTTGCGGACACTCGGCGAACAAGCCTTTTTGCGATGGGGCACACAAGTCGGCTGGCTTTCAGGATCAACAACAGGCGCGTGCGCTCCCCCCACCAAAACCCCAGGTCTAAATTCCCCACCAAAGATAGGATTCTAAGTCTGCCTATTGATTGAGCATGTATGTGGTGTCAAATTCGCCACGAGTTGATGCCAGATTAGGAAGCTGGTGTAAGTTCCGGTAACTTTCTTACACACCTTTGGGGAACATTTCGTTTAGACAGTTGGTGGGTCGCTTTGGCGTCCTCAAACAAGTACCCTATTTTCTTATATATATAAAAAATACGCTGATGCCCTTCAAAAGGCGGCAAAGTTGCATCCCTCAGCAGGGGTCTGGAAATAAGGCAATTGTGGCTGCTCAACTGGGGGAGCGGTGGGTGTACTAAATCAAATTGGGGCGTGGTTGTGGCGTCTCCGCGGGATTCTTGGAATCGTGGGGTGTAGCTCATTTCTCGCCCTCACTGTCTGGTTGCGCCAACTTCCATTTTCATCTGAACCAATCCTCTATTCCTATCTGCAAATCGTCGGCAGCCTGCTCTGCTTCACGTATGCGGCAAACGCCATGGTGCGATTCCGCGGCACGCACGATCGGCGAACGTTGATTCTTGCCTTTGGGTTTGTACTTTCCGGCGTGATTGAAACCGTCGCCACGTTCAATTTCTACGACATCTTGGACGCGGGCTCCGCGGGGCAAATGCACGTGCCTCTGGCATGGATGGTTAGCCGCACGCTGCTCGCCATGGTCTTGATTGCCGCGCTTGTAGTGGAACGGCGCGTTCCTAATTCGCGAGATCCCGGACGGGAAATTGTTGTCGCGCTTGTCGTAGTCGTAGTCGTTGCATATTTGACGAGCGCAGCGTACCTCGGCTCCCCGTTGGCACCGGGCATGCATGCCCACGCCCTGATCTCAAGGCCCGGAGACCTGTTTCCCGCGGTGTTGTTCGCGGTGGCAGGCATAGGTTTTGGGAGAAGGCTGCGGCGAGGAGCTCCGGCGATGGACCGATTGTTTATGGCGGCGGTGTGGATGAATGTTGCCTGCCACATCATTGCGAGCCAGTCCGAACGCCTGCTGGATGCGCCCTTCACTCTGGCGCAGGTGCTGAAAGTTATCAGCTACGCTCTGGTGTTGTGTGGTGCGTTACTCGATAACGCAAGGCTTTTTGATCAGGTTCGCCAGCTCGCCGTGACCGATGCTCTGACGGGACTGTCCAATTACCGCACGCTGATCAATGTAATGGAATCCGAGATACAACGATCGCGCCGCACTGGGCGGCCGTTCGCGATGTTGTTGCTGGACCTCGATGGTCTCAAGGGAATCAACGACTCCCACGGCCATCTGGTTGGGAGCCGCGCAATATGCCGTCTGGCGAATGTCCTGCGAGTGCACTCGCGGGCGATGGATACCGCGGCACGCTACGGCGGCGACGAGTTTGCAGTGGTGCTGCCTGAAGCCGGCGCGGAAGCGGCGGCCTCGGTCAGCCAGCGCATTTGCGAGCGGCTGGCGAAGGACGGCGAGGTCCCTCATGTCACCGTCAGCGTCGGCGCCGCTGTCTTTCCGCGTGACGGGGAAACGATTGATGCGCTTTTCAATGCTGCCGACCGGGCTCTGTACGGCATGAAAGGCCGCTTGGACGGCATTCACACGCTGGCCCGCATCGCGGCCTGCCTCTAAGAAGAACTTTGGGGGAGTGGTGTCGAATACATTTGGGATCGAGCGTCTCGAAAAAAGATTTCTGATGACGGTTGCGGTTCACATTTCCGGGCATGAGCGTGCGCCAGGCATGGAGACGGCGTTCACCGAGAACGTCAGCTCACGCGGCGCGCGGGTCTCGAGCATCCGCCGCTGGCGGCCCAACGAAACGTTGGAGATCGAGTCCCTGCCCGGAGATTTCCGCGCCGTGGCTCGCGTAACGTACTGCCAGCCGCAAAGCGAGGGCTTTGTCATCGGGCTTGAGTTCCTAGAGCCGTCTGGCCGGTGGGTGGTCAACGCCCCAGCCGGCTCAGGGAAACCGCTGCAAGGATAGGAGGAACACGCGAAGGCAAAAAACTGGTGCAACACATTGTTACCCAGAGCGCCGGGCACCCCGCGGGAACGGGAGGTCCGGCGCTCTTGGTGTTTGTGGGGGGAGGAGTGACTTGTGATTTGTGACTTGTGACTCGTGACTCGAATTTTGTGACTGGTCACTCGTGATTCGTGAGATCTGCTTTGATTCCTTTTCTCAAACCCCTGTAGCACGCGCATATCGAGCTGGTGTGACAACCAATACTGTTGCTGGCTGAGGGATATCTGCAGCGCGGCTGTTTGGCCAGATGCTTCGGCGGATCAATGCGCTGCCGGTATCGAGCGGCAGCAGTCCGATTGCGGTTGCAAAATCTGGAGATGGAGAAGGAGTGTCGAGGAAGAGTCTGACAACTCATTTGCGATGCGGCAAGCCGGGTTTGTCATACGACACAAACGAGCCGCCCCAACCCCCGCTGATCTCGCTAGGAGCCTGCTTTGGTGGCAAACTCGTTGTGTCGAGAGCGAGCGTAAGGGTACGATGCGCAAGTCAGGGGCATAAATCGGAAATTCTGTCTAATATCATTTCATGGCTTATTTCACCGGTACCCGCCCTAAAGTCATACAGGAGCGGATCAGCAAAATGAACTGGAATACCGGACTGAACCTGGCATCAAACGCTTCAGCCCAAAGGAAAACCTCCTGTTCTGGATTAAAGAAAGACGGGCTAGAGCTTATTCGATTTCGAAAATTGCCGAATCATCTGTCCAAAAGTGCCTCTACCCCTGCTGCACTCAAACTTAAGTTCCTCGTCGGCAAACGATCATGAAACACCGAACAATACCGCGGTACTGGAATCTGGTCAGGAATATCCGCAACTGGCCTCAGTACTTTACCCGCAAACTCCGGAGTGGGTATGAGGAGGTTTCCTTTGTCACTCGGGGGAATCCCATGCACTTTCGGGTGCCCTCCTGGGCCCTGTACTCGGTGTTTAAAGAGATTTTCGTATCAGATTTCTACGGTATTGATGCCCTCCTGAAAAGGCTCCCGCCACGACCGGTGGTCTTGGATATCGGCGCCAATGCAGGGTATTTTGACATGCTGCTTTTTTCCAAAATCGCGGAAGCCACGGTATATGCCTACGAACCCATCCCTGCCAATTACACTTTATTCCAGCAGAATATTGCCCTCAACCCTTCACTGGGTAAACAGATTCGTCTGTTTAACAAGGCCGTGACCGGGACCCCGCAGGAAGCCATTGAATTATTTATGGAAACCGACGTGGCGAATTCCGTCATCGCCTCGGTATATGATGATTTTGACCGGCAAAACCGTTTTACCCTGCGAGTCCCCGCCATTTCTCTCCGGCAGATACTGGAGGAGTGCCAGATTGAGCGGGTTGACCTTGTGAAAATCGACTGCGAGGGAAGCGAATACCCGATCATCTACGAAACCCCTGCCTCCTGCTGGGGAAGAATAGATTTCCTTACCATAGAAGTGCACGACCTGGACCGAGATCAAAGAAATGTAGGCCACCTGACCCGGTTCCTGAAAAGCCAGGGTTATAAAGTGGTTTCTGCGCCAGCCCACAGTAACTGCCACACCCTCGAAGCCGTTCGGCGAAATATGTGATCATTTCCAACAAGAGCTTCCGATGAACCGGATACTGATTGACTGTGAAAGAACAAAACATCCCCATACGGGTTTATTTCACTTTTGTCTGCAGCTGGGCAGTGCCCTGATCCGCTATGCCGACCCCGGTCGTGAACGATTGACCTTTTATGTTCCCCGGGGGCAGCGCGGCCTCTTTGGCCCCGGGCAGGATTATTTCTTCTACCGCCGTTTCCATAAATTCTGGATCCCCCGAACCCGTTCATTCAACCTCTGGCACTGCACCTACCAGAATTCTCGGCTGCTTCCTCCATCCAGTAACACCCGAGTAGTGCTGACCATTCATGACCTCAATTTCCTGGTGGAGCGGAAGGCAGAACCCGCTAAAATAAAAAAAAGAATTCGCCAAGTGCAGGCCAACATCGACCGCGCAGACCATATTGTCTGTATTTCTCAGTTTACTCTCACTACCGTGACAACTCACCTTCGCCTGGGGAACCGCCCCGTGGAAGTCATTTACAATGGATGCAATGTCAATGAATTTCCCGCCTTTGACCAGCCCCGCTACCGCCCCGCCCACCCTTATATCTTCAGCCTGGGCACGGTACTGCCTAAAAAAAATGTTCATGTCCTCCCCTGCCTCCTGTCCGGTATTGACTATGAACTGGTCATTGCAGGCATCTTGAATTCCGATTACGAAAAAGTCATTCGGGCAGCAGCCAGGCATCACGGGGTGCAAGACCGAGTTCACCTACTGGGACCCATCAGCGAAGAGGAAAAATCCTGGTATTTCAGGAATTGCCACGCCTTTGCCTTTCCTTCACTGGCCGAAGGCTTTGGCTTCCCAGTTGTTGAAGCCATGTATTACGGGAAACCTGTGTTTTTGTCCGACCATACTTCTCTGCCGGAAATCGGGGGAAGCGAGGCGTATTATTTTACCGATTTTGACCCTGCCGCCATGCAGGAAGTTTTTAATCGCGGGATGAGAGATTACCAGACCCAAGGCAGGGCCGAACAAATCCGGAAGCGGGCCTCGCGATACAGTTGGGACCAGGCGGCCCGGGATTACCTCACCGTCTACCGAAAATGGCAACCTCAGTAAAACAGCAAGAATCAAGTAACTTCATTCAGGTAATTTCGTTAGAGCTTTAGCTGAAAGTCCGGATGCCAGCGCAAGGGATGGATCCAGGCGCCAAGGTGCCAGGTGAGGTGCGCCATTTCGGAAGCAGGGATCAAGAGCAAGAAAGCCTGGTGTTGCTCTGCGTGATAATTCCCGTCGAGGTCGACGATGAGCGGGCACACGCTCAGGCCTCGCCAACTAAGGGCTATGAGCGGCGCGTAAGCTTTTCGCCGGCGAGCAGCCGCCCGAGCTTGCGATACTTCACGTAAATGTATTTTGCGGACATCCAGGCAATCAGCCAGCCGCGGCGTCCGTCCAAAACGCCGAGCTGAAACACCAGTCGTTGGATGATCGTCCACGGCGGAGCAAAAATCATCGCAGCGCGCCAGCTTTTGCGTCCGTGTGCGAACATATCTTCCGCCGCCATTGTCGAGAAGACATCGGGCTTCGCTTTGTGCTCGGCGAGCGACCGAACCTGGTAATGGAGCACGTGGCCGTTCAACCGGCCGACCGGTCCTTCCACATGGACGCGTTCATGCAGAGCGCCGACAAACTTGCCCTTCTCGCGCCGGTATAGAAGTAGTTTGTAATCCGGATACCACCCGGAATGACGGATCCAGCCGCCTAGATAATTCGTCATCCGCGGGAATGCGTATCCGTTCTTGTCGGGGACTCGCGGTTTCCAGGCGAGCATCGACGAGCGCAATTCGAGGTCCAATTCTTCGTCGCAGTCGATCGAAAGCAGCCAGTCGTTCGAGGAAAGGGACGCGGCGTAATTCTTTTGTTCGGCGAAGCTATCCAGTTTGCGCGTATACACGCGGGCACCAAACGTGCGTGCGATCTGGCAGGTCCGGTCCGTGGATCCAGAGTCCACGAGAATGATTTCGTCGGCAATTCCCGCAAGCGAGGCGAGCGCGCGCGGCAGGTCCAGTTCCTCGTTGTACGAAATCAGAATCGCAGTCAGCGCAGGCATCGGAAATCCGAAACGATACGGTAGCACGAAATGCCGAGGAAGCGCTCGGCGCTCAACGCTGGACTGCGAGCTTTGGCGTGATGCTCAGAAGGAGGATGGAAGTGCCGATGCGGAACTCGGAAAGATGTTTTAACTCCGCCACGCGCACGCGTTCATCGGCAAGAAATGTGCCGTTCGTGGACTCCAGATCGCGGAGCCGGATGACGTCGTCTTTGATTTCGAGGGCGCAGTGCCAGCGCGAGATTTCCGGATCGTTGATGGACAGGTCCGCGCCGGTCCGTCCCAACACGATGCGCGGCTGCTGCACCTGATAAACCAGACCGCGGGCAGGACCCGCGATCACGGAAAGCGCGATGGCCTTTCCTGCCGGCAGACGCAGGCTGTTTTCTTGATCGCTGCCGCCTTGCGCGAGCCTGGGCGCGCCCGCGCTTCGTGCAAACTGCGGCAGGGGCGACATTACTTGGGTCGCATCCGGGTTTTGCGCGATTGTAACTAGAGTCGTCTTCCCGCATTTGGCACAACGAAATTGCACGCGGGAATGCCCCACAAGCTGTGAGTCGGGAAGAGAGTGCTGGGCGCCACAATTCGAACAAGCTGTCTTCATCGGATTCTGCGTTCCCAATCTAATTTAGCATGGCCGCTCCAACGGGGCAGGTAGTGCGATGTGGAATGTTTCTGTGTGAAAACTGCCCCGAGGTACAGTCGCGGAACCTCTCGTGGAGGAATCTGCAGCCCTGCGCCGCGCCGTGAATACAGTCACCATTGCGAAGCAAACCACTCTGCTCGGAGAATTCTGGACACCATCGTCCCGCAGAGTGTATATTTCCTTACGGTCCGGATTAGTAGCAGAAAATTCGGGTTTCGATTTGACGCATGCAGGTTCCGTTGGAGTGCGAAAGCCGGCATTTTTCTTCTCGCCTTCCCTAATGCCCATGCGAACGCTTCCGCTTGTGGCCTGCCGGCATTCATTTTGCGGCGGAGAATGCTTTTTTGTGGCGCGAAAGCATGGCATACGACAGCGCAGAAAAAATTCTCGAAAGAATCAAAGATATACGATGGGCGCATCCTATCGACTTGGGACACGGCGTCATGCAGAGGGAGTGGCACGTACGTCGCCGGTTTGAAAGACGGCTCAAGCTTCTTCAGATTCCCGAGAACCTCAAAGGTTGGACGGTCCTGGACATCGGGGCCTGGGACGGTTATTTCTCGTTTGAATGCGAGAGGCGCGGGGCGGACCGGGTCTTGGCCATTGACACCTACGCCTGGGATACTCCCCACGGGATGGACGGTTTTTTGGCGGCCAGGGAAATCCTCGGATCGAAGGTGGAATACAAGCGGATCGACGTTCACGATATTTCCCCGGCGGAGATCGGCAAGTTCGATCTGGTCTTGTTTTTTGGAGTTTTGTATCACTTGCGAAATCCCCTGATTGGGTTGGAAAGAATTGCCAGCATTACAAAAAAGCTTCTGATTTGCGAAACGCATGTCCTGCTGCCGTTCATTCATGAACGGCATGCGCTCATCCCCTTCTTTCCCGGGGATGAAGAGACACGAGGGCAGTTTTATGACCTGTGCGCTATTCCCACATTGGAGTGCCTGAAGCAAATGCTCTTGGCGGCGGGATTTAAACACCTGGACGTGAAGTACACTCCTTCCTTCAGATACTGGAAGAAGTTCGTGGCGTTAGTTAGAAATCTGCCGCAGTCCGGGCGGGGCATCATACACGCAAAGTTTTGACGCCGCTACGGGGCCTGCGCGGGCGGCCGGTGTTTCGTGGATCAGCGAATTCTTCCGGCATGCTGCTGGAGCATCCTCTACCGCACAAGACCCACATTGGGCAACGGATTCGATTCAGGAACTTCGCGGATTACGCTGAAAGGAACGATCGCAATTGGAGACCCCGGCCTCGCTGCGGTAGCCGTCCCGGTGACGCCGGCACGAACGCGACAAAGGCCGGCGTCCCGCCCGTCGCCGACATGTGAGGGGCGCCAGTTGAATATTGTGGCTTCTGCGTAGATCATGTCTGGGGCTGGACGGCGGGGAAAGGAGGCGAAGTGAAGCTTAAGGAACTGCCATACCTTCTCGGTCTGAGACCGGGACCGAAGACGTATGCCTACAAGCTAAAATGTTTTGAGCTGGCGACGGACGGAACAGTCGAATACGCACAGTGGCTGCATCCAAAAGAAACGGAAAAAGAGATCACACAGCAATCCGTCGATGAGTTGCGCAAATTCCTGTTGCCGGGCGATGTGGCCATCGATATCGGAGCGCATACGGGAGATTCGACAGTTCCGATCGCGCTTGCCGTTGGCAAGACAGGTTGCGTTTTAGCCCTTGAGCCGAATCGCTATGTATTTCCGGTATTGAAGAAAAATGCCGAACTGAATGTCGAGAAGACGACCATTCTTCCGCTGATGTTCGCGGCGACTCCTGAAGACGCGGAAATGGAATTCCGATACTCCGATTCCGGCTATTGTAACGGCGGCCGATTTGAAGAAATGAGCAAATGGTTGCACGGACATGCATTCAAACTAACCGTGCAAGGAAGAAATCTGCATTCGTTCTTGAAAGAAACTTATCCGCAGCTGCTTCCCAGAATCCGGTACATAAAGACCGACACGGAAGGATACGAATCCGTTGTCCTTCAGTCTCTCTCTGATTTGATATCGCAGTGCAAGCCGTTTATGAAGGTCGAAGTATACAAGAAACTAGACGATCAAGAACGCCGGGCCCTGTACCGGTCCATTACGCGATACGGCTACGTGGTCCATAAGATTGTGGATGACGGCGGTTACTTCGGGGAGATTGTCACGGAGCAGGATCTCAGCAAATGGCGGCACTTCGACATCTTCTGCGTGCCGGCTGGCTGATGCATTCGGCGGCCGCTTCTCGCGCGCTTGCCGTCTGGAAGTCGCTGTCTACTGCACAAAACCCACATTTGGCGCCGGATTCGGTTCAGGAACTTCGCGGATAGGGCCGAATTGTGCTTCATACCGGCTGATATTTTCGCCGAGCGCACGCATGATGCGCTTGGCGTGCGCTGGACTCACGATCACACTTGAGACCAGCTTGCCCTGCGGCACGTTCGGAAAGGCATAGATGAAGTGCAGCGTAAACTCTTCCGCGTTATGATGGAACATCACCAGATTGCAGTACTGGCCTACGAGCTCTTTTTCATCCGCCTTGATCTGCATCTGCACTTGCTCACCGCTAGCTTGGGCCATGACACGCCTCCGTTCGTTTTCGACACTACCATATTCTTCAAACGCAAGGCAGAGGCAACAGGATCCTAGTTTCCGCCGGGGTGACGTCCCGGTGTGTGGCGGTTGTTTTATTCGCACGACGTGGCGACATGCGGATTGACTCGTCCATAGGTGAAGGCGATGGGCGCTATCACAGTGCTTAATCTAACCCTTCCCTGGTTTAGCTTTGGCGGGAAGATATAGATTCGCTTGAACTAGGCGAGGATAACTACGAGCTTTCAAAACATCATATTTTAGAGATGAGAAGGGTTTTTTTTATGGCAAAATTTAGAGGTTCAACAAATTCCTAAACGAGGTCACCGGAATGACTGGAAAGAACAAGGCAAATTCAGTGTGGTTGGCAGGTGCTTCGGGAATCTGCGCGGTTCTCGCACTTTTATTTGCCTTTGCAGGGCGTGCTGCGGCGGCGGATGCTTATAAGCCTTGGGTGGCGCCCGCGGACGCGAGAAAGGTCAAGAATCCGGTTCCTGCGACGCCAGAGAACTTGGCTGCTGGAGAACAGGTTTTTCACAACAATTGCGTGGTTTGTCATGGTGAAAAAGGCGAGGGCGACGGCATTGGAGGGAAAGCTCTCAATGTGAAACCGGCGAACTTTACCGACGCTAAGTTGATGAGTCTGGAAACCGACGGCTCACTTTTCTGGAAGATAAGCGAGGGCAGGCTCCCGATGCTATCATGGAAAGCAATCCTGACCGAAAAGCAGCGCTGGCAGGTCGTGGATTACTTGCGAACGCTCAGCCGGAAGGCCAGCACGAAGCATTAGAGAACACCAAGGGCGCGACGGTCCGCCGTGCATTGTGGAATCGCTGGCGAGCCGTTATTTGAATCTACGTTTTTCGCTCTACTTTACTGCCGCAAGCGCCTGCGCGACTTCATTCATGTCCGGAACAACGGGAATGTCATAGTTCTTGAACCAGGCAATTTTCCCGGCCTTGTTGATGATGACGACGGCTCTGCCGGTGATCCCTTTGTCGGCCAGGTAAACGCCGAATTTGGCCGCCACGGCGCCCTTCGGGTGGAAGTCGGCAAGCAGCGGGTAGCGGATCCCCATTTTTTCGGCGAACGCCTTGTGCGCCCACACGCTGTCCACGCTTAAACCGAGCACCTGCGCGTCGAGTTTTTCGAACTGCTTCAGGTCGTTCACGAAGCAGGCATGCTCGTTTGTGCACACCGGGCTGAAATCAAGCGGATAGAAGATCAACACGACATTGCGCTTTCCGGCAAAATCGGCAAGCTTGATTTCCTTCTGATTCTGGTCCTTGAGTGTGAATTCCGGAGCGGGTTGTCCTACGGCAATCGGCATGAAGCCTCCTCAGTTTCGAATGAAGGTTAGCAAATCTCGCGCGCGCGAAGCCGTGAGGCCGGACGCGCCGCCACACATCCATCATAGCGGAATTCGTCGAGGGGTGTGCCGCAATCTGATAACATCGCCGCAGTATGGCGCGCCTCGCACTGGACCAAGCTTATCCCGGAATTTCGTTCCGCCGGAAATCGCGCAACTGGTGTGCGCGCCTGATGCGCTGGCCGGCCGAATGCATCCACCTCGAAACCGGCCATTCTTGGATGGCCACAGTCATCCCCGATACGCTGTATCTACGCGGCAAAGCAGCGCCACGCCGGAGTCCCTCGCGGCCCGAAGTTTCGGTTTGCCTTGATTGCCTGGCGGGGTTGCTTCAGGCGGAACTGGCCGCTTATCCCGGCCGCGTCGTCGCGTTCGAGCCGGACGGCGAGACTTTTACGCAGTATTTTTTTGTGGGTTGTGATGACTTCGCGGCAGCGGGCTTGCGCCCGGAAGTCGCTGCGGCAATCCAAAAGCGCGTGGAAAAGTTCAGCGGCGCGTGCAGCGACTGCGGCAGGCCTGCCACGTGGCTCTGGATTTCGCGGCGCGAAGTGTCCAGCCTCGACCAGACTGAACGAATTGAAGAGTCGCCCGGGGCGGTGTACTGCGCAAAACACGGCGCCGCAAAATTATGCGAGGCTCTCGGCAAAGTAGACGAGGCAAATCTGTTCTACGTCAACGTGCCGTACGGCGATTCCGGCGCTTACGTCTGGATTTAGAACTGGGTTACGCCGATTCGTGTCTTGTTATTCCGAGGACCGATTTTATGGGCTTGAGGAATCTTCCTGAATGTCTTACTTGGAACCGCGATGGATCTGACTGAGATAGTCAAGAAATACCTGGCAGTTGCCGGCGGCTATGGACGCCCCGCCGCGCTTAACGATTTTGGCCTCGACCGAGCCCGTACCGAACAGGTTTTCAGCACATTCGACGAGGACTATCACATCAGCCGTTATTTCCACTTCGCTTATACCGGGGGTACCGCGTACAAGATCAGTGGCTTCGACCATACGCATGTTTCGATCGACGCCGAAATCCAATCTATTCTTTGATGGCAGGCTGGATGTGCTGAGATGAGTTCTTGTCGTGATGGCAGGGACAGCAAGAAACCACGCCCGAAACGCCGCCGGGGATCGCAAGTCAACAATTTGTGGATCGTTCCAATCCCAGTCAGTGTCTGTTGAGTTTTCTCCCGCGACAGCAAGCTGCCCGGTTTACGAGTGGCGGCGCCACAGCCAATAAGCCAGGCCGCCGACGAGGAAGAGGGGCAAGGCGCTCATTACCAGCGTCGACCCCAGATAGATACCGGCAGTTTTGGGATCCCCAACCATACATGCGGGGCAGGCCCAGGCTGTACCGGGGATTAGCGGGAACACTGCTGCAGCAACGAGCAGGCGATTACGGAATTTCATGGCGCGCATCATTATCCTCCCAGATCCCTCGGCGGGACCTTCGCAGGTCCTCATAGGTACACGCGCAAATAAATCACTGGCCATACTATGACTACAAAATACCAAAATATTTGCGTGGCCGCAAACATTGCGGGCAGGCGTCTTCCAAGGCACATCAGAACATAAACCCAGGTTAATGCAACAATGGCGACAACGGCATGGAGTGCATGCGCCCCTACAATGAGATAGAAAAAGGCCCCATATGTACTCGCTGTCTGCGTAAGACCCTCGCGGAGGAGCGCCACCCACTCCACGCCTTGCATCGAAACGAAGGTGATCCCCGAGACAATCGCCCCGGCCACGTATCGCCGTCCCACCTTGGGCGTAGTGCTCATATAGCGATTGCCCAACCACAACAGAACGCCGCTCAGAAGCAATACGCCGGTATTGATGGCGGTGCGTTCTACCGGCAGGCGTGGCTGGCCCGGGGGCGGCCACAGGCCTCCCAATGCTGAGGAACGCGCAATCGTGTGCGCGCTCATGAGGGCCGCAAAAAACATGATTTCGGCAATAATAAAAATAATCATGCCCAAAACGGAATTCGGAAGGTGCTTGGCGCCGGCCTGGGCCGGCAAAGTCAATCTTGATTCCGGAAGGGTCGCGGGGCTATTCATGTTTCGTACTTGCGGGCTGCATTCCTGATTCCACCGCATGCTTTGCCGCGTCGTTGCTCCAACGCAAGCCGCTATGCTTCATCACGTCCGGAGCGACAGCCGCAAACAGGATGACCATAAATGCCAGAAAAATACCCATAAGATATGGCACCCAGCGCTTCTCAACGTTGACGTGCATGAAGTTCGTTGTCACCAAGTAAGTCTTGGTCAGTGCAACCCCAAAGGCAGCGATGAGAACCACCGAACGGATACTGCTCATGGACCCCAGCAGGCTCACCATCAGCAAAACAACCAGGATCGCCCAGATCTTGACGTAATTGGGATGATGAATGTGAGCTTCGCTAATCATGGGCTGAGCTTCGCTAATCATGGCTACCTCACCGGGCGATATAAAGCAACGGAAATAGAAAGATCCAGACGATGTCAACGAAATGCCAGTAAAGGCCAATGCATTCCACGCGCTGCAGCTCCCGATTCTTGGCTGCATCCGCGGCGACCACCAGCAGGATAATCATTCCTGCCAGCACATGAAGACCGTGAAGGCCTGTGAGGACGTAATAAAACGACCAAAAGCCACCGGAAGAAAGCACGAATCCTTCATGTATTTCCCGCGTCCATTCAATACCCTTGATGACCAAAAAAATGGTTCCGCCCAATGCCGTGAGACGCAGAAATTTTGCGGCCTTGGCCCCGTCCAGGGTGTCGGCTGCCTTGAACGCCAAGACGGCAGACAAACTGGATGTGAGCAGCACAAAGGTATTCAATGCGCCGAGCCAAGTATTGGTGTGCATTGCGGCTGCGCGCCATTCAGGGTGCCCCAAGTTATGCATCACGTATGTGGCAAGAAGGCCGCCGAAGATCACGATTTCCGACGCGATCACCCACCAGGTGATCAATCGTGCGGACGGAATTCCTGTGACGCTCCGGGTATTGGAAATGGGCCTAGTGCTCATCGTCGCGTTCTCCGTAGGGCCTAATTCGGGACGTCTTGGGGCCAGTAGTCATCGATGCGGCCTGGCACGCCATATTCATATGGTCCCCGGTACACCGTGGGCAGTTTGGCAAAATTGCCGTGTGGCGGCGGTGAGGGCACAGTCCATTCGAGAGTGTTGGCCATCCACGGGTTAGCCTCTGCGCGCCTGCCATGGCGCAGACTCCAAAAGAAATTGAACAAGAAGACTAGCTGAAACAACAGCATCACCAGGAGGCCGAACGTGGCAAACATGCGCAGATGTTGCAGCACCGGCCTCGACTGCTCGGCAAATAAGGCATAATTGTAGGTCCGCCGCTGGTCGCCGGCTGCGCCCGTTATAAACAGCGGAATGAAAATCAGGTTGAACGGAATCGCCGTGCCCCAGAAGTGAACTTTCCCCAACGTGTCATTGAGCATGCGGCCAAACATTTTGGGATACCAGTACGTAAGACCACCGAATACCGAGAAAATAGCGATGGGAACGAACGTGTAATGGAAATGGGCAATAACAAAATACGTATCGTGTAAATAAATATCCGTGCCAGAAGCCCCCAGAAAGATCCCCGTCACCCCACCGATCATGAATTCAGCAACAAAAGCCACGGCCCACAGCATGGGTGTATGGAAGCGGATCGAGCCACCATATAGCGTGGCGATATACAGGAAAACCATCTCGGTAATCGGAACCGAAACAAGCAACGTAGTGACCGAAAAAATGTTGGCCATTCGAGGATCAATCCCAGCCACAAACTGATGATGGGCCCACACCAAGAAGCTTATGATTACGGTCGCCCACGTCGTGTACAGAATGGTTTTATAACCAAACAGTTTTTTGCGCGCGAAAACGGTCAAGAGTTCGGCCACGATACCAATGGCTGGAAGCAGCACGACGTACACCTCGGGATGGCCGAAAAACCAGAACAGGTGCTGCCACAAGAGCGGATCGCCGCCACGCGCCGGATCGTAGAAGCCAGTCTTCAAAGTCTGGTCAAATAGCAACATCACGGCACCGGCGATTAGCGGTCCCACAGAAGCCATGAACATGATGCTGGCCAGGACAATCATCCACACCACCATTGGGATATCGTACATTGTCATGCCCGGGGCGCGGCTATTCATGGCCGTGACAATGAAGTTCACGCCCCCCAGCAAAAACGCCACAAATTCCAGCGCCACCGCCACCAACCACAGCGACGCCCCCAAAGGAGTCAAGTTGTAGGCACCGCTGGCGGAAAGCGGGGGATAAGAAGTCCAAGCGCCGCCGAATGCACCGCCCTTGACAAGAAACGAAGCCACCAGAACGACAGCGCTCAAAAGAAAAATCTGATACGACAGGCGATTGATGCGTGGAAACGCCATGTCGTCGCAACCGATCATCAGGGGGATCAGAAAATTACCGAACGCGGCGATGAGCACGGGCATCGCCACCCAAAAAATCATGATACTGCCGTGCATGGTAACCACTGTATTATATTCCCCCGGCGTGACGATTCCGAAGCCAGGGACGGAATGGCCGGGAAACGCCAACTGCATGCGGAAAACATACGCCAGGTAGCCGCCGATGAGGCCCATGGCCATGCCGGTAAACAAATACTGCATGGCGATTATCTTGTGATCTGTGGACCAGAAGTATTTCTGAAAAATGCCCTGCTCGGCATGAGGAACCTGCGTGCTCATCGCCTGACCTCCGCAACTATGGAAGCTCCCGTCGCAGAAGCCGGGGGCGACTCTCGTTCCGCCAGGGCCGGATTCGACGCGCGTATCAACCAGGCTGCGTGTTCCTGCGGGGTTTCGACGATGACCCGCCCCGCCATGAGGGCATGGCCTATTCCACAAATCTGAGTGCACTGAATATCGTAGGTTCCGACACGGTTCGGGCGAAACCAACCGCTGATGGTGCGGCCGGGCAGCGCGTCTTGTTTGAGCCGAAATGACGGAACCGCAAAGCTATGCACCACGTCGCGGGACCTAAGCTCGAAACGATACGTGGTATTCACCGTCACGTGTAGTTCACCGACCGTACGGATGTCGTCGGCAGTGTCCAGGATGCCGTCAGGGCCGGGCTGCTGAAAGCTCCAGGCCCACTGCTGACCGAAAACGCGCACCGTCTGTTCGATTGGCGGATTTGTTTGCTTGATATTGAACCAAACAATTAACGCAGGAACGAGAATAACAATGTCACAGACGATGACCAATAGATGAGGGATCGTCACCCAGCGCGCCAGATGCTTCTCTTCGCCAGTGACGTATTGGGTCGGGCGCCCCTGCTTCCGTCGAAACTTGAAACTCAGCCAGAAGAGAGCTATTTCCGCGACGATCAGCCAAAAGCCGACCAGCGCAGCAATCAGAAGGAACAGATGGTCAATGCTATGCGCGTACGTCGAAGCGCCTGTTAGATACCGCTCCAGCATAGGGACTCCAGCTACCGGATTAGAATCAATACCGCAGCAACAAAACCAGCCGTGAAAATCATTACAGTCCAAAACACCGTTCTTGCTATCTGTTCCGAGGACGAGGTTGCATGCTCCATAGGGTGCGTATCTCCAACCGCCCGGGTCTAAGGCCTGAGCGTGCCGATATAGGCGACCACATTCCGAACGGCGTCATCATCGGCCAAGGTCAGCGCCATGGGGCGCATTAATCGGGCATCGAAATCTCTTGAATCGGCGCCGCGAACTCCACGCTTGAATTTTCTGAGCTGAGTGGCCAGGTACCAGTCGTCAATGCCGCCAATCCGCGGCGCCCCGAGATCCTGATTTCCAGCCCCATTGGGACCATGGCAGGCACTGCACGTGGCATACAGCGCTGCGCCGGCCCTGGGATCACCGGGGAGCGATGAAGCATGTCGAACCGGGGGAAGAGACTCCACGTAGTGAGCCACGGCTTTGACGTCTTCATCGGTGGGCAGACTGAGCGCCATCGGCCGCATCCGCATGCCTTCCACATCGCTGAAATGCGTTCCGCGTATCCCATCCCGGAATTTTTCGAGTTGCTTTTCCACGTACCATTCTTTCATGCCGGCGATGTTCGGAGCGCCCAACACGGGGCTGCCCGAACCATCTGGTTGATGACACGGCACACAGGTTTCAAAAAGCTCCTTACCTCGAGTCGCGGCGTCGGTAGGACCGAGCCGACAGCCGGACAGACCAAGTCCGCCAAACGAGATCAGCAATGTCCATAAAGCAAATCGGCGGGGGGCAACTTTCGGAACAACAGTCAGGTTCGCTAACATGAGGTTGGTATAGTTAGTGAAACTGAGAGATGGTAACAGCCGCCCTGAGCGAACACAAGGCTCAATTTGGTCTTGGCCAAAACTGGCCGCATGCCGATCCGGGACTAGCCGGGGTCATGCATCATAATAATCTCGAGTGCCCGGCACACATCGTGCAAAGTGTGGTTACTTGGGGACGACGGCGGCGCGCCTGAGGCGCTCTCCTAGCCGCGCGTGCTCATCGCGGATCTCGTCGGGTAGGCGATCGCCGAATTCCTGGAAGAATTTTCCGATGTCGGCGTGTTCCTTGGACCACTCGGAGGGATCGACGTTGAGCAACTGTTCCATTGTTGTGCTCGAGACGTCGAGGCCGTCAAGAGTGAGCGCGTCCGGCGTAGGCACAAGCCCGATCGGCGTTTCGGTCGCGGCGGCCTTGTCCTCGATCCGCTCCAAGATCCACTTCAGGACGCGAACATTTTCGCCGTAGCCCGGCCAAAGAAATTTCCCGTCGGCGCCCTTGCGGAACCAGTTCACGTGGAAAATTCTAGGGGGATGGGGAATGCGCTGGCCCATCTCGATCCAGTGACGGAAGTAATCGGCCATGTTGTAGCCGCAGAAGGGCAGCATGGCCATCGGATCGCGCCGCGTGACCCCCACAGCGCCAGTCGCAGCTGCTGTCGTTTCGGATGCCATCGTCGCGGCGACGTACACGCCGTGCTGCCAATTCTTTGCTTCGTAGACCAGTGGCGCCAGGCGAGCCCGGCGACCGCCAAAGATAAACGCGGAAATCGGTACCCCCGCCGGGTCCTCCCAGCGCGGAGAAATCGAGGGCGTCTGATGTGCTGGCACCGTGTATCGTGAATTCGGATGCGCCGCGGGGCCACTGGAAGGCGTCCACGCACGCCCCTGCCAATCGACCAGGCCCTTGGGCGAGTCGTCGTCCAGGCCCTCCCACCAGGGCTCGTTTAGAATGGTCAGAGCGGTATTCGTGAATATGCTATTTTTCCGCAGCGCGGTCATCACGTTGGAGTTCGTCTTCTCGTTTGTGCCTGGCGCGACACCGAAGAACCCTGCCTCGGGGCTAATCGCGCGCAGGTATCCGTCCGAGCCGACCTGCATCCACGCGATGTCGTCTCCCACAGTCCACACGCGGTAGCCTTGATTCTCGAGCGCCGAAACCATCATGGCCAGGTTCGTCTTTCCGCAGGAACTCGGGAACGCCGCGGCCATGTAGGTCACTTTTCCGGACGGCGATTCCAGACCCAGGATCAGCATGTGCTCGGCCATCCAGCATTGTTCCCGCGCCATCCAGCTTGCGATCCGCAGCGCAAAACACTTCTTGCCGAGCAGCGCGTTGCCACCGTAACCCGAGCCGATGCTCCAGATCGTTTTTTCTTCGGGGAAGTGGGCGATGTAGCGCCGGTCCGGATTCAAGTCTCCCAGGGAATGAAGTCCGGGAACGAAATCCGAGGAATTGCCAAGCCTGTCCAAGGCTACCTTGCCCATGCGCGTCATGATGCGCATGTTGGCGACGACATAAGCGCTGTCGGTCAGCTCGACCCCGAGGCGGCTCTGCGACGACGCCGCCGGTCCCAAAATGTACGGGATGACGTACATCGTCCGGCCTTTCATCGAGCCACGAAACAAATCCCCTAGAATCTTCTTGGCGTCGGACGGAGCCATCCAATTGTTGGTCGGGCCAGCGGCCTCGCGGTCACGCGTGCAGATGAAGGTGACCTTCTCGGTGCGCGCGACGTCGCTCGGATCGCTCCTGTGCAGGAAGCAATTCGGATACGTCTCCTGATTGAGCGGCAGCGTACGGCCTTCGCGAACCATTTGCTGCTGGATGCGGACGGCCTCTTGTTCGGACCCATCACACCACACAATCCGCTCCGGTCGGGTCATGCGTGTAACCGATTCCACCCATTGTTCAAGGGGTGTGGACACCAAACCTCCTGAAGAGATCATCGCGGTACGCCCGCGGAGGACGAAGGGAACACCCATCCCTTGGCAACGCGTCAGGCAATAGGGAACGCGTGGAAAAAAGCTTAAAGCAATGCTGCAGAGAACGCAAGGTGTCGAGTCCATTCGCTGCGAGGACACCATTTCGCGTCATCGAAGTTACAGCCGCGTGAGTGTTACACTTTGGTTTTGATGTACGCCCGAAAACTCAAAGTCGAGATCATCATCGGCGGCGAACGGCGGTCCTGCCCACTCGAATGGCTCGACGGCTTCGCGATGCGGAATTTCACCGGCTCGGCTGAGTTTGACGACATGCTTCCCACCGGCGAGGGCCGGCTTGAGGTCGGCTTCCTCATCGAACCGGACCGGTTAGCCGAGGCGCTGTCTGCATGGCTCACCAAGCGCGGCAAAGGCAGCGGTCAGCCGGTCCAGGTGGAAATCCATCCTGCTTGAGAGTGTTTATCGAACACAAGCCTTAGCCTCTGAACGGGGGGTGGACCTGCGGCCTTACCTCCGGCCTAGAGTTAACGGGGGAGGCCCTTGGCGGGGCTTTGGCACCAGCGCGGCGCGGATTTTCGGCAGTGCGGCACGTGCCGCAGCTTCACCCGCGGCGATAAGTTCTGAGGCCTTGTCGAAATCGTCCCACAGAAAATTGTTCACAATCGGCTCAACGATGATATCGGCCTTGCGCCGCCACTCTATATCCGCGTGCCGCTGCAATATAGCGAAGGAAAGGCCGATCACGTCTACGATGCTTGAGGGCTTGCGGTCGCTCGCGGCCTCTAGGAACACGGCAATGACCACGTCTGCCCCCATGTTGCGTACCGCGTCCACAGGGACGGGCGCCGCCAGAAAGCCGTCCACGAGTATCCGACCGTCCAGTTCCACCGGCACAAACATACCGGGATACGCGCACGAAGCCCGAAGCGCGGGTCCCAACCGACCACGCGTGAAATAGACAGGCTCTCCAGTTCCGAGGTCGGTCGCCGCAATCGCCAGGGGGAACCGCAATTCTTCAAATGTGCTCACGCCGAGATACTGGCGTGGATAGTGTTCGAGCTTTTGGTTGGAGGCGAGACCCATCCAGGAAAGCTTCCAGTCGCCGAAATTCTTGAATCGCGTGGCTCTGGCTTGCGCCTCGATTTCATGGAGGGTATGCCTGCTCGCATATGAAATGGCAAGCAGCGCGCCAGCGCTCGTTCCACCAAGATAATCGATCGGAATATGTTCCTGTTCGAGCACGCGCAGCACGCCCAGGTGCGCGATTCCTCGTGCGAATCCTCCGCCCAGCGCCACGCCGACGCGGGGCCGCGCTTGGGGCTCAGAGACGGGCACCGCGTAGGCAAATTCGCGCACGCGCTCGACTGCGTTGTGCAGCCATCCGAGGCCTTTCTTTCTCTTGCGTGTGCTCATCTGCAGCATAGGACAACGTTAACTTCAAAACGGGACGCCCGGTGTTTCTCATTGACCCGGGATTGTCGCTTCTGTAACCTGCATAGGCGCCCGGCGTCTGCCCTGAATCAGAACAGATTCATCGTGAATGGGGGCGAAAACATTCCACAGAAACCGCCATTATGAAGCGATCCATAGAAAAAGTCGTCGTGCTGGGTGCGGGAACCATGGGCGCGCGAATTGCAGCGCACCTAGCCAATGCTGGAATCTGGTGCGCGCTGCTCGATATCGTTCCTCCGGAGCCCAGCGCCGAGGAAAGGGCACGCGGGCTTACCGTTGCCAGCCCCGAAGTTCGCAATCGGATTGTGCGCGCAGGCCTCGCTGCCGCCGCAAAATCCAGGCCCGCGGCATTTTTCGCGCGCGGCCTCGAACATCGCATCGTCACGGGCAATTTCGAAGACGACCTCAATCTCTGCGCCGAAGCGGACTGGATCATCGAGGCCGTCGCGGAGAATATCGAGATCAAGCGCGCATTGCTCGCGCGCGTCGCGCAGGTTCGAAAACCCGGCGCCATCGTCAGTACGAACACTTCCGGCCTGCCAGTCCGCCGCATCGCCGAGGGCCTGCCCGAAGAATGGCAGCAGAATTGGGCCGGCACGCACTTCTTTAACCCGCCCCGCTACCTGAAGCTGGTCGAAATCATACCCGGACCCGCAACGCGTCCCGACGTGATCGCGGCGCTCACCGAATTCTGCGACCACAAACTTGGCAAGGGCGTCGTCGTCGCCAAGGATACACCGAATTTCATCGCCAACCGCATTGGCACCTATTCGATGCTGAATGCGATTCGCCTGATGGGCGAACTCGGCATGACGTTCGAAGAGGTGGATGCGTGCACTGGGCCTGCGATCGGATGGCCGAAGTCCGCGACGTTCCGTTTAGCGGACCTGGTCGGCATTGACGTGCTCCTGCACGTCGTGCGCAACATCTACGACAATATTTCCGCCGATGAATCGCGAGAGCTTTATCATGTGCCGCCCGTGATCGAGGAACTAGTTCGCCGCGGATGGCTGGGGAACAAGACGGGCCGCGGTTTCTATCAGCGCGTGAAGAAATCTGGCGGGGAATCCGAAATCCTCACGCTCGATCCCGCGAAAATGGAATACCGCCCGCAGCAGAAGGCGCGATTCGCTTCCATCGAAGCGGGCAAAGCCATCGAGGACACGCGCGAGCGGCTGCGCATGCTGGCCGGCCCTGTGCTCGCGGAAAAAGAAAGCGACAAGGCGCAGAAATTTATCTGGGGCATGATCTCGGAGATGTGCCTGTACGCCGCGCGGCGCGTTCCCGAAATCTCGGACTCGATTGTGGACTTGGACCGGGCGATGCGCTGGGGGTTCGGCTGGGAGCTGGGCCCGTTCGAAACCTGGGACGCGGTCGGCGTCGAAGCGATGGTAAAAGAGTTCGAAAAAGAGGGCGAGGCGCTGCCGCCGCTGGTCACAGATCTTCTATCTTCGGGAAAGAAAACGTTCTATCAGTCCGCCCAGGGCGAAACGTCGTATTTCGATCTCGCGAGTAAAGGTTACAAACCCGCGCCACAGCCCGAAGGGGTCCTCATTCTGAAATCGCTCAAGGACCGCGCGAAGGAGATCGAGAAAAATTCTGGCGCGAGCCTGATTGATCTGGGCGATGGCGTCGTCTGCTGCGAATTCCACGCCAAGATGAATGCCATCGGCGGCGACCTTCTCGCCATGATCAGCAAAGGGCTTGCGCGACTGCGCACAGACTTCGACGCCATGATAATCGCCAACCAAGCCGTGAATTTTTCCGCTGGCGCGAATCTGATGCTCATCCTGATGACCGCGCAGGAGCAGGAATGGGACGACTTGCATCTCATGGTCCGGCAATTCCAGAACGCCACCCTCGCCATCAAGCACGCGCAGAAACCCGTGGTGGCCGCGCCGCAGGGCCTGGCGCTCGGCGGCGGTTGTGAGATCGCGCTGCACGGCACGCGGATCCACGCCGCAGCCGAAGCCTACATTGGCCTAGTCGAAACCGGCGTGGGGCTGATTCCGGGCGGCGGCGGCACCAAGGAAATGATGATACGCGCCAACGAGCGCGCTGAAGGCGAGGAGAACCTCGATCTGTTCCACGCGCTCAAGCCGGTGTTCGAAAATATCGCCATGGCGAAGGTCTCCACCAGCGGGGAAGAAGCGCGCGAGTTGGGCTATCTCCGCCGCGCCGACCTGGTGGCGATGAACCTTGACCGCCTCGTCGCCGACGCGAAGCAAACCGCGCTGGGCCTGGTCCGCGCCGAGTGGCGCAAGACAGCACCCGCGCCCACTGAACCTTCCATCCGCGTGCTTGGGGAGGAGTTCAGCGCCGCGGCGAAGCTTGCCGTCCACATGATGCTGCGCGGGGAGTTCATCAGCGAATATGACGCGCTGGTCGCGCGCAAGCTGGCGCACGTGATGTCCGGCGGCGCGCTCACGTCGTCGCAACTGGTGAGCGAACAATACATACTTGACCTTGAACGCGAAGCCTTCGTCTCGCTCTGCGGCGAGCGCAAGACGCAGGAGCGCATTGCGCACACGCTTAAGACAGGAAAACCTCTGCGAAACTAACGGCCCATGGGTTGGAGTAATTCTATAGATCGTCGTCGGCGAGGCGGTGGCCGTGGCCGTTGGTTTCGAGCCGGTGGTAGAGGAAGACCTAGTACAGATTGGACGCGACAATTTCTTCGCCGAGTACGTGGGTTTCGACGCAGAGGAAAGGGACGCGAAGTCCCGCGCGCTGGAGTCTTGCATGCCGCGAATAGCACGGCCTGTTGCGTTTCTGCCTGCATCGGCATCCAATAGTCACTGCGTGAAGAGCGGAACACGGGCCACCCTTCGCCCGGCACAGCGGGCTCAGGGTTCACCCCGAAGGGACTCACCCTGAAGGACAAGCGAGGCACACGATGAGAGAAGCCGTTATAGCGAGCTCGGTCCGCACGGCGGTCGGAAAGGCCTTCAAAGGGGCATTACGCGCCACGCGTCCTGATGATCTTGGTGCCATCGCCATTCAGGAAGCGATTCGCCGCGTGCCAGGCCTTGACCCGAAGGAGATCGAAGACGTCATCCTGGGCTGCGCGATGCCGGAGGCCGAACAAGGCATGAACGTCGCGCGTATCGCGGCGTTGCGGGCGGGTCTGCCCGTCGAAATTTCGGCAATCACGATCAACCGGTTCTGTTCTTCTGGCTTGCAGTCGATTGCCATGGCCGCTGAGCGAATTATGGCCGGACACGGCGACGTCATTCTTGCCGGTGGCGCCGAATCCATGAGCTTGGTTCCGATGGGCGGCAACAAGGTTTCGCCGAATCCTTGGCTGATGGACCACAATCCGGACGCCTACCTCAGCATGGGCTTGACCGCAGAAAATGTTGCCCGCAAGTACGGCATCACGCGCGAGCAAGCGGACCAGTTTTCACTCGCGAGCCACAAGAAGGCTCTCGCCGCAATTGCCGCTGGAAAATTCAAAGATGAAATCGTGCCTGTGGAAGTGAAAACGATTGCCGTGACGAATGGCACAAACGGCCACGCCGCCAGGGCAAAAACAACCACGGCCATATTTGAAATGGACGAAGGCCCGCGCGCCGACACGTCCCTGGAAGCTCTCGCGAAGCTCAAGCCCGCGTTCCACGTGCGGGGCACAACCACCGCCGGGAACAGCTCGCAGATGAGCGACGGCGCAGCCGCCGCCATCGTCATGAGCGCCGAGCGCGCCCATGCGCTGGGCGTCAAGCCGTTGGCGCGCTTCCTCGGGTTTGCCACAGCGGGCGTGCCGCCCGAAGAAATGGGGATCGGCCCAGCCTTCGCGATCCCAAAGGCCTTGAAGCTTGTAGGGTTGAAGCTCGATGAGATCGACGTCATCGAACTCAATGAAGCGTTTGCGGTGCAGGCTCTCGCGGTGATCAAGGCGCTTGGTCTCGACGCCGCGCGCGTCAATCCAAATGGCGGCGCGATTGCGCTCGGGCATCCTCTCGGATGCACCGGCGCGAAACTTACTGCGGGCATCCTGCGAGAACTCGAGCGGCGCAATGCGCGCTACGGCATGGTCACGATGTGCATCGGCGGAGGCATGGGCGCCGCCGGAATCTTCGAGCGCATCGCGTAGCCGGGCGCGCCGGTAAGTCGCGGCTATTTGGTGTGTCGTGCCGCACACGGTCACGCGATGCATGAAGTTTGCTCTCACGCCGTAACCCCGGTAGAATGTTTATCTACACTGTAGTCCGTCCTGGTCACCGAGAAAGGGAATATGGCTCCTAGAACCGTCTGGCATTTTGCTTATGGCAGTAACATGAACCGCGCTCAAATGCGCTCCCGCGCCGGGAATATTCTGGAAGAGCATAACGCGTACTTGCCGAATTTCGAACTGCGCTTTAACAAGAGAGTCCGCGGCGGCACCGCCGGCGCCAACGTGCAGCCGGCGCCGGGAAAAACCGTCCACGGCGTGTTATATAAGATTGACGAGAGCGCCTTGCGGAGTCTGGATCGTTATGAAGGCGTTCCCGAGCACTACCGGCGTATCGAAGTGCCTGTGACGCCCGACGACGGCCAGCCTGTTCCCGCGCAGGTTTACATCGCGTCGAAAGTGGAAAAGGGGCTGCGGCCGGCGGCGTATTATTTGCAGGCGATTCTCGAAGGCGCAGGGGAACACAGCCTGCCTGCTTCTTACATTGGGGAGATCAAGACGGCCGCGGGCGCTGCCTGAGCGCCGCAGCCCAACTGCTGCGGCTGACCGCGGAAGGTTTCCGGACCAGGAGGGACCATGGCCACAACATCGTTACCGCGAGCGGCGTCTCGCGGGGGCAGTTTTTTGGTAGAGGCATGCGCGCCGGAAGACGTCTTTACACCCGCAGAACTAACCGACGATCAGAAACTCATCGGCCAGACCGCCGAAGAGTTTGTTCTCAACGAAGTAGTTCCCCTCATTCCTGATCTTGAACAGCACAAGCCCGGCCTGCTGCCGCAATTGCTTAAGAAAGCGGGCGAGATCGGTCTGCTCGGCGGAGGCGTGCCGGAAGAGCACGGCGGCGCGGGGCTCGACAAAGTGTCGAGCGTGCGGCTCGCGGAAAAGGTGTCGGTGTATGCCTCGTTTGCGGTAAGCCACGGAGGCCACTCCGGCATTGGAACGCTCCCGATTGTTTTCTTTGGCACCGAAGAACAGAAGAAGAAATATCTTCCATCGCTCGCCACGGGCGAAAAACTGGCCGCGTACTGCCTATCGGAGCCGCAGGCGGGTTCGGACGCGCAAAACTCGCGCACCCGCGCCGTACTTTCACCCGACGGCCGGTCTTGGATCCTGAACGGACAGAAGATGTGGATCACCAACGGCGGGTTCGCGGACGTGTATATCGTCTTCGCGAAAGTGGACGGCGAAAAATTCTCATGCTTCATTGTCGAGCGCGGGTTCCCGGGTTTTTCCGCCGGCGCGGAAGAAAAGAAGATGGGTCTGAAGGGCAGCTCGACGACGGCCCTGTTTTTTGAGAACTGTCAGGTGCCGAAGGAAAACCTGCTGCACGAGGTCGGTCGCGGGCACATCGTCGCGTTCAATATCTTGAATGCCGGGAGGTTCAGCCTGGGCGCGTATTGCACAGGCGGGGCCAAGCGCACGTTGGAAACCGCTTCGAAGTACGCGAAGGAGCGCTTTGCCTTCGGCAAACCCATCGGCGATTTTGGCCTGATCCGGGCGAAGCTGGCCGAGATGGCCATTCGGATCTTTGCCGTGGAATCGATGATTTACAGGACCGCCGGACTAATGGACCGCGCCATCGCAGCGGCGGGCGAGGCCGCGGACACGTCGCAGCAATCGATGAAGGTATTCGAAGAATACGCGATCGAGAGTTCGATCAGCAAGGTGTACGGTTCGGAGCTGCTGGATTTCGTTGTTGATGAAGCCGTGCAGATTTTCGGCGGCTACGGTTTTCACGAAGATTATCCGGTTGCGCGGGCGT
Organism: Terriglobia bacterium; assembly: GCA_020073705.1. Taxonomy (GTDB): domain Bacteria; phylum Acidobacteriota; class Terriglobia; order Acidiferrales; family UBA7541; genus Palsa-360. The sequence continues at coordinate 49,385 of JAIQES010000027.1, forward strand.
ATCGCGATTCGCGCGTCAACCGGATTTTCGAGGGCACGAACGAAATTAACCGCATGCTCATCATACAAATGTTGATGAAGCGCGCGATGTCGGGCGCCTTACCGCTGCTGCAGGCCGGCGCGAATCTGCGTGATGAAATCCTGGCCGGGCCGTCGTTCGAGGAGCCGCCAGCGGGAGCCTGGGCCGATGAAGAGCGCATCCTGGCGGGCGTGAAAAAAGCATTTCTGCTCGTTGCGGGCGCGGCGCTGGACAAACATCGCGATCGCCTTGCGGATCAGCAGGAAATCGTCGCCGCGCTTTCCGACATCGTGATGGAGTGTTACGCAATCGAATCTTCCCTGCGGCGCGTGCAGAAGGCGGAAGCCGCTCGCGGGCCGCAATCGTCGTCTGCAATGGCGGACGCGGCGCGTGTGTCGCTTCACGATGCCGCCGACCGGGTTGACACTGGGGCGCGCAGGGCGCTTGCCGCCGTGCTCGAAGGCGACATGCTGCGGACACAGCTCGCTGTACTTCGGCGCTTCCTGAAGCGCGAACCTGCCGACACGATCGCGATGCGGCAGCGTATTAGCGCGGCGGTGCAGGCCAGCGACCGCTACCCATTCGAGGACCGCTGAACCGGGTGCCGCGACCAGCCCATTCGAAGGCCCCTTCGTACTCTTGGATTCGGAGGCTCGCCACGCCCTATTTGCCCGGCTATCGCGCCGCCGCTGAGGCGCGTGGGGCGTTGCGCGGGTACCGGTTCTTCGCGCATGGCGCGCCCCGGACGCGGACGCAGTCGGGGTTTTTCGTCGGGTATCTCATCGATCCTGCAAACCACGAGTTTCTTCGGCCGCAAACTCCGGAATGCATCGTGTTTGCTTTTATCGAACCGGTCGGTTCCGCGTCGTATTGCCGCTTGGTCACGGCGGAAGGGTCGCTACTGCACCGGACGGCAAAATATATCGTTTGTCTGACGCATCGGCCTCCCCGATTCGCATGGTCCGAGAATCAGGCCGTTGTGCTGGCTCGCCATTTCTCAATGCGGGCATGGCCGGCTGAAAAACATCAACACTATTCCCGGAACTTCTTCATCGAAACGCTGGCGTGGCTGGTGCGCAGCGGCCTAGTTAGGAAACTTGCTTCCGAAGCGTCACTTTCCGGCGGGAGAGCGCGCTCCATAGAACGCAAGAAATAGTTCCCAAATTCCGTACAGATCCTTCCAGAAACTGTACTAATGGTCCTGCATCGAAAGTTCTAAGCCATGAACACTCCAGTACCATATGAAAATGGCCAAGTTGCGGTTCAAATAGTCATGAATCATCTGGTCGATGAATTGCATCCAATCACACGTTCCGGAAAGGACCCTCTTAGATGAAGGCACGTCGGATGATCAGCGAGAAGAAGGCCCGGAAGTGGATGTGGATGGGGCTACTGGCTTTCGTTGCATTACAGCTTTATTTCGTTCAGGAGATGCTCGCAGCTCTGATGCTTTTCGCGGGCGCATTCGCAATCCTTGCGACAGTGGCGCTGGCGCTGTATCTGATAGATCGCGCCGGCCAGTGGAGTTTGGAATGGGCAGGACAACACTCTCGTCCCGCACTTCATTTGGCGCGCCGTGGTTGGGCCCTGGTGGAAGATCTCAGTAAAAAGCCGTTCCGCCATCCACGTTCAGAGCCTGTCCGGTAATCGCGCTGGCGTGGTCCGAGCAGAGGAACAGGGCCGCCGCGGCAATGTCATCTGCGGTTTGTCCGCGGCCCTGCAGGACGGTTTTAAGAAAATCGGCCAGTTGGTTCTCTGGTGTCACACCCATCCGTTTGGCAAGTGTTTCACCCAGATCCTTTGACATTTTGGTTTCTGTTACCGCACCCGGGCATATCGCGTTCACGCGCACACCTTTGCGGGCGGCTTCGGCTGCGGCTACGCGCGTCAGGCCGAGCATTCCTGCCTTTGCTGCAGCATAAGGCGAGCCCCATGGAAACGCGGATTTCGCAGAAAGGCTCGAAATGTTCAGGATGGTTCCCGAGCCGCGCTCGTACATCCCGGGAAGTACCAGACGCGTCAACAGATAGGCCCCGCGCAAGTGCACGGCGATCACGCGGTCCCACTCCGGCGGATTGATCTCCTCCACCGGCTTCACCGGACCGTAATCTCCAGCGTTGTTCACCAGAATGTCGATGCGGCCGAACTGCGCCTCGCAGGTTCGTATGAGATGCTCGCAGTGTTTTTCGTCGGCGACATCGGTTGGGACGGCCGCTGCCCGGCCGCCCGCATCGCGGATTTCCTTTGCCACGGTTTCAATTTCCGATTTTGTGCGCGCAGCGACTACGGCCGCCGCGCCTTCGCCCGCAAATTTCCGAGCGATGGCACGGCCGATCCCGCGCCCTCCCCCGGTTATGACCGCCACCTTTCCAGCTAACAGCATGTGGGCGTCTCCTTGTATCGTCAGAATAGCATCCTGCTTGCGCCCAGCCAAACCATGCATCCGAGAATCTTTGAGAAACCAGAGAGCCGCCAAAAGGTCGCTTAAGGGTCCCCGACCGTGATAATGTAATACGGAGTTGCTGAGGCTGGATAATGAGCTACCAGACCGAATCTGGAAGTGAAGGGAAGAGTTTGATCCGAGTGCGCCCCCGGGGGTTCTGCGCCGGGGTGGTGCGCGCGGTGGACATCGTAGAATTGGCGCTTCAAGCGTATGGCCCGCCCGTGTATGTCCATCATGAAATCGTGCACAACCGGTATGTGGTGGAACAGCTTCGGCAAGATGGCGCTATCTTCGTCGAGACGGTCGAGGAAGTTCCGTTGGGAGCGGTCCTGGTATTCAGCGCGCACGGGGTTCCGCCCACGACGCGCGAAGAGGCGCGGCTGCGCGAGTTGCGCGTGATTGACGCGACCTGCCCGCTGGTGACGAAGGTCCATCTGGAGGCGCTGAGGTTCGCGCGCGAAAACCGCACGATCGTCTTGATTGGGCATCGGGACCACCAGGAAATTGTGGGCACGTCGGGCGAAGCTCCGAAGCAGACGCTGGTGGTGGACAGCGTGGAAGCGGTGGACGCACTCGAGGTTGAGGATCCGGATCGCCTGGCGTATCTGACGCAGACGACGCTGAGTCTATACGACACCCAGGAAATTGTCGCGCGACTGCGCGAGCGGTTTCCCTTGATTACCGGTCCGGCTTCCGATGACATATGCTACGCCACGCAGAACCGGCAGGAAGCGGTCGAGCAGTTGGCGCGCGAAGTGGATTTGATTCTTGTGGTTGGTTCGCCCAATAGTTCAAACTCGAACCGATTGGTCGAAGTCGCCAAGCGCTCGGGAGTGCCTGCGCAGTTGATCGACAATGCCAAGGACATTGATGCGAAGTGGCTCAAAAGCATCCGCCGCGTGGGTCTGACCGCTGGCGCATCGGCGCCGGAAATTTTGGTTGAGCAGGTGAGCGAGCGTCTTGCTGAACTGGGGTACAAGGACCAGCGCGATCTTGAGCTGATCCGTGAAGATGTGCGGTTCACGCTTCCTGCGGTACTGACCACCATCGCGCCGGCTTCGAAGTAGGGTTGACAGGGTTTTGATTCCGAAAGCGTGGAAAACAACCACGCAGTCCGTTGGGGCGGATGCTTTTCCAATTTCAGGAGGGCTATTTTGGCGGTCAAGATTATCCGTCAACCGAAGAAGATTGCCCTGTTGGGCTCGGCTACGAGCGCAGCTGCGCTCCGAGCCGGCCATGAGCGTGCGCCCGCGGCACTGCGCGCCGCGGGACTAATTGATCGATTGAAGGCTGCCGGGTTCGACGTTACCGATCTCGGCGACACCGCAACACAACTCTTCAAGCCAGATGATGAGCACCCCCGTGCAAGGAATGTGTCCGCAGTCCTGAAGTCTCTCAATGACTTGCGGCCGCGCGTCGAGGCGGCCGTTAAATCAAAACCCTGGATATCCGGGGCATCCTTCGGAGAACCGGGAATCATAGGTGGGGCATCGATGAGCGCCGCGATTGG
>JAIQES010000028.1 GCA_020073705.1 Terriglobia bacterium
GGCGTGGCGGACGCTTCCAGCACGCCGATCGGCTAAGCAGTCGCGCGCCGTGTCTGGGAAATCGATGGGGGAAACCTCCGCTGCTTTCTCCTTTTCCCTTTTGGTCACAGGAAGCGTACTCCGCGCAATCCGGCATTCGCCCGTGAAGGTGTTTCACGTCGAACGCCGCAACCATTTGGGACCGTAAACCTCTGTTCCAGCTTTTCATTTCGTTTCGAAAGTGAGAGATGGTACCAGGCGCCGGATTCTGACCTGATAATCCAATGTCTCCGGTAGCGTGTTAATCTTCGGGGCAAGACCATCGTCTGATGACGAAAGCTCGTTTGACTAAAGGAGAAAGCGCATGAATTACTATGGAGCCATGGAATTGGCCAGGAGTTTTCGCACCGTCCGCAAGAATACGATCGCGATTGCTCAGGACTTTCCGGAAGAAAAATACGGTTTGCGGCCAGCCCCAAACACGCGAACCGTGGGTGAGCTGCTCGCACATATTGCACTGGCGTACAACTTTCAGCACCAAGTTCACGCGCAGGAACGCCGGTCTTCCCTTGTAGGATTCGACTTCCCATCGTTGATGCAGCGTTTGGGGGCGGAAGAAAAGGTCCAAAGGAGCAAGGATCAGACGCTTGAGATGCTCCGCAGCTCTGGCGAGAAATGGGCTGGTTGGCTGGAAGGACTTACGGAAAGTTTCCTGGCAGAGCGTGTTGAGATGCCTGCAGGGGCGACCCCCACATCAAAATCGCGCTTCGAAATGATCCTTTCGGTCAAAGAACATGAAATGCACCACAGGGGCCAACTGATGCTCATAGAGCGGATGGTAGGCATCGTGCCCCATTTAACTCGCGAGATGCAGGTCCGCATGGGCATTGCCCGCACGTAAGATCAATAACTTACGTGCAGTTGCAACCGGGAGAGACATCGTGCCACAAGTGACCACGCCAAAAGGCGTTAGCATCGGTCAAACGATTCCGCGAAGGGCCCTCCGCCGAGATGTAGTGAAGATTTGTGGCGCTGGCAGGCGCCGCAGACAGCAGTCTGCCGCAGTCCACCGATTGTTGATGAATCTGGTTTCAGCAGGTTTACGTTGAGCAACGCCATAAGGCAAGCGTCCCGCCTGGAGCTTAGAATTCCGCAACGTTGCCGGTCACGTCGATGTGTGACGCCGATCACATCTTTTTGCCAGGAACCGTTGTAAAAAGTTCGCAATATGGGGATGTCATTTCATCCCCGATATACCGCGCTTGCGACGTCAACCTCACACACCCATTTGATGTCGCACTCGTGGAACGCACTTGGGGGGGCCGCCCTCGGCCCCCCGTTCTGTTTTCCGAAGCGTTCCCCCTGCTCTTTCCCTCCTACGCTTTGTGAAATAATCCCACCCACTTACATTTTTTTCTTGACTAGGCCGTCTGGACATCGCTATGATTAGCGCCACTCGGGCGATTTCGCCTGAGGTAAGCCGTAGTCTCATGCAGAGTGGCTGAGGGTAACGGGCCCTTAGAAGCCACGACAACCGGATCAGAAAATCCTGATCGTCCGGTGCCAATTCCCGCCCGGTTCGCGGGGGACATGAGATTCGGTGATGGATTACGCCTCATCCCCCAAATCCGGATGAGGCTTTTTTTTGGCGCGCAGGGCCCAGCGCAGCCTGCACGGAGAAGAACGATGGCATCGCGCATTTACTTTGATCATTCGGCTACTACACCTATTGACCCGCGGGTAATGGTTGCCATGGAGCCTTTTCTCAACGGCTCTTTTGGTAATCCCTCGAGTCTGCACCGCGAAGGCCGGAAGGCACGGGCGGCGGTTGAGAAGGCAAGAGCGCAGGTGGCGGCGCTACTCGGCGCTGATTCTTCAGAGATCGTCTTTACGGGCAGCGGCACCGAAGCCGATAACCTAGCAATCCTGGGCGCGGTCCCGGCGAACGATGGCCCAAGCCATGTCGTGACGAGTTCCATTGAGCACGCTGGCGTGCTCGAACCCTGCCGCTTTCTGGAACGGTTTGGGACGAAGGTTACCTATCTGCCAGTCGACAACTACGGAATGGTCGATCCTCAGAGCCTGCATCGGGCACTGTGTGCTGAGACGCGCCTGGTCTCCGTCATGGCGGCAAACAATGTGATTGGAACTCTCCAGCCTCTTGCTGAACTCGCGCGGATTACCAAACAGCATGGCGCACTGTTCCACACGGACGCCATCCAGGCAGCGGGGAAGATTCCTTTGGATGTGAACCAACTGCCGGCCGATTTAATCTCACTGTCAGCGCACAAACTGCATGGCCCCAAAGGTGTCGGCGTGCTCTATGTGCGCCGTGGCGTAGAACTGAACCCGATTGTGTTTGGAGGAGGACAAGAACGCGGTCTGCGTTCAGCCACCGAAAACGTGGCAGGGATCGTAGGCTTCGGAGCAGCGGCTGCCCTGGCAAGGGAAGAAATGAAAGAGGAAACCACTCAACTGGTAGGGCTGCGGGAACGGATCCTTGCACGCCTCCGAGTGACCGTGCCACATGCTTACCTGATTGGCCATCCGGTCAAACGGCTGCCCGGCCACCTTTGCCTGGGTTTCAAGGGCCTGGAAGGCGAGGTGCTCAAGATCTTGCTGGGTCTTGATGAGAAGGGTGTGGCCGTCTCCTCCGGCAGCGCTTGCAGCGCGCACCATGCGGGCAATCCCTCGGAGATACTTCTGGCCATGGGATTCGATCCCGAGCGTGCCCGAGGCTCACTACGCGTTACTCTTGGGCGGTTCAGCACCGATGACGAAGTGAATCGTTTCCTGGAAATCCTGCCGCGAGTTTTGGACTCGCTGAAACCTGCAGGGAACCGTCGCGAACAGCCGTTAAATGTAGAGATTGGTGAGACACAAGCAGCCGGCTAAGGACTGCATGCGCCGCTGGGGCGGCGCACCGCGATCAGCATTTTTCTATTTCCCCCGAGGGATCAAAGTGCTATCGTATGGCGGCGTGATCTTCTTCGATGGCCTCAAATCACTGCCGAGTGACTGGGCGTGCGCTTGTTGTACGCACCATAGCAGAGGTTGTGGGCTGCACGAGGAACCCGGCAATAACTAGAAACTGGTTGAACTAAGGATTCCTCAGCGGCCTGCGATCTCCGAATCGCAGGTCTTTTCATTTAGGGGGATAGGGAACAGGAAGTTTCGGATCATTAGTCGAAGTCGCGCACGTCAGCAATCGTAGGTGCAAGCCAAATTCAGCCCACCCGGCAGGCGCTTTCTCTGCTGCTTGCTTCTGGTGAAAAGGAGAAGAGGATGAAAGTCGCCAAGGATATTACCGAGTTGATCGGGAATACCCCGTTAGTTCAGTTGAATAAAGTTTCTGCAGGTAGCAAGGCCACCGTGCTGGCGAAGCTGGAAGGGTTCAACCCGAATGCGAACGTGAAAGATCGTATCGGGGTCAGCATGATTGCGGAAGCCGAGCAAGCTGGGAAAATTCATCCCGGCAAGACGGTGCTCATTGAACCAACAAGCGGCAATACCGGCATTGGCCTGGCGTTCGTGGCTGCGGTTAAGGGCTATAAACTCATCTTGACCATGCCCGAGACAATGAGCCTAGAACGCCGTGTTCTGCTGAAAGCATTCGGGGCCGACATTGTCTTGACTCCCGGCGCTAAAGGAATGAATGGTGCAATACAGAAAGCCGAGGAGCTCACGGCGGCCACACCGAACAGTTACATGCCTCAACAGTTTAATAACCCTGCGAATCCCAAGATTCATTTTGAAACGACCGGTCCTGAAATTTGGAACGACACCGACGGCAAAGTCGATTTTCTGGTCTCGGGCATCGGGACGGGCGGGACACTCACTGGCGTTGCTGGATTCATCAAGCCGAAAAAGCCTTCATTCAAGGCTATTGCCGTTGAACCGGCCGAAAGCCCGGTGCTTTCCGGCGGCAAGCCGTCTCCCCACAAAATCCAGGGACTCGGGGCTGGATTCGTGCCGAAGGTCCTGCGAACCGATTACATCGATGAGATTCTCCAGGTATCGAGCCAAGATTCCATCGAGATGGCGCGCCGCTTGGCCCTCGAAGAGGGTCTGTTGGTCGGCATTTCCTCAGGTGCCGCGGTAGTCGCTGCGCTGCGGATCGCACACCGAGAAGAAAATGCGGGAAAATTCATCGTCGTCGTGTTGCCAGACTTTGGCGAACGCTATTTGAGCAGTGCTCTTTTCGAAAATATAGCAAATGAAGCCCGACAAATGACCGCCGTTGTGGGGTAAGTGATGGGAGCTTTATTCAGTTCGATACGAGAGGAAGTCGCATCGGTCCTGGATCGCGACCCGGCCGCCAAGTCTGCGCTTGAGGTTGTATTGTGCTACCCGGGATTGCACGCAGTCTGGGCTTATCGGCTTACTCACTGGCTCTGGAACCACCACTTCAGGCTGCTTGCCCGATGGCTCTCACAGGTGGCAAGGTTGCTGACCGGGATCGAAATTCATCCGGGAGCGCAAATTGGGAGGCGATTGTTCATTGATCATGGCATGAGTGTTGTCATCGGAGAAACTTCGATCGTCGGCGATGACGTTACGTTGTATCAGGGCGCTACGCTCGGCGGTACCGGCAAGGAAAAGCTCAAGAGACATCCCACGATTGGCAATGGAGTGGTCATCGGTGCGGGCGCTAAGGTTTTGGGCAACATTCGGGTGGGAGATAACTCCCGCGTGGGGGCCGGCTCCGTAGTCCTCCGGGATGTCCCAGATGGTTCCACTGTCGTCGGAGTGCCTGGTCATATCATCCTGCGGCATGGCAAACGCGTCGTAATTACCGATCCGAAGCAGATCAATGATCCCCTGTCGGAAGCTCTCGTTGCTGTGGCATCCCAGGTGAAAAACTTAAGAGAAAGAGTTCAAAAGTTGGAAGGACACAAATCGATGGAACCAACGGAACCAGATGTTCGGGACGAGCTTCAGGAAGTCATAGAAATCGATTACCAGATTTAGACGCAGCGTGCCGACACTTCCGGTCCATCTCAAGACCCAATTTGACGGAAGGAGAGAAGTCGCGTAATCTACTGTACGCAAAGGGCTAAGAAACGATGGGCGGTTAGCTCAGCGGTTAGAGCGTCCGGTTTACACCCGGAAGGTCGTCCGTTCAAATCGGACACTGCCCACCAACCAGGAATCATCAAAGCGGGGCCGTAGTTCAGTCGGTTAGAACGCCTGCCTGTCACGCAGGAGGTCGCGAGTTCGAGTCTCGTCGGCCCCGCCATATCTTTCCAAGTAGAATCAGTGAAGGCCAAACTGAGTCACTGCCCATCACTTCCCGCCGCCACTTCTTCGTGCCTGCGTGCCGCGTTCGATAACTTCTTCCTCCTCAGCAATTCGCTCATGTTGTTCTTAATGCAAATGATCAACAGCGAATCCCAGGAACCTGCCAAATAATATTTATGACTCCAAAGCGGTCTGAAACATCTCATACAGGGTATCGTATAATTTATGAAGGCTGGGAATTTGCTCTTTTAAGAGGCGATAGGAGATTGATGTCCCGTCTGCGTAAATTGCTTATTTTGATGTTCAGTTCCGCCATGATGTTCGCCGGCTGCGCGAAGAAAGACCCGCCGGCCATGACACGCCCACCGGCGCCGGTGTCGGTAGTTGCCGCAGTGACCAGGGACGTGCCCGTCTACCTGGACGAGGTCGGCCGGTGCGTCGCGAGGGAAGTGGTTTCTGTCCAACCCGAGGTCTCCGGCCGGATCACGGAGATCCATTTCACCGATGGCGCGGACTTGAAAAAAGGCGACGTACTTTTTACGATCGACCCGCGACCCTTCCAGGCACAGGTCAATGCCGCCGAGGCCAACCTCGCGCAGTCGAAGGCTGCACTAGATCTCGCCAGGATTCAGTTTGCCCGCGTCCAGGATCTGGTCGAGTCGAGAGCCATCGCGAGGCAGGATTATGACACCCGGAAGAATGCCGTCGATGTAGGCGAGGCGCAGGTCAAACAAAACGAGGCTGCCCTCGAGTCCGCGCGCTTGAATCTGGAGTACACATCGATCCGCTCGCCCATCGATGGCCGCGCGGGGCGCCGCCTGGTCGATGTCGGGAACGTCGTGACCGCGAACAACACCGCGCTGCTGAGCATCGAGCGGTTGGACCCGATCTATGCCGACTTCACGGTCACCGAAAATGATTTCTCAACGGTGCAGCACAATGTGGAGAAGCGAGTCCTAAGGGTTGAGGTGCGCCTGCCGGAAGAACCGGACAAACCGATCTTCGGACAACTCACGTTTCTCGATAACACGGTGCAAAGCAGCAGTGGCACAGTGATGCTTCGCGCCACGGCGCCGAACAGCGGCCACCGCCTATGGCCGGGGCAATTTGTGAATGTCCGGCTTGTGCTCGCGACCCTGCCGAAGGCCGTGCTTGTGCCCGCGGAAGCGCCGCAAGACTCATCGAAGGGTGCGTTCGTATACGTTGTCAAGCAAGACTCGACCGCCGAATTGAGGCCTGTGAAGCTAGGACAGCGGCAGGGTAATTTGATTGTCGTCGAACAGGGGCTCCAGCCCGGGGAACGCGTGGTCATCAACGGGCAAATCGGCGTAATCCCGGGCGGCAAGGTGCGCGTGGACGCGAGTTCGCCTGCGGCGCCGGCGGCTCCTGGAGCGGGGAAATCGTGAACCTATCGGAACCATTCATCCGCCGGCCGGTCATGACCGCGGTCCTGACCGTCTCCGTGATCGTTTTCGGCGTGCTCAGCTATCTGCGTCTTCCGGTAAACGATCTGCCGGTGGTGGACTACCCCGTGATTTCCGTGCAGGCAATCTATCCGGGCGCGAGTCCTGACACGGTTGCGAACAATATTGCCACGCCGCTCGAACGCCAATTCATGCAGATTAATGGATTGGAGCTGGTGACCTCGCAGAGTACCCAGGGACACGTGAACTTCACGCTCCAGTTTGCTTTGTCCAAGAGTATCGACGCGGCCGCCACGGATGTGCAGACGGCCATCTCGCAAGCCAGCGGCAGCCTTCCCATCGACCTGCCGGCGCCGCCGGCCTACACCAAGACGAATCCGAACGACCAGCCGATTTTGTACATCGCGCTCACCAGTGACTCGGTCACACCCGGTCGGCTCTTCGATTATGGAAGCACCCAGATGGGCGAGAGAATCAGCATTTTGCCGGGTGTGAGCAGCGTGAATGTGTACGGCACGAAGTCCGCGATACGCATCAAAGTCGATCCTTCCGCGATGTGGGCGCGCGGAATTTCGATCGATGATTTGGTTACTGCCGTGAAAAATGGCACCAGCTATACAGGCGCGGGCCAGTTTGACGGCGCGGCGGGCACAGCGCTGCTCCGGCCCAACGGCCAATTGGACAGCGCAGCGGCGTACGGAAATCTGATTGTCAGCAGCACCAATGGCGCTCCCGTGTATCTGCACGATGTTGCCCAAGTGGAGGACACGGTCCAGGATGAGCGGATCAAGATGAGATTCTGGGCTCGCGGATATGATGAGCCGGGAGCCACGGTCGTCGTTGCCGTCAACCGGCAAGCCGGTTCGAATGCCGTGGCCGTGGCAAAGAGCGTTCGAGACATGCTTCCCCTCATCAGCGCCGAGCTTCCAGGGTCGGTTCGCGTGACGATTATTCACGACCGCTCCCAGACGATCGTCAATTCTGTTGACGACGTGCAAGCCACTCTGGCGATCGCATTCGTTCTGGTGGTCGCCGTGATCTTTGTGTTCCTCGGCAGAGCCACCGACACGCTGATCCCCGCCGTGGCTCTTCCCTTGTCGCTCTTGCTCACGTTCATGGTCATGCGCATCCTGGGATACAGCCTGGACAATCTCTCGCTGATGGCCCTGACCCTGGCCATAGGATTTTTGGTGGACGACGCCATCGTGTTTTTAGAGAACACGGTGCGGCTGATGGAAAAAGGTATGAAGGCGCTCGAAGCGACTCTTCAGAGCGCCAAGGAAATCAGCTTTACCATTCTTTCGATGACGATTTCCCTCGCGGCAGTGTTTCTTCCGCTGGTCTTCATGTCCGGGCTGATGGGGCGCATCTTCCGCGAATTCGCCATTACCATCGTGGTTTCCATCATCGCTTCCGGCCTGGTGTCGCTGACTCTGACTCCACTGATGTGCGCGAGGCTTCTGCAGGCCAGAGGGCAGGGCGCCAATCAGAACTGGATTGAGCGAAGGGCAGGCCGGATCGAGAAACGCGTTCTTGGCGTCTATGGCGCATCGCTTTGGTGGTTCCTGCGTCATCGCTGGATCTCCGCGCTCACATGGGCCGCTTGCATGGCCGGTACGATCATACTTTTTACCGCCGTTCCCAAGGCCTTCCTGCCTGTCGGGGATAGCAGCTTCATCTGGGGCGTCATGATCGGGAAGGAAGGTTCCTCCCCCCAGCAGATGCACGCCCTCCAGGATAAGGCAGAAAACATCTTGCGGCAGGACCCGAGCATTGGAGCAACTTTTACACTGACGGGGAACAGCCAGTTTCTCGCGTCCAATCAGGGGTTGGTGCTCGTGTTCCTCGAGCCGCCACAGGTGCGCGCGCCCATTCAGATCGTGGCGGGTGGGTTGATGGGCAAGCTCGGCGCCATTCCTGGCGTTTTCGCGTTCCTCCGGCCTATGCCGGTCTTGAACATCAGCACGGGCGCGACAAACCAAAACCAGGGGCAATATGCCTACTCCCTCTCCGGAGTGAATTCGCAGCAAGTCTACGACGTGGCGCAGAAGCTCATGACGCGGCTGCGGGAATACCCGGGATTCGCAACCATTTCTTCGGACTATTTTGCTAACACGCCGAATCTTGAAATTGATATCCGGCGCGACCAAGCCCGCATCTATGGGGTCTCGGAGACGCGAATCCTGACACTTCTCCGGAATGCGTATTCGCAGAATTACCTCTACCTGATCAAGAAACCCGAGGATCAGTATCAGGTGATCCTAGAGGTCAAGGATTCCGAGCGTTCCAAGCCCTCAGACCTGTCGCTGCTGTATATCAAGTCGGACGACGGAAAAAATCTTGTGCCGCTGGACGCGCTCGTCACCTGGAAGCAATTTCTGAGCGCTCAAACCGTAAATCACTTGAACCAATTCACCAGCGTCACCATCTTCTTCAACCTGAAGCCGGAAGTGGCTATCGGGGACGCGACCAACTTCATCAGCAAGGCCGAGGCGGAAATCGTGCCGCCCACCGTGCGCGCGAGCCTCCAGGGGGAAGCCCTGACGTTCCGAGATACGGTCCGCGACTTGACCATCTTGATGGCGCTCGCCGTATTCGTCATGTACGTAATCCTGGCCATTCTCTACGAGAGCTACGTGCATCCGCTGACAGTGCTCTCCACGCTTCCAACCGCGCTGGTGGGAGGATTGCTGACCTTGTATTTACTTGGAGAGCAGGCCTCGCTCTACGCGTTCGTCGGCATGTTCATGCTGATGGGAATCGTGAAGAAGAACGGAATCATGATCGTCGACTTTGCGCGCCAGCGTGTGTACGCCGGTGAAACGGCGGAGCAAGCCATCCATGACGCGAGCATGGACCGTTTCCGGCCGATCATCATGACCACACTCGCTGCCGTCATCGGTGCTATCCCGATCGCCGCAGGTTACGGAGCTGATGGAGCCTCGCGCCGGCCTCTCGGGATGGTGATCGTCGGGGGGCTGGTGGTGTCGCAGTTCATCACGTTATACATCACGCCCGTCATCTACCTTTACCTCGAGCAGTTCCAGGAAAAAGTATTGAACCGCACGTCCTTCTTCCATTCGGGACACTCGCAAATTCCTTCCGCGGACGGCTCAATTGCGGCGCAGGATGGGGTGGGAGACTAGAGCCTCATGAGAATGCGTTTCCGCAGCGATAGCATCGCGCGGTTATTTCCGGTCATTTTCTGCGCGGCGGGCCTTGTTCTCACCGGCTGCGCCGTCGGACCAAATTACAAGCGGCCCAGCACGGATGTTCCCGCCACCTACCGGATAACGGCGGACGTGGATGCGGCCAACGCCTCCCCCGCCTCGCTCGGAGACCAGAAGTGGTGGGATGTTTTCCGGGACCCGCAACTGCAACAGTTGATTCGCACCGCGCTCCAGCAGAATTACGATGTGCGCATCGCGGCGGCCCGCGTCCTTGAAGCCCAGGCGCAAGTCGGCATCACCCGCGCGGATCAATTTCCAAATGTGAGTGCCAGTGGCAGCGGCACCAATCTGCACAATCCGGCGACGGGCCCCATTCCGTCATACGGGTTCACATTCGGCCGCATCACCGCGACCGCTGCCTGGGATCTCGACTTCTGGGGGAAGTATCGCCGGGCATCGGAAGCGGCCCGGGCGCAACTGCTCGCCAGCGAATGGGCGCGCCAGGAAGTGGACGCCACTCTGGTAGCGAACGTGGCCAGCGCTTATTTTCAGCTTGAAGAACTAGACCTCGAATTGGACATTTCGAAACGCGCGCTGGCATCGCGCAACGAGTCCTTGGATCTGACAAAGACGCTTGAGGAACATGGCATCAATTCCATACTGGACGTTCGCCAGGCGGAACAGTTGGTGTACACCGCCGCGGCGGGAATCGCTGACTTGGAGAGGCGCATCGGGCAACAGGAAGATCTCCTCAGCATCCTGCTGGGAAATAATCCGGCCTCGGTCTCGCGCGGGATGAACCTCATCGACCAACCACATGCCCCACAGGTTCCGGCAGGGCTCCCCTCGGCGCTACTGGAACGCCGCCCGGATATCCGGCAGGCCGAGCAGCAATTGATCGCGGCCAACGCCCGAATCGGGGTTGCGAGGGCCGCTTACTTTCCTGGCATTTCACTGACGGCGACGTCCGGTTTACAGAGTCCGGCGCTCACGAATCTGTTTAGCGGTTCTGCCGGGCTGTGGACGTTTGCCGGAGCGGTTACACAGCCCATCTTCACGGCTGGACGACTTCGCTCGAATGTCCAATTGGCGCGGGAGCAGCAGCAGGAAGCCGTCTTGACCTATCAACAGGCGATTCAAGGAGCGTTTCGGGATGTTTCCGACGCCTTGATCGCCTATCAGAAAGATCAAGAATTCCGCGCACAGCAGGAACTCCTAGCTCGCTCCGCACAGGATGCGGCGCAACTTTCCGGCATGCGGTATAAGGCCGGTACCACAAACTACCTGGAAGTGCTTACCAACGAAACGAACTACTTATTGGCCGATCTCGGCCTGGCGCAAGCCCGGCTCAACGAACTCCTTGCTCTGGTCCAAATCTACAAAGCCCTCGGCGGCGGCTGGCAGCAGTAGCGCCCTCGTGTTCGCGCGCAATCGGCGTATCTCGACGTTCCAACAAGCCGAACGGCTGCCTCTCCCGAAAAGCGGGCGGTTCACCGAGGACGTTCTCCGTGAACGGTTCACCGAGAACGTTTATCCCTAGGCGAGTCTCAGGGCCACCAAAATATCATTGCGCGTCACTTTCTCAGATGGCCGTCACTTGGTTCCCATGCCGCCATTCGTAAGGTATTCAAGTGTTGGGTCGGGACCGGGTTCCACGACCAGGCGACCCTGGATCTTAGAACTAGGGGATCACCGGCGGGGCGTAAGGGAAGGTCCGCGCGAAAAACCACATGAAAAAGAGAACCAACACTGAGTTAGCGAGAAAGTAGAGCAGCCCGTAACCGATCAGGTCCCGCGCGCGCACTTTTAGGATTCCCAGAAGCGGGAGCATCCAGAACGGGTTGACCAGATTCGGCAAAGCTTCGGACGTGTTGTAGATCTGCACCACCCAGCCGAGGTTCACGTGAAGGTCCTTGGCCGCCTGCAATACATAAGGCGCTTCAATGATCCATTTGCTGCCCCCCGAAGGCACGAACATCCCCAGGATTCCCGAATAAATCGAAATAAGAATCGGATACGTGCCCGTCGAAGAGAAAGTCACGAAAAAGTGGGCCAATTGCCCTGAGATCGGCGACATCGTGATAATGCCGAAGATTCCTCCGTAAAACGGAAATTGGATGAGAACTCCCGCGGTGGCCGGGACCGCATCGTTAACCGCCCGCATGAACGACCGTGGCCTCCAATGCAGCAGCAGTCCCACCATCAAGAATAAGAGATTGTATGTGTTCAAATCTAGCGCGGCGAGAGGACCTCGCTTGGCAAGAACTTGCGCAAGATACGCTAGGCCGATCACGCCAACCACAACCGAAAGTACCGGCGTATATTCCAGCCACTCGGCAGGGGTGCGACGCTCCTCCAGCTTCTGCAGTTCGAGTTCGTCCGTAATCCCGAACGATTCCGCTGTCTTCGAAGAGTTGGCTGGCGCAGACAAGTACGCCACGATCACACAAGAGATCATCAGGATGGCTGCGGTCGAGATGCTTTGCCAGGTGTAAATCGTTTGGCTCAGAGGAATCACCCCGCTGATCCTGAGCAGCGCGGAGGGAATTGACGAAGGTGTCGCCATTACCAGGGCCGCGGAAGAGGACAGCCCAAGGGCCCAAACGCTGCCAGTACCCAAATAACCGGCTGCTCCGATTGCACGGTAGTCAATTCCGCGCACGGTCTTCACGATTTCTCGCACCAAGATGCCGCTGAATATCAAACTGAGGCCCCAGCTAATCAATGAAGTCGCCATCGAGAAAAAGGCCACGAATGCCACCGCACCACGAGGGGTACGGGGTATGCGCGCAAGCCAACGAATCAGTCCGTGGATCGGTGGAGACGTCGCGACGACATAGCCGCCCACGATGATGATAGCCATCTGCATCGTGAACGGAATCAGGCTCCAGAAGCCCTCGCCAAAATACTGGACGAGGTCCCGCATGGCAGTTCCCATGAACAAACCGGCCACGAAGACGATGACCAGGGCTCCGAGAGCGAAAACAAAAGCGTCTGGGAACCACCGCTGTGACCAATCGGCCAGCGCCATGCCCAGTCGCGCAAGTCTCCCTGCTGAGGCATTCCCGGTTTCGCGCTCGTCGTTGCGCCCTGGGCGCTCCGGACCCGGCACCATCTGCCCTCCAATCATTCGATGTGTATTTTAGGCGCGCACGACACGCCACTGGTGGCCCAGATTATATGGCATCCCGGGCACCAAGCGACGGTCCAAACGCTGCGAAGAGTGGGACGCTCCCTGAATTTGGTCTGGGCAGACCTCAGGTTGTCAGGAACGCTGCCAGTTTGCTTATGTCGGGTGCAGTGTCGAGAGATTTTACGACGGCAATGACCGCCCCGGTCTTTGCAGCAGGCCACTTGGCAAATTCAGCGCAGCCTCTGAATTTGTCTGCCACCTCATCGTAGCTCATGGGATTTGACGGACTTCCCTTCGCAAATTCAGCGTGTCCTGAAATAACTTTGCCACCCTTTAAATGGATTTTGAGGATACTGGTCATCTTGTCGAGCCCGGCCTGTTCGGCCTCGGGGTCGATGTAAAAGTTCACCCGGTTGATCATGTCTTGCACATCGGCGCGTTGCACTACGGCATCTTGATATTCGTTCAGCCCCGCTTTGCGCTCCAGGAGCAGGATGCTCATGCAAAATTCCATGCTGAATTTGCCCTGAAGCCCTGTGACCGGGTGATGGTGTAGGAGTGACGTCGTCATAGCGTGGTTCGCTCCCACATCCACCTTTTCAACCTCTGCGGCCTTGATATTGTTCTCGCGAATTAGACGCAGCATTTCGCCCATGGCCGGATGTGACAACGATCCGGACGGGTGAGGCTTGATGGATACGCCAGGCGAAGCGAAGGTCCAAGGTTTGCCAAGGCGGCCTACGATAGCGTCCGGGTCAAAACCACCGCCCGCGGCCTGAAAAAATCCAAGCGGCGCTTCCAGTATATTGTCAGCGGCTGTCCAACCGAGCGCCGCGAGATCGGCGGCCACGGTCCCGTTTTCGGCGGCGTGCCCTGCATGGAAAGGCTTGGTCATGGAGCCAAAGTTGTCGCGGAAGCCTCCTCCCTCCGTTGCGGCGATGCCGAGGGTATAGGTTGTTTGCATTGCATTCAGGCCACGCAGCTTGGCGCAAGCCGCAGCGCTGCCGAAGGTTCCGCAAGTGCCTGTCGTATGAAAACCCTCATCGTAATGGCGGGGCGAAATGGCCTCGGCAATTTTGCATTCGACCTCCACGCCGACGTGGTAGGCCAGCATCAAGTCTTTTCCTGTGCGCTTTCCCAATTCGCAGAGTGCGAATGCCGGCGGAAGAACCGCTACCGTGGGGTGCGTCAGCAGCCCGTAGATGCGATCTTTAGCCGCGGCAAGTTGGGTGTCGTCGAAATCATCGGCGTGAATGGAAACTCCATTGGCAAGCGACGCGAAGCGGGGATGAGCCTTCATTCCGGTGCCGATGATGCTGGCTTTGACGTCACTCGATCCAAGCGATTGCACGTACTGACGTACGAGAGGCCCCATAGCCGACGCCGAGCCCGCGAGCGCCAGACCAAGACCGTCCAGGATCGACTTCTTGCCCAAATCCAAAACGTCTGCCGGAATATCCGCATACTTTGTGCTGACGATAAACTCAGCGACGGACTTGGTGAGACCTGGCGCTCTTGGAAATTCCGCAGCCGAACTCGGTGAAGCCAATGCCTTTCCAGGACCCAACGCCAGTGCAGACATCGCCAGCGAATTCTTGAATAAGTCACGCCGATTCATCTGATTTCACCTCCAGAATCGCAGAAACTCTTGGGAAAGACCGTAGAGACCGCTTCGGCAAGGATGAGTTGCTACGTGAAATGATTTTCATTATTTTCTAAAAGTCACTTGTTCGCCACATTTGAAGAGGATGCGGCAGGCATACCATAAATGTGAAGAACATTTTCCGTCCCGATCTTGCGCCTCAAATCGCTCGGAAGCTGGTTGAACAGGAGCACTACGGTCTGCCAGCGCTGCTGTGAGCCCTTCGGTTCCGGGTAATGTTGGTCGGTCCCGATAATAAAACGGTCGGGAAAATCCTGAAAGAGCTTAAGCCATTCCGGCTTGAGTTTGCCATCGGCGAGAGGGTAATTCTTGCCAGGACTCAGGGGATCGGTCTTGATTTCCATGTATAAGTTGGAATGTGCCTGCAGCAGGCGGCGGCAAAGGTCGGGCGTCCGATATCCTGTGCCGTCCGCACCAGCGTGCGCCCAGATGATCTTAGCGCGCGAATTGTGCGCCAACAGCCGCTCGAAGGCTGTGATGTTTTCATGGAGCTGCGGCGCATTGGGTGGCGACTTCAGGCCGGCGGGAAGTGGCATCGTTTCAGGAACAGCTTCCATGTGAAGGTCGATGGGGACGTTATGTTGCGCCGCTATATCCGCAAGCAAGAGGAAGAGCGGGTGGTCCGCCGGGGCGTATTGATAAGGCGTCGCACCATCGAAATGTTCGGCCGCCATTTCGCCGAAACCTACCACTCCTTCGCGAAGGAGTTCTTCCGCACGGTCCTTAAACTTCCTTTGGACTTCGGGGCCCGCATTGCCCGAAGCCACCGATTGTTGAATCATCGCATTCAGAGTGCCGCCGCCCCCGAGAACAGCCAGCTTGTTAGGATATTTCTTGGCGGCAGCAAGAATCACCTCGGCGTCAAAATGTCCCGGATGATCGAATGTATCTGGAGGCATCAGGAGAAGAATCTTCGCGGCGTTCTGGCGGCCCAATGCCGCTAGCGCGGCCCGGATGGCGCCGTCGGCATCGTGCTGGTCAAAGTGAGTGTGAGCATCTATATAAGGGGTCAAGGCCGGAACCGGCTCCACGTCTGCAGGCGACTTCTCCCCGGGCTGTGCCTGCCCCGCGAACAAAACGTGCACGGCAAGCGCAACTACGATCCCCACCATCGAGAACGCCACACCCATCGTAATCTTTCTTGATGATCGAATCATTGCGGTGCCCTCTCGCGCTTGATCAAAAAGTGCCCTAGCGGTTCAAACACGCACACCGCGATTCTGGCTTTTGTCCGCGGCTGAAGGCAAGCAATTTCTTCTCGTGAGTGAGCGCCCCAACCGTTGGAATGACTGCGACGCTTTCCGCAGATAATTCCGTACTGTTTTCAGTCGATGCTAAAATGCAAGGTAGGGAGGCCCAAAATGAGTGCAAAGGTTCGCAAGACGGACGCCGAATGGCGGCAGTTGCTGACACCAGAACAATACCAAGTGACCAGGCGCAAAGGCACCGAGCCGCCGGGTACCGGCGAGTATGAAGACACGGACGCTCCAGGCACGTACATCTGCGTATGCTGCGGTCAACCGCTCTTCAGCTCGGCATCCAAGTTTCATTCCGGGTCCGGATGGCCGAGCTTCTCGGCGCCCATCGATGACGCCAAGATAGAAGTCGAACGGGACTCCAGTCACGGGTTGACTCGTGAGGAAGTAGTCTGCAGCAGTTGCGACGCCCACCTCGGTCATGTTTTCCCCGACGGTCCGCAGCCTACCGGCCTCCGCTACTGCATCAATTCCGCCGCGCTGAATTTCATCGAGAAGGATAAATGATTAGCGAATTGAGGATTTCCTGGTGTTCGCCTCGCAGTCTTGGCGGCGCGTCGCGTCATGCGCGATCCGTCAGAATCCTGGTGTTCCTCGCAGCTGCCTTCTTGTGTGCGCCTCCGGCTGCATGGGCTTGGGGGTGCGAGGGTCACCAAGTCGTGGCCTTAATTGCGGAACGGAACCTTACACCGCACGCTCTCGCGATGGTCAAACAGATTTTGAATGATAGTCCGATTGATCCTAGCCTTGACCGCTACTGCAAGAATGGCGACGTTGATGCGATGGCTGATGCTTCCACCTGGGCAGACGACATTCGGAATCTTAGGCCTGAGACGGCGCCCTGGCATTTCGTGGACATTCCGCTTGGCACTTCTCATGGCGATATGGCCCAGTTCTGTGGACTACCGGAAAGTTGTCTAACGTGGGCAATCACCGGCCAGATCGCCACGCTGCGCGCGCAGGGGATTGATCCGAAGAAAAGAGCGGACGCGCTGCGTTTCCTCATCCATTTTGTGGCCGACTTGCACCAGCCACTGCATACCGTCACCAACAATGACCAGGGCGGGAATTGTGTACCGGTGGCATATTTCGACGCTCTGCCACAATTGAGGAATTCGGTAACGGAAATCTACGCGCCAAACCTTCATGGCATCTGGGATACGAACATCCTTGAGAGAATGACGGCCAGCAAAACTCCTGAGCAGGTCGCCGTTGAATTGGAACGCTCGTTCCGATGGAAGATTGCTCGCTGGCAACGGAGTACCGCGGACGTGAACCAGTGGGCTTGGGAAAGCCATAAGATTGCGCAGGAAACCGTCTATCGGAAGTTGCCGGTACCGATTCGCGCGGCGCCTCCGCAACCCATAAAGTCATGCGCGGACGACAATCATATCGCGACCCGGATGCTCAAACTGCATGAGTGGTTGGAACAACCCTATCAAAACGTTGCGACGCCGGTCGTTCAACAACAGCTCGCGAAAGCCGGGACCAGACTTGGCCTGCTGCTGAATCAGCTCTGGCCGTAGACTCTCGAACCCACACAACCAGCAGCTCGTTCCGCATAGACCCACTCACTGCAAACAGCGCCGCGTCTATTTCTCGTATGCCGTCAACGAAGCGCTGAATACTACGCTCTTGCCGCTCGCGTCTCGGCTTCATCCTTGAGCATTGATCGTATCTGCTCGCGGAGCTGAGGAGTATTTTCGTGTCCGTGGACGGTCGTGGCGTGAAGCACGGCCAGATCCAAGACTTCTTCTTCCGTACCTGAAATCGCCACAGTGCAGGTAATTTCGCTCGGGAAGTTTCTGCAGTCGATTACTTTGCGCTTTCCAGCCATGGGGTGGCCTCCTTCGGTGAGAATTTGACACAAGAATAGTCCCTTCTGAAGGTGACTTGCAAACGGAATTTTCCAATCGGGAGATTCCTTCTGGCGAACCGGTCTCCACCGCGCGATCCCGCCCTTTCTGGGCTCGCAAACTCCGACCATCTTGCGCCCGTTTGCTACCCACTGCCGGCCAAAATTCGGCGCCATCACATTGACAGCATCAATGCTGCCAGAGGCAAGCGCTTTCCATCACCATTTGCGCTCTTGCCGTTTCTGATGCCCCAATCGAGAATTACTCAACTATTACAAAGAACATCAGGCTGTCGTGCTAAGTTCGAAGTACGGGCGGCATGACTCTTTACAGAGGCTAGGTTAATGACAAACTTCTTTCGGCGCGACAAGACGTTTACACGTCCCATCAATTGGATTACGACGTCGTTCATGGTGGCATTCCACATCGGCGCAATTGCAGCATTATTCATGTTCGGTTGGAAGCCATTCCTCGTGGCGGTTGTACTCTGGTGGGTTGCAGGGAGTCTCGGCATCGGCATGGGCTATCACCGGCTCCTCACGCACCGCGGCTATAAGACGCCAAAATGGGTCGAGTATTTCCTGACAACCTGCGGCACGCTTGCTCTCGAGGGTGGACCAATCTTCTGGGTGGCCACCCATCGAATGCATCACCAGAACACCGATAAAGAGGGCGATCCGCACTCCCCGCGCGACGGGGGTTTGTGGGCCCATATGGGATGGATTTTGACCGGACAGGCGATGCACAACAAGTCCTCGGGGCTGTTGCCCTATGTTCCCGATCTTCGCAAAGATAAATTCCATGTTTGGATCAGTGAGTGGCACTGGGTGCCATTGACGGTGCTTGGCGTTCTCCTCCTCATCCTCGGAGGATGGCCGTACTTAATGTGGGGAATGTTCGTCAGAACTGTCGTCGGCCTGCACTCCACGTGGCTGGTAAACTCGGCCACACACATGTGGGGCTCGCAGCGATTTATGACTGGCGATACCTCTACGAACAGCTTCTGGGTCGCCATACTTACCTTCGGCGAAGGCTGGCACAACAACCACCATGCAATGCCTCGGTCGGCTCGCCATGGCCTGGCCTGGTACGAGATCGATCCGAACTGGTATGGGATCTGCACACTGCGTGCAGTCGGCCTCGCATGGGATATTTCTCTCCCCAAGTTTGGATCAGCGAGGGCCACCAGCACTTTGTTTTCATACAAGGGCCCCGAGGAAGAGACGCTTCCGCAAGAAGCATTGGGAGACTAGATCACGCTCTGGCAGAGTTCTCGGAAGGAAATTATGAACAGCGGGGCAATCCCCCCGCTGTTTCTTTTTTGTGCGGGCCTCATCTAGTATAGTTTGAACGGTCTCGTGATGCGCATTACCAGTCGTACCAAGAAGATCGCGTTCTTCGTGACCCTGGGCGCCTGCCTGGTTGGATTGGCGGTGGCGCTTAACGTTACGTGGGTCGTCCTCAACTGGCGAGAGGTCGTTCCACTGGTACTCGGCATCATTTTTTTCGGATTGATCATTGCGGGCCTCATCCTCTACACCGTT
Source organism: Terriglobia bacterium (assembly GCA_020073705.1). Classification (GTDB taxonomy): domain Bacteria; phylum Acidobacteriota; class Terriglobia; order Acidiferrales; family UBA7541; genus Palsa-360. The sequence continues at coordinate 19,267 of JAIQES010000028.1, forward strand.
TTCCTCGTTCGCGAAATCCACAGAAATGAACAGCAGGATAGCTTCCTCAACGCGGTCACCCACGAACTCAAGACCCCCATCGCTTCGATTCGCTTGTACCTGGAGACTCTGGAAAGCCGGCAACTCAACGAACCGCGGCGTCATGAATTCTATCGGATCATGCTGGAAGACACCGACCGGCTCCTTGGCACCGTTGAGCAAATACTGAAAGCGGGCGAAGCACGTCACGGAACCAACAAAAAACAGTGGCAAGAAGTTGACCTCTCCAGCATTGTTCTGGAAACGATTGAACTCACTCGTTTGCGCCACCACTTGCCGCCTGAAGCGCTGCGGCTTGGCAGCCAGCCGACAGAGACAATGTTGCTGAGGGGAAATCCCGCAGAACTTCGGACTGCGGTTTTCAACCTCGTTGAAAACGCGGTGAAGTATTCGGGAGAGAAAAAGGACGTCGTGGTGGACGTTCTTGCTCCAGGCATCGACACGGTCTTGCTGCGAGTGCGGGATCACGGTATCGGAATTCCTCCTTCCGAGCTGAAAAGCATTTTCAAGCGCTTCTACAGGGTGGCAAGCTCTGCAAACGGCCGGGTAAAGGGGACGGGCCTCGGTCTGTTCATCGTGCGTTCGATTGCCCGGCGGCACGGCGGCGACGCATTTGCCGAAAGTGAAGGCCTAGGGCGGGGCAGCACCTTCACGTTGCGATTGCCGAGGGTGTATCACGTATGAAGCGGATCCTCGTCGTAGAAGATGAAGCCCATCTCGCGGAGGGACTGCGCTTCAATCTCGAGGAGGAAGGCTATTCCGTGCAGGTCAGCGGCACGGGTGAGGACGCATTGAAACGGCTGTTAAAGGACAAAGAAGACTTCGATGCGCTTCTCCTGGACGTGATGTTGCCCGGCAAGGATGGGTTCGCCGTCGCCCGCGCGTTGCGCGCAGCGCACAATTACATCCCGCTGCTGATGCTGACGGCTCGTGCTCGCCCAGAAGATGTTCTCCAAGGATTTGAATCGGGCGCCGATGACTATTTGCCCAAGCCGTTCAATCTGGCCATTCTCATCGCGCGGGTTGGAAGCCTGCTGCGGCGCAAAACCTGGCTGCACGGGTCAAATCTATCTTCGACCAAACCCACCCGCGGCGCGGATTCCTCTGACACGTTTCGTTTCGACGACAAAGTCTTTGACTTCCAGAACCTTCGGCTACAAGTGGGGAACCAGACCCTCCAACTGACTCTCATGGAATCAGAACTCCTTCGGTATTTGATCCAAAACACCGGGCGTCCCGTTTCCCGAAAAGCAATCCTCGCGGACGTATGGAACCTACGCGAGGATACGGACACTCGCGCTATCGACAATTTCATCGTGCGTTTGCGCCGATATATTGAGGATAAACCCTCCCAGCCCCGCCACTTGATAACGGTTCGAGGTCTCGGTTACGAGTTCGTGCCCTTCCCCGATAAGAAGGCCGCGAAATAGAAAAGTCCGGCGTCTTATCTTCACCAACACTGGAGGTGCTGGGGAGGGCTGCCCGTTCTGATGGTCAACAACGCTAGTTTTGTTGAAACCAAGAAATGGCTTCTATCCCTCTAAGATTGTAGATTTAGGGCTTAGGCGGGAGCTGGGTTAGCGACGATGCACATTTCAGCGCCTTTTATTCGACGACCTGTGGCGACCTCGCTGTTGAGTGTTGCTATCCTGTTGGCTGGTGCAGTTGCATTTTACTTCCTGCCGGTGGCAGCGCTACCCCAGGTGGATTTTCCCACGATCTCAATCTCTGGCAGATTGCCGGGAGCAAGCCCGGAAACTATGGCTTCATCGGTGGCGACACCGCTGGAACGCTTTTTCGGCCGGATTGCAGGCGTCACCGAAATGACGTCCAGCAGCCAGCTCGGCTCCACAAATGTCACCCTCCAGTTTGACATGGACCGCGATATCAACGCGGCTTCTCGCGACGTGCAGGCGGCGATCAACGCGGCCGCGGGGCAGTTGCCCGCCGGGATGCCCAGCTTGCCCCGTTACCGCAGAGCCAATCCGGCCGATTCGCCCATCCTGGGATTGGCTGTGTCCTCGGACATCATCCCAAGGAGCGATCTCTACGACTTTTGTGATTCCATCCTCGGTCAAAAGATTTCTCAGGTAAATGGTGTGGGCCAGATCTTTATTAGTGGCGGGGCGAAGCCAGCAACTCGGATAGACGTGAATCCGAACGCCCTGGCTCATTACGGTATTGGGCTGGAAAATGTTCGGTTCGCGCTGAGGTCGGCGAATGCGAACACCCCCAAGGGAAGCTTGCAAGACGGGCAGAACCGCTGGACCTTGTTCGCAACCGACCAATTGCTGAAGTCCGAACAATACGCGCCGCTGATCGTCGCCTACCGAAACGGCGCGCCTGTCCGCGTCAGTGACGTCGCAAATGTGACCGAGGGAATCGAAGATCTCCGCAACTCGGGATATGCCAACGGCAAGCCTGCTGTCGGAATATACATATTTCGGGAACCCGGCGCCAACGTTATAGGAACTGTTGACCGGCTCAAGGCACTGTTGCCGGAATTGCGTGCCTCGATTCCGCCCGCCGCCACGATCGCTATCACGTCCGATCGCACCACCACCATTCGCGCTTCGGTCCGGGATATTGAATTGGCACTGATGCTCACTGTTGCGTTGGTGGTGATGGTTATTTTTCTGTTCTTGCGCAACGCCTGGGCAACGGTGATTCCGAGCATTTCGGTGCCGTTGTCGATCATCGGCACATTTGGAGTAATGTATTTGCTCCACTATAGCATCGACAATCTCTCCCTAATGGCGCTGGCGATCTGCACGGGCTTCGTCGTGGACGATGCCATTGTCGTGATCGAGAACATCACGAGGTATCTGGAGGCCGGGGATTCGCCGCTGGGGGCGGCCATGAAGGGGTCCCGCGAAATCGGGTTCACCGTGCTATCGATGAGCACTTCTTTGACTGCGGTTTTTATTCCCATTCTGCTGATGGGAGGCATCGTGGGAAGGCTTTTTCGCGAGTTTGCGGTGACCTTGAGCGTGGCGATCGCCGTTTCTCTTTGTGTTTCGCTTACCATGACTCCGATGATGTGCGCCCGATTCCTCAAATCTCAACGCGACCAGAAACATGGAAAGCTCTACCGGGGCAGCGAACGAGCATTTCAATGGAGCTTGGACACATACTCGGCTGGGTTGCGCTGGGTCCTGCGTCACCAGCCTTTCATGCTTGCCGTGACGGGCGCGACAATTTGTCTGAGCGTTTACCTGTATGTCGTGATTCCAAAGGGTTTCTTTCCACAGCAGGATACTGGGCGGCTGAGTGGGGCAATCGAGGGTGCGCAGGATGTCTCATTCCCAGTCATGCAGGAGAAGTTGAAGCAATTCACCGATATCGTAATGAGCGATCCCGCCGTCGCGAATATATCCAGTTATACCGGCGGCGGAGCGGAAAATACCGGCCGCGTGCAGATCGACTTGAAGCCGATCGGGGTTCGAAAGGTCACTATCGATCAAGTGATCGCGCGGCTGCGGCGGAAACTGTCTGTGGTTCCCGGGGCTAGGCTATTTCTTCGATCCATTCAGGACATCACCGTCGGCGGACGGTTCACCAGTTCACAATATCAATACACGCTCGAAAGCGAAAATTTGAAGGACCTCAATGAGTGGGCGCCGCGAGTGCTGGCCAGGCTCCAGCGGTTATCTATGTTGCGCGATGTGGGCACGGACCAGCAGACACGCGGGCTACAGGCAAGTCTGGTGATTGACAGGGACACGGCAGGACGGCTGGGCGTCCGGCCCAATGCAATCGATAACACGCTGTATGACGCGTTCGGGCAGCGCCAGGTATCCACGATTTATACGCAGTTGAATCAGTATCACGTGGTGATGGAAGTCGATTCGGCCTTCCGGAACAGCACGGATGCGATCCAGAGCCTCTACGTGACCTCATCGACGGGAAGACAGGTGCCGCTCAGCGCATTCACCCATTTTGAGATGAAGACCACGGCATTGGCTGTGAACCACCAGGGGCAATTTCCCGCTGTGACAATTTCGTTTAACCTGGGAGAGGGAGTAGCTCTGGGTGACGCGGTGAATGAGATTGAAGCAGCGGTCCTGCAACTCGGGCTCCCATCCGACATTCATCCCAGGTTCCAGGGCAATGCGCAGGCTTTCCAGACCTCGTTGGCGAACCAGCCATGGCTGATTTTGGCGGCAGTTGTGTCAGTGTATATCGTGTTGGGCATCTTGTATGAAAGCTACATCCATCCGGTGACGATTCTCTCAACGCTACCGTCGGCCGGTGTGGGGGCGCTTCTGGCCTTATTGGCATTTCACACGGAGCTGAGTGTTATCGCCCTGATTGGAATTATTCTCTTGATCGGCATCGTCAAGAAGAACGCGATCATGATGATTGACTTCGCGGTCGGGGCAGAGCGGTCCGGGAAGACACCTAAGGAATCAATCTATCAAGCGTGCTTACTGAGGTTCCGACCGATCATGATGACGACGATGGCGGCGTTGCTGGGCGGTTTGCCGCTGGCGGTGGCGGGCGGAACGGGAGCGGAATTGCGCCGCCCGCTCGGAATCAGCATCGTGGGCGGCTTGATGGTGAGCCAAGTCCTCACACTGTACACAACTCCCGTCATCTACCTCTATATGGACAGACTGCGGCTCCCGTTTGTGAAGCGCAAACAGGCGCGCCATGTCACAGGTGAAGTGCCTCCGCATTCTGTCCCCGTGAAGCGCGCGCCCATCGCCTGACTCGCTTGTCATTTGTCGGCGACGCCTGGGAATGGGCCGACAGTCCCCGGTATCCCGAACGCGCTGCTTCGCCCGCGTATCGCATCGGCATCAACTACATCATTTATGGAATGACGCACTAATTCTGTCCGTCGCCTGAAACCACAGCAGCATATTGCTCGTTGTGCGCAGAATAACTAATAACGTGGCCTTGTATGCGGTCGCCCGGGTAGTGGGTCACTTTACGAGAAAAGGACTTCTCGAGACTAATCCGATTCCGAGAATCCGATTTATAGGGAGGTGGCAGCAGTAGAGGAAGTGGAAGGTCAGTGCTATTACTTCTTCCTATTCCCCCTGCCTTTCGCTCGTACACCGATTTAAATCCATTCATGGAATGTAGCGAGCGTGGTCTCCAGGGCCCTACAGTTGCACGGATTGGTGTCGTAGAATGTTATCGCTATGGATCAATGTCTGAGATTGGAGGAATCGTATGACGCAGATACGAACCCAACAGCTGCTAGCGCTACTCGACGAAGGTTTCCAAAGAGCTGCGTGGCACGGACCGAACCTGCGCAGCGCGTTGCGTGGCGTCACCTGGCAGCAGGCTCGATGGCGACCGACCGTAGGCGCACACAACATCTGGGAACTCGCTGTGCACACCGCCTACTGGAAATATGTGGTAAGGCGGCGCCTGCTCGGAGAGACAGGGCGCGGTTTTCCGGAGACCGGACGAAACTGGTTTGCCCGGCCCTCAACAAACCAAAAAAGAGCGAGTGATAGAGTCGCACCGCAGAAAGCCTGGAAGCGTGACATGGCCTTACTAGTCGGCGTGCACCGTGAGTTGCGAGCGACAGTTGCACCACTCGACGACATGACGCTCGACCAGCCTGCTCGCGGCAGCCGCCAAACACCCGCTCAGATAATAACGGGCATTGCATTGCACGACGTTTACCACGCGGGCCAGATTCAACTCCTCAAACGACTCTATGCTAAGCGTCGTGGCGCTTGACATGTTGCTGACCCACTGGAAGGGCATCCTTTCCCAACCTACTCCAAACGGAAGCCTGCGGACAGGACAAGTCCTTCCATGAGAAACGCATTATCGGTAACTGGCCCACCACTGTTGCCCGGCCTGGCTTGTGTTATGCGTCATGCTACTTCATAATGCAGATTAACCGAAATGTCCAAAATCTACATTCGAAGGGGCATGTTGCTGTTAGCTGGAGCACTTGCTCTAGTTGGCACTGTTCTTGCCGTGCGCCGCGAAAAAGCTTTGAAGCGAAGCACGCCTGTCGCCGCCACGGAGCAACCGGCCGCGTCATCGGGTGACGGCGGCTCAGCTGTTATCCGGTTCGTGAAGAACCCGGAGATGGCCCCACCCTTCGAGGCCCGCGATATTTCCGGAAAAGTTGTCTCAGGGGCTGGCTGGGGCGGCAAGGTGGTGCTGCTGAATTTCTGGGCCACTTGGTGTCCCCCGTGCCGCGAGGAAATTCCCGAACTGATTACGCTGCAAAAGCAATACAAAGATCGTTTGGAAGTTATTGGCCTTTCAGAAGACGATGATGCGCCAGAGAAGGTTTTGAAATTTGCGCAGCAAGAAGGGATCAACTACCCGATTGTCATGGCCACTCCGCAGTTAATCGGGGCATATGGAGGAGTCCCGGCACTGCCCACTTCGTTTCTGATCGATACCCAGGGGCGCGTGGTCCTCAAGCACAGCGGCTTGTATCCTCTTGAGGGTTATGTTCGGGAAATTCGAGCGCTGCTGGGCCTCCCGGTCGAGGCACGCATTGAGACCTTCGTAGATACTGGTCAAGTGTTCCTGAAGAACGCCGCGAACGCCACCGAATTGCCCGGTGTGGATTTTACCGGCCTGACCGCAGAACAGAAGAAGATCGCTCTGCATCGCCTCAATGCGGAAGGCTGCACATGCGGATGTGGTCTGACGCTTTCTCAATGCAGGGTCAATGATACTACATGCCCGATCAGCAGCGAGCTTGCCGCGCAAATAGTGAAAGAAGTTAATCATGGCGGCAAGCCCGGGCGGGCACCGGCGCGCAGAACCGTGACTTCCGATTAACAACTATTGATGGAAAAACGATAGTGGCTTGACGATGTTTCCTGGTTTGCCGGGGCCGTCTGGCCTGCGGCCAGTGGAACTCAACGATAGCGTATCAGCAGGCGCTTGAAAGGAGGATGTCACGTGCTTCGAATTCTTGTCCGCGGCTGTGCCGTCCTCGCTGCTGCGCTCCCGCTCGGACGGGGAGCAGCTTGCAATGCGGCCGGTGATGTGGTGTCTATCCCAAATCCCACCGTTGACTCTCCCTTAGCCACGACACGAGGCCAGGAAACCCTCGTGCTGGCCGGTGGTTGTTTTTGGGGGATTCAGGCCGTATTCGAACACGTCAAGGGTGTGATCAAGGCTACGTCGGGATATGCCGGCGGGTCAGCAGACACGGCGCAATACGAGAGTGTGAGTACAGGCCGGACTGGACATGCAGAATCTGTCCAAGTCACTTACGATTTGTCCCAGATCTCCTGCGGCCAACTTCTGAAGGTGTTTTTCTCAGTTGCGCATGACCCGACGCAGTTGAACCAGCAAGGACCAGACGTAGGCACCCAATATCGCTCGGCCATTTTTTATTCTTCAGAAGACCAGAAACGAATTGCGCAAGCCTATGTGGACCTACTGAATCAGGCCAAAGTGTTTCAGCGGCCCATCGTCACTCAGGTTGTCGCGCTGAAGGCCTTTTATCCCGCAGAGGATTACCACCAGGATTACGCCCTCCACCATCCCGAAAATTTATACATTGCCATCAATGATCTGCCCAAGGTCGATCATCTTCGCAAGCAATTTCCGGAGTATTATGTGGAAAAGAAGTGAAATAGACCGGAGATGGTGCCGGGGGGCAGAGTCGGATTAAGAACCGGCATTCAAAACATGGAACTTCCTGAAAACAAAAAAGCGTGAAAAGCAGGAATGTCGCAAATTGGACGTTTTCAGGTACGTAATAGGTACACGCGAAATTCGATCTTCGGTATAAAATCCACTCACTATGACCAACCACCAGTTCTTCTGGTACATGGTTGTGCAAGTTCTCGTCGCCGTTGGGACTGTCGGCGCGGTGGTCGCTACACTTGTACAAGCGTTCCGAGGAAAACTCTGGCCGCCAAAACTCAGTCTCTTTCTCCGATCTGAGGTTGGGGAAAAGACAAGATATAGCAATCCGGCACCCGGTCATGCACCAGACGTTCGTTACTATCATCTATGCGTGACGAATGAGCGTTCATGGTCACCTGCCAGAGATTTGAGCGTTCATCTGATGAGAATTGACCAGCCCGGCCCCGACGATAAATTCCAGATAAAGTGGTCTGGTGATGTTCCTATTTGTTGTAGAGATCAACAGATTTATCCCCTAAAACAAACCATTGGTAGCCCGATTGAATATGATATTTGCTGTGTGGGTAAGAATCCTTGTGTCCTACGGATATTACCGATCATTGCTCCGAACAATCTAACGACTCAATGGACAGGTCCGGTGAAGATCAATCTCTTGCTCCAAGTGAAATGTTCAGAGAACAGCTCGGCCAGAGCTTCAGTTCAAATTTCGTGGGACGGGACTTGGGATGACGGCGACGCTGAGATGAAAAAGCATTTCAAGATCAAAGTCTCTGAAACGACTCAAACATAGTTACGTTGCTTTTGTGCCTTGAACAGTTCAGGATTTTCGTAGATATTGCCGATGACTTCGATGTTGCTCCATTTGCTCAAACATTCCCATCCATAATGTCTTGTAAAGATTCCGAAACATCCATCTCGCAACTCAATCAGATATCTCATTTTACCTTTTTGTACAACATCTCCTTCATAAATGTCTTTGTGATTTTTGTCCTTTGCGTGCGCCAACTGCATTAGTTCATATTCTTCGGGACGCTTCAGGGCATATCCCCAGAAACTCCAGTCGTCTTGTAGGTGCATTTTACCTTTGAAATCAGTCGTACCTTCGCTGGAAGAAAGAAGAACCCCTGGTTTCTCCCAGATTCTAAACTTTATTTCCCTTTTTTCCATTTTATTGATTTAGGAATGATTCTCTGATGGTGGAGCGCAGTATTTCTGGCAGGCGGTGGCGTTCGCATCCACTTGCGTCCATGCGCTACGGGCTGCATCACTGCAAATGCTTCTTCGCCAGATTCTCGTACGTCTACTTCCGCGCCCCCATCAAGGAACCTTTCCATAATCAAACCACACCCGCAGAATCTTGCAAGTCACGCCCTGTGGATAGCGAACGCACAGCGAACAACAAGCCACAAAAGCTATAGAGATCGTGAAATGCAGAATTGGCGATGCCGCAACCGACATTATTTGAGGCGATTACAGACGCTCAGGTACGTAATAGGTACACGAAGATTTAGCGTCCCTAATCATCTGATTAGGAGGGAATAAAAATGGTGCCGGGGGGCAGAGTCGGACTGCCTACGCCGGCCTTTTCAGGGCCGCGCTCTACCGGTGAGCTACCCCGGCACCGGGGCAGTCCACGATTCTACGGATGCGATGCAGGGGTGTCAATTAAGGAATCGTTTTTCTGGCAGATGAGTGCGGATCTTTCGACTGAAGTGAATACTCGCTGCGAATCGCTTATACCAAAGAAAGTCTGTTCCTACCGCGGGCAAGGCAGGAGGGAGCTAGAGAGTTGCAATCCTACGCTGGCTATCTTTATGAGGTTCCGCCGACGGCACATTATTTCAGCGAGGCGTCGAACTCTCGCATCCAGTCTTTTCCCTTGAGGACCTCGCGCGGCTTGGTTCCGTCCGCGGGGCCCACAATGCCGTCCTTTTCCATGATGTCGATCAGGCGCGCAGCGCGGCCGTAGCCGACTCGCAAACGCCGTTGGAGAGTGGAAGTAGACGCGCGGCCCATCTCACAGACCACGCGCACGGCGTCCTGGTACAGAGCGTCATCGATCTCTTCGCCGCCAGGCTCTCCATCGGAGGCTGCAGCGTTCTCATCCTTCGGGGCTTCGAGCAGGCGCTCGTTATATACGGCCTTTGCTTGCGACCGCCAGTGGTCGCACACCGCGGTGATTTCATCTTCGGCGACGAACGGTCCATGCATCCGGTTCAGCCGGGCCGAGCCGGCGGGCAGGTACAACATGTCGCCGCGCCCTAGAAGTGATTCGGATCCGTTGGCGTCGAGAATCGTGCGTGAATCCACCTTGCTCGCCACCCGGAATGAAATGCGGGCAGGGAAGTTGGCCTTGATCAAGCCGGTGATGACGTCCACGGAGGGCCGTTGCGTGGCAAGAATCAGATGAATGCCGACCGCGCGCGCCATCTGTGCAAGCCGGGTGATCGATTCTTCGACGTTGCTGGTGTCCACCATCATCAAATCAGCCAGCTCGTCGATGACGATCACGATGTAGGGCAGCGGCTTATGCGGGGAGTTTTCAAGGTCGTCAAACAGCGATAAGGACTGGCCCTTCTGAAACGTCCGGTTGTACTGGTCGATGTTCCGGACGCCGCGCTCGGCCAGCAGCTTCAGTCGCGATTCCATTTCACGGGTGGCGTTCCGGAGAACGTTGGAGGCGATTTTCGGGTCGGTGACCACCGGCGCCAACAGGTGCGGGATGTCTCCGTAGAGGCCGAGTTCCAGGCGTTTCGGGTCTACCAGGACGAGTTTCAATTCGTCGGGCGTGGCCTTATAGAGCATCGAAAGAATCAAGGAGTTAAGAAATACGCTCTTGCCTGTTCCCGTTGATCCGGCGATGAGCAGGTGCGGCATCTGCGCGAGGTCGGAGACGCGGTTGCGGCCGATGAGATCCTTCCCAAGCGCGAGAGTCAGTTTCGAGGGGGAGCCAACGAACTCGGCCGACTCGAGCTGTTCACGAAGCGCGATTGTCTGGCGATGGACGTTCGGGACTTCGATGCCGACCGTGGACTTGCCAGGGATACGCTCGATGAGAATGGACTCTGCCTTTAGCGCAAGGCACAGATCGTCGGCAAGGCTCGTAATCCGGCTGTATTTGATGCCCGCTTCGGGCTTGAATTCATAGGTCGTGACGACCGGACCGGGATTGATCTGGGTGATGCGGCCACCGATATCGAACTCCTGGCATTTCTGCTCAATGGCGTGCGCGCATTCCTTGAGGTCGTCCTCGTGTATTCTCTCACTACGCTCCGGCAAGCGAAGCAGGCTGGGGGAGGGAAGACGGAAGTTGGTGGCTCCCTTGGCAATTCGGGGGGTAGACGATGACTTCGGGGGGGTCTTCTTCTTCTCTTCCACGCCGCCAGACACAACGGCGTACGGGCGTTCGGATTCTTCGGGCTGGGCCTCGTGCTCCTCTTGTTCGGTGAGGGCATTCGTGTCGCCTTTGGTCACGGCCTGCGACGAGATCGGCGGACGGCCGTCAATCTTGATTTGTTCGAGCTTCTTGCGCATGCGTTCCTGTTCGCGCGTCTCGCGCCAGGCTGAATAGCAGGCTTTCAGCGGGCTGATCGGATTTAATTTGCTGAGCGGACCGCGCAGCCATTCATGAGTCTCGATGAACGAGAATTTTGTCGCCAGGAATAGTCCGGCGAAAAACGTGGCGAGTGCGACCAGATTCGCTCCAGCCGTGTTGAACGCGGCGCGCAGGCCTGCCGAGACCAGATCTCCCAGCAGCCCGCCAGGCGGAATCACGCCGCGGACGTCCGGCGTATGCCAGAGCGTGAGCAGCGTCGGAACCATCAACAAGAGCATCGAGTAGCCGGCGACTTTGATGGCCGGTGAGTCCACCGTCTCGCTTCGGAACCAGCGTAGCCCGAGCACAAAAATGCCCACTGGCAGAAGGAAGACGGCATAGCCGAAGCCCTGAAAGAGCAAGTCCGCGCCATAGGCGCCGACTGGGCCAATCCAGTTGCGGGCCGCATGGAGATCAGGGGATTCGGCCGAGACGTTGAACGATGGATCGTGAGGGCTGTAGGAAAGCAGCGCCAAGGCCATCAGGATGGCAATCGTTACGCCCAGAAAACCAATCAATTCATTGAAACGATGATTTTCCGTTGGAGTCAGAACGCGCACACAATTCTCCTTGCTGGGGAAGGTGCTCGTCGCAGGGAGGGTAGCGCGGGCGCTAACGCGCGAATCCCATCTGGAAGTACGCGAGCATCGAAACGACTATACCAAAGATGATGGGGTAGGCAACAAAGATATGCAGAGTATGTGTTTGCAAATAGCACAAGCAGGAAGTAAGGGTGGAATGTCAGGGCGGTTACCGCCCCAGTCTTGACACCCAAAGCAAGACTACAATTCCCAGGACAATTCGATACACCGCAAAAGGCGCGAACCCCCGCCGCCTCACATGGGCCATGAACCACGCGACAGCGCCGTAGGCGACGACATACGAAACCATGAAACCAATCGCCAGAATTAACCATCCATGTGCGTCAATCTGCGATACCCCGATGGGGTTTTCTGCCTTTCCCGTGAGCGATTTCAGCAAGTCGTAGCAGGTGGCCACCACCATCGTAGGAATGGACAGGAAGAACGAGAATTCCAAAGCCGAAGCGCGTGACATTCCTGCTAATTGTCCGGCCCCGATCGTCGACATCGATCGGGAAGTTCCCGGGAACACAGCCGAAAGAATCTGGCACGCGCCAATCCAGATCGACTGGCTCAAGCTCATGTCTTCCATGTGCCAGGTGTGAATACGGTTTCCCGAAGCGCCGGGCCCAGCCGCTTCCGACTTGGCGTTCCTTGCGTCAATGATCCACATCACGATTCCGCCGGCCAACAGGGAAGTACCCATAAGGTACAAGCTCTCCAGATGCTTGCCGATGACCTTAACCAGCAAAAACGCCGGAATCGCGGTGACCACGAATGCGACGACGGTAAGGCTCAGGGGGTGCGTCAGGAAAGTTCGGTCGCCGCGTTCGCCGCGCGGAAATGTAGACACAAATTTCGCGATGCGCTCACGGAAATAAACGGGCAGGCAAAGGATCGCGCCCAGTTGGATCACGATGGAGTACATTTTCCAATAGCCGCTCGACAAGTCTATGTTCATCAGCGCCTCGGCGATGCGCAAGTGTGCGGTCGAGCTGACGGGCAAGAATTCTGTAAGTCCTTCGATGATGCCGAGCAGCAGGGACAGCAGATATTCGTTCAAATGTCCTCCCGGATGCGCCCCGTTGAATCGAGGGAACTGTTGTTGTAGAACCTGCTGCCGAAAGTATCGTGTAGATTGCCAGAACGTTCCTGCTTATCCCCATGCGTGCTGCGCCAACCCCAGGGAGACGGAGATGTACCCGTTAAAAACGGTCTAATTTGGGTCGGTGTGAGACATAGCGCCCAAGGGCTTGTACATTTCGAAGGCATCGAGACCCCGGCCGTAATAATTCTTCACGGTCCCGGATTTACGATAGCCGTGGTGTTCCCATAAGGCAATCTCAGGTTTGTTGTCTGTTGCGGTTTCGAGATACATGCGCTTCACACCATGGGAGGCCGCTTCCTGTTCGGCGGCGCGCAGCAGTGAAGAGCCGACGCGCTGGCGGCGGTGGGCTTCCAGCACATCGAGTGTGACGATGTGCCCGAGTTTCCCGGATCGCCCGGTCAGGATAAATCCCGCAACTTCGTTGCCGACCACCGCCAGCAGGCAGTGAGAGCCATCGCAGCGAAGGTAGCTTTTCAACTCGTCGCGCCCGTAGGCGATCCCCCTCGGAAAGCAGGCTTGGTCAATCCTGTAAAGCATCTCGAAATCGGAAGGACGGTACAGGCGCAGAGTTATTTCGGGAGCGGCCACACTGCCAGCTTATAGTTCGAGAATCACCGGGAGGATCAGAGGACGCTTTGAGGTTTGTTTCTTGAGGTAGCGTCTCAGGTCCACACGAATCTTTTCCTTAATGACGCTCCAATCAGTCTTCTCTTCAGGGTTCGATTGTTCCACGGTACGGAGAACGACATCGCGCGCTCCGGCGAGCAGTCCCTGACCGTTTTCCGACGGGAGGAATCCGCGCGTTACAATTTCCGGCTGCGATTCGATCTGACCGGTGTGTTTATCGATGGCGATGATCGGCACGACCACGCCGTCTTCGGAAAGATGCTGGCGATCGCGAATGACGAATTCTTCTATCTCCTCGAGCGAGCCAGAATCGACGCAGACGCGTCCCGCCGTCACGGCTTCGCGCCGGTAGGCAACGTCGTCAATAAATTCGATCGGCTGGCCGTCTTCGATGAGAAGAATTTCGCCGGACACTGTGCCAACCGTATGCGCGAGCGCGGCATGGCGGAACAACTGGCGGTACTCGCCGTGAACGGGAATGAAGTAGCGCGGTCGAACGAGGTTCAATAGAAGTTTTTGCTCTTCCTGGCTCGCGTGGCCGGACACATGAATCACGCCGCCGTCATTGTCATAATAGACCAATGCGCGTTTGCGAAACATGTGGTCGAGCATGCGGAAGATGGCTTTGTCGTTGCCGGGAATGATGCGTGCGGAGAGGATCACCGTATCGCGCTCGTCGAGCGTGAGCAGACGGTGGTTATCCACAGCCATCCGCGACAGAGAAGACATCGGCTCGGCCTGGCTGCCGCCTACCAGGACAACCAACTTTTCCGCCGGGAAGGACGCGATGTCCTGCGTGCGAACAACCAGGCCATCGGGAATGTTCAGGCGGTTCATGCCGTGCGCAATCTCGACGTTATCCACCATGCTGCGGCCGATGAAAGCGACTTTGCGCCCCGCGGCCGCGGCGATGTTCACGACCTGCTGGATGCGCGGAATCGAGGACGCAAAGCAGGAGACAATGACCTTGCGCGTCGCCGCGCGCGTGAGTTCCTCAATGCGGGGCCGGACCGTCCGCTCCGAGGGCGTGTAGCCGGGACGCTCAGCGTTGGTGCTGTCGCTGAACATCGCGAGCACGCCTTGCTCCCCATAGCGCGCGAATGTGTGCAGGTCAAACGGTTGGCCATCGGTCGGCGTGGGGTCCATCTTGAAGTCACCCGTGTGAATCACAATTCCCACGGGGGTATGGATGGCTAGCGCGACGCAGTCAATCGTACTGTGTGTTACACTTATGAACTCGATTTCGAACGGCCCGACTTCAAGCTTTCGTCCCGGGATGACTTCGCGCAGGTCAGCCCTGTCGAGCAGCGCGTGTTCTTCCAGGCGCTTGTGCACTAGAGCGAGCGTAAAGCGCGTGCCGTAAATGGGCACATTCAGGTCGCGCAAAATATAGGGAAGCGCGCCAATGTGATCTTCATGTCCATGGGTCAGCAGGATGGCCCTCAGGTGCTGGCGATTCTGCTTCAGGTAGGTAATGTCCGGTATCACGATGTCCACGCCGAGAAGTTCGGCCTCGGGAAACATCATGCCCGCGTCGATCAGAATCATGTCGTCGCCTGTGCGTAAGACGAGCATGTTCATGCCGAACTCGCCCAGTCCGCCCAGAGGAATTGCTAAAAGAGAAGGTTTGTCCAATGCAGCTCACGTCCTTGCGCGCGGCCCTTCATCGTATCACAATGGCTTGTGGGAAATTGGAGAAGCGGAGAGGTCTTGGCTGAGGATGCAGGCCTGGGAGTCTCGGTCAGATCTGAACATGGAGATGATGTCCGCGTTCCGCGGAGTTGCAGGTGGGTTCATCGTAGAGGGGCCCCTCGTCAAAATGCATCCAGCACATGATCCTGTGACTCAGGTCGCAGCGACATCGCTTGCCGGTAGCGTGCAGCGCGAGGGGGTGAGATTGTGCGGCTCTGGAAATTCGCGAAGTCCGCACAAATTCAGACCAGTAGAGTCGTTCGAACGGGACAGGCTAGGGCTTTTTTCATGAACAGCAATCCCATGATTATTCAGGGCGGGATGGGTGCGGGTATCTCAAATTGGCGGCTTGCGCACGCTGTATCCCAGATGGGTCAGCTAGGGGTCGTGTCGGGAACCGCCCTGGACCAGATCCTTGCCAGGCGGCTGCAGGATGGCGACAAGGGCGGGCACATGCGCCGCGGCCTCGATCATTTTCCTTTCCCATCAATGGGCGAGCGCATCTGGCAAAGCTACTACATCAAAGGGGGCAAACCGGAGAACGGATCCTATAAGACTCTGCCGATGCATAAAAAGGACAGCCCACGCGAACTCACGGAGCTTTGCATCGTGGCCAACTTTGTCGAGGTCTATTTGGCGAGGGAAGGCCACGACAATCCCGTGGGAATCAACTATCTGGAAAAGATTCAGATTCCCCACTTGGCTTCGATCTACGGAGCCATGCTCGCAGGTGTTGGTTACATTTTAATGGGTGCAGGTGTCCCAGTAAAGATTCCCGGCGTGCTCGATCAGTTCACCCATCACGATCCTGCGACGTATCCCCTGCACGTTACAGGTTCGCAGGAGGGGGATGACACGACGATGACGTTTGATCCGCGAAAATTTATGGAGGCTGATCTGCCGCCGCTGACACGGCCGAAATTCTTCGCCATCGTTTCTTCCAATACGCTGGCCACAACAATGGTGAAGAAGGCGACCGGCAAGGTGGATGGATTCATCATCGAGAGGCCCACGGCTGGGGGGCACAATGCGCCGCCTCGTGGAAAACTTCAGCTCGATAAAGCAGGCGAACCGATCTATGGAGAGCGCGACAATGTGGACCTCGAAAAGATACGCGAACTAGGGTTGCCATTCTGGCTCGCTGGCGGGTATGGATCACACGAGAAGCTTCGCGAAGCCTTGGCCCTCGGCGCTGCAGGTGTGCAGGTAGGAACAGCATTCGCATACTGCGAGGAGTCGGGTTTGAGGGACGACTACAAGCAGGCGCTGCTAAGGAAAGTTGTCTCTTGCGATGCTCGAGTATGCACGGATCCGGTGGCCTCTCCCACGAGTTTCCCGTTCAAGGTTGCGCGTTTGGAGGGCACGATCTCGGAGGATGATGTGTATTTGGCCCGGCCCCGCATCTGCGATCTCGGCTTTCTGCGTGAGGCTTACAGGACTCCTGAGGGCACGATTGACTACCGCTGCGCGGCGGAGCCGGTAAGTACATACATCGCAAAGGGCGGAAAACTGGAAAGCACTCTGGGGAAGAAATGCCTGTGCAATGCACTGCTGTCAACGATCGGATATTCCCAAGTCCGGTGCGGCAAATATGTTGAAAACGGCCTGGTGACATCCGGGGACGATCTGATCGGGATTTCTCGTTTCTTTCCGGCAAACGGAACGTCTTACACCGCAAAAGACGTGCTGGCAAAACTGATGAACGGTTGACTCCGCAATCAGCAGTATAAACCCGCATTTCCGTTTTGAAAGTTGCAGGCAAATCTTCCGGCGCTATTCATCATCTGCATTTATGCGGGTTTGAGCGCGATCAGAACGGCCAAAACTAGTCACACTACCACCCCAAAGGGGCCAGCGCGGCTTGCGTTTGACACGATGGGACAGGAGGGCTAGGCTTTCGGGCGAACGGGGAAGCTCAAAACGGAAATTCCGGATTATTCGAAAGCGCTAGACCGCGCGAAGACTGCCAACTGATTCGCACTTCGCGGCGCCAAGCTGTGTCCAATTTTTGTGCGCCCCGAAAGGAGTAAACTTGTCCAGGAACCGGCCCAGGCTGGAATATTTCATTACGGTCGTACTTCTCGTCCTGCTCGCGCAAGCTCGATCAACGAACGCTCAGGCGCCCGCGGCAACGCCTGATCCTCAATACGACGTCGTCGTTGCCAAAAACGTAATGGTCGCGATGAGGGATGGCGTGAAGCTGGCAACGGACATCTATCTTCCGGCGCGCGACGGCGTTGCGGCGTCAGGAAAGTTTCCCGTGCTCGTCTGCCGGACGCCCTACGGGAAAAATCCTCCTCCTATTACCTCAGCAACAAATCCAATGGCAGAAAAAGAGATGAATGCGGCCAGCTACTTCGCGAAGAATGGTTACGTGGTTGTGCTGCAAGACGTTCGAGGGCGCTTCGACTCCGAGGGCAAATTTTATTTCGCAATCAATGAGGGTCCGGACGGTTACGACACCGTGGAATGGGCCGCGAGCCAGCCCTGGTCCAACGGGAAAGTCGGCACCTACGGCGCATCTTATATGGCGCACGTCCAGAACGCGATGGCCGTGCTGCGACCGCCGCATCTAAGCGCCATGTTCATCACGGTGGGAGCAGGGAATTATTTCGAAGAAGGCGCATGGCGTGGCGGCGCGTTTATGCTCCTTCACAACGTCTTTTACGCCTTAACCTCGCTTGCCATGACGAGCCATGAAGCTCGCGCAAATCCGGTTACGCTGGCGGCCTTGACTCAGGCTGCTCACCAGGATCTCGGCTCGTGGCTCCTCGCTTATCCTTATCGATCCGCCGCGACTCCCTTCAGCTCGGCGCCCGCATACGAGAAATGGTTTCAGGACTATGTAGACCACTACACCTACGATGATTATTGGAAGCAAAACGGTCTGAATGCTGAAGTTTCTTACGACAAATATCCGGACATCCCGATGTACTTCACTACAGGCTGGTACGATTTTTTTGAGCGTGGAAGCCTAAACAACTTTAAGGCCATGGCGTCACGGCACAAGTCTCCGACAAAACTGCTCGTCGGCCCGTGGGAGCACAGTGTCAATGGCCCGCGCTTCACTGGTGACGTTGACTTCGGACCAACAGCCGAGTTCGATATGTTCGCGGAGCAATTGCGTTGGTTCAATCAAACATTAAAGGGCGAAGAAACGGGAATCTTGCACGAACCGCCGGTAAGAGTTTTCGTCATGGGCGGGGGAAGCGGCTCGAAATCGGAAGCCGGTAGAATGCAGGACGGCGGCCAATGGATCGCCACAACGGCATGGCCACCACCCGGCGCGGTTTCCCGCTCCTATTACCTCCACAGCGACGGTTCGCTTTCCGAACGATCTCCCGAGGCGGAGGCCCCGAGTGTTTACGAGTACGATCCCGCTCATCCGGTTCCTTCCATCGGCGGCCAGATGAACGGCGGCGTCGGACCTGCATTTCCGGCCGATGGACCGCGCGACCAGGTTTGTAGCGTCAAGACTTTTGGCTGCGACAATGATTTGCCGTTGGCCTCTCGTCGCGATGTGCGCGTTTTTCAGACCCCGCCACTCGAATCGGATGTCGAGATTGCCGGTCCTGTATCCGTCGATCTTTGGATTTCATCTTCGGCTCCGGACACGGACTTCACGGCGAAGCTCGTGGACGTCGCGCCGCCGAGCAAGGACTACCCCTTCGGCTTCGCCATGAATATTGAAGACCGGATTATTCGCGTGCGCTGGAGCCAGGGTCTGGATAAGCCAGCTCCCCTGAAAGCCGGAGAAGTACGAATGGTAACCATTGACCTAATCGCAGCAGGGAATCGCTTCACCAAGGGCCACCGCATACGTGTGGACATTTCCAGCAGCAATTTCCCGTACTTCGATCTCAACCCCAATACAGGCGAGCGGCCGGGCTATTCAACTCATATGGAAAAAGCGTTGAATATGGTCTATCACGATAGCGGACATCCATCGCACCTGAACCTCACCGTGATGCCGTCAAATTCCGTGTCACCGTAAACGACGCGCCGCCCGAATGCTTCCACTCTCAGCGCAAACGCGCTTCCTATTTCCAAATTCAAGCGCGGAGCGGAAAGTCAACTTATTAAGACCACAAAATAGCGAGCAAGCGAATCAGCGCATCGGCAACGCTTGAGAGGAGATTCTCTCGAAGTACTCACGGAAAGTAATTTCCTCATAAGATCAATTGCCGCCGGCGAACAGACGCGCGACGACTACGAGCAGGACGGCGCCGAGCGTTGCAGCGGCAATGCTGTATAGTACGCCGCCGCCGAAAATGCCAAGCCTTGTGAAAATCCAACCGCCAAGAACGGCGCCCACCAGTCCAAGGAAGACATCGGCAATGCAGCCGAATCCCCGGCCGCGCGAGACCTTCCCCGCAAGCCAGCCCGCAATCAGACCCACGAGCAGCCATCCCAGCAAAGAACTTGGCACGCTGAAGAATATGAAGTGCATGGAGCGCTCCTCTCTACGCGGGTTCCTGTTGCGTCATACAGTGTAGCGTACCCAAGCCGAGAACGAGATCAAGACATGCGATTCCGAAGACCTTGCGGGCTGGAAATAAGTCAGCAAGTTTGGCGAGGGCCGCGGCGTCGTTAGGATCATTGAATGTTGGCGCCAAAACGATTTGGTTCGCAATATAGAAATTTGCGTAGCTGGCGGGAAGGCGCTGCCCGTCGAAATAAACGGGCGCCGGCATAGGTAGCGTTTCGATGCGGAGCGCCTGGCCATTCTGATCTTTCATTTCGCGAAGCAGCGCGAGATTTTCCTTTAAGGGCTGGCGGTTCACCTCTGACGGATCGTCTTCTACGACGGTAACCACCGTGGTTGGATTCACAAATCGTGCGACGTCGTCCACGTGGCCGTGGGTGTCATCGCCTGCGATGCCGTTTTTGAGCCAAAGGACTTGCTTGATGCCGAGGTAGTCGCGGAAGATCTTTTCTAACTCTTCGCGGGATAGACCCGGATTGCGCGCCTGAATTGGGCTGAGGAGGCACTCCTCGGTCGTAAGCAGGGAGCCGCAGCCATTTACCTCGATGCTGCCGCCCTCGAGGACAACGCGGCGACCGTGCAACTCGGGATGCCACTGTCGCCACATGAGTTTACGAGCGAGTTTGTCGTTCGCGGCATCGTCCTTCTTCCAATCGTCGTATTTAGCCCACGCGTTGAAGCGCCAATTCGTGACGGCAATTTCACCCTTGCCGTTGCGGACGAAAATCGGCCCGAAATCACGGGTCCACCCGCGATTTGTTGGAATGTGGAAGAAATCCACGGCAGATAGATTCGCGCCGGCCTTTTTCAGAGTGCGCCGGATGGCGCGCTCCGCGCCGGCATGCTCAACCAGAATTCGTACGCGCTCGACCTGCGAAAGGCGGCGCACAATGTCCGCATAGACCCACGGAATCGGAGCAAACTTCCCAGGCCAATCGGTCGTTTCATGGGGCCAAGCGAGCCATGTGGCTGCGTGCGGCTCCCACTCCGCAGGCATCCGGTAGCCGAGTTCAAAGGGAGTGGCTGAACTAGCGCGCGGGGGGTTCACTCGAGCCATCGCTCCAGGATGGGAGAGTAGGCGTCAATACGGCGGTCCCGCAGAAACGGCCAGTTCCGTCGAACGTCTTCGACGCGGCTTGGATCGCATTCAACCAGCAGGATTTCTTCCTTATCCGCAGACCCTTCGGCGAGAACCTGGCCGAACGGATCGGAAACAAAAGAGTGGCCCCAGAATTCGAGGCCATTTGGGGGGGTGCCTTCGATCCCGACGCGATTCACCGCTGCCACGAATACGCCATTCGCGATGGCATGGGAACGCTGGATCGTGCGCCAGGCATCGAGCTGGGCGGCGCCGAATTCCTGTTTCTCGAACGGATGCCAGCCAATCGCTGTCGGATAAAAGAGAATGTTTGCGCCGCCGAGGCTGGCGAGGCGCGCCGCCTCCGGATACCACTGGTCCCAACACACAAGCACACCGATGCGAGCGAAGCGCGTGTTGAAATTGGGGAAGCCAAGATCGCCCGGCGTGAAATAAAACTTTTCGTAATAAAGCGGGTCGTCCGGGATGTGCATCTTGCGGTACTTGCCGAGCAGCGATCCGTCAGCGTCAAGAATCGCGGCGGTGTTGTGATAGATGCCGGTGGCGCGGCGCTCGAAAAGCGAGCCGACGATGACGACGTTCAGGCTGCGCGCGAGTTTCGAAAGGGCCTCGGTGGACGGGCCCGGAATCGGCTCCGCAAGCTCGAACAGCTCCGCATTTTCTTCCCGGCAGAAATATTGCGTCCGGAACAATTCCTGCAGGCAAATGATCTGAGCGCCCTGCCCGGCAGCTTCCCGAATGCGCGTTTCAGCCTTGGCAATGTTCTCCCGCGGATCGGGAGAGCAGCTCATCTGGATCAGGCCGACAGTGAATTTCCCCGCCATGCTCGAATCATAGCATCATCTTTTTAGTTTTGACGCGCAGACATTTCTCGGAAAGATGTTTTGCCGGTGAATCAGGACAAACCAAGGGGAAAGGCGGGACCCACTTCGGGGGATGACAGGGAAGGACCTTATCGGGTTTGAGACGCGCGAACGGTTCAGTCGTCTTCACCAATCATGATGGCAGCGGCAAGCACGGTCGTCCAAAGTCCGCGCTTATCGCCGACGGCGGACTGTGTGATGTTCATCGTGCGGACGATTTTGTTGGAAATGCGGTAGACCTCTTTTTTCTCGTCCCAGGAAAGATCGGGGTCGAATTCCACATTGAGCGTGGTGGCCAGCATCTCTGCGGCCAGCTCTTCGGTGTATTCGCCCGCAACCTCTTCGGTTTCGCCGAACGAATGATGCTCGGAGAGATAGCCGTACATCGATTTGTCGGCCGGAAGCGCCAAGCCAATGCCCGTGGCGATCAGCCGGTGCGCCTCACGCGTCGAGTTTTCGCTGATGACAGTGAACGCTACCTGGCCCGGTTTGATGTGCTTCAAACCTTCACTGCGCGAAATCAGTTTGCAGTTGGGAGGAAATATGGAAGACACGCGGACAATGTTGCACGCCGCGATACCCGCGCTGCGCAGCGCCAGCTCAAAGCTCGAGAGCCGCTCGCGATGCTTTCCGACGCCTTTTGTGAGAAAAATCTTTTTAGCGACAAATGCCATGAGGGTGCCGGAGTGCGGTGCCTCCTAAACTGTTTCCGAGACTCGCGTGAAAACTTTTACGCGAGCGGAAAAGTAACAAGAACACTGGATGCTGTCAATCAATTTCCCGCTCGAACGCGGATGTCTGTGCCGATTTTGCCAGCCGCCATTGCGTCGTATCCGAGTGCGCTCATCACGAGCATCGTGCAGTTCGTCTTGTCCGTATCCTTCCGCGCGAAATAGCAGGCGCGGGAAGTGCGTTGCATGGTTCTCCGGAATCGAGTAGCAGGACATTGGGCCGAGAAACGCAATCAAAATTGTGATTCCGGACAAGCGTCGTTAATGTTTCACTGGATTAACCAGCCCGGCAAAGCTTGAGGAAACGCTCCAAGGCAGGAGACAGCGAAGTCAGAATGCGCAAGTCTTTTTGTGCGAAGTCCGGTCCGGAGTCGGACGCGGACTGGCCCTTGCGCGATATCTGGATGACGCCCACGACGTTGCTGCCATCCATGATCGGAGCGCTCATGATCTTGTGGATGAGTTCTTCTCGGCGACGGCCGAGAGGCACGCCTTCGAATACGGTCGCATGGCGTGACGCGCTGAAATTGTTGATCAATTCGGCCTTCCGTTCCCGCGCGGTACGCGCCGCCAGAGCGCTCGTGCTGGTCAAAGGGATGGTGCCCACAACGGCCAATTTTTCGGGGATGACAAACCTGAGGGTCTTGTTCTTTGGGTTGAGCGTGAGAATCGCCACTTCGTCGGAAGCGACGCCGAAAAGTTTTGCCAAGGTCTGCGCCAGTTGTGCGAGCCCCTCCGTACCGGGTGTTTGGCCAGAACGAACCATGGCGTCCACCAGAGACCCGAGTTCTGTCACTTGCCGCTCGATCATGAATACGCTCCAACGACGATTCAGGCTTGGCCATTATATCCAGAACTAGCGCCGCATTTTTGCAAAATTCTTATTTATGTTGTCTTGAAATCTTGTGGAGAATTACCTATACTGTCGCTTCTGTTCAAGCTGGGTCGGAGCCAGGATGCCCGCGACTGAAGTCGACGCAACATCACAAGAGCGCAGTACCGTCCGCTTGGCGGGCAATTCGCCTGCGGCGCGGATGGGCCAAGCGTAGGTGACGCGGCCATCGCGGTTTTGATCCTTAGGCGTACCAGCGATTCATAATTAATCATTGTTAGGAGGATTTCATGGCTCAGGTTGACGTTCCACTGGTGCGCTCGCGGTTTGGAGAAACCTCGCGAGCGGATCATTGGTGGGTACAGCCAGTCGCTGTTTTTCTCGGACTCTCCGCCTTCATAGTCTATTCCACCTGGGCTGCACTGCAAGGCCAGCATTACCGATTCGGCGCATATCTCTCGCCAATGTATTCACCGGAATTGTTTGGGGATCCCCTGCACGCCTGGTTCGGAGCAAAAGCATCGTGGATGCCAGCGTGGGTCACTGGGGCGATGCTTATCCTTTGGGCTCCTGGCGGGTTCCGGGTGACGTGTTATTACTATCGCGGAGCCTATTACAAGGCTTTTTGGGCAGACCCTCCCTCCTGCACTGTGGGCGAACCCCGCAAGACATATCTCGGTGAGCGGTCGTTTCCCTTGATTATTCAGAATATCCATCGGTACTTCATGTACCTTGCGTTGGCGATTCTGGTCATTCTTGCGCGCGACGCGTGGGATGCTCTTTGGTTTGACGGTCACTTCGGCATCGGCGTCGGCACACTCGTCCTAGTGACGAATGTGGTGCTGCTGAGCTGCTATACGTTCGGGTGCCACTCGCTTCGCCATCTTGTCGGAGGAATTCGCGACCGGATTTCGGGAGCGCCGGTCCGTAAGCAGGCCTACGATTGCGTCAGTTGCCTCAATCGCCGCCATATGCTTTTTGCGTGGTGCAGCCTTTTCTGGGTCGCGTTTTCAGACCTTTACGTTCGGATGTGCTCGATGGGCGTGTGGAGCGATTGGAGGATCTTCTAGTGGCTGAGTACTTGACGCATGAGCACGATGTTCTGGTCATTGGAGCTGGAGGCGCCGGTCTGCGGGCTGCGGTGGAAGCTTCGGCTGCTGGTGTTAAAGTCGCCCTCGTTTCGAAATCTCTACTCGGCAAAGCGCATACCGTAATGGCCGAAGGCGGGATCGCCGCCGCGCTTGCGGACGTCGACGATAGGGATAACTGGCGCGTCCACTTCGCCGACACGATGCGTGGTGGCCAATACGTGAATAGCTGGCGAATGGCCGAGCTGCACGCCAAAGAGGCGCCAGCGCGCGTCCGGGAGTTGGAAGCGTGGGGCGCGGTGTTCGATCGCACGGTCGATGGCCGGATCCTGCAACGAAACTTCGGCGGCCACCGGTATCCGCGACTAGCGCATGTGGGTGACCGCACAGGTCTGGAGATGATCCGCACCTTGCAGGACCACGGGATACACCTCGGTCTAGACGTTTTCATGGAGCATACGATCCTGATCTTGCTGAAGGACGGCGATCGCGTGGTGGGCGCGTTTGGATACGACCGGGAGCGCGGGAGATTTCATCTTTTCCGCGCCAAAGCGGTGGTGTTGGCAACAGGCGGCGTTGGCAGGGCTTATAAAATCACGAGCAATAGCTGGGAGTACACGGGCGACGGTCACTCGCTCGCCTATCATGCTGGAGCGGCGCTGACCGACATGGAATTCTTGCAGTTCCATCCGACCGGAATGATCTGGCCGCCCAGCGTTCGCGGACTTCTGATCACCGAAGCAGTACGCGGTGAGGGGGGAGTGCTTCGTAACAAGGACGGACGGCGGTTTATGTTCGATGACATTCCACCACTATACGCAAATCAAACTGCGGACAACGAAGAGGAAGGGTGGCGATATGTGCAAGGGGACAAGAACGCGCGCCGTCCGCCGGATCTGCTCACCCGCGACCATGTTGCCCGTTGCATTCGGCGTGAGGTGCGAGAGGGACGCGGGAGCCCGCATGGAGGCGTTTTCCTCGACATCGCTTGGATTAAAGAGAAAATTCCCAACGCCGCTGAACACATCAAGAAGAAGCTGCCAAGCATGTATCACCAATTTAAGCAACTGGCGGACATCGACATCACGCAGGTGCCGATGGAGGTGGGCCCGACGACACACTACATGATGGGCGGCGTTCGCGTAGACCCCGATTCTCAGATGGCCAGTGTGCCCGGGCTATTTGCAGCCGGAGAATGCGCGGCGGGACTGCATGGCGCGAACCGCCTGGGAGGAAATTCGCTGTCGGACCTTGTGGTGTTCGGCAAGCGGGCAGGCGAATATGCGGCGCGCTTCGCCAAGAACAACTCGTTGGGTAAGGTGAATCCAGAGCAACTCGCGGTAGCAGAGCGAGGGGCGCTGAAACCGTTCGAACGTGAAGGTGCGGAAGGGCCGTATGCAGTTCAATACGCACTGCAGGCCATGATGCAGGATCTAGTGGGCATCGTTCGTCAGGAACAGGAAATGTTGCAGGCGCTTGATCACATTCAAGAGTTGAAAGCGCGCACCGGGCGCGTCGGCGTGTCGGGGCATCGCGAATACAATAACAGCTGGCATACCGCGATTGATTTGAACAATCTGCTGACAGTGTCGGAAATCATCACCAGGGCGGCCCTCGAGCGAAAGGAAAGTCGGGGAGCCCATTTCCGTGAAGATTATCCTGCCAAGGACGAGCAGTTCGGCCAGCTTAACATCGTGATCCAGAAGGGCGCAGACGGTGAGGTGCAGTTGCGGCGAGAGCCGATCCCACCGATGCCTGCGGAGCTAAAGCAAATCATTCAGGAGATGAAGTAATGGCGACCGCAACGTTTCGCATCTGGCGTGGAGAAAAAGGCGGAGGAGAATTTCGAGATTACTCTACCGAAATCACTGATGGGATGGTGGTGCTCGACGCCGTGCACCAGATCCAAGCCGAGCAAACAGGAGAC
Organism: Terriglobia bacterium; assembly: GCA_020073705.1. Lineage (GTDB taxonomy): Bacteria > Acidobacteriota > Terriglobia > Acidiferrales > UBA7541 > Palsa-360. The sequence goes on from JAIQES010000028.1 coordinate 45,528, forward strand.
CTCTCCGTCCGATGGAACTGTAAAGCGGGGAAGTGCGGCTCCTGCTCCGCGGAAATCAACGGAATGCCGAAGCTGATGTGCATGACGCGTCTAAATTCGCTTCCGCTCCAACAACCAGTGACGATCGAACCGATGAAGACTTTCCCGCACATAAGGGATTTGGTTACGGACGTTTCCTGGAATTTTCGGGTGAAGGAGCGTATTGCAAAGTTCAAGCCGCGCCGTCCCGACGCACCGGACGGGACATGGCGTACGGCGCAGGTGGACGCCGATCGCGTCCAGGAGTTTCGGAAATGTATTGAGTGTTTTCTTTGCCAGGACGTCTGCCACGTGCTGCGCGACCATCACATGCACGAAGAATTCATCGGGCCGCGTTTTCTCGTCTATACGGCCGCACTGGAAATGCAACCCCTGGATGAAGGCGATCGCTTGCAGGATCTGAAATCGCAGTTCGGCATCGGGCTATGCAATATAACGAAGTGCTGCACGAAGGTGTGCCCCGAAAACATCACGATCACCGACAATGCGATCATTCCCCTGAAGGAACGTGTCGTGGATCGCTACTATGATCCGCTGGGGAAATTGTTCCGTATGTTCAGCCCGCGCGGAACCTAGGCCGGAGTGACCCGTCAGGCTATCTGGCAGGTTCTGTTCGGCTTGTTTTCAAGGTAGCCCGGCCGCGCTTCACCGTTCGTCGGCGAGCGGCGGCACACGGATTGTCGCCTATTTCCTTCCATGCTTAAGCACACTGACGACATTTTCTCGCGGGCGCGCCAAATTCAGTTTTCCAGTATCGTCGTCGGTGCACACGCTGACACTCCTCAGCGATTCCTGTTCGATCATAAGGCAGCGTCGAAATTCCCGAAGATTACAGAGACGCTGCTGCGGCGCGGGTGTTCGGAGCCGGGTATACCGAAGATCCTGGGTGAGCATACGCTTCGCATGACGGCCGAAAGGGAACGGGTCGCCTGCGCTTTACAGGCCGGGAAATGCTAGTCAGAGACGGAAAATCACGGCATAATGTTGGCCGTCACTCTCGAATGGAGAAACTACATGCGCCACCACAATAAGATCCTAATCCTTGCATGTCTTTCGATTACGGTTTCAGCATCCGCACAGGGCCAGACCGCCAACAAGGCTCCCGCGAAGATGCCGGAAATGGCATCTCAGGCGCCCGGCGCAACGAAGGCCGCTCCTTTTGATCCGGCGCTGCTACAGCCTGCGACGCTACGTGCGAAAGCCCCTGAGGTTTATGAGGTCAAGTTCGTTACGACAGCGGGGGACTTTGTGATCAGAGTCACGCGTGCGTGGGCGCCGGCCGGAGCCGACCGTTTCTATAACCTTGTTCTCCATCATTTCTACGATGGGGCCAGTTTCTTCCGCGTCCTGCCGGGATTCATGGCTCAGTTTGGCCTAAGTCCATACCCTGAAGTTTCGAGGGCGTGGGACCAGGCCGCCATCAAGGACGATCCTGTCGTGAAAAGCAATCACCGCGGGTACATCTCTTTCGCGATGGCGGGACCAAATACGCGGACGACACAGGTGTTCATTAATTACGGCAATAACGAACGCCTGGACAGCAGTGGGTTTTCAGCTTTCGGGATGGTCACCGATGGTATGAAAGTCGTGGATAAATTCTATAGCGGCTACGGCGAAGGCGCTCCGGGGGGTCATGGCCCGAGTCAGGGGCTGATCGCGAATCGTGGACGTTCGTATCTCGAGCAGGACTTTCCGAAGCTCGATAGCATCAAGACCGCAACGTTGGTCCCTGCTGCGGAAAAGCAACCTGAGGCCCAGTGACGAGGGCCAGAATAACAGGATAACGAGACCGAAACCGTTTCCATGATTGATCGCGTTCCTTTCCGCTGATTTACCTTTGACGGATTCCTGGATGTAGGATCGGCTCGAAATATGGGATTTGTGGGCCTGCGAAAGACGGGAATGGTAGTCCCAGAATCTTTGGGCGCCGTGGCGCAGGTACGTGCGGAGCGCCTCGCCGGAGGCGCGTGGCTCGAAAGAGATCAGGCAGTAGCCGTCTGCTTTGCAATCACCGCTTGCGTTGTTCACTTCTTGTTTAACGGCCGTTATGGTTATTTCCGAGACGAGCTCTACTACGTGGCTTGCGGGCAACATCTTGCCTGGGGATACGTGGACCAGGCCCCGCTGATCGCCGTGGTGGCGCGATTGTCGCGTGCGCTTTTCGGTGACTCACTCCACGCACTGCGGTTTTTCCCGGCCTTGTCTTCGGGCGCGAAGATCCTCCTGACGGGCTGGATGGTCCATGAACTGGGTGGACGCCGCTGCGCGCAAGTGCTGGCTGGTACGGCGATGCTGTTATGCCCCATCTATCTGACCATGGACAACTTCCTTTCCATGAACGCCTTTGAACCCGTGCTGTGGATGCTTTGCGCGGCGATCGCCCTTCGAATTGTCAAAACAGGCCATCAACGACTTTGGCTGTTGTTCGGGCTGGTAGCGGGGATCGGGATATTGAACAAGCATTCGATGCTTTTTTTTGGATTTGGATTGTTTCTTGCGCTGCTGGTGACCCGGCAGCGGCGCGTGTTGCGCGGGATGTGGATTTGGGCTGGGGGACTGCTTGCGTTTGCGATTTTTCTGCCGAACCTGATTTGGGAGATCCATAACCACTGGCCCACGATCGAGATCCTCCGAAATGTGGACCGCGTCAAGAACGCGCACGTGTCCTGGCTTGAGTTTATTGCCCAGCAGGCGCTATTGGTGCATCCGTTGGGCACGCCAATTTGTCTGGCAGGGCTGTGGTATTTTCTGCGGAGTCGCGAGGGTGATGCGTACCGCTTTCTTGGATGGACTTACGTGTTCCTCCTCCTCCAGTTTCTGATTTTTCGAGGGCGCATTTATTATCTGGCTCCGGCATACCCCATGCTTTTTGCCGCAGGTGCGGTGGCGATCGAGGCGTCGATCGAGCGCCACGGCAGGAATTGGATCAAAACGGCGATCCTTGCTCCTCTCGCCGTAGGTGGCCTGGTCGCAACGCCGCTGGCCTTGCCGATCCTCCCCCTGGACGCCGCTGTCGCATACGCCAATTTCTGGGACGTGAAACGCGTTCGAGTGGAGAGCGAATCGAGCGGGAAATTGCCCCAGCTTTACGCGGACATGATGGGATGGCCGCAGCAAGTGAAAGTTGTTGCAGGTGTTTTTCGGTCGCTGCCGGCGGAGGACCAGCCGAAAGCAGCGATACTCGCCAAAAACTATGGCGAAGCGGGCGCCATTGATTATTTCGGGCCGTCCTACGGGCTGCCGAACGCGATCAGCGCACACAACAACTACTACCTCTGGGGGCCTCAGCAATACACAGGTGAAGTGGTGATCAGCGTGGGGTTTCCGATCGGGGAGTTGCAGCCGATTTTTGGGCGCATCGAGCCAGCCGCGGCCATTTGGAACGAGTACGCGATACCCAGCGAAAACAATTTGCCGATTTATATCTGCCGGGAGCCGAAGATGACGCTCCGAAACGCCTGGGCGCGGCTGAAATTCTATGGATAAGGTTTGAGCCGCGCCTCAGCGGGGATTCCGCGTTATGCCACGCCGAGGATGGTGACCAATTCGCGCACGGAAGCCACAGACTTGTCCAGCGCGGCCTTTTCCTCCGCAGTCAGTTTGATCTCGATGATCTGCTCGACGCCGCGTGCCCCGAGTTTAACTGGCACACCAACGTAAAGTCCCTTAACGCCATATTCGCCTTCGAGATATGCAGCACAGGGAAGAATTTTCTTCTTATCTTTCAGGATGGCCTCGACCATTTGCACCACTGCGGCCGAAGGCGCGTAATACGCGGACCCTGTCTTCAACAAATTTACGATTTCCGCGCCGCCCTTGCGCGTGCGGGACACGATCGCCGCGATGCGATCGGCGGACAGCAGGTCGGGCAGGGGAATGCCCGCAACGGTGGAGTAGCGCGGCAGCGGCACCATGTCGTCGCCATGACCGCCGAGAACGAACGAGTGCACGTTTTCGACCGATACGCCGAGCTCCGTCGAAACAAATGCGCTCATGCGCGCGGAATCTAGGACGCCAGCCATGCCCATCACGCGATTCTTTGGGAAGCCGCTCACTTTGTAGGCCACCTGCACCATGGCATCGAGCGGATTCGTGACCATGATGAGGATCGCGTTCGGCGAGTGCTTGGCCACTTGTTCGACGACAACCTTGATGACATCGTAGTTCGCCTTAAGCAGGTCGTCGCGGCTCATGCCCGGCTTGCGAGGGAACCCCGCGGTGATGACGACAATGTCGCTGTTGGCCGTTTCCCGGTAGTCGCCGGAGGCGGTGGAAATGCCCGTCGCGCGCGCATCAGACCCCGTGATGGGCGTGGATTCGAGCATGTCAAGCGCTTTGCCTGCCGGGGGGCCGTCGAGAATATCGGTCAGCACCACGTCGGCCAGTTCCAGATCCACAATGCGCTGCGCCGTCGTCGAACCCACAAATCCACAGCCGACCACTGTCACTTTCTTTCGCATCGGTACGTTCTCCTATTCCACTCAAGATAGATTTAGGTACTTGGCTTTCTTGTCCGTACAGCAGCCTGCAAGTGCAGCCGCTACTTGGCCACAGCTTGCATCTGCATATTTTCGATAATCGCGGTCGCAAATTCCGAAGTGTGCAACTTCGTCGCGCCTTCCATCAAGCGTTCGAGATCGTACGTGACGCGCTTCTGGCCGATCGTGCGCTCAATCCCGGCTTCGATCAGCCGTCCCGCCTCCGGCCAACCCATGAAGTCAAACATCATCACACCCGAGAGCATCACCGAACTTGGGTTGATGACATCTTTGTCGGCATACTTCGGCGCGGTGCCGTGCGTGGCCTCGAAAACGCCGAATCCGTCGCCGATATTCGCGCCCGGCGCCATGCCCAATCCTCCAATTTGAGCGGCGCAGGCATCGGAAATGTAGTCACCGTTCAAGTTGGGTGCGGCGAGCACATCGTATTCGTCGGCGCGCGTCACCACCTGCTGGAAAATCGAGTCCGCGATGCGATCGTTGATCATGAGCTTTTGCTTCCACTTGCCCTGCCCGTGCGTCGCATAAATCTTATCCAGCACCGACTTCACTTCGTCGCAGATGGATTTGCGGAAAGCTTCGGTCGCCCGGTCGAGTCCCGGCTCGATCATAGCGGCGTTCAGCTCGATGGTAAGTTGAGGGTTGCGATCGCGATTATCAATGATCCAGCTCTCGCGCTCGGTGACAACTTCGTTGCGGAATTCGTCCTTCGCCAGTTCGTAGCCCCAATCGCGGAACGCGCCTTCGGTGAACTTCATGATATTGCCCTTGTGCACGAGGGTTACGACGCGCCGCTTGTGATCGAGCGCGTATTGAATCGCGCGGCGGACCAGCCGCTTTGTTCCCGTGGGCGAAATCGGCTTGATGGCCACGCCGGAATCGGCGCGGATTTGCTTCGGCCCTCCACCCAGCATTTCCTTGTTGAGGAAGTCGAGCAGTTTTTTTGCCTCGGGCGTGCCGGATTTCCACTCGATTCCCATGTACACATCTTCGGTGTTCTCACGGTAGATAACAACGTTCATCCGCTCGGGATGCTTCACCGGAGAAGGAACCCCGGCGAAATAGCGCACCGGGCGCACACAGGCGTAGAGATCAAGAAGCTGCCGCAAGGCGACGTTCAGCGAGCGGATTCCGCCGCCGACCGGGGTTGTCAGAGGTCCCTTAATTGCTATGCGAAAATCGCGGATGGCATCGACGGTTTCGTCGGGAAGCCACTGCTTGAATTCGTTAAACGCCTTCTCTCCCGCGAAAACCTCATACCAAACCAGCTTGCGCTTGCCGCCGTAGGCCCGCTCGACCGCGGCGTCAAAGACGCGCCGCGATGCTTTCCAAATGTCACGCCCGGTGCCGTCGCCCTCGATAAAGGGAATGATGGGCCGGTCAGGTACCTGAAATGCCCCGCCTGTGTACTCGATTGGTTTTCCGTCTTGCGGGATAGGCCTGCCGTTATACGATTGCTTCATGTCTATGCCCCTTAGTAGGTTGTCACGCCAAGCATATAAGTGGGAGAGAATAACACAGTCGGCGGGTCCGCGACAGCGCGAAACAACAGTTTGAAACAAAGACGGCGCGGGCCATGATTCGAAAGAAAAGCGCCCCGACAGGATCGGGGCGCTTTGCACATCGCGGGGCAGCCTCATTCACGCCGGAGGCAAAGGCGATCTCCCGGTGAAACAGCACCGCGCTCACCCGGGGGAAAAGGGCTGCGACGAAAAGCGCGATGGCCACTGCGTATGCCGCCGTGACGACGAGGTCCGTTCGGGAGAGGGAATACACGCTCCCCCACAGAATTCCGAATGCGTCCTTTGACGGGACCCCGGCCTTGTAGATCACGGCAAACGCAAGCCCGATGGTGAGGACCATGAAGAACGTCGCAGCATATCCAAGAGTCAGGCCTGATTCCCGGGCCACCCGGGCGATGGCGATGATGGCCAGCACATCAAGAGCGAGGCCGGCGAAAAGCGGGTCCACGTGAAGGGCGAGCCCGACCGCGGCGCCGAGCAGGGCCGCATGCATGAGCGTGAAGCGCAGGGTAACGAGATTCAGCCGAAGGATGAATACCCCGGCCATCGGGAAGAAACAGCCGGCGATGACGAGGGCAAGGAATCCCCTGAGGATGGGCGGATACGAGAACGCCTGGGCGATGTTCACCCTGTGAGCTCAGGCAAAGCTGCCTGCCTCCATGCGCTCGATCCTCCACGTTGTCTCCGACAACGCCTGGGAGTCGTGCGACACCATGACGATCGTCAGCCCCTGCTTCTCGTTCAGGCTCCGAAGGATCTCCATGACTTCCCTCCGTGAGGCGGGGTCCAGCGAGGAGGTCGGCTCGTCGAGCAGGAGGACGGCCGGATCCTGGCAGAGGCAGCGGGCAATCGAGAGCTTCTGCTTCTCTCCCCCGGAGAGTCGAGCGTACATCCTGTGCTGGAGGTGGCTGCATCCCATGGCGGCCATGGCATCCAGGATGCGACGCCTCTTCTCGCGTTTTCGCAGTGGCAGCGTGCACGCGCCGATCTCCACCACCTCCCTGCCCGAAATAGGGAAGTCCACGGAGATCGCCTCCTGGTTCACGTAGCCGACCTTCCTCCTGTGCCGCCACCATTCTCTTGATCCCACGGGAGCGCCCAGGACCTGCAGGGTCCCGGTGCTCCACCGCTGCAGCCCGAGAATCACTTTGAGCAGCGTTGTTTTCCCGGCGCCGTTGGGTCCGGCCACGATGACGCGCTCCCCGCAGGAAACGGAAAGGCAGAGGTCCCGCAGGATATGATGGCCGTCGATTGCCACGTTGACGCCCTCCGCGGTGATGCAGGCATCGGCTCGCGACATGACTCATGAGAGATACATGCCCCAGAGGGGAATGTCAACTCGCGTCCTGCAGTCGGTGGCGGATCGTTGCCGGGCCTGTCCAAACAGCGTAGATTCTGCAGGGAGGCTCCCGTATGAAGGCGATCGTCGTTCATGAGTTCGGTGACCCGGACGTGATGAAGCTGGACGAGGTGCCTGTGCCGCAGGTTGGGCCCGGCCAGGTCCTGGTCCGCATCAAGGCAGCCGGAGTGAACCCGGCGGACACG
>JAIQES010000029.1 GCA_020073705.1 Terriglobia bacterium
GGTTGCCAACAGTAGGAAGATGATCGCCACGATGGAAGCGCTGGTGATGGACACCAGCGCTCCCGTGAGGATAAGTCCGCTCACGCGTCGTTCTCCGGTGGCGTGATGCCCAGGTCTTGACACCACTCCTTGAGACTTTTCCGCTCGAAGTAGCCCGCGACGATGGCGCGGAAGGTTTTTTCGTCGACCTGCTCGGCAACTCTGTAGTGGATGAAGTGCGCCGTGATGGCGTCGTTGATGGATTGAATCACGGCGGCGCTGGCCTTCTCGATGGCCGATGGTTCGTTTCTGCTCGGTGTGCAGGGGTTCGCGGTCATTTCCTAGCCTCCTTTGGTCGTGGCGATTGTGATTTCGGCCTCATCTTTTTCCTTTCGAGTTGACTGCGCTGTTTGGACACCGCCATGTGCAGGCGGTGAAGCTCGTCGAGCACGGCGGTTAGGTCGAGGTGTTCTTGCTTGGTGAGTCTGCGGTTCTTTCTCCAGTCCTCGTCTACGGTGTCGATGGCGAGTACGCGGAGTCTCATGATGCTGCTGTCGATGCTTTCGGGGTTCATTTCTGTTCCTCCTTTTGTCTGCGTCGATGGCAGGGGCACATGCAGCGTGCTCTTAGATCGGAATGGCCGAGTGGCCGGGTTCCGATGTGCGCCGTCCCTGGGCAGAACTTGTGCATGCGGTCCGGCTTCGTCCAGAGTTCGGTCTGGCAGAAGGTGAGGATGCACTCGATCTGTCTTTCTTCGGTGTCCATCACTGCACCGGGCCTTTCGGCTTCCACAGCTGATCGAGCACTTGCTTAATCATCTGTGGGTCGCGGTGTTCGAGATATTGCGCGGTGGACGCTAGGCTGCGGTGTCCGAGCATGTGCTCTACGACGCGCAGGTCCTTCGACACTTCGTAGAGGGAGACTGCGAGCGTTCTTCGCAGGTCGTGAATCCATAGTCCGGGGTTGACGCCTGATTTCTTTTTGAGCGTGTTCCACGCGCTACAGAATCCCTTCTTTGATATGGTCTTGCCCCTGACGATGGCGTACAGCGGTTTCTCCGGTTCGTCGGCGGGGATGGCTTCGATGGTTGCCGTGAGTTCGTCGGTGAGTGGGAGCCTTGCGAGCGTTCCGGTTTTCTGCTGGTAGAGGTTGAGGGTTTTGTTTTCGCGGTCGTAGTGGATGGGCGCGGCTCGCAGGCAGTCCGACGCTCTGAGTCCGGCGTGAGCGGCGAGCAGGAGCAACACGCGCATCCATGGGGAAGCGTGTTCCAGTACTCGGGTGAGTTCGTCGGGCGTGGCGATGATTGTCCGCGGGCCGGGCTTGCGGAGATGCGGGAGTTTGATGTCGCCGCGCTTCAGGAAGCGGAGAAGTTGGCGAAGCGTGGCAGCGTAGTTGTAGGCGGTCATCGGCTTGGTGCGGTTCTTCCAGTCGAGCACGATGGCTCCGGCGTGGGTCTCGTTGAGTTGGATTGGGCGCAGCGGGCCTGCGATCTTTTCGAGTGCGCGGGCTACGATGCGCTGCTGCTGTCGTGGTGCGGCCTCGGACCAAGCGTTGCAGAGGTCCTTCACTGTTGGGCCGAGGCGGGGGCTTTTTTTCGGTCGCGCCTCTTGAGTTGCGCGGTCTGGTAGGCGCGGGCTTCGGCGGCGGTTTTGAAGGCGCGGCGGTGGCGCTTGCCGTGCTCGTCTCGCCAGTCGGCATAGAACTTGCCGTATTTCTTCTCCATTTGGACACCGATGGACACCGGACGCTTGATTGGGCCGTGGATGTTGGGGTTTGTCGTTCTTCCGAATCTTGCGATCAAACTGGAATCGTCCCGGTTTGCTATGCGCCGGATTTTTCAGGTTTGGGCAGACCTCCGGCTGGAGGCGTGGCGCGCCGTGACGTTGCGATGACCATAACGGCTCCGGAGATGATCACGACCGTGGCGTTCAGCATCTGCTGCGTCAGACGTAACTTGAATGGATGCCGGCCGAGCAGAACAGCCTCGACGATACGCAGCAGCAGCCATTTTGGCCGGGAGGATGGGGGGTGTTTTGAAGTTGTGCATTAGGACAATTTACGCGGAACATGAATTGACGGAAGAATTCGCGCAGAGGATAGTCTCTGCGAGCAGTGCCAGAAGCGTGAGGAGGGAGACCTATGCGCATTGCTCGGAATCCGAAAATCATGAACCGATCCGAATCCGGCCCCGGCGAGTCCGTGGCGATCAGAGGTCTGTCAGCACAGTCGGCGTTCACCGTCGTGGACGAGCCATCGTGGGCGACACGGGCCAAGCCCGAAGGGATTGCGCGCGTTCCAACGCATGCGGTGCGGCCAGTCGAGGAGCGGCGCGCCTATACGCGCGCAAGACTCAGCCTGCCATTGCGCTTGAAGCGCATTGCCGGGCAGCGTAAGCACAAAGACCAGCCCCTGCGGACGGCCAATATCAGTTCGAGCGGGGCCCTTTTTCTCTACCCGCAGCGGATTGAGCCGGGAACTCCTGTCGAAATCGAGGTTTTGCTTGTGGACCGGCCGCTCGGCCGGGGCACCGTGCGGATGATGACCGAGGCACATGTCGTGCGTGCGGAACCATCATCGCGGCACGGTTGGCATGCACTGGCCGTCACATTCGATGACATCACATTCCAGAGGGACGAACACCTGCCTTCGCGTTTTGAGAGGTTCTAGTACTCCCTGCTGCCAGCGCCCCAAGTGGGGGTGAAGCGTTCCGGTTCTTGCGGCCGCCAGATTTCCAGTAGTTTCCCCATGCTTTTTCAGCCAGCGATCCATAGTGTGCGTGCGCAGATTCTTTGCAGCTTTCGCTGTGTTTGGCTGGGCCATGTGATTCTGTGCTACTTTGACTTTGGCAGAGCTGAAAGGCCGAAGAGAGATATCTCACTCCGTCCAGGACGATAGAAGAATGAGAATGGCGGCGAGCGGAAGAAACACCATAGAGTGCGTGTTGTTTGACTGGGACGGGACGTTGCTCGATTCGTTCAGTGCCGACGCGCAGGCCTATATCCACATGTTCCGCGCGCTGGGGATGAACTGGAGCATTGCGGAATTGAAGCAACATTACTCGCCGGACTGGCGCCGCGTGTACCGCGCGGCGCGCCTGCCGCGTGCGAAATGGGATGAGGCCGACCGCTTATGGATGCAGTTCTACAGGAGGCATCAGCCGGAACTCCAACCGGGAGCGCGGCAGGTGCTGCGCTTGTTGGAGCGGCGCTTCACACTGGCGCTGGTTTCGAGCGGAAGCCGCGCGCGCGTGCGGCGGCAACTGCTTGAATACGATGTAGCGGCGATGTTTCGTGCAAAGGTATGCAGCGAGGATGCTCCCCGGAGGAAACCGCATCCCGCGCCGCTGAGGATGGCGCTCGGCCGGCTGCGGATAGCGCCGAGGGTATGCGTGTATGTCGGCGATGCCCCGGAGGACATCGAGATGGCGCATCGCGCGGGCGTGCGCGCCATCGGCGTGCTTGGCGGGTCTCCAGTGCCGGAACGGCTTCGCGCCGCATCGCCCGATGCCATGATCGAAACTATTCGCGAGCTACCCAATCTCCTTAGAGAATTCTAGGAGATGCCTCACAAACGATTCTTGTGTATCGCGGCCCTGGCAGAGTCAGCCTCGCCTCGCCGAGTCTCAGGTCTCCACAGGTCGGACCTGAAGGTCCAACCCACAAACCTACTTGCTGTCGGCGGGCCTCGGAGCCGGGACCGCCGGGAGAGCGCTTGCGAGCGGCGTGTAGTCGGTCCACCGGATGATAATGCGAATCGGCACCGTAGTGTTGCCTTCCGGTATGGTGTCGTCAGATCGAGAATAGGCGGGGAACCACTGGTTCTTGCCCACTTGCTGCCGGTACGTTTCAAAGACCGTAAACGGCAGCAAAGAGGACTTGACGTCGCCCAGCTCGGAGACCCATTTGCCGATGGTCTTCACGATGACCAGGTCCTGCTCGTCCACCCACACTACGCCGGAGAAGTAAGCATGCGTGCGGTCCAGTGAACGCGGCTTTACCGCAAAAATGTAGACGTTCAGTTCGTCCAGCGGTTGCTTCCCTTGGAAACTGATGTCGTATTTCGAAAGCTGCGACGTGGTCAGCGGGAATAGGGGAGTTGAAGCGACGAGATCAGAATCTCCCCGTTCCACTTGCAAATAATGAAGCGTGGATTCGGTTCGGCGGATGGTTTTCTCATAACGCCTGCCATCCGGGCCCACGATCTGCTGCGTGATGATTTCAAGCTGTCCGGCGGGCTTGTTGTCGGGACCGATCTCTTCAAGACGCACGCTTTTCTGGAAACCATAACCCATGATCGCGCGAAACATCTCATCCTCCTTCGCTGCGAAGCGCTGGATGATCTCTTCAGGGGGGATGGGCGGCGGTTCGGGCTTATTGGCCGGTAAAGGCACAGAGAGCTTCGAGCTGGCCGGCGGCCTCATCGGGCCGGACTCCTGAGCAGGTACCGAGCCGATCCCAGCCGTGAGAAGCACGGCGAGCGCGCAGAAGCCGGCCGGAGTGATTAAGCGACGATTCATCTTGTTCGCGTCAATTCGTTGGATGCATTTTGTGCGTGTTTTGTGGCATACGTGTCTGCAAATCGAGCGCGCTACAGCCTAGACTCGACAGTGTATCGCAGAGTGAACTCCCTGAATGCGGGACCGGCGTCCCTCTGAATGACACCTTTTGGTGCACCCTATCACGTCCAACCACCGGTTTTGGTGGCACAGACTTCAGTCTGTGCTCTTTTGATCTTGCGTCACTCAGTGCGCTGCACAGACTAAAGTCTGTGCCACTGGCTGGATCCCGGAATCGCAGTTTCCGCACCGCGGGCCGTGAAACCTCTGCTACAATCGCGCGGCTGCGAAAACAATATCGCAGCATGGTATGCTTCCGTGGAGACTCTGGCCAAGCGATTTTACGTGTCCGGCGCCGTGCAAGGTGTAGGGTTCCGTTTTTTCGCCGAGCGTGAAGCAGCACGGCTAGGCGTCGCCGGATACGTGAAAAACATGTTCGATGGACGCGTCGAAGTGTATGCCATCGGCAATGCGGCCCAACTCGACGCGCTGAAAAGCGAGCTGTGGCGCGGACCGCGCATGGCCGGGGTGGAAAAAGTCGCCGAAAGCGATGCGGCAATCCTGCCCGAGCATTCAAAAGGTTTTACAATCGAGCGGGACTATTGAATTTAAGACCGGAGCAAAAGGAATGAACCGCTTAAAGACATTGATTCGAGAAATCCCAGATTATCCAAAACCGGGAATCCTGTTCTATGACCTGACGACGCTGTTGCAGAATCCTGCCGGATTTCACAAACTTGTGGACAGACTCTGCGAACACTACGCGGGGAAAGCAGTCGATGCGGTTGTTGGTATCGAGGCGCGCGGGTTTATTTTTGCTCCGGCGCTGGCATACCGGCTGGGCGCAGGATTCGTCCCCGTTCGCAAGCCCAAGAAACTGCCTTGGAAGACGGCTTCGGTTACCTACCAACTCGAGTATGGGACGGACACACTCGAAATTCACCAGGACGCCATAAAACCCGGCCAGCGCGTCTTGATCAACGATGACTTGCTCGCCACAGGAGGGACCGCTGCCGCGACCGCTGAACTCGTGCGCAAGCTGGGCGGCGAAGTGATCGGAGCGTCTTTTGCGGTGGAACTCACGTTCCTCAACGGCCGCAAGAAGCTGCCGGGAATCGATGTCACCTCCATGATTCAGTACGACAAGTAATCGCACAGAATTACGGCAGAATCGCCGGAGAAGCTGTTGCCGGGTTCCCCCGGCTTATTCTTTGTGTGGAGGAGGCATTGATTGTGACGCCGTTTCAGCGCGCTGGCGGACGGCCTCGAACAGGACGATGCCGGCGGCGACCGACACATTCAACGCGCGCACGGGGCCGGTCGTCGGGATCGAAACCAGAAAGTCGCAGCGCTCGCGGACCAGTGCGTGCAATCCCTTGCCCTCGCCACCCAGTACAATTCCAACCGGGACTTTGAAATCCGCTTCGGTGTGGCGTTTTTCGGCGCGCTCGTCGAGGCCCACCAGCCAGTAGCCCGCCTCTTTCATTTCCTCCATCGCACGGGAGAGATTGGTGACGCGCGCGACCGGCAGGTGTGCCAGGGCCCCGGCTGATGCGCGCGCCACGGTTTCGGTAAGTCCGGCGGCGCGACGCTCAGGGATAACGACGCCTTGCGCACCGGCGGCAAGCGACGTCCGCACAATGGCGCCGAGATTCTGCGGGTCTTCGACGCCGTCCAGAAGAACCAGAAGGCCGGGAGCGCCATGCGGATCGCGCGGCTTCAGCAGATCCTCAAGACTAGCCGATGGCGACGCCGCGACGAACGCGACGACGCCCTGGTGCTCGCGCGTGCCGGCCGTGCGATCGAGCTGAATGCGCTCCTCAAAGCGCACCGGAATACCCTGCTGCCGCGCCAGACGCACCAACTCTTCGATGCGGTTGCCGTGGCTGCCTCGCGCGACGATCAGGGAATCAAGCGGCCGATTGGCTTCGAGCGCTTCGCGTACGGAGTGGATGCCGGTGAGACGGTTCATAAACTGGAGGGTCTCCTGTTCAGTCGAGCGCGGCGCAGAACTTAAGAATGTGAGCGCGAACAGTCTTGACCGGCGCAAGTCCCTTAATCTCCGCCGCGCGGCCGAGCAGTCAGCCTTCGAGCGTGACGATCGCCTGTGCGGCGATAGCTTCCCCGCGGCCAATGGCGTCAACGCCTTCATTGGTCTTGGCTTTCAGATTGATGGCCGAAGCGGAAATTCCTAATGACTGCGCCAGGGCCTCGCGCATTGCGGGGAAATGCGGACCCAGCTTCGGTTTTTCCAGGATGACAACCGCATCAATATGCGCGATGCGGAGTCGCCGTTCGGCGAGCAACTCGCGGACGCGCTCGAGAAATCGCAGGCTCGATACATCCCTCCACTTCGGATCGGTGTCCGGAAAATGCGCGCCGATGTCGCCGAGCCCCGCAGCGCCGAGCAGCGCGTCGCAGATGGCATGAGCCAGCGCGTCGCCGTCGGAGTAGCCCACGGGCCCCTTGTGGAACGGAACTTCGATGCCGCCGAGGATGAACTTGCGGTTTTCGGTGAGGCGGTGAAGGTCATAGCCGATGCCGGCGCGGGTCATCTCGCGGCGCGTTCCTGGCGCAGGTAGAACTCGGCGAGCTGCATGTCACCGGGGCGAGTGATCTTCAGGTTGCGTTCGGATCCCACCACGACATGGACATCGCGTCCTATTCGCTCGACCAGTCCGGCTTCGTCCGAGGCTGACACGCCATCCTGGCGCGCGCGGGCAAACGCTTCGAGCAGCAACGCGGCGCGGAAGACCTGCGGAGTCTGCGCGAGGACGATGCGCTCGCGAGGTATCGTCGCTGTGATGAGCGCCACGTCGGCGGGCAAGCTCGCGCGCTTCACTTCCTTCACGGTGTCCATCGCCGGGATGCCCAAAATGGCCGCGTCGCAGGAGAGCGCCTCCGCGATCACGCGCTCGATCTGGTCGCGCGTGACCAAGGGCCGTACCGCATCATGGACAAGGATCAGGTCCGCATTGTCAGGGACCTCCGCCAGGGCGTTAGCGACCGAATCCTGGCGCGTGTCACCGCCGCGGACAACGCGAACCGGGCGGCCTAGATTTTCTCGCGCGATGAGGGCGGCTACAGAGTCTACTTCGTCCGCCCGCGTAGCAACGATGAAGTCGGTAATTGCGGGACAGGCCGCAAGGCGCCGCAGCGTGAAGATGAGGACGGGCACCCCGTCGAGTTCCAGAAACTGCTTCGGTGTCTCCGCACCCATTCGGGTGCCGAGTCCGGCAGCGGGCAGGATTGCGGTTACACGGTTCATCATCGCCTCAGGAGAGGGGCAGAAAGTTTACACCAATTAAAAGCGCATATAAACAGGAGTCGAGAGATTATTCTGCGCGCTCAGATCACGCGCAACGGCGAATGGGTGGGTCTCATTCCGGTCCGTGAGAAGTATCCGGGACCACAGGACGCGGCACGCGTTCGCCACCCGCATTCGCTTCGCTATGACTGCTGCTGCGCTCGACCGGGCGCGGCGGCGTGGCATCGGTAGGACTGTGGGGCGGCGCCAGTCGGGAGGTCTGGGATTCGGTCCGCTCGTCGTACCGCCCGAAGATCATCTTGCCGGCGGTTGTCTGATGGACGGAGGTGACCGTAATGTCCACGGTCTTGTTAATCATGCGGCGCGCACCGTCGACGACGACCATGGTTCCATCGTCGAGATACGCAACGCCCTGGTTGTGTTCCTTGCCCTCCCTCAGAATGAACACCCGCATGATTTCGCCTGGCAGGACCACGGGCTTCAGCGCGTTGGCGAGCTGGTTGACGTTCAGGATTTCGATGCCCTGGAGCGTAGCGACCTTATTCAGGTTGTAATCGTTGGTGACGATCTTGCCAACGTAGCGCTTGGCAAGTTCGATGAGTTTCATATCCACATCGGCGATGTTTGTGAAATCGTCGTCCACGATGTCGATTTCGAGATGCGGCATCTTCCGGATGCGTTGCAGAACCTCGAGACCGCGGCGTCCTCGCTGGCGCTTTGTGGAGTCGGCGGAGTCGGCCACCTGTTGAAGCTCGTGCAGGACGAATTGTGGGATCAGCAGGACGCCGTCGAGGAAGTGGGCCTCGCAGATGTCGGCGATGCGGCCGTCGATGATGACGCTGGTATCCAGCACCTTGGGTATGCGCCTTGCGCCGCGCTCACTGCCGAACAGGCCTTCGAGGGCGGGCCCCTTGTTGGCGCCGAGGGCCAGACCGATGTAGGTCATCACCAGAAGCAGGCTCACATCCAAAAATGAGCGTGAGCTTTCCGGGATGGTGGTGCGCACCAGGACCAGGCCCATGAAATACGCGCCGAGTATGCCGAGGATCGAGCCAATCACCGCGCCAACCAACCGGCGCATGCTGGCGTATTTCAGCCGGGCCTCAAACAAGAAGACCGAAATCGAAAACCCAAAACCTACGCCCGCGCCCACCCAGCTTGACAGTCCGAACGGGTGGAAATGGTAGCCTGAGACCACGCACGCAACTGAAAAAACAAAGCGCAGCAGCAACTGATCCCACCAGCTCCCGAGTCCAGAAGCTGTGTGAGCGGGCCTCTCGGGATGCAAAGGTAACGGTGTGGATGCGGGCGGTGGAACCGAAGTTTCTGACTGGGTATAAGGACGAATCATAAGAACCTCATTTCTTATGAGGCGGCATACAAATGAATTAAATGAATTCGTTCACTGCTATGAATCTGTATAAATCCGGGTTGCCCTGGACATAATGATAAAGAAAACAACCCTATTACATCTTCCAGATAGCGCATTTCATGCGCTGGAGTCAAGCAATTAAGGATTTGGGATTGTGGCACGGAGGGCGCCAGCGTTCTTGGTCCGTTGCCTTGACCTCAGGGCGACCCTTCGGCCGCCGTTGGCGGCCTCAAGGCAGGTAGAACCGGCGCACGCGCTTGCCGAGTGCGCAGAGCAGATCGGCGCTGGCGGTGTTGGCGATGCGCGCAACGTCGGGCACCGATTGCGTCGTTTCGCCATCGGAACCATAGATCGTGGCCGTATCGCCCGTGCGAGCCGAGGATATTCCAGTGACATCGGCGGTGGTGAGATCCATGGAAACCGTGCCGATAATCGGCGCGAACTGGCCTCGAACGATCACTCGGCCTTTGTTCGAAAGCACGCGAGCCAGCCCATCGGCATAACCGGCTGCCAGCACAGCGACGCGGGAAGGGCCTTTGGCGGTCCAGCGGGCGTTGTAACCAACGCGGGCGCCAGCCGGAAGGTCTCGAATGGAGATAATCCGCGCGCGGAAGGAGAGCACGGGCCGTACCGGAAGTTTCGCTTCCATCTTCGGGTTGAGCTCGGGCGGTTCGAAGAACTGGTGATACCCGTACAGAATCGCACCGGGACGCACCATGGCGTGCCAGGTAGAAGGACGGCTGACAATCGCCGCGCTGTTGGCCATGTGGACGATGCCGGGATCAAGCCCCAGAGAGCGCATACAACCGAGCGCCACTCCAAATGTTCTTTCCTGCTCGACGGACTGTTCGGTGGTGAAGACCTCCGACGAAGCAAGATGCGTGAACGTGCCTTCAAGGCGCAGATGCGGACAATCCGCCAGCGCGCGCGCGAACGCGGGGATTTCCGTGGGCGCAATGCCGAGGCGATTCATGCCCGAGTCAATCTTGAGATGGAAGCCAACCGGCCCGCGGCGCGCGCGACGCGAGCGCGCGGCAGCGCGTTCGAGCAACTTCAACTGCTCGGGCCGCATGATCGCCGGCGTGAGATGGTGCTCGAGGATGAGCTGTTCTTCGCCGGCCCAGAAGCCCGTGAGTATCAGCACCGGCTCGCGAATGCCACTCTCCCGCAACTCGGCGCCTTCGGTGGAACAGGTCACGCCAAACCAGTCGGCGAGCGCGCGGGAAAGCGCGCGCGCGACGGGAACGATACCGTGGCCGTAGGCGTTGCTCTTGATGACCGCGAGAATTTTCCGGCGCGGGCCGCGCGTGCCAGCGGGGTTGATGTGGCGGCGGATCGCGCGCAGGTTGTGCGTCAGTGCTCCAAGACTTACTTCCGCCCAGATGGGCCGTCCATCGAATTTTACGGTTCGTGTCATGGGAATCGTCACATTGAGAGTAACCGATATCGGCACAAAAAAAGAATTGCTTCCCGAGCGGCTGCGCGCCGCTTAGTTACTAGCGCCGTTCCAACTTGACGAGCCTGTGATTACACATACGAATCGCGAAGCAAAAAGAGGAATCGAGGATACTTACTCGGATTCGGTCCAGGCGTCGGGTGCGGCTTCTTCGAATCGCGTGAATGCGTTGCGGAAAACGAAATGGATGCGGTCGGTGGGACCGTTGCGTTGTTTGGCGATCAGGAGCTCCGTCTTGGCGCGTTCCTCGGGGGCTTCGTCGGGCTTGAACGCATTGGGGCGGTGAATGAACATCACCACGTCGGCGTCCTGTTCGATGGCGCCTGATTCGCGAAGGTCGGCAAGCTGCGGGCGCCGGTCCTCGCGTTCCGGAGCACGCGTCAGCTGCGAGAGAACCAGCACCGGAACTTTCAGTTCCTTCGCGAGGCTTTTGAGGCCACGCGTGATGCTCGAAACTTCTTCGTTGCGGTTCCCGAACCGCCCGCGCGCGGAGATCAATTGCAGGTAATCCACGACCACCAGCGACAAGCCCTTATCGCGTTTCAAGCGCCGCAACTTCGCGCCCATTTCCACCACCGTGGCGGAGCCCATATCGTCGATCCAGAGCGGCGCCTCCGCCAGCCGCGTGAGCGAAATCGGAATTTTCCCGCCGTCTTCACGGCTCAGGTGGCCCGTGCGGAACTTGTGCGAGTCGATTTGCGCGTCGGAGGAAAGCAGGCGCAGCAGGAGCGACTCCTTCGACATTTCGAGGCTGAAAATCGCGACCGGCTTGTTGCCCCGCACGGACACGTTTTCCGCGATATTGAGTGCGAGAGCCGTCTTTCCCATCGAAGGCCGGGCCGCGAGGATCAGTAGCTCGGAGGGCTGCAAGCCGGAGGTGAGATTGTCGAGCTGATGGTAGCCGGTCGAAAGTCCAGTGATGCGCTTGCCTTCGCTGAAAATCTGCGAGATGCGCTCGAAATTTTCGCGCACCACATCGCGCACGCCCACCAGGCCCGAGCGGACACGGTCTTCGGCGAGCTGGAAAATCTGGGATTCGGCGTGGTCGAGGATCGTGTCGGCGTCGTCTTCGGCTTCCAGCGCCTGTTGCTGGATGGCATGCGTGGCGTGGATCAGGCCGCGCAGCAGAGATTTCTCCTTCACGATGCGCGCGTAATGCTCGACGTTGGTGACATGCGGCACGCCGTCCATCAACTGCGCGATGTAAGCGGGGCCGCCGGAGGATTCGAGTTCGCCGCTGCGGTGGAGCTGGTCGGTGAGCGTCACCAGGTCTATGGCTTGCTGCGTCTCACCGAGCGCGATCATCTGCTGGTAGATGCGCCGGTGATGATCATGGAAGAAATCTTCGGGTTTGAGTTTCTCGAGCGCGGCATTGAGCGCGTTGTTGTCGAGCAAGATCGCGCCCAGGATGCTGCGCTCCGCCTCGGTGTTCTGGGGCAGCGGACGTTCGAGCGTTGTGGTTCCCGTGGCCATAGTTAATTCGCCTTATTTTCGCCTAAAGGTTGCCGCCTGGCAAGAGGAGTCAATCGGCAGAGGCGTCCCAATTGGATATCACCCAAATTTCGGTGAAATGCTTGTGCTTGCGATCGTGCCCGTGGTCTTCTGCAAGCATCTCCCTGAGCTTATTCGGCAGTGCAGCCGTCTGCTGCGTGGAATTCGCGTGGTTCTTGCACCCTTGATGGTAACCAATTCCAAATCGGGCGCCACAGCAATCGCAGAGCTCAAAGGTTTCGATCGTATACCAAGGATACTTTGCCAATTCCTTGTCGAGTATCGCCACCGGACTGTTTACATCGTTTGTCACGTCATCCTCCGCTGGAACAAGGATTCATCGGCTTCGTTGGTGGTCGCAAGGCGTAGCACGTCGCGGGGCAGAGCCGGGACCGGGTCCGAACGAACCAAGTCTAGCCGGGAAAAACGAACTGCGCCCTGTGGAATTCGTGTGAGCCTGTGAATAATGTTTCGAATACATCTCGCAGCTCAGGCTGTGGGAAAAACGTGGAAAACCTGTGTGCCGGCGCGGAAAAAAATGACCGCCGCGCGTAAGTCCGCCTTGCGCAGCGGCCCGGAAAACGATCCAAACAGGCGATCTAGGCTTCTCTTTCGATGACCACCTTGAACTGCGCGGTGACGCCGTGGACCAGCTTCACGGTCACAACCGATTCACCGAGAATCTTGATGGGCTCATCGAGCGCGATGCGGCGCTTGTCGATCTGGAAGCCCTGCGCCGCAAGCGTTTCGGCAAGATCAGCGGAGGTGACTGAGCCGAACAACTGGTCGTTCTCGCCGGCCTTGCGCGCCAACTTGACGGTCACGGAGTTGAGCAGAGCGGCCTGCTGTTCGGCAGCTTCCTTTTCAGTCGCCGTGCGCTTGGAGAGGGTAATGCGGATTTTTTCCAGTCGCTTGATGTTCGCGGGCGAAGCTTCGAGCGCGAGTTTATGCGGCAGCAGATAATTGCGCGCATAGCCCGCGGCGACTTCCACGACTTGGCCGCGCGTGCCAAGCTTTTCGATGTCTTCTTGCAAAATGATTTGCATGGCGTTCCTCTCGTTCTCGTTTCAATCCAGCTAGAAATTACTCCCTGGCAGACCGCTGTCCCGGCTTTGCTGGGACACGTCCCCTGTGTTTACAGCTCGGTGGCGAAGGGCAGCAACGCGATATTGCGTGCCCGCTTGATGGCTTCACCGAGCCACCGCTGGTGGCGCGAGCAGGTGCCCGTCATGCGGCGCGGCAGAATCTTGCCGCGTTCCTGCAAAAATGGTTGGAGCATCTCGACCTTCTTATAGTCGATGAAGTCCACGCGCTCGACGCAGAAGCGGCAAACCTTCTTCTTGCGGAAAAACTGGCGCTTCCCGCCGCGGCGCGGGCCACCGGGACCACCGGGACCGCCCGTGCCACCGGGACCGCCTTCACGGCGCTGGCCCCCACCTCCGCCGCCGGAGAAACCTTCGCGGCGTGGCGCGCCTCCGCCGGAATGCCCTTCTGCGCGGGGCGTGCTCGGAGCGGGCGTGGCTTCGGGCGCTGCGGGTGGTACTTGTGTCGGCTGATCGGACATCGTGTTTCCTTTCCCTTTAGAAATCGTTTAGCTGGCCGCCGTTTGTTCGGCGGGCGGCGGAACTTGCTGCTGGGGAGCCGGCGGCGCCTGCTTGCGCGGGCGGCGGCTGGCACGGCGCTCTCGATGATGCACGAGCTTCTGCTGGCGCTTCAGCTCCTCGTCGAGCCGGATCGTTTGATACTTGATGACGGCGTCGGAAACCTTCAGGCGCCGCTCGAGTTCCTTGATGATGTCGCCCTGCGTGCTGCGCACGGCCATATAGACGAAGAAACCTTCGCGGTGCTTCTCCACGCGATAGGCCAGCCGGCGCGCGCCCCATCTCTCGGTCTTCTCGACTTTGCCGCCGTGCTCGGTGGCCGATTGCTCGAGTGTGGCCACGATCTTGTTGATGTCTTCTTCCGGCGTGGCCGGCCGGCAGATGAAGATCAAGTCGTACAAGCGTTCTTCCATGTTTGGTTGACTCCGTTTCTCAAACTTCAGCGTATTCAAAATCCGGTCTTACGTTGCAGCGTCGTCCTCGCCAGGCGGCACGCGGCGATTGAAGCGGTTCATGGCGTGCTGCGTTCCTTCCGCCACGATCAATTTCACGGCCTCCGCGGCTTGCTCGACTTCCTCGGCGGCAAGATCTTCTTCGTCGCGCCGGATCTGACGAAGCACGTATTGCTTCAGATCGCCGCTCGGTTCCGCGGGCTGCACGCCCAGCCGGACGCGTGGAAACTCCATCGTACCTAGCGCGCCGATCACGGACTTCAAGCCGTTGTGGCCGCCCGCCGAGCCGCGCTCACGCACGCGAATCATGCCCCAGGGAAGCGCGACGTCGTCGCAAACCACGATCACGTCGGAGGGCTCGCACTCGGCGCGCCCCACCAACTCGCGGACCGCCAGGCCGCTCAGGTTCATCATCGTCTGCGGCTTGGCGAGCACGACTTCGTGTCCCGCCAAATGTCCCCGGCCCAGCAGTGATTTCGCCTCGGGCCGCGTCACGCGGATGCCGGCCTGTTCGGCCAGCTTGTCCACGACCAGAAAGCCCAGGTTGTGCGGCGTCCAGGCATATTCGATGCCGGGATTGCCGAGGCCAACGATCAGGCGCATCCGCGCCACCTGTCGCGCTCATCTTCGGCAAAGCCGGATGCGACTTTGCGCCATGATGGAACGGTTCGCATTTTGCCTGCAAAAAGGGGACAGGGAAGAGCGCCTGTCCCACTTTGCCATGGGCTACTTCTTCTTTTCCTTCTCGGGAGCCGGAGCCTCTTCGACTTCTTCTCCCTCTTCGGCTTCCTTCTTGCCCTTCTTGATGACTTCGGGTTCGGCCGGCGCTGCGGCCTCGGCGGCTACGGCCTCGGCTGGCTTCTCTTCCTCGACGCGCAGGGCGACGACGTGTGCAAGAACGCGTTGTGGATCGGTGACCAGCTTGATCTTTTCCGGGTCGAGTTGAATGTCCGACGCGCGGAGCTGCGTGCCAATCATCAGTTCGGAAATGTCCAGGCGGAACTCGGTCGGGATTTCGCTGGGCAAGCACTCGATTTCGACTTCGCGGGTGACCATTTCGAAGATGCCGCCCTGGAGCTTGACGCCTTGCGCTTCGCCGAAGGTGTGCACCGGCACTTTGACGCGCATGCGGACATCCATCGCGATGCGCAGCAGGTCCACGTGCAACAGATGGCCTTTGACCGGGTCCACCAGCCAATCTTTCAGGATCGCGGTCTGCTCGGTGTCCTTGGTCTTGACCTTGAAAATCGTATTGTGGCCCGAAGGCGACCGAAGAATCGCCGTCACTTGCTTGGCATTGACCTCGAGTGCCTGCGATCCGCCCTCGCCGCCGTACATCACGGCGGGAACTTGTCCCGTGAGGCGGACACGCCGCGCGGCGTTCTTACCCCGAGTTTCCCGGGGCGCTGCTTCAACGATGATCTGTTCCATAAGTCCTTCCTCGTTTTGTAACCACAGGCCGCCAGCGGAACGCAGGATGCGTTGCCGGTGCAGGCCGTCAGAAAAATAGTTCGCTGATCGAAGTTTCTTCGTGGATGGAATGAATGCCGCGCGCGAGCAATTCGGCCACACTCAGAACCTTGATACGTGAAACGTTCTTGGCCGCTTCGGTGAGCGGCACGGAATCGGTGACCACGACCTCTTCGATAGGCGACGCGCAGATGCGTTCGACCGCTGGCCCGGAAAGCACCGCATGGGTGCAGGCCGCGTAAACTTTCGTCGCACCTTCCTTCAGCAGGGCCTCGGCCGTCTTCACGAGCGTGCCCGCGGTGTCAATAATGTCGTCAATGATCAGCGTGGCGCGGCCGCGAACATCGCCGATCAAGTGCATCACTTCGCTGACGTCAATGTCCACGCGGCGCTTGTCCACAATGGCCAGTGGCGAATCGAATTTTTTTGCAAAGGCGCGCGCGCGTTCAACCCCTCCCGCATCGGGGGAAACTACGGTGACGTCGCCGAGGTCCTTGTGCTTGAAATAATCGACCAGCACCGGAGATGCATACAAGTGGTCTACCGGGACGTTGAAGTAACCCTGGATCTGCGGCGCGTGCAGGTCGAGCGTCAGGGCGCGGTTCGCCCCGGCGGTCTCCAGCAGATCGGCGACCAGCTTCGCGGAAATCGGCACGCGGGGCTTGTCCTTGCGGTCCTGGCGCGCATAGCAGTAGTACGGCATCACCGCGGTGATCCGCCATGCCGATGCCCGCTTGAACGCGTCGATCATCATCAATAATTCCATCAGGTGAAAGTCCGCCGGATTCGTGCCGGGCTGCACCACAAAGACGTCCGCGCCGCGCACGTTTTCCAGAATCTGAAAATAAATCTCGCCGTCGCTGAACTTGCCAAGCTTGGCAGCACCCGGCTTCGCTCCCAGATGACGGCAAATATTCTCGGCCAGGCGCGGATTCGCGCTGCCGCTAAAAATTTTAAACTTGTCGTAGGTCAAAGCTGTTCCTTCGCGCGCTGGAATCGCTCAGACGAAATCCGGCCCGCCCAATTTTCGGCGGTAATCTGCCCTCGAAACAGTCGAGCAGACGAAAACCTGATCCTTCGGAAACGCCCGAGCAGCTCGGCGCGCCTTCGCTGGGTTTTGGAATATTCCAAACACCGCCGAACCGCTACCCGCCAGCGAGGCCCCTGCAGCTCCTTGCCGAAGCAACTCCCGCTTGATCGCAGCCAGTCGGGAATACCGCGGGAAGACAGCAGCCTCAAAGTCGTTCGAGAGGGCGCCCCCCTGCGGGCTCCAGCACAGAGAACAGAACCGCCATAGTTTAGGTGTGTCCGGGCGCTTTGTCAATCGCTGCGCAAGCCAGTGGTAGGCGTCGGGTGTGGGTACAGCGATATCGCGGGGCGAAACAACAAGGAGCGTGCGGCGGGGAACATCGGGCAGCGGGTAAGTCTCATCTCCCCGGCCGATGCCCAGCGCGCGGCCGCCATGCAGAAAAAATGGCACGTCAGCGCCGAGTCCGGAGGCAATTTCAGCCAGGTGGGAGGCTTCGATGCGTTTTCCCGTCAGACGGAGCAGCCCAATCAGCGCGGCGGCGGCGTCGCTCGAGCCGCCGCCGAGTCCACGTCCGACCGGGATACGTTTAGTGAGAACGGCCCGGACGCCCTGACGCAGCCGAAGCTCGCGACGCAGCTTATCGAGCGCCCGATGGACGAGATTGTCGCGGCCAGGGCCGCCGGCCAAGGCAGGATTGCCGATAATGCGCAGATCGATTCGCCCCGCGCGGTTTGCTTCGAGCTCCAGCGTATCGTGCAGGGTAATCGTCTGAAAGATGGTGCGCAGCTCATGATAGCCGTCCGCGCGGCGCCCGAGAACGTCGAGACACAGATTGACCTTTGCGTATGCTGGAACACGCACGGATTTCATAGATAGGTATGCTACTACGGCTTGGCGTCGCCCGGGGGGTTCTGCTGCGCGAGCCGGCGTTTTAGAGCGGACACTTTTTGTTCCACTTCCGCGAGCTTTTCCGGTTCGAAATCGCCCGGCAGCACGCGATGCCATTCATCGAGCGATTTCTGCCAATGGGTCTCTGCCAGACTGTTCTTGCCGGTTTTGAAATAGAGATCGCCAAGGTGGCTCAGGATCGTCGGGTCATGACTGTCGCGGCTGGCCGCTTTCCGCAGAAACTCTTCCGCTTCGGGGAATTTGTTCTGTTTGAAGTAGGCCCATCCGAGACTGTCCTGGTAGGCGGGGTTGGCCGGATCTTCGGCAAGCGCGCGCTTGATCATATCCGTGGCTTCGTCCAGGCGTATGCCCCGGTCGGCCAGCATGTACCCGTAATAGTTGAGCACCGAGGGGTTGCGAGGGTTTTCTTTGAGCACCACGCGGAACTGCTCCTCGGCCAAATCAAATTTTTTCTGCCGTTCGAAAATCGCGCCGAGGAGGAAACCCGTCATTTCCTTCTCCGAGGGTTGACCGGCGATCTTTTCCGCGGCATGAGCGGCTTGCTCGGCTTCGGGCCAGCGCCGCCCCTGTTCATATACCTGCGCGAGGTCGATCTGGATTTCGAAATCGGCGGCCGTGCCATCAAGCAACTGGCGAAGCTGTGAAACCGCCTGATCCGTTTGCGCGTTTTCGCCGTAGAGCAATGCTTGGACGGTCTGGATCGGGCGATCCTTCGGGTAGGCTTCCAGTGCCTTGCGCGAGGCATCCAGCGCTTTCGGAATGTCCCGAGCCGCGCGGTAGGTATCGATGATCATCACGCGCGCCCGGCGGTCCTCCTCAGGCCCCAGGCGCAGCATTTCTTCGAAGGTGTTCACCGCCGCGACGTAGTTGCTCACTTCGCGATAGAGCTGTCCAAGCTGCTGATACAGAATGGCAAGTGTGCGGCGCCGGGCTGGTGTGAATTCCGACTGTGCCTTCACGGCAGTCACGGCGTCAGAGAGCACGCGAATGGAGTCCTCGAAGCGGCCCTCAGCTTCGTAGATTGAGGCCTCGTAGTAGATCACCTCGAGATTGCCCGGGGCGAGCTGCTTCGCGAGCAGGACGTTCTGCTCGGCCTTGTCGAGTTGTTTCATCTGCCGGTAAATTTCCGCCAGACGCAGATAGTTGTTCGGGTCGTCTGCATCCATTTCCACAAGCCGCCGGTATTGCTCGAGCGCCTCCGGATATTTCTCTTCGCTCAGCAATGTTTGCGCGAGACCTCGGCGGTGACTGATGTTGCCGGGTTGGGCCTCTGCGGCCTTGCGATAAGCTTGTTCGGCATTCGTGAAATCGTGGGTTTGCGTGTACGCGTCACCGAGAAGATCCCATAGCCGCGCCGTGGGCGCGCGCTCCACGATACCCTTGATCGAGGAAACGGCCTCCTGCGATTTCCCCTCGTCGAGCAGAAGCTGCGTCAGCTGTTCAACGGCGTTTTCGTTTTCCGGTTCGCGCGCGAGCAGGCCGCGGAGAACCGCTTCCGCCTTGTCGTGTTCATTCTGCAGGCGGTAGAGCCGCGCCAGCCACAGCGCGGCATCGGTGTCCGCAGGATCGAGACGCATGATTTCACGATATTGCTCCGCCGCGCGCACCAGCGTATCGCGCTGTCCGGAAGTATCGCTCAGATCGCCCAGCGTGCGGACATAGATCCGCGCCAGCAGGCGCCGCGCGGGCAGGTTGTCGGGATCCTTGGCAATGATGGACTGCGCTTCCAGCACGGCGTCGCGAATGCGTTGCGACTGAAAATAGATTTCGGCGAGCCCTTCGCTGATCTGCTGGCTGCCGGGATCGAGTGCGTACGCCTTCTTGTAAAATTCGATTGCCCGGTTGGCGTCTTCTCCGTGACTTGTGACTTCATATCGCTGCTGATAGTAGTGGCCGAGCGTGAAATCGTAATAGGCTTCGGCGCGCTTATCCGCGTCGTCCTGCAGCGCGGGCTTGGCGGACGGCGTGGCAGTCTGCTGACTTACGGATGGCGGCTGATTGGATTGTCCCGCAGAGGCAACATGCGGCCCAGCCGTGGCAAACAGCAGCAGTATGGCGAGTTGCTCGCTGATCTTCATCAAGTCACCGAAAAGATTATCCGCCACGCTCCAGCGCGGGTCAAAACGCTTCAGGAAACAGGTTTCCACAGCGGCCCCGCGCCGGGCGTCCCCCGGAGCCGCCCGAACGAAAACCGTACATTCGTTGGATGCGCGGCCCGGATTGGCGGTTCCTTATTGTATCTGTTCTTGCCCGTGGATTCCTACGCATCCCTAAAAGGACTGGCCACTCAGTGGCGGAAATGACGCACGCCACAGAACACCATTGCAAGGCCCAGCCGGTTGGCGGCGGCGATCACGTCGGGATCGCGAACCGAGCCGCCCGGCTGGATCACGGCTGTGGCGCCGGCCTTCGCAGATTCTTCGACGCCATCGGGAAACGGAAAAAACGCGTCCGATGCAACGATGCTGCCGGCCAGCGGCAATTGAGCCTTCATCACAGCGATTTTCACCGAGTCCACGCGGCTCATTTGTCCCGCCCCGACGCTGACAGTCTGCCCGGCGCGCGCGAAAACGATTGCGTTCGACTTCACGTGTTTGCATACTTTCCAGCCGAAAAGCATCGCGTCAAGCTCCTCACGCGTGGGCGCGCGCCGGGTGACCACCTTCAGATCGCTCTCGGCCAGCTCGTGACGATCCTGTTCCTGCACCAGGAGGCCGCCCGAAATCCGTTTAAGCTCCCACTCGGCCTCCTGCGCAGCGGAATAGCCCGCGGGAAGCTGCAGCAGCCGCAGATTTTTCTTGGACGCAAATTTTTCGAGCGCCGCCGGTTCGTAGCCCGGCGCGACGATGCACTCCACAAAGATCTTCGCCACTTCCCCGGCGGTCGCGGCATCAAGCGGCCGGTTAAACGCCATCACGCCGCCGAACGCCGAAATCGGGTCGCAGGCAAGCGCCTTTGTGTAGGCCTCCACCAGCGTATCCTGTTCAGCCGCGCCGCACGGATTACTGTGTTTCACGATGACCGCCGCCGGCCGCCGGAATTCTCCGGCAAGCGCCAGGGCCGCCTCCAGGTCCACCAGATTGTTGTAAGAAAGCTCTTTGCCTTGCAGTTGGCGTGCCGCGGGGAGGCCCGTGGCGTTGCGCCCGGCCGCAACATAGAGCGCCGCGCGCTGATGGGGATTCTCGCCGTAACGCAGTTCCTGCTGGCGCGTGAAGGCGAAATGCAGCCGTGCGGGCAGGACGGGGCGCTGGCCAAGGTCAATCGAGCTATTCGCCGCAGAGAGGCGTTCGAGTTCCGTGGCAATTTTGCCGTCATAGCGCGCAGTCAGGGCGAACGCCTTGCGCGCCAGCTCGAGCCGCGTCGCGAGGCTCACTTCGCCGCGCGCCTCGATCTCGGCGGCGATGGCGGCGTAGTCGGCTGTGTCGGTGACTACCGCGACGCTTTCGAAGTTCTTCGCGGCTGACCGGACCATCGCCGGCCCGCCGATGTCGATATTCTCGATTAGCTCTTCGTGCGTCAGATCCGGTCTCGCGGCCGTGGACTCGAAAGGGTAGAGATTGACGACCACCAGATCGATAGGCGCGATCTTATGTTCTGCGGTTTGCGCGCGATCGCCCGCTTCGCCGCGGCGGAACAAGATTCCGCCGTGCACTTTCGGGTGCAGCGTCTTTACCCGCCCGCCGAGCATCTCGGGCCATCCCGTCAGATCAGATACGTCGCGGACGGCAATCCCAGCCTCGCGCAGCAGCCGCGCCGTGCCTCCAGTCGAAACGATTTCGACGCCGCAGGCGGCGAGGCGCCGCACAAAATCAGCAAGTCCAATCTTGTCATAGACACTCACCAGCGCGCGTTCAACAGGCACAGAATCCTCCAGAGGATGGCAAGAAAACCCATATTGTAAGCGCGATGGCTGAAATCGAAAAGCGGGAATTAGGCCTTGACCGGAAAGCAGAAATGCAAGCGGCGATCAGGATTTTACGCGCGCCTTTAGCCGTGCGTGCTTGCCTTCAAGCGTGACGACATATTCGACCTCATGCGCGCTCTCTTGCTTTTTGAGCTGGTCGGTCTTCTGGCGGACGAACTGCTGAAACACTTCAAGCGTGAGGCGGTCGGTGTTCTCGCCGGCTTGTCCCTTCGCGCGGCGAAACGCCGCGAAGAGCTCTCCGACCTTCTTCTTCTCGTGATCGGGATCCTTGCAGGAGATGGCAAACGGAAATTCTGCGGAGGTTTCAGACTCGGATTCGGCAGAATGCTTGCGCGCCCGCTCTTTCTCAATCTCCCGGGCCGCGGCGCCGAAATGCCGCGGGACACTGCCTTCTTCCTTTTGTTTCAGCCGCTTGCGGAAGATCTCGCGATACTTTGAGTACATCTGGACCAGATTGCCGTATCGGAAGCGCTGGGAATAACTCATTTCCGCGCCCCGGTCGCCGTAGCGCTTCACCATTGTATCGATGCGCCACTCGATGTCCGTAGGCGGCCGAGCCTTCCCTCCGCCGAAATACTGTTCGTACTCGATCTTGAGCTGGCGGATATCCTTCTCGAGTTGGCTCAGGTGTTCGTCAATCGTTGCCATAGTGTGTCCGGCAGAGCATCTCGATGCTATGCGGCGCGGGGAGAGCGGTCAACACGCACGGTGTCCGGCAGTGCGGAACAGACAATGCTTCCCGATTGCCGCTGTTTGCCCTCCCGTGGCTGGTTGTGCTCCAATGTTTTTCGAATGCTCGCCGCCGTCACACGTCGAAATCATCTGGTCCTGGTTCAAAAACCGGAGCCGCGATTGAGGTCCGGCTGGGCGCTGGTCCGCGTGCGCCTGGCGGGAATCTGTAATACAGACATCGAGATTCTGCGCGGCTATCACAATTTTCACGGCACGCTCGGCCATGAATTCGTGGGCGATGTGGTGCGCGTCGCCGGTGCAAGAGGCGGGAACTGGATTGGGCGGCGCGTCGCCGGTGAAATCAACCTTGCGTGTGCCGGCCTGGGGCTTCGCGGCCCTGGGTTTCGGAAGATGTGCAGCTATTGCCGCCGCGGAATTCCGACGCATTGCGCGCGGCGCCGCGTTCTTGGAATTGTGGCGCAGGATGGCTCGTTTGCCGAATATCTCGCGCTCCCGCTCGTGAATCTGCATCGCGTGCCCGCCGGCATCCCCGATGACGCGGCCGTTTTTACCGAGCCGCTTGCCGCGGCGTGCCAGATCCTCGAACAGGTGAACGTTCGCGCCCACCGCGAGGCGGCGGTGCTCGGCGACGGCAAGCTCGCGCAGTTGATCGCGCGCGTGTTGCGCGTGGCGGGCCTGCGCGTCCTGATGATCGGCAAACACGCGAGTAAGCTGCGCCTGGCGCGCCCTGCGGGGGTCGCGATCCTGTCCGCGAGTCGGCGGAGCGCACGCCGCGCGGACGCCTTCACTCTAGTCGTCGAGGCGACCGGCTCACCCTCGGGTCTTGCGCTGGCGCAACGGATTACAGCCCCACGCGGCACTCTCGTGCTCAAGTCCACGTTTCACGGCGCGGCGCCCGTCGAGACGTGGCCGATCGTGGTGAAGGAACTGACCGTCGTCGGCTCGCGTTGTGGTCCCTTCCCGCGCGCACTGGCACTGCTGCGCTCGGGCCGCGTGGACCCGAGGCCGCTGATTTCGCGCGTTTTCCCCCTAAAGTATGCGGTGGAGGCCATCCGGTACGCGCAGCAGCCCGGCGTGATGAAAGTTCTGCTGCACGTTTCTTGACTTTCGAGCGAATCGCTGTCTAGACTGGAAACTCCCGCGCCAACCAATGAATCCGGCGGATCACAAGACGATTGTTATCGGTGTCACCGGCGCTTCGGGTGCTGTGCTGGCGCAAGCCGCGCTGCGGCTGCTGGAAGCCGACGGGCGCGTCGCGCGGATTCATCTGGTGGTCACCGACACGGGCATGCGCTTGCTGGCGCATGAGCTGGGCATTGCCACGCATGACACCAAGCAGCTTCCCTCGCTGCTCATCGGTGGACCCGCGGCCAAAACGGAAGTTTTGCCGGACAAGGACGTCGGCGCGTCGATCGCCTCGGGCAGCTATCCGGTGGATGCCATGGTGGTGATTCCCTGCTCGATGGGCATGCTCGCGGCCATCGCCGCGGGGACGAGCGACGATCTGATCGCGCGCGCCGCGGACGTGTGCCTCAAGGAAGGCCGCCGCCTGGTGCTCTGTGTGCGCGATACGCCATTTAGCCGGATTCATCTGGAAAACATGCTGCGCGTGCAGCAGGCCGGCGCCGTGATCATGCCGGCGATTCCGTCGTTCTATCACCAGCCGAAGACGATCGACGATTTGGTCGCGCATTACGTCAATCGCGTGCTCGCGCAGATGGGACTGCCGCAGGAGAAAGCCTACCGGTGGCAAGGCCAAGTGAAAGGCAACGCGCGAGAAGCCTGACCGTCGTGAGCGCCAACTCCATAGCCAGAGTAAAGTGATGAGTTCGAGCCGCATCCGCACAATCTTCGAAATGATCAAGTTCGAACACTCCGTCTTCGCGCTGCCGTTTGCGCTGACCGGAGCGCTGCTGGCGGCGCGCTATCCCACGATTCCGGGCACGGCGCCGGGCTGGCCGTCGTGGCGTCAAATCCTGTGGATCATCGTCGCGATGGTTGGGGCGCGCTCGTGGGCGATGACGCTGAACCGGATCATCGATCTGCGTTACGACCGCGAGAATCCGCGCACTCGCACGCGGGCGCTCGCGACGGGGGCGCTCTCGGTAGGCTTTGCGTGGGCCTTTGCGGTTGCGGCCGCCGCGGTGCTGGTCATTGCGGCGTGGCAATTGAACCCGCTCGCGTTCGAACTCTCCCCCGTCGCGCTCACCGTACTGTTCTTCTACTCCTACACCAAGCGCTTCACGTCCTGGTCGCATGTCGCGCTGGGTTTTTGCCTCGGGATGTCTCCTGCGGCGGCGTGGATCGCCATTGCGGGCTCGCTCGACGCACGGATGCTGATTCTCTGCGCGGCCGTGACGCTTTGGGTGGGCGGCTTCGACGTGCTCTACGCGTGCCAGGACATCGAGTACGACATGTCAGCGGGGCTGTTTTCCGTGCCAAAACGCTTCGGCGTTGCCCGCGCCCTCGCCATTGCCCGCGGTATGCACGTGGTGATGATTGGGCTATTGGCGTGGCTGGCGTGGAGCTTCCACCTGCCCTGGCCGGCATGGGCTGGTATCATTGTGGTTGCAGCCTTGCTCGCCTACGAGCATTCGCTGGTTTCCGCTAACGACTTGAGTCGGATGAATGCTGCGTTTTTTACAGTGAACGGCTATATTAGTCTCTTGTTCCTGCTGTTCTGGGGGGTGGCAGTGGCAGTCGCGCACCCGTAACAGTTGGCACAGGCTCTCGTGGTGAGCGCAGCCGAATCATTAGCCTGTGCGGGTTTGGGAGTTTCTCGGAGATGACAGAGTGCAGATTGAACAGGCTGCGGAAAAAGTGGGGTAGCATGTCATTCCGAGCGAAGCGAGGAATCTCTCATTGTTTACACCCCTAGAAAAGAGAGATTCCTCGGCACGCAGCGTGCCTCGAAATGACGACGTTCTTGAGTTTTTCCGCAGGCTGCGAAGCCTGTGCTGCTTGCCGGAAATTTGAAAGCAAATGTTGGCACGATGAGCGGACTACACATCAACGACGAACGGTTGAAGCCGATTGCGGACAAGGTGCTCGCAGGCGAGCGCCTGAGCCTTGACGACGGCCTTGCGCTCTATCGCTCACCGGACCTGCTCGCCCTGGGCTGGCTTGCCAACTCTGTCCGCGAGAAGCGCTACGGCAACACCTGCTTTTTCAATGTCAATCGCCACATCAATCCGACCAATGTGTGCGTGGCGCATTGCAAGTTGTGCGCGTTTGGCCGTGATCCCAACGCGCCCGGAGCCTACACATTTGCGCTCGAGGAGATTTACCAGCGCGCCGAGCAAGGCGCGCGCGAAGGCGCGACGGAATTCCACATGGTCGGCGGCCTGCACCCCGATCTGCCGTTCGAATATTTCCTCGATCTGATGCGCGGCTTGAAGAAGCGCTTCCCGGCCGTGCACCTGAAGGCGTTCACGATGGTCGAAGTGGGATACTTCGCGCGCATCACGAAGCTTTCGATTCGCGACACACTGCTGGCGCTCAAGGAAGCGGGCGTGGACTCCCTGCCTGGCGGCGGTGCCGAAATTTTTAACCCGCGCGTGCGGAAGATCATCTGCGATCACAAGGTCAGCGGGCAGCAGTGGCTCAACATCGCCCGCATGGCGCACGAAATCGGCCTGCGGTCGAATGCTACGATGCTCTATGGACACGTCGAGACGGAACAGGAACGCGTCGAGCATCTTCTGGCCCTGCGCGGTTTGCAGGATGAGACGCATGGTTTCGCTGCATTCATTCCGCTGGCGTTTCACCCGGCGAACACGGGGCTCGCGCACCTGCCTCCGACTTCCGGGTACCTCGATCTCAAAACCATCGCGGTTTCGCGGCTGCTGCTCGACAACTTCGACCACATCAAGGCCTACTGGGTGATGCTGACTCCGAGTATCGCGCAGATCGCGCTGCGCTTCGGCGCAGACGACATTGACGGCACCGTCGTCGAAGAGAAGATCTATCACGACGCCGGCGCTACCACGGCAGAGTTCACGCCGCGCGCCGAACTCGAACGCCTGATCCGCGAAGCCGGGCGCGTTCCGGTTGAACGCGACTCGCTCTACCGCCCGGTCGATCGCTCGAAGATGTCCTCGGCGCGCGGCCCCCGCCCCGACGTCACGCTTTCCATCAACGTTTAGCGTAAATTCAGCAAGGAAATATCAGTTTCTTACTTTTCGATCGACTCTTCTTCAGCGAAGCGTTGCGGCTCAGCCTGAGGCTTCTTGCGCAGAATCTCCCAACCCAGCAGAACGTAGAACGGCGCGTAGGTCAGCCACTGGAAGAAGGGATCGAACTGCCAGTTGCCCAGCGCTCTGTAGTTGATGAAAATCTTGTAGGAGAGAAACTGCAGCACGGTGAGCAGCAACCAGGCCGCGCTCGGGTAGAAACACAGCAGCGGCACGATCCAGGTGAAGTACCACGAATATCCGTTGGGCGCGAACAGCAGCACCGTGCCGATCAGCAGAAACGCCGCGCGCGCCGGATCAGCGCGCCGCACGGCGAGCCACAGGGCGAGCACGACCACGACGCCTTCGCCGATACCTGCAGCCACTTGATGTGAGCCGGAAATCCACAGCAGGACCGGATAGATGCTCGAGTGATAATTTCGCCAGATCCGCCGGTAATACTGGAGCATCTGAAGAAATGAGCGCCAGGCGGTCCAGAACGGCCATGTGCAGAGAGCAGTGAGCGCCACGCAACCCGTCGCGGCGATCCATCCGCGCAGCCGGCTGGGCCATCCGGCGCGGAAAAGCGCGAGTGGAAGCAGCACGACGGGGAAAGCTTTGGAGAGCGCCCCGGCGGTCAGCGTAAGCGTTGACACTGCCGGAAACCGCCGTATAATCAGTAGGGTAGCGACGACACAGGCGATGGCTAGCGCGTCGTTGTGTCCGCTGGACGCGAATTCGACCACGACCAGCGGATTCCAGGCGTAAATCGCCACCTGGTAGTTCCGTCCCCCCGTCGAACGGATCCACCCGGCGAGCATGGCCGCGACGGCGAGATCGGCGAGCAGGAATGGCAGCTTGAAGCCAACCGGGCCGGGCAGCACGCGCCACGTCGCGCGGAACACCAGCTCAGATAGCGGCGGGTACATCGTCGGAATTTCCGGCGCGGGCATTACGTACCAACCCGGATCGCGCAGTGGCGCGAGGCGCGGGTCCGTGGGCGCCACAGCATACGGGTTCCAGCCCGCGTTCTGGACGTGACCGTCCCACCGGTAGCGGTAAACGTCGGTCGAAAGCGACGGCGGATAGGAAAACAGCGTCAGGCGGAATGCGAGCGCACCCAGCAGTACGAGCCACAGCACGGCCCGGTTGTCCCGCGTGTGTTCGAGCGCGTACAGCGCGATGAAATATAGGACGCCGGCGCCAAGCGCAAGGGCCATGAATTCGGGGATGTGACCCGTCAGGTCTCCGAGGCGCGCCATCGCGGCGAACACGGCTTCGAACGCAACGATGGCGACGAGCGCGACAACAGCTTGTGGGGCCCGTGGCTCGATGCGGCGGGTGGAAGCGTTCAACATTTGATCTTTCGCAAAGGGGGAATGTCCGTTTTGAGTTCTGCGCAACATCTTCTGGGCCTTCTGGCAGCGGCGCAAAGTCCGGTTTCAAACTACTGGTCCAAGCTCACCGATCCGCACCGGAATCCATTCCGCGGGCTCTACCAGCTCAACTCGTTCGATCTGGCCATTATGATCCCGTACTTCATTGTGTTGGTGATCCTGGCCGCGTACGGACTGCACCGTTACTGGCTGGTGTATTCCTATTTCAAGAATCGCCGCAACGTTCCCGGCCCGCCGCCTGCCCTTGCCGAGTGGCCCAAGGTTACCATACAGCTTCCTATCTATAACGAGCGCTACGTCATCGAGCGTCTGGTCGATGCGGTTGCGCGCTTCGACTATCCGCGCGAACTGCTCGACATTCAGGTGCTCGACGACTCCACCGATGAAACGCAGCAGGTGGCGCGCGCCTGCGTCGAGCGCTATCAGGCGCTCGGTTTGCCGATCCGCCATCTGCACCGCAACGACCGCACCGGCTTCAAGGCCGGCGCGCTTGCGGCGGGTCTCGAGTCCGCGACCGGTGAATTCGTCGCCATCTTCGACGCCGATTTCCTCCCGTCTCCGGATTTCCTGCGCCGCACGCTGCCTTATTTCTTTGATCCCGGGACCGCGATGGTCCAGACGCGCTGGACGTACCTAAACCGCCACTACTCCGCGCTGACCGAGGTCGAAACGATCTTGCTGGACGGCCATTTTGTCGTGGAGCATGGCGCGCGCTCGCGCAGTGGCGCCTTCTTCAATTTCAACGGCACCGCGGGCGTGTGGCGCCGGTGCGCTATCGATGATGCCGGCGGCTGGCAGCATGACACGCTCACCGAAGATACCGATCTTTCTTACCGCGCGCAGCTTCGCGGCTGGAGGTTCCTCTATTTGCCCGATATCGAATGCGCCTCCGAGCTGCCGGTGGAAATGAACGCTTTCAAGGCACAGCAAGCGCGCTGGGCAAAGGGCCTGATGCAGACGGCCAAGAAGATCCTGCCGCGCGTTTTGCGCTCGGACCAGCCTGCGCACGTCAAGGCCGAGGCCGTTTTTCATCTCACGGCCAATATCAGCTATCCCTTCATGGTGGTTCTCTCGACGCTGCTGCTGCCCGCGATGATCGTGCGTTTCTATCAGGGCTGGTTCCAGATGCTCTTTATCGATCTGCCGCTGTTCCTCGCGTCGAGCTGTTCGATTTCCGGATTTTACATGGCTTCGCAGCGCGCGCTCTATCCACGCACCTGGAAGCGCTCAATCTTGTATTTACCGCTCGTGATGGCCGTGGGCATCGGGCTTTCCGTGCGCAACGCCAAGGCCGTGCTCGAAGCCGTTTTCGGAATGGAGTCCGAATTTGCGCGCACGCCGAAATTCAATATTGACGGCCAGTCCGGCACATGGCGGAAGAAGCTCTATCGCAACCGCGCCGGATGGATGCCGTACCTCGAAGTCGCGCTGGGCCGCTACTTTGCCCTTACGGTCGTGTACTCCATCCAAAATGAGAATTACGCCACGACGCCGTTTCTGCTGCTGTTCGTCTGGGGCTTCCTCTATACCGGCGTGATGTCGTTTGCGCAGGGCTGGACGGAGCGCTTCCGGTTCGGCGCGCGGCAGGCGGCTCCTTCCGAGATTCGTCCCGCCGCCTCCGGCGCGCCTGGGTTCTAGCTTTTCGCTTGTGTAGCGCCCGCTTTTAAGCGGGCACCCCGTGGCAATTTGAAAATGCCGCCCTCGCGACTATTTCGAGACAAGTTCCGGACGGCGCCGTGGTATGTTTTCATAAGAATGCTCCGGCGAGATAACTGGATGAACAGGCGAAGCTCGATCCTACGCAGCGGTCTCGCTGTTTTCCTGCTGATATGTCTCGCGCCGCTGGTGCGGGCCTGGGAGCGCGAGCCGTCGAGCGTCTTTGCCGAGCGGCGCGCGAAACTCATCGCCGCGGTGGGTGCGCCCATCGTGCTGTTCGGCTATACCGGCCACGAAGAATCGAACCCTTCCTACGTGTTCATGCAGGAAGAAAATTTCTATTATCTGACCGGCCATAACGAGGAAGGCGCGGCGCTGCTGTTGCTCCCCGAATCGGCCGCGCAAAAGGGCTGGTCCGGACCGCGCGAAATTCTGTATCTCCCGCCGCGCAATCTGGCCGAGGAAAAATGGAACGGTCCGCGCCTCGGCCCGGATGATCCCGGCATCAAGGAGAAAACCGGCTTTGCTGCTGTGGAATCATTTACAAAGTTGCACGAAGCACTTGCCAATATCAGCAGGGATTTTCCCGAGATCTACACCGAATTGCCGGGCCCGCACGATGATGGCTATCCACACGCGGCCTACTGGTCAAATTGGATCAAGGGCGCCGCACCTCACGCGACCCTGAAGGATGTCTCCTCGGCGGTCGACACGCTGCGCGCGATCAAGTCGCCCGGCGAGCTGGCGCTGATCATCAAGGCGATTGAGCCTTCCATCGACGCGCACCTGGCGGCCATGAAGATGATGCATCCGGGACTTTATGAGTATCAGGTGGCGGCAAAGATGGTCGAGATTCATGCCGAGGACGGCTGCGAGACCGAGGCGTATGCTCCGATTGTCGGCTCGGGTCCCAACTCGACCGTGCTCCACTACAACAAGCTCGACCGCAAGATTGAGGATGGCGACATTGTTGTTCTGGACGTCGCGGGGCAGTATTCCGACTACGCCGCCGACATCACGCGCACGCTTCCCGCAAATGGAAAATTCACGCCTCGCCAGCGCGAGATCTACGAAATCGTCCTGGGCGCGCAGAATGCCGCGCTCGCCGCGCTCAAGCCCGGCATGACGATCCTCGGCGAGAGTTCCACTAGCCTCCAGAAGATCGCCATGGATTACATCAATTCGCACGGGAAGGACAAGGAGGGCCGCACGCTTGGCCGGTACTACATTCACATCCTGAGCCATCACATCGGCTTGGATGTGCATGACCCGAGCGGTCCGCCGCGCTCCCTCGAGCCAGGCATGGTCATCACGATCGAGCCCGGAATCTACATTCCCGAGGAGAATATCGGCGTACGCATCGAAGACGACGTGCTCATCACGCCCACCGGCTACAAACTGCTCACGGCGCGCCTGCCGCGCTCGCCCGACGAGATCGAAAAAATCATGGCCGATGGCAAAGCGGCGCGCGAAAGGCAGCGGCCGTAGAGAACCAGCAGTTGCGGACAAAGGTCCCTGGTTTCGTCATTCCGAACGAAGCGAGGAATCCCTCTTGCCTTCATACGATCACGGAGAGATTCCTCGCTTCGCTCGGAATGACGGAGTGTTAGTCTGACGCAGAAAACTCATGGAGAGAATCTTCCATGTCTACTTCCTTGCGGGAAAGTCGGGTGTGTTGTATACGGGCATGACGAACAATCTGATTCGCCGTGTATCGGAGCACAAAAACAAGCAAATCCCGGGGTTCACACAGAAGTACAATGTGACGAGTCTCGTGTGGTACGAGGCGCACGGAAGGGTCACGAGCGCCATCGTCCGCGAGAAGCAAATCAAGGGGTGGGGACGGACAAAGAAAGTAGCATTGGTCGAGGCAATGAACCCTCATTGGAAGGACTTGAGCGAGGGACTCAAATAACCGAAGGCTTGCGTTCTGTCCCCACGGCGCTGAACAGGTTGTTCGACGGGGCCAATACCGGCAAGCCCCGTTTTCGTCATTCCGAACCCGCTCCTGCGGGTGAGGAATCCCTCGGAGCCGACCTGATCACCCGCCGCGCGTTGACCGTTCGATGATCGGCGTCTATAATTGATATTTGGAGGGGGCGCACGTCTGGCCCGCTCGAGCCGCGCGACGCTAAATCGCAGCGGGTTTCAGCCGCCTGCCGCAAGATCCCGTAGGCATCAGGAGAGAATGGAATGCGAGCAACACAACTGCGCCCCGGAATGACCATCCGCCACGAGGGCGAACTGTACACGGTGCATAGCGTCGAGCACCGCACGCCCGGCAACAAACGCGCCGCCATGGCTACGAAAATGCGCAACTTGCGCACCGGCTCGATCATCGACTACCGGTTCCGCGCTGAAGTGGATATCGAGCGCGCCATCTTCGATGAGATCGAGCACGAATATCTCTATTCGGATAGCGAGGGCTACCACTTCATGAACACGGAGTCCTACGAGCAGTTTCATCTCGGCGCGGACGTGCTCGGCGAAGCGGTGTACTACCTGATTCCGAATACCACGGTGAAGCTGGAGTTCTACGAGGGCAAGCCAATTGGCGTGGTGCTACCCGACACGATGGACTTGAAGGTGGTAGACACCGAGCCGACCGTGCAGAAGGCCACCGCCAGCGCGGTGATGAAGGCCGCAAAACTCGAGACCGGCCTTACCATCCAGGTGCCGCCGTTCGTCAATACTGGCGACAAAGTCAAAGTCGATACCTCAGAAGCCCGCTACGTCCAGCGTGTGTAGATGGCGGGAGGGGCATGTGCAATTATGTACTTGCGCAGACATGTTTTCTTACAATTAGTTCACGGGTGCTTCAGTAGCTGCAAGATTCCCATTACTTCTAGAGATACAATTCCGGAACTATCGGTCGAATCTCGAATACAACGGATTTATCAGGGTAGCGTAATATCAAGCCCGTGTTGTTTAAATATAAGGTCTATTTTCGGCTCCTCACTTGCGTTGTTCTTGACACTTTCACCAGCAATAAGCTTGTACCTGAAGAACTTGTCAAAAGTATCCACGTACTTTGCTGGGAGGTTCTTCCACATCATCTCCGTAAAACACATAAGTCCGTCTGCATAGTCCTGACCGTATGATTTTCTAACATCCCACATTGCATCGACCCACTTGTATCCAGGAGTATCCTTTTGACACACATTCCGCCCACTAAAACTCGCAGAAAAATAACAAGAAAGAATCCACGCTGCGACCTCGTCATCATCGGCCTCGGCGCGCGATATTCCACGTCTGTATGCATCTGGCCATACCAAGGCACGATTAAACGTGTATATGGAATATATAGAAATCAGGACACTGGAATTATTAATTGCGTCTTCTGAAATGATGAGTGACGAATAATAGGTGGGACCCGGTGAGCCGCCGCCACTAATGATCCCATGCGACGGTGAAACTCCTAATGGTGGAATCTCCGCAGGAAGCTCAAATCCTATTTTCTTCAGATACAGGTAGTATTGATTTATTTGCCAGATAATCTTTCTTTGCGTTCTTTCCGTAAGAACAGGCGAGGACTTAAATGTCATCTTGATTACTACTTCCTGCTTCCACTCAATCTTGCTGACAGCCCACCATCCGCCATAGGTAACGACCATCAAAGCTAATCCACTGATTACGAAGACCGCGGAAATCTCCTTAGCAGGTTTATGCTCGCCGATGGAGACGTGGAGTATCTTTAGCAACAGTAATAAGGGACCCAGTGCAATAAGCGTGCGACCTAATCCGTACATTCGCTCCTGGGCTACCACGATGCCCACAGGAATGAGGATTGTGCCAACGATCCACGCCAAAGGACCCCAGTCCCATATCTTCCTCCAGAGCCATCGCACCACGTTTATGAAAGAAAGCAGCCAATTAAGATAAAGCGAGCCCGTGGAAGAACCAAGGTCCTCATCCATTACAAATACCCCCGCAAAACGGCATCATCCTACAATCTCAGGCGAACACGCGGGCGAAGATCGCGTCCACGTAGCGGAGCTGGCGGTTTAGGTCGAATGTATGTTGGAGCGCTGCTGCGTTTAGGAACTTTGTGATGCGCGGATCGGCGGCGACGCGGTTCTTAAAATTTGTTTCCGTTTCCCACGCGGCCATGGCGTGTTCCTGCACCCATTTATAGGCGTCTTCGCGGGCGGCGCCCGCTTCGACCAGGTCCTGCAAGAGCTGGCCGGAGAATACCAGGCCGCCGGTCGCGTCCAGGTTGCGGCGCATGCGTTCCGGGAAGACGCGCATGCCGGCGACGATGTCGGTCATGCGCGCGAGCAGATAGTCGGCCAGAATGGTCGAATCG
Source organism: Terriglobia bacterium (assembly GCA_020073705.1). GTDB lineage: Bacteria > Acidobacteriota > Terriglobia > Acidiferrales > UBA7541 > Palsa-360. The sequence goes on from JAIQES010000029.1 coordinate 33,733, forward strand.
GGCAGGATGACACGCTCGACCGAGCTGTGCGAGATGTCGCGCTCGTGCCACAGCGCGATGTTTTCGAACGCCGCGCCGGCGTTGGCCCGCACGACGCGCGCCAGCCCGCAAATCTGTTCGCTCGAAACCGGGTTGCGCTTGTGCGGCATTGCCGAGCTGCCGCGCTGCTCGCCTCCGAACGGCTCCTCGGCCTCGCGAACTTCGGTGCGCTGCAGGTGGCGAATTTCGAGCGCGATTTTTTCGAGCGTGGCCGTCAGGATCGCCAGTGTCGAGAGATATTGCGCGTGGCGGTCGCGCTGAATCACCTGGGACGCCACCGGCGCCACATCCAAACCAAGCCGCTTGCAGATTGCTTCTTCGACCTCTACCCCCAGATGCGACGCGTTGCCCACGGCGCCGGAGATTTTTCCCACGGCCATCTGCCGCGCGGCGTGCCCGAAGCGTTCGAGATTGCGGCGGTTCTCGGCGAACCAGTTGGCGATTTTCAGGCCAAACGTGATGGGCTCGGCGTGCACGCCGTGCGTGCGTCCGATCTGCGGCGTCTGCTGGAATTCGCGCGCGCGGCGCTCGAGCACTTCGCCGAAACGAACCAGGCCATGCTCGATCAGGCGCGAGGCTTCCCGAACCTGCAGGGCCTGCGCGGTGTCCACGACGTCGTTCGATGTCATGCCGTAATGCAGCCAGCGCGCGGAGCCGGGATCGCCGATGGTTTCGCCGACGGCCATCGTGAATGCGATGACGTCGTGTTTCACCCGTGCTTCGAGCTCGGCGATGCGGCGCGCCACGGCCCCATCGACGCGCGCTTTCTCGCGGATTTTGGCGGCTGCGGCGGCCGGCACAACGCCGCGTTCGGCCAGCGTTTCGGTCGCGGCGAGTTCCACATCGAGCCAGCGGCGGAATTTGCCTTCCTCGCCCCAGATTCGGCCCATCTCTTCGCGCGTGTATCGTGAAATCAATCTGATCTCCCTTAGGCGCACGCCATCGAATCACAGGCGGCGGGTGAAGCAAGATTGGCGGGGAAACTCCCTACGTCAGGATACCCGATTTCACTGCCCAATGTCGCGTCATGTCCGCCGGGGGATGGTGGGCCACATTCCGAGAAGCGGACTTATCAGGACTTGGAAACAAATCTCCTCAAGCGCAAAATCCAATATGCCAATCCAGCAAAGAGAACTGCTGTCGTAAAGCGTGAGCGCCACAAGAACTCTGGGCTTGCATCGCCGCGATCATGAAAAGGTGTGGCGATTAGCTTTCCTGGTAGCAAGACCAACTCACAGGTGAGGTCTGGAATGGAACCTGCCTTGAAGTGCGGTTGAAGAATCGAAGGGATCGCCGCAATCACACATCCAACCAATATGGCTAGTGCGATGCTCATGCGTTTTCTAATCATGGCGCGTCCTGACTTGACTTGCACTAAGCCATTGCGGTCCCTGAGCCAAGTCCTGATAAACGGTCTTCTCGGTACCTGGCCGACTCCCACCAAAATCACAAACCCCGTTGGAACTTGTACCAATCGAGGATCTTCCCGCCGGTGGAGAACATCACCCCATTCTTGACCGACAGATCGTCCAGGCATTTCTCGAAGTACCCGATGCGGTGCGGCACGCCGTGTAGATAGGGATGGCAGGCCAGTGCCAGTACGCGCGCCTGCTCAGGCCCTTCGGAAAGATAGCGGTCGCATGTCACCATGGCTCGATCATAAAGTTCGGACGAGGGACGTTTTTCGTTCGCCATCAAGACCACGTCGTTGACCTCCACCGAATAGGGCATGCTATAAAGCGGCCCTTCTTTGGTTTTTATGACAGTGGGCTGATCATCCAGCACCCAATCGACGGTGTATTCGATGCCCGCCTTGACCAGGAGTTCGGGCGTATTGTGGGTCTCGGTGAGTCCCGGGCCCATCCAGCCGCGCGGCTTCGCACCGGTGAACTTCTTGATCGACTCGGCGGTCTGGCGAATGGCCTCTTCCTCATTCGTCATGGCGTGCATGGGTTTTTGAATGGTGTTGTGGCCCATGAATTCCCAACCCGCCTTGAGGGCAGCCTCGCAAATCCGCGGATAGTGCTCGATCACCGAGGCGTTGATGCAGAAGACGGCTTTCATACTCCGCTTGTCCAAAGCCGCTTTCATCCGCCAGAACCCAATGCGGGCCCCATACTCTGCCCAACTCCAGTTGGGCACATCGGGGACGAAGAGCACCCCTTGAGGTGGCGTCAATATGGTGCGCGGTAAAGGTCCGTCAGGGTCCCATACCTCGACCGTCACCAGAGGCCAGACCACTACGGTCTTGTTATCCGGAAGGCGCAACGGCTTGCGATCTACAATTGCGCTGTACTCTACCCGGTCCCAAAGTTTCATCGTTTTCTCCTCCGCAGGTCGTATCCGAAATAATCAGCCCGCATTGTACTAAAAGATGCCGTCTTCTACTTTGCGCTACACCGTTTACCTTACCCCTCAGCGAAGGGTTCTTGCGGTTACAACGGTCCAGCCCACAATTTACGTTTGCCGAAAGTGTGATGCGCTGTTTTTTTGCAGTTCAAATTCCGCGACTATTTCTGTATCCTAAGTTCCGCGGACACAGGATGAACGGTTCACCGAGAACGTTCTCCGTGAATGGCTCCACCGAGATCGAACGCAGCAAGTCGAAGGAGAGAACCGTATGCGGGACCGCGCCAAGTTAAACACACGCTCCCTTTTTCTCTTTGTCGCTTTTACAGCAGGAATATCTCTTTTGGTCTGTCTCGCCGGCTGCAGTCCTCCGCAGCCGGAACAACCACCAGGTCCGCGCCGCTACTCGCTCCATGGCCGTGTGGTTTCAATCGAAAAGGAGAAGCAGCAGGTTGTCGTGGATCACGGAGCGATCCCGGGCTTCATGATGGCGATGACGATGCCTTATGCCGTCAAGGATCCTCGCCTGCTCGATTCACTCTCGCCTGAAGATGAGATCACGGCGGACGTTGTCGTGAATATAAATGACGTCTGGCTGGAGAATATTGTGGTCGTCAAGAAGGCGGAGCAGATGAAGATGCCGCCCCCTTCGAACAAATCTCATCCCTCTCCGGCAGTTCCAAGAAAGCAATAATCGAAATGTGCCACAGGGAACCTGGAACACGGTTCCCTGTGGTGAGAGCGAACTAGTTTTTCAGCGCGATTTCGTGAGGTTATTTCCGTCCCTGATCGCCGCCTCCTTGCTTGTCGGATTTCTGTCCGCCCTGTCGTTCTCGGTCTTGCCCGCGCGCTGATCCTTTTTCATTCGCTCTCCCGGGACTTGTCTCTACTCGGGCCGGAGGGGCAGATTTCACCGGAGGAGGCTGCTGCACGGGAGATCGACCGGGCTGCTGCACGGCAGGTCGACCCGGCTGCTGCACGGCAGGTTGGCTCGGCTCCTGCACGGGAGGGCGACCCCGCTGTTGCTCAGGAGGTTGGCTCGGTTGCTGCACAGCAGGTCGACCCCGTTGCTGCTCGGGAGGTTGGCTCGGTTGCTGCACAGCAGGTCGACCGGGCTGCTGCGCGGCAGGTTGGCTCGGCTCCTGCACGGGAGGGCGACCCCGCTGTTGCTCCGGAGGTTGGCTCGGTTGCTGCACAGCAGGTCGACCCCGCTGCTGCTCGGGAGGTTGGCTCGGTTGCTGCACAGCAGGTTGGCTCGGCTGCTGCTCGGGAGGTTGGCTCGGTTGCTGCACAGAAGGTCGACCGGGCTGCTGCGCGGGAGGTTGGCTCGGTTGCTGCACAGAAGGTCGACCGGGCTGCTGCGCGGCAGGTTGGCTCGGCTGCTGCATGGCAGGTCGACCCGGCTGCTGCACGGGAGGTTGGCTCGGTTCCTGCACGGGAGGTCGACCGGGCTGCTGCGCGGCAGGTTGGCCCGGCTGAGAGGGCGGGACCGGCTGGCCATTTTGAGTGGACACATGCCGCGGGGGTGGCGGCAGCTTTACCACAACCCGGCGCCTCATGACCTCCTCGGAAGGTCTGACGTTTGCCGGGGCGGGAGCCCCCGCGCCAATGATGCTCTTTCGTTCCGGCACCACTGAGACGCTACGCTGGATTTCCGCCGTCCGAAGCTGCTGCTGATTGACGCGGACGGCGGCCCCTGCCACAGGCCGCGCGTTCACAAACGTGTCATGCGGAACCGCGGTGACCGCTCCTATATTGTTTTGGTGCATGTAGGTAATCTTGTTGACGTTTACATTGTTATAGACGTTCGTGACGTTGGTGACGTTCACCGTCGTGTTCGTTATGTTGACGTTCTGCACGTAGCGTGGGCTGGTGCGATAGGGGGGAACATAGACCTCGCGCGGCCCGAGCGGAAACCATGCGACTCCTCCTCTGCCGCCACCGATGGAAAGCGAAATACTGAATCGGCTTCCGCCGACGAATGCCACGAGTGCCGGAGCATAGACAGGCCGGACAACACGGGGACCAGGCACCCAGCACCAGCGTCCACGGGCAACGGCCCACCGGCCATAGTGGAAGGGCGCGAAGCCCCACGGTTCATCTTCCACCCAGGTCCATCCCCACGGCTCAATCCAGACCCAATGACCGAAACGATAGGGAGCCCATCCCATGGCGATTCCTGATGGAAACCACACAGTGCCGTATTCCGGAACGGTTCTCCATTCGCCGTAATCATCAAGGTCTTCGTAGCCGATGACGTCGCGCGAAACGTAGCGTGCGGACTGAGCGTGTTCTTCGTGGTCGTCGCGGGAATGGCACCATTCGTCGAATCCGTCCGGACGCCCGACTCGTCCCTCATCGTAGGTCAGCGAATCCGTGCCGGAAAAGCGCGCGCGATCACCGAAGCCCAAATGATAGTTGATGCCGCCGCCGGTGGCCTCGCCTTCTCCTTCACGCACGGTGATGATAGTCGCGTTGCCGTTTGGATCGACGTCGACGCGGTATTCACCGGGGCGCTGCACTGTAAATGCGAGATTGGGCGTGTCGATCTCGAATGCATCGTCGCCGTCGAGTCTCCGCAGGCGAACGTTCAGCGACCCCTGGGCAAGCTGAATCTGCACTGCGTGGTCATCGAGGTTCAGGAAAGATATGCCTGTTTCGCCCGAAAGGCGGATCGCAGTGCTTTCGATATGCAGCTCGCCGCGCGAATTCCTGTCGGCCCAGAGGTTGTCGCCAGTCGTCAAGGGACGATTGGGATTCGCTTGCACCCAATCGGTCTGGCCACCCGGCTGGAATGACACCGAACCTTGAATGTAATTCACCCGCGCAACCCTCCCAGGCGGATCATCGTCGGCCACTGCGGCAGTCGAAAATGCGGAAAGAAAACCGAAAGCGAGAAGCAGGAATAGGAAGTAGGAAGTTGGTTTTCTCATTGTAAATTGTCCCTTCTGCATTTGCGTTCTTGAGGGCTGGCTGTTCATTCCAATTCTACTCCAACTTATGAAACGTGACAGCAACTCGGCGCTCTGCCTCCCGAAGCGTTCCACCCCGGTTATAAAACACGCCGTTGCAGGATAAAGTGTCTCCTCTCCATTATCATTCTTAGGGAGAGCAGGAGGCTCCTTTCAGAGCCTCCTGACGGTGATGGGGAGTCGGCCTTGAGCCGGTGCGAGAAGAATTAGCGGCGACCGTGTCCTGACGAACCACCATGGCCGCCCGAAGATGAAGAGCCGCCGCCGGAAAATCCGCCGCGCGACCCGCCTCCGGAGTAACCGCCACCCGGTGACCCTCCGCGATATCCTCCGCCAGAAGATCCGCCGCTATAACCGCCACCGCGGGACCCGCCGCCCGGTGACCCACCGCCGTATCCTCCTCCGGAAGGTCTGCCGCCATAACCGCCGCCGGAGTAGCTACCGCGCGATCCGCCGCCGGGAGATCCGCCGCTATAACCGCCACCGCTCGGCACGCTGCGCGGAGAAGGAGAAGAATAGGATCCTTGCCGTGGTATCACGATGGGTTGCTGCATATTGAGCGGCGGGCGGCTGTATCCACTGTTGCCCGAGCTTCCGCGCGAATAGTTCTGGAATTGCCGTGGTGATTGAGCCGGCTGAGAAAAGCTGGGCCGTGATTGCCCTCCACCGTATCCCCCGGAGTTTCTGCCGCCACCATACGGTTGAGACTGACCAGAAGGCGGAGTGAATGTGCGCCAGCCAGGTCTCGTGGACTGATTGGATGGGGCCTGGTGGGATGAGGGCGGAGTAAAGGTCCGCTGGCCCGGAGTGTTTCCCTGAAATGGCCGGGCCGTTTGTGCAGGGGCAGGTCTCGCACTTCCAGAATTCTGTGAGCCGAAACTGTGGAACCCTGGACGAACCGCGTTCTGTTGTGGCTGAGTGCCAGTAGGATTTCCGCCGCGAGTAAACCCACCCTGAGAGCGTTGCCCTTGAGACCTTCCAGCCTGTGCAGACCCGCTGAAAAAGCGCTGGTTGGCAGTTGCCCGATTGGGAATCGCACCCGGGCGCACTTGCCGGTCGGACGGACGGAAACTCTCACGCGACGGCGTCACGGGCAGCGAGCCGGTCATTACGCTTGCTTGCCGGAACGATCCTGCGTCGAACCTCTGCTGTTGCATCGGCACGCGCCCGCGGCCAAATTGGCCGGAAGACATCGAGCTCACCCCGTTGCGCACTCGCGAATCCGTGAACGCCCGGTTGAGGTTGGAATGTGCACGCGGCCCTTCCCTCAGTGGCGAGAAGCCGCCGTGGTTGTTATGGATGTTGTAGACGTTCACGACGTTCACCCGGTTTACGCCCCGACCGTACCAGGGATAGAACCGGTCGCCCGGGCCACACGGCATCCAGCCAACACTCCTAAAGCCGCCGCCAAAGCCGAACCCAAATCCCCAGCCTCGACCGCCGAAGCCGAAGAAGGAAACGTATGCCGGCGCCCACATCGGATAATATCCGGAATAGACTGGCCCCGGCCACCAGCCCCAGTTTCCGCCGTAAACGAACCAGCGTCCGTAGTGATACGGCGCCCAGCCCCAGGGCTCATAGGAAACCCAGGTCCAGCCGTAGAATGGCTCATAAACCCAGCGGCCATCGCGGTATGGAGCCCAGTCCGAGCCTGCGGCGGGGAACCACACGCTGCCGTAGTCGGGAACATCTTGCCAGTTGCCGTATGCGTCAAGGTCCTGGCTGCCCGTGTAGTAGGGATTCGTGTGGCGCCAGCTTTCCGCACTGGTGATCACGTGATCGCGGTCGCTGTTCCACTTGTCCCAATCATCTTTGCCGGGCGCATTGGAAATCTGGTATTGCGCGCTGTCCGCGTTGCCCTGAATCGTGATGCGCTGATCCTTTTCCACGTGTGTGCTGCCCTGCGGCGTGGAGATTTCCGCAGAGCCCCTGCGGACGTCCACGACGGTTTCGCCGTCTGAATTGACCAGGATTCGGTAGCTGCCTTCGCCGAGCTGCGGGTGGATCGCCACGTTGGGCGTGTCGATTTCGACGTCTGCTTCGTTGCCCATCAACACGTCGTAATTCACCAATCCCTGGCCGACCTGGAGCTGGATCTGCGTGCGGGTGAGGTTCACGACGTTCGCCGTGGACTCATCCGACATGCGCAGAATGTTGGCGTGATCGAGCTGAATTTCCGCGCGCGAGCGCTGGCCCGTCGAAACGTAGTCCCCAATCACAACAGGCGTGTTCATCGTCGCCGCGACCCAGTCGCTGGAATCGCTGTGTTGCGTCGAGACATCGCCTTGAATAAAGCTGACGCGCGCCGCGCCCGAATCGGCTGGGGCTTGCTGCTGCGGTCCAGCCTGTTGCTCCGGCCCGCCCTCCTGTGGCGGATACTGTGCCGGAATCTCCATGGGCTGCTGTCGCGCCGGTGGCGGGTACTGCGCGCGAGCCGTCGCGCCCATTCCCAGGATCGCAGCCCCGAAGAAAAGCACTGTTGCCAGACTTCCAAGATAGCGTTTCATGGCCGACCTCCTGCGACTGCCCAGGCCTCCTTATACTTACACTCGTATTGGATGATTGCAGGACCCATGCCAAACTGAGGGAGTTTTAAAATCTAAAATAAATAGCATGTTTCCAATGAGTTCCGCAGGATGTCTGGGCGAGTAACTCGTCATTTCCCCTCAGAATCTGGTGGTTCTCACGCAGCCGGGTGGTGGATTTCAACCATTGCCACTCCATAACAACAACCTCAGTGCTTCATTCTGAGCGAAGCGACTTGACCCGCCGGGCAATCCGCCGAATAATTGCGCCACTTTAGGGAATATGAAACTGTGCCCAGTTTTTCACATAGCAAGCTAACGACGTACCAGCAATGCCCGCAAAAGTACAAGTTTCGCTATATCGACGAAATTCCTCCTCCTATACGAAGCATCGAGCTTCACCTCGGAGATTCCGTCCATCGCGCTCTTGAAAAACTATACGCAGATGCCATGCACGGCAGGACTCATTCGTGTGATGAAATTCTTTCGTTCTATCAACAGAAGTGGGATGAAGGCTACACGCCCCAAATGCGAATTGTCAGATCGGGGACCACTGCCCGGACGTATTTGGAAAATGGGCGGCGAATGCTGCAGACTTACCACCAGAGGTTCTATCCCTTCACACAGTCTAGAACGCTGGAGTTGGAAGGAAAATTCCTGTATCCGGTCTCTGAGAAGCATGAGATTCGAGGCGTCATTGACCGGCTCGCAAGAACCGGAGACGGCTCGCTGGAAATTCATGACTATAAGACCTCACGCAGACTACCCGACTCTTCGCAAGTTGGCTCCGATACGCAGCTGGCCCTATATGAGCTGGCCCTGAGGCATCGCTGGCCCGGCACCCGGCACATTTCTTTGATTTGGCACTACCTTGCATTCGATGAGGAAATTCAAATTACCAAGACGCCTCAACAGTTGGAAACGATCAAACAGAATACCTTAGGCCTCATTAAACGGATTGAGTCCACGACTTCTTTCCCTACGCGAGTTGCGCCCTTATGCGACTGGTGCGAATACAAAGAGATTTGCCCGGCCATGGTGAAATGCTAAATCTAGAGCGAGAGGAAATTCTGTAGGAGCTGCATGCCAACATCGGTGAGGACTGATTCGGGGTGGAACTGCACTCCTTCGACGAGCAGCCCGCGGTGGCGCAGGCCCATGATGATCCCGCCGGTTCGCGCGGAGATTTCCAACTCAGCGGGGAGCGTTTTTTCCTCGACGATAAGCGAGTGATAGCGCGTGGCCACGAAGTCCTGTGGCAGGCCCTTGAAAATCGTCTTGTTATCGTGGTGGATGCGGCTGGTCTTGCCGTGCATGATTGCAGGTGCGCGGATCACGCGTCCTCCGAAGGCATAGCCGATCGCCTGATGGCCCAGGCAGACGCCAAGGATCGGAATCACTCCAGCGAAGCGACGAATCACGTCCACGCAGATGCCTGAATCTTCCGGCGTGCCGGGACCGGGCGAGATGACAATGCGTTGGGGCTTCTTGCCGGCGATCTGGTCGAGCGTGATCTGGTCGTTGCGATGCACTTCCAGCTTCTCGCCCAACTGGCCGAGAAACTGAGCGAGGTTATAGGTGAACGAATCGTAGTTGTCCAGTAAGAGTATCATCGCCTGCGGCCGGTACCCGTCTCGCCTGCGTCAGCCACGAACAGGCGGCAGCGCGTGGGAAGACCAAACAGAAAGTATAAAGCTGATCGACGGGCCGCACAAATCAGCGCGCCTGCGCCCGGATCGTATCGGGGTCCGTCTCTTCTTCATCACGCTCGCATTTCTTCCGGGTTTCGGTGACATAGTCGTCGAGCTTGCCCTGATCCCGCATTTGGATCAGCTTGTCCACATACGGCCAGCGCGATCCAGAGTCCTGCATGAGGATCGCCTGGTAGGCCTTCAGTGCGCCCAGCAGGCCGGAGAGGGCCACGGCCTGCTCATCTTTAGCCTTGTCCGGATGCTCGATCATGAACGCGGCGCTCGAAATTATCATCTGTCGAGTGATCTCCAGCGAGTGCCCACGGGGCGGGTCAGGGAGCTTGCCGAAATAATCGAAGCATACGTTGACGGTAATGTCTGGAATTTCGATGATCCACTGTATCACCCAAGCGCGCTGTTCTCCTGCGTCCTTGGCGAGCGGATCTTCTTCAAGGCCGTGTGCGACCTTGATGGCCCGAGCGCGTTCTTCAGGTGTGGAAGGTCCGCGGTCCTGGGCGCCGCCGGCTCGCAGCCCAAGAAATCCGAAGAATAAAGTTGCCATGGTGATGGCCCTGATGGCGTGCAGTTTCATAGGTCTCCCTGCAGATGCGGGCGGTACACTTGTCCCCAGCGCTTAGAGAACCTATATAACACGGATCACCCGGGTGTGCGAATCTGGGAAGTGGGTCACTTTCCGATGATTCGAGGCATTATAAAGGGAGCCTCTTTGGAGGGTGATGGAGTGCCTTCTGGAAACGAAAGCGGCCACCCTTCTCCAGTTTATTCACGGACTGCGCGGAAGTTTGCAGGCGACCTTCGAAGAAGCAAGCGCCGTAGGCTTCCAGGAAAGTCCGAGACGCGAACCCGGTAGAACGGTCCGGTGGAGCACAGTGGCCGCTTGAAAACGTTCGTCTACGTCGTGCGAGCGGCGCAATGAAGCCCGGTAAATTGCCTCTTCGCGCGCACCATTCGCTGCGTGGAAATCATTCTACGGATACTTCGGTGGCGCGAGTACTCGCGTGTACTTTGGGCGCCCTTAGGGTGGACACCAGCAGCGCCGACAGGCCTGCCGATATAGCCATGAATATGAATCCCGCGTCATAGTGGCCCGTTAGCTGGATTAAGGCCCCGATCACAACTGGAGACCCAATCCCTGCGATTTGGCCGCCGGTGTTAATGAACCCCGACGAATACCCCATTACTCTGGAAGGCAACAGATCCATGGACAGGGACCAGAACGGACCCTGGATCGCCGGAAGGAAAAAACCCGTCACTGTCAAAAAAATGACTGCCGAGGTGGCAGTGCTTGCCGTAGCTGTCAGGAGCATGAAAAGCGCATTTCCCAGCAGAACCGAAACGAGGATTGCCTTCCGTTTCCCGGTCCAGTCCGAAATGTAAGAGCATATCAGTAAGCCGATGAACCCGGCTGCGAATGGCAAGGCTGCCACCGCGCCTGTTTTCACTAGCGTAAAACCTCTGACTTTGAGCAAATAGGAGGGTAGCCAGGCCTGGAATCCCCACCAGGTCACATCCCAGGTCATGTAAATGAAGAAGAGCTGCCACAAAGCCTTGTACTTGTATAATTCGGAAAAGGATATCTTTTCTTGGCTCCTGGCTTGCGTGCCAATTTCCGCTAATTCGCCGGCAGTCATTTTGGGATGTTCTGCCGGTGTGTCGCGCAAATACCAGTAAACAGCGATCGTAATGAGAAAACCTGGAATGAAATCCAAATAAAAGGCCTTACGCCAACCGAAGGTTCCCATCACCATCGCGAATATAATCGGGGCAATCATGGGGCCAAGCGTATTGGATGACATCACAAAACCGTTGGCCCGGGCCCTCTCCGGGCTGCTGAACCAAGCGGAAAGCGCTTTGAAGGCGGCGGGGGGATGCATTCCTTCGCCGAGTCCGAACAGAATGCGCAACCAGATGAGGCTCGTCAGGCTTCGTGCCGTGCCAGTCAAAAAGCTAAACAGAGACCAAGCAGCAATACCGAATGTTATAGTCTTCCGCGGCCCGAACTTGTCCGCGATTATTCCGCCGGGAATTTGCATCGAGCCATAACCGATGAAGAAGGCGCTGACAACTGCCCCCATCGCAGTGGGGCTCATATGGAATTCCTGGCCGATCAGGGGAAGTGCCATCGGCATCAGGCTGCGATCGATGTAGGACATCAGCCAGGTTAAGAACAGCAGGAAACAAACCCGCCAGCGTACCTTCATTCACTGACCCCGATCACGGACTGGACGTCGTTTCGAAAATATCTTGGCCCGCGACGCTGGTCCAAGAAGGGCACGGCCGCCGGCGCGCTGCGCACAGAAGCTACACGATTCTTCAAGTAGCACGACATGTCTGATGCATAGTATCGCAACAAGCAGAAAAAATCCGGCGTAGGCAAGGCACCGTGCTTGATCAACGCATTGAGCTCACGGTGTTGCTTTCTGGAAAGGGGGCTGATAGTCTGCCGGGTTGCAAAAACAATTCATGTGAATTCGAAAACAAGCCTTCAGCTCACATCCAGGAGATACACGATGAGGCAAAAAGCGAAACGGATTGGTCTTGCCATAGTGGGGGCGGGGCGCGTCGGGCTCTTTCGAGGCGAGGTGGCAGCGCGCCATAGTGCCGTTGATTGGATCGGCATCGCTGAAAAGAAGCCGGACCGTGCCCGGGAGGTCGCCGCCAAGATCGGAGCCGATTTCGTAACGGGCGATCATCGGGAGCTGCTCAAGCGGCCTGAAGTCACAGCCGCGATTATTGCGACGGACGAGCATCTGCATGTTGATCCGATAATGTGCGCTGTTGAGCGCGGCCTGCCAATGTTGGTCGAAAAACCGCTTGCTACCAAACTCTCCGAATCGTTTGCAGTGCTGGAAGCCATCGAGCATTCCGGTGTGGATGTGGTCGTGGGCTATACGCAACGATTCCGCAGGCGTTGGCTCGCCGCGAAGGAAAAGGTGCGAACGAACGCGCTCGGCGATGTTACCTTAGTTACGTCGCGCGCCTTCATGAACCGGCTTGTGGCGATAGATAACTACAAACGAAGCAATGCGCCGGAGACAATCTCGCCCATGGTGATTTCCGGCACCCATGCGCTTGATATCGTGATGTGGTATCTCGAAGCCAAGACGCCAGTGGAAGTCTACGCCCGTTCGATCGACAAAGTTCTGGGTCCACTCTATGGCGGGATCGATGCGACAGCGGGCATGATCATGTTCAGTGACGGCTGCATCTATCACCTCAATATTTCTTGGGCGCTTCCCGTCACTTGGCCAGCTGCTGTGTACAGCCTGGAGGTCGGAATCGTCGGCACCGAGGGTGTGCTCACGATCGACGATACGCATCGCGACATCGTCCTTGCCGTAAGCGCTCCGCAATCGGAAGGTTACCTTCCCGACCAGAGCCGTCTGGTCGATTTCATGGGGAGTTATCCGCCAGGTGATATGGCGCTCGGCGAACTGCGCGGGCCAATGCGCGAGGAAACCGAATCCTGGCTCAATCGTGTCGCACTTGGCGCGCCGACCCAGCACGCGACCGCCAGAGAAGCCCATAATCGACTGATGCTGACCAAGGCTCTCGATCTTTCGGCGAAAAGACGACAGCCTGTTCCCTTTCCCCTCGCGCCAGGAGATGAGTAATTCGAAAGAGGTCTGACGCCCTGGTTTACTTCGGTTTCCGGCGCCGGGATTTTGGGCCGCCGCCTGGCGCAGGATCCGATCCGCGATGTGCGATTTCAAGGGCGGCGAGCAGGGCGCGCGCCTTATTGACCGTCTCCACATACTCTTTCTCAGGAACAGAGTCCGCAACGAGGCCCGCCCCTGCCTGCACGTAGGCCACCCCCTTCTTGACGACCATGGTTCGAATCGCAATGCAGGAATCGAGATTCCCGGTGAAATCGAGATAGAGGATTGCGCCACCATAGATGCCGCGGCGGGTGGGCTCGAGTTCGTCAATGATCTCCATGGCGCGGACTTTGGGCGCGCCGGAGAGTGTGCCGCCGGGAAAGCAGGCCGCGAGCGCTTCGAAACAGTCCACATCTTCCCGGAGACGCCCGCGGAGGCTGGAAACCAGATGCATCACGTGGGAATAGCGCTCGACGAACATGAGCCTTTCGACGGACACGGAACCGTATTCCGAAACACGGCCGAGGTCGTTGCGGCCAAGATCGACAAGCATAATGTGCTCGGCGCGCTCCTTGGGATCGGCGGCGAGATCCGTTTCCAGGCGCTGATCCTCTTTTTCGTCGAGGCCGCGCGGGCGCGTCCCGGCAATGGGGCGATAAAACGCTTCGCGGCCCTGGACCTTGAGCAGCATTTCCGGCGAGCTGCCAACGACGGCGGTGTCACCCAGCTTCAGAAAATACATGTACGGCGACGGGTTGACGACGCGCAAGGCGCGGTAGATCTCAAACGGATCGGCGTCGGTGCGCGCGGCAAACCGCTGGCTGATGGCAACCTGAAAAATGTCGCCCGCGCGAATGTATTCCTTTGCCTTGCGCACCACACGGAGGAAGCGCGCGCGCGTGAAATTGGACGTTATCTTGAGCGGACGAGCCCGGCGGCGCTTCGAATGTTCGGCGGCCACGGGCACGTCCAGGCGGCGGCGCGTGGCGCGAATTTCGCGCACGGCGGCGTGGTACTTGGCACGAAGGCTGCCCGGGCCTGTGGTGAAGACGTTGCGTACAATCCACAGCCGATGCCGGACATGATCGAACGCAACCAGACCGAGGAAGAACATCATCACGGCATCGTCCATGCCGACGTCGTCGCGCGCGGTGTCAGGAATGCGTTCAACCAGGCGCACCATGTCATAGGCAAAATAACCAATCGCACCGGCCACCAGCGGTGGCAGGCCCGGCACTCGCACGGGGCGATAGCGCTCGACGCGATTGCGCAAGTAATCGAGCGGATTGGATTGCACCCAGGAAACGCGGCTCTCGCTTTCGAGCACGCATGCGCCGTTTACGTAGCGAAAGACCTCAACGGGGTTCGCGCCAACAAACGTATAACGGGCGATTTTTTCGCCGCCCTCGACGCTTTCGAGAAGGCAAGCGTAACGCGCGTCATGCGCCAGGCGCTGGTAGGCGGAGACGGGCGTGAGCGTATCGGCCGTGAACATATCGTATACGGGCACAAGATTGCCCTCTCGCGCCAGCTTGCGGAACGTCTTGAAGTCAGGCTGAATCATCGGTTCACCGGGAGCGCTCGCCGCGAGCGGCGTCCTTGAGATTTTTCTTCCCGCTCGAGCGCCATGGTAACCGCGCGGCGCATGGCGGCTTCCGGCGCGCGCTCACCGGTCCAGATTTCATATTGCGCGAAACCCTGCTCGAGAAACATTTCGAGTCCGGAAATGATCTCGATGCCCCGCCGGCGGGCGCGCCTCAATAATTCGGTCGTGCGCGGGCGATAGACCATATCCATGACGATCCGGCAGTTGAGTTCCGCGCTGCCGAGGGGCGAACCGCCGCGCGGATGCATGCCGACGGGCGTGCAATTCACGATGGCGTCGAAAAATTCCCGGCGCAAGCCGGCCCGCGTCACGACTTGAGCCCCAACGGCGCGGGCCAGCGCCCGGGCGCGCTCCGGGCGCCGCGCCGAAAGACATACGGTCGCGCCTGCTTGTGCCAGCGCGAAAGCAGCCGCTCGCGCTGCGCCTCCTGCGCCATACAACAGGACGCGGCTCCCCGCCAGACACATGCGGCGCTGGAGACTCCGCAGCACGCCGGCGTAATCCGTATTGTACCCGTACAGCCCGCCCCCGCGACGAACAACGACGGTGTTGACGGCCCCGATGCGCGCCGCCAAAGGATCGCAATCGCTGAGATGCCGGAGGATGATCTCCTTGTGCGGAATGGTGACGCCAAAGCCGGCGATGCCGAACGGCTCGATGGCGCGCAGGAAATCGCCCAGGTCTCGAACGAGAAACGGCACAAGAACGGCATCGAACCTGCGCGCGCGGAATGCTGTATTGTGCAGCAACGGCGAAAGCGAATGGCCGATCGGGTTGCCGATCACGCCATAGACACGAGTCCGGCGCGTGATATCCGCGGCGCGGTACAGATGCTCCATCGCGTCGAGCGAGAGCTGGCCTGGCGCCGTGGCTTGTTCAACGGCGGCATACGCGAGTGCGCTGCCCGCCCGCAACGAAAGAACGCGTCCCGCCAGGCCGATTTCGCCCATGGGAATCGCGACGGTGTCACGACGGCCGCGAGCGAGGCTGCAGATGCGGACGCTATCGGAGATGGAATGGCACTGTGTGGCGACTTTTGCGATTCTGCCCCCGGCGCGAAGAAGCCGTCGAGCGATGGCCGGAAGGCTCTTCGGCGTCTTTCGAAAATCGTGATGGGAGACCATCACGCGCGCGGGAGAAAGTGCGCTTCGGAGTTCAGCCGGCGACGCGTGACTTGCGGTTTCAATTTCGACGTCGCACCAGCGGCAGCCTGCGCGTACCGCTTGCGCCAGAATTTCGAGCTGCGCTTTGCGGTTGCCCCGAAACAGCCCCCCTCCCTGACGGCTGCGGCAGGTTGCGATCAGCATGGCGCGGGGCCGCTGGCGGCCTAACCAACTCAAGTAAGCCGTACGCTCCCTCGCATTGCGGAGATAGTCCAGCCGCAGCTCGAGCGTCCGGGTGATTCTAAGGCCACGGCGCATCTCAAAGATCATCTCGCGCGCCGTTCCGGCCGCGATCACCCCGCAAACGCGATCTTTTCCAAACGGTCTTTCCAAAGTGGTTCCCCCATTCAAAGCCTAAACTTAGGGCTTCTACCATGCGGGTGACAAGTATGTAAAGCGGGGGAACAGGTTTTCTTGACGGTCGCAACAGCAGGTGTTAGCTTGAAATGGAAGGCCCAGTCAGGGCCGAAACACTTTTCGCGGCAGCAGAAGGAGCAGTTTCCATGCGTAAATGGATAGGCTATCGTTTTCTCAATATGGGACTTAGCTTGGGATTGGGTATGGCGATGGCTGGCAGCTTCGCTGCGGCACAGGAATCTCACAAAGCACCTACCGAAGCGGATGTCTACTGCTCGGGCGTGGCGACTGACCAGGCTATTCCGGCAGACACTTACCTGATCTCCGGAGAGAATTCCAGCTACAAAGCTATGTTCGGGCAGAGAGACAATGTGTACATTAACCGGGGCGCTGAACAAGGCGTCAAGGTCGGCGACGAATTTGAGGTCGTTCGCCCGGTGCACGATGTGGTAAAGCACAAGTGGTTCAAGTGGCAGCCACAACTGGTTCGGGCGATGGGGACCATGTACGCCGACATCGGGCGAGTGCGCGTGGTAATTGTGCAGGCGAAGACTTCGATTGCGGAGGTGAGGTTGACCTGCAACTCGATGCAACGCGGCGACATTGTTCGTCCGTTCGCAGTTCGGCCTGCCCCCGCTTATCATGACGCGAAGTTCGATCCCTTCGCTTCCCCCTCCGGCAAGAAAACGGCCATGGTTGTGACCACGAAGAATTTTGGGGTGGCGTCCGGAACAGGTACGGTAGTATTTGTGAACCTGGGCAGCTCCCAGGGCGTGCAGGTCGGTGACTATTTCCGTGTATTCCGGTACCAGGGAACGCGAGACGAATCGGCGTATCAGGTCCGCGGAACGGCTTACAAAGTGTACGGTTTTGGGAGCACGCCAATCGCATATCAATGGGACAATCTCCCCCGGCAAGTGCTGGGCGAAGGAATTGTGCTGCGCACCGGGCCCAACTCGGCGACCGTGCTGCTGACAACCACGAGGCAAGAAATTTTTAACGGGGATTACGTGGAACTCGAGTAACCACGGGGAAAAGTTCCTTCACTCAATCCGCAGTGGAGACGAGGAGGCCCTGTTCCGAATTACGGATCAGGGTCTTTTTGTATTTGGCACAAATTGCAATGCCAGCAGCCGGGGATTCCACGACTGAAAATATGGCGGCAAAGCCGAAATTCAGAAGCGGGAAAATGCTTGAAGGCTGGTCTCGGAAAAGACTTCCGCTGTGAATGCAAAGACACGGGTGGAAGATTCCCTCCAGGCATCGTGGGGCAGGCCAGCTTTGGCGCAGGTTTCTTCCAGAAACCGCTGGCGGGACCATCGCCGTTCCTGGGCGACCTGAGGAAGCAGCAACCCTCGGTTTTCGTCTTTGACGACCATCAACCCGTGAAGACCCACAATGATGGCTTCCGGCGCGATGGGATCGAGCGGTGACAACACGGAGATTTCGATTTCAAGGGTCGCGACTTCCTCGGCCGCGACTGGAGGAAAGCGGAAATCATGAAGGGCCGCGTTGATGGCGGCGCGAACGATCGCTTCCGCAAGCGGGCCGGGGTTTTCCGCTTGACCGACGCAGCCGCGCAGCCGGCCGTTGCGGTGAAGTGTTACAAATGCCCCGGCGGGAACACTGAGCGAGGCGGAGTGCGGTGCAAAATCCGGGATGCGCTGCTCTAAGACGGCGTTCGAAATCGCGCGGCGCGCAAGTTCCAGCAGTGCGCGGCAATCATCACTGGATAGTCGGGACATCTTGTGCTTTCTTGCGCCGTTCGAGAATGCGCAAATGGCGCCTCTGTTTCACGCTATCGTCCACACGCCCCCAAAATTTCTGAAAATACTGGACCGCGGAGACAACGGCGCTTCCAACCACCAGCCATAACAGCAGAACGCCGAGCGGCCGGATAATCGCGTGTTTTGCCGCCAGGATCACGGCGCAGACGGCCATAATCTGTAGGACCATCTTTGTCTTGCCAAGCGCCGAGGCGGGAATCGTAAAGCCTTCGGCGGATGCGATGTTGCGCAGACCCAGGACGACAATCTCACGACCGATGATGATCACCGCCATCCAGCCTTGCACCAGGTGCATTTCGACGAGCGAGATAAATGCAGCCGACATCAGCAATTTATCGGCGATGGGATCGAGCAGAATGCCGAGTGTGGTCACTTCGCTGCGCCGCCGGGCATAATAGCCGTCCGCCCAGTCAGTGGCCGCGGCCGCAAGCAGGATGAGGACGCCCCAGACAGCAAAATTTATCGGCACACCAAAAAAAACAACATTGGGTGCGCGCGTCAAAAGGACAACGACCAGCACCGGAATGAAGAAGATGCGTAGAATCGTCAGGCTATTCGGCAGGTTCATGACGCACCCGGGGGGCGCCTCTATTCGTACCGCGTTTACCCGCCCAGTCGCGAGGCATTCCCACTATAGACGCACACTTGCAGGCAGTCAACGACTGCTCACATGAGATGTCTTAGCTCCATAATTCTGTCACCCCTTTACAGCAACGTGAAAATGTCACCCCTATGGAGACGTACACGTTGAGTGCAAAGGAACTACAACGAGTGACCGTCATTTCCAGTTGCGTGAAGGGGAACCTGGCGTGTGCTAGCGCCGCGAAGCTGCTCGAGCTTACGCCTCGCCATGTCAAACGCCTCAAAGCACGCTATCGGCAAGCAGGT
>JAIQES010000030.1 GCA_020073705.1 Terriglobia bacterium
GCCTGAATCGCGGCGTTCCCCATCATCAGCGTGACGCGACTGGAGTACGAGCCAAGGTCAACCAGCGTCAAATCCGTCTCGCCCCATGAACCGATACTTGAAAAATGAACGTCTGTTCTCGTATTCGGGAGACCATTTGTGAATCAGTAATATAATCACGTCAAAGTCCAGGTAGGCAGTGCCCGGCTGGAATATCTTTGTATTGCAGAAGGAAGTGGAGGCGTTAACCGTCAGACGGTTTTCTTGCGGGTATAAATCGTCTTGAACGTCGAGATGACCTGGGAGTGACACCCTTCGCATTCGCCCGTGAATTGCTCTGGCAGCAACGATTCTGCTCGCACCTCGTATCCCAACTGGGTGTAGAGTTCGATGGCCTCCTGGGCCCGCTGGGCGTCGGCGGTAAAGCGCCTCTCCCATCCTTCGGCAACCAAAGCAGGGTCTGGCTGAAGCTGAGCATCGGAAAGCACTCGTTCGGTAGAGCGCTCGAACAAGGTTTCGATCTTGATGATTTTCGTCATCGCCTTTGGCGGTCAGTCGTGTGCCCGGACCTCCGCGCTAGTGCGGCTGTCATCGGCCGCCGCATTCAGTTTTTGCAGCCGGCGATGCGCCAGGATGGCCGCGCCCAGGGCGCCAACGAACTGAACGAGGTTTTCAGGAGGAACATTTACTTCCGCCATGAGATGTTCACGCACGACATGCGCCATCGTCTCGAAGCGCAGGATGCCTCCGATCAAGGTAAACTGGGGTTCCAGCTGGACGCGCTTCATCAACTGTACTGCGCGGTCCACCAGTGATGCCATAGCGCCATGCATGATGTCCGCCGGGGCGCTCCCCAGCGACAATTGGTTGATTACTTCAGATTCCGCAAAGACGGCGCATACGCCGGAAATCGCGACTTGCTGTTTGGAGGTCGCTACCAACGGACCGATCTCTGTCGTCCCATAACCCATATAACGCGCCGTCTTTTCCAGGAAAGCGCCCGTTCCGGCGGCACACTTGTCATTGAGACGGAAGGACTTGACCCTGGCCGACTCATCGATCCGAGTGGCTTTCATCGTCTGCCCCCCGACGTCGAGAATCGTGCGTGTTTTCGGGAAGAAATAGGTTGCACCTCGCGCACTGGCTGTTAGATCCGTCACTTGAGCATCGCTGAACGACACCATGTGACGTCCGAACCCCGTGGCCACGACGTAGGAAATGTCGGATTCCGTCAGACCTGCATTCTCCAATGCACACTCATAGACCTGCCGGGACATCTCGGCCAGCTTGAAACCCGTGTTGTTCAAGGCTTGGCCCAGAATTACATGGTTCTCGTTCAGAATTACAGCCTTGGTATAAGTGGATCCTACGTCGATTCCGGCAACAAAACTCATGACGATCTCCCTATGGTAGCCGACGTTCGCCCGGCTAAGACATGGTCCAGAGCGAATAAGGCGGCTCCGAGTGCGCCCACGAAGTGCGAATCATCACTAACATTCAGTTTGGCGCCCAGACCATTCTGCAGCGCTTCGATCATTCCGATATTACGCGTCACACCACCCGTGAACGTGATCTCCTCTTCAACTCCTACCCGTCGAAGTAACCCGATGGAGCGCGCGGCTATCGATTGATGAACACCCTGGAGAATGTCTTCGATCTTCTTGCCTTTGCCCAGCCACGAGAGCACTTCGGACTCTGCGAACACCGTACAGGTGGTGCTGATGCGTACGGGCCTTTCGGCCCGCAGAGCTGTCGGACCCAATTGGTCCAAGGGGATATCGAGAGCGCTCGCTGCCGCCCCCAAGAATCTTCCCGTACCGGCAGCACACTTGTCGTTCATACAAAAATCCACGATCTCGCCCGACGAGCGGACTCGGATGGCCTTGGTGTCCTGGCCTCCCATGTCGAGCACGGTGCGTGTGCCAGGAAACATGTGTACCGCACCGCGGCCATGGCAGCTGATCTCGGTCACCTGCGTGTTTCCGAAGGTCACACGGTAGCGGCCATATCCTGTGCCGACCACATACTCGACTTCTTCTTCCCGTACGTTCGCGTCTCTTAGCGCCTCCGCGAAAGCCTGTTCGGCAGCAACGATTACGTTCGCTCCCGTATCAATCAGAGACCGTCCGACGATGCTCTTCGTTTCATTAATCACGACAGCCTTGGTCTGCGTAGACCCGACATCCACTCCGGAGGCATAAGCCATTTTTAGTTCCTTCCCTGTGCAGAATTCTTCCGCCTTAACGGGCGGCAGCCTCTTGCTGCCTGCGCGACGCCAAACCTTCAAAGAAAGCATCAATTCGGTTTTTCATCTGCGCTTCCGACACTACACGGCGGTCCATCATGTCCGACTCAATGAACAGGCTCGCGATGTCGCGCGAGGCCATCAGCGAACGCCGGTTGTCGGCCATTCCGGCCGAAGTTGTCCGGCAGCTCTTGATGGGATGGTAGACCACGCCGTCCAGGTGGTACGAGTCGATCAGTTCGAGGATCGCGCGATCCTGGTAGAACATGCTGTCCATCGCGTTGCGGACGCTGATCAACACGCCTTCAGCAAGGCTTTCCATCGGCCGGGCCAGGTCGTACTGGAAGCCCAGATTGGCGCCACCGGACGCGAACCAGAGGTAAGTGGAATGGACGAACGTGCCACCCCATTCGGTAAAAAGCTCGTTAAATCTCCGGAAAATGGGATAGCAGGGCACTCCGACGAAAAACAGCCGATACTTTTCTTCGCTCATCGTGCCTATGCCGTGAGCGGCCTTGTAGGCCATCTCTTCCACCAGGTTTGTGAAATATCGGCCACCCTCGGGCGCGCCGCGGAAGCTATTCGCGACGCCCAGGTAAATGGTTGCATCCGTTAGCGCGTTGAATAACGAAGGCCGGGTCTTGTTGAACTCCAGTACCTGCTTCCATCCCCGGGACATTTCATTGGCGTAGCCCATCACCTCCCGCAGGCGGTCGATATCGAACTTGATGCCGGTCACCTTCTCACACAGCCCGATGAGTTCGGTGAGCTGAGCTTGCACATACCGCCGGTCATTCTCGAAGTCCGGGTCGCCCGCCCAGGTCTGTGTCCCGGCCGCGCGCGTGCCGGGCACATCGAGCGTGAAGATCGGAATGTTGTACATCCGCTCCCAGATCTCCCCCCACTTGATGTACGTATTGCAGGCGTTCGTAAGAACCGCGAGCGCGGGTTTCGGGATGAGCCCCATAGGATGCTCTCCGCCACGCATTTGTATGGCCACGTCGGCTTTCACATAGGCGCAGATGTCCGGCGAATAGCCGTAGTCTTCGGCTTCGTTGAGATATTCATGGGCCACGCGTCGCACCGCCAGTTGTAGTGAATTGATCTCCGGGAAAACGACCGGCAGGTTGAAGGTACGCAGGATCTCGTTGATGCTACCCATCACGAAGACGTATGCTGCCGGGCTGCCTTCCTTCGCCGTGCGGTTTAAGTCCGCAAACCACTGGCGAAAAAGATCGGATCCTTCGCGATTTCCACGTCCAATAATTCCGTCTTCTCGTTGCCGCTCACCCATCGCCAAACCCTCCTGATTCCCTAACTGAAGAGAATGTTCTCCACAAAAGTTTCGAGTTGAATCTCCATGTGTTCGAATGTAGTCATCTTCTCTTCAAATTCGCTGATGAAATACGGAATGCCTTCTTTGTCCAGCGCATGCAGGTAGGCCACCTGTTCCTCCAGGCCCGGCTCGCACATTTTCGCGGCGCTCACGATCGCCGCCTCCGCCCGTGAATTCTTGATCCGCTCGATCAGCATTTTCTCCTTAGGCTTGCGGAGATCATGCTGCACGGGGCTGTACGAGCTCTTCTCGAGGTATGCAAAAGCAAGGTTGAACAGCGGGTCCCCATCCAGGGGCACATCTTCCAGAATCCATCGCAGCCCGATCATAAAGTCATCATCGACGACATAGCAGGAGCGGGCGATCGCGCGGATCAGGTCCAGCGGCGGCTGCTCGCAGAATCCACCTTCGAAAACCAGGCGTATCTTGTCCTGCTTCTTGTTGGGCCTGGCCGCGATCTGCGGCAGCACCGCTTCGAGCAGTTCGTTGTGTTCCTCTCGCGGAATCAGTCCGCCGATGGCGACCAAGACGTACGCTTCGTCCGCGGAAACTAACCATGGCGTCTCACGCTTAATTGCATACAACTCCCGAAGCAGAGCGCGGTTCCGGTTATAGATACCCAGAGAGCGACGGAGGTCGTCCTCCTTCACGGGCTTTCCTGCGATTACCTCGACGGCCCGCTGCAGCCGTGCGTATTCGTTTCGCAGATAGGTGACGGCGGCTGGGGAATTCGCGTTTTGGGGAAGATATAAAATCTGGCAGGAATAGGGAAAGTTGCGGCCCCATACGGCGCCCAGGTTGCGGGCCGCATCGCAGATGGGGTGCGTAACAAACATATCGAGCTCAACGCGTTTGCTCAAGGCGAGCTCAAGAGAGGTCTTCAGGATCGAACAAAGATAAGAACCAAATCGCGAGTCGGCCTGCACAGCCTCGATTTGGGCGCCGCAGACTTTGAAAGGCAGGATACCCGCGGCGTGAACGATCTCTTCCGGGAAGTAGACTTGGAAATGCCCGACTACCTTTCCGCCGGATTCACGCCAGCGGCGAACCGTCGGGAAACTCGTATCTTCAAGCAATTCACGGCATTCATACAAAACTTCATCGAGGGGCTTATCGCGCCAAGCCTCGAATATTTTAACCTTCATGGTAGCAACCTTCCTGTTTCAGCGCCTTTGCAACGGATCTCGTGTTATGTAGGACGGCCAAAAAGTGCAATGACTTCCGGGAAGCTGGACCAAGCGACGCGGTCATTAACCCGCCATCGTCAAGCCCCCATTTATGCTGGTTACCTGTCCCGTAATATACGACGCGGCGTCCGAAGCCAGAAACGCCACCATGGGCGCAATGTCTTCCGGCTTGGCAAAACGTTTCAGAGGAATGTAATTCATGATCGAGCCCAGAATTTTCTGGCCGAATTCCTCGTGCTGGATTTCCTGAAGCAAAGGCGTGTCCACCAGCCCTGGACAAATCACATTCACGCGGATGTTGTCACGCGCGTGCTCGCGCGCGATGGTCTTTGAGAATGCGATCACTGCTGCTTTGGCGCCGGAATAGACGGCTTCTCCCAGGGAACCGACGCGGGCCGAATCCGAACTGATGTTGATGATCGCTCCTTGCTTGCGACTTACCATGTGAGGGAGTACCGCGTAACACGTGTTCAAGACGCCCCGGTAGTTGATTCCGATCACCCGGTCCCATAGATCGGGAGTTGTCTTGAGAAACGGCATCAAACGGTCCCACCCAGCGTTGTTCACTAGGATGTCGATGGCTCCGAAATCGCGTAACGTTGCGTCTCTCACCTTTTCCATGTCTTGCAGGTTCGTGACATCAGCGCCAACCGCCAAAATGCGTGAACCCAGTTCTTTCTGGATCTCTGCTGCAGTAGCTTGGGCGTCTACCTCCCGCGCGTCTGCGATCACCACGTTTGCGCCTGCAACGGCGAGAGCGGTCACGATGGCACGCCCGATCCCGCGGGCGCCACCGGTCACGATCGAAGTCTTGCCTTTGAGTCCGCTCGGATTCATGATTTTGCCGCCTGCACACGTGGTTCGCTCGCGGTCTTTTCAAGACCGAACAACTCGACTGCGTTGTCTCGAAGCAATCGTTTGCCGCCGTCCTTCAGTCCCAATTCCTGGATCTGCCGCAGGCTTTCTTTCCAGGGAAGTCCATTTGTGCCCCAGAGACACCGGTCCTGACCAAACCGGCTATTAATGAACTGAATGATTTGCGGCGAGAGGTATTTCGGCATCCAGGCATCGACGCCAAGCCAAACGTTATCCCACTTGTAACAAACTGATATCAACTCATCGACCCAGGGCCAGCCGGTGTGTGCACCGATCAGTTTCAGCCCCGGGAAATCGCAGGCCACGCGGTCCAGATAGATGGGCCGGCCGCCTTCGCTTGGCATTCCCTCAAGTACGTGGCCCACCTGCAGCGAAACGGGAACGTTCAATTCCTCGCACTTCGCGTAGAGTGGATACATTTTTCGGTCGTCCAGCGGAATATCGAACCCATAGATATGGACATAGACGCCCTTGAATCCGTGCTTGGTGACGGCGGTCTCGATTTCGGCAAGACTCTCCTTAATGTGGAACGGATCATATCCGGCCAGTCCCACGAAGCGATTCGGATACTTTTCCGTGTATTGAAGAACCTCCTCCAACTTTGTATCCATATACATCCATTTGCGCCGGTAGGACCACATCTTGCACTGGACAATGAAGGTCTTCTCGACTCCTGCCTCGTCCATCTTTCCGAGCATTGTTTCGATAGAATCGAACTTGGGCAATCCCCCTATGGCCTTCTCCATGCGGCACAGTAGCTCGCCTTGCTTGGCCTGGCTCCATTTGTCTATAAACTCTGGTGTTGCAACGTAGTACATGAAATCAATGGCTTTTATGGTTTCTGGCATTATGGCTCGCTTCCAGGCGATTTTGACCATTCAGCCACATTTCGGGCCTCATTTTTCAGGAGGTAAGGCTCCCAATGTGGTCAAGACCTGCACTATATAGCATCGCGCCATCAGTGCATAGGCACTATATTACCTGTTGATATTCATCTAAAAGTTGCCCTGATGTCAAGGATTTTGTAAGTCTTAGGACTGCGCAAGACCAATCACAAGTCTGCACGGACTGCGCGGGCTGCCCGGGCTTTAGAAATAGGCCGGAATGCCCGTAATGCGCTCTCCGATGACCAGGCGATGGATGTCATGCGTGCCCTCGTATGTGTAAACCGATTCGA
The DNA here is from genome assembly GCA_020073705.1 of Terriglobia bacterium. GTDB lineage: Bacteria > Acidobacteriota > Terriglobia > Acidiferrales > UBA7541 > Palsa-360. The sequence continues at coordinate 6,801 of JAIQES010000030.1, forward strand.
GATTATTCATGTGGCGCATGACGCAGTAATCGTCCACAATTCCGTTGGCGCCCAGGATGTCGCGGGCCTTGCGCGCCGTTTCCATTGCCATCCACACATTATTCATCTTCAGCATGGAGACGTGCGTGGGATCCAGGCGGTTCTGGTCTTTTAACCGGCCCACGTGCAGCCCGAGCAATTGCGCTTTCGAAATCTCCGTAATCATGAACACCAGCTTGTCCTGCACGAGTTGGTGTGAAGCAATCGGCTTGTTCTGAAATTGTTTGCGCGTCTTTGCGTATTGCAGGGCCGTATCGTAGCAAGCCATCGCCGCCCCGATCGCGCCCCAGCCGATGCCGTAGCGCGCCTGCGTCAGGCAGGACAGCGGGCCTTTCAATCCGGCCACACCGGGCAGCACGTTTTCAGCGGGGATTTCGCAGTCGTTCATCGCCAGGCCCGAGGTGACTGAAGCGCGCAGCGACAACTTGCCATGCACATCCCAGGCCTTGAAACCTTTCGTCCCCTTTTCGACCAGGAAGCCGCGGATGCGATCGTCCTCACACTTTGCCCAGATGACGGCGACGTCCGCGAGCGAACCATTGGTGATCCACATTTTTTCGCCGTTGAGCACGTAACGGTCCCCGCGGCGCACGGCGCGCGTTAGCATCCCGCCCGGGTTCGAGCCGAATTGCGGCTCGGTCAGGCCAAAACAGCCGAGGGCTTTCCCGCTTTGCAAACGGACCAGCCACTTATCCTTTTGCTCTGTTGATCCATACGTGTGGATGGGATACATCACCAGGGCGCTCTGCACGGAAACGAAGCTCCGCAAGCCCGAGTCGCCGCGCTCGAGTTCCTGCATTACCAAGCCGTAGGCGATGTTGGACATCTCCGCGCAGCCGTAGCCTTTCAGATTTGCGCCGAAGAATCCCAGCTCGCCCAATTGCGGCACCAGATGCATCGGAAACGTTGCTTCGCGATTGTGCTTCTCAATGATGGGAATCACTTGCTCATCGACGAACTGCCGCGCGGTCCTCCGCGCCAGTAGCTCTTCGTCGTTCAGCAGCGAATCGAAGTCCAGGAAATCCACACCGGGAAATGCGGCCATTAAGCTCTCCTTGTAATCTTCCACATGGCAGAAAAGGCTGGCGAGGCAAACCGCGTTGAGAATGGAACGGCCGGGCCCGTCTCGCGAATTATTCTAGCGTGCTCGCTTCCGCAGCAGCAAGCGACTTGTGCTTGCCCCCGCTCGCGCACTGGCTTTAGAGCACAGCGTATGTGAGGTGCGACCCTCCAACTCACGTTCATTATTTTCCCTGGAATGACGGCGGGCGCTTTTCAATATACGCAGCCAGGCCTTCCCTCGCATCTTCGCTCTGAAAAAAAGCTCCTGACTTTCACGCTCAACGGCAAGGGCTGCGTCCAACGGAATTTCCCAGCCCGTTTGCATCACAAGCTGGAATTCCTTGCTGAGATTTCGTTCTTGCCGCTTAACCGGCCGTTACGTGCTACGGTTCTGCGTAGGAGCGAAGATGGGCGGTATCGATCTTCGCCGTACGTGTTCATCAGCGATTCGAGTACGCGCAGGATAAACCACGGCCCTACCCGATCGGCCCACGCCAGAGGTCCCAGGGGATAGTTGGTACCCTTGCACATTGCAGTGTCAATCGCTTCGGGCGCTGCCACCCCGTGCAAGACGGTCTCGGCGGCCTCATTCACCAGCATAGCGACGGTGCGAAGCACAATCAGACCTGGAAGATCTTGCAGGACGGAAACGGATTTGCCCAGCGCTTGGAAAAAGCCGCAGGCCGCCGCAAGCGCAACCGGTGAACTCGTCTCAGACGCCGCGATGGCAATGCGCGGCGTTTTCAAAAAATCCAGCGCGAGGTCGAAGACGACGAGATCTTTGCATTGCGTCTGGGCTGCCCGCTCGGTGGCGCTCCTGCCATCAGAAAGCGTGAGCCGAATTTCCCCATCAAGAAGGAAGTAACTTTCCTCTCCGGAACTATCCCGTTTTTCGGTCCTCAACCCCGTTCGTTCCAAAAGAAGAATCACCGCTTGCGCAGCCCCGAGTGTTCCGTGGGATGAGATCGTTCGGGGAGCAGGACAGGGGGATGCAGTTGCAGGCTCTGCACGCGTCGCACCGGGCGTGTAATCGTAGAATCCCTTCCCGGTCTTGCGGCCCAGCCATCCCGCCTCGACCATTTCCTGTTGAAGGACCGACGGTGCAAAACGGGGATCGCCAAAATAGGCGGCGTGCACCGACCGGGTCACAGCAAAATTCACATCATGGCCGATCAGGTCCATCAATTCGAACGGCCCCATGCGAAATCCACCGCAATCGCGCATAACCGCATCGAGCGTTGCCGGATCACCAGCCCCTTCTTGTAAAACGCGCAACGCTTCAGCGTAAAACGGACGGGCTACTCGATTGACAACGAAGCCCGGAGTGGATCGGACCATAACAGGTGTCTTCCCCCAGGCTGCGGCGGTGTCGAAGACCGTTTGTGCGACTGCCCGGGAGGTTTCCAAGCCCGATACCACTTCGACCAGTGGCATTAATGGGGCCGGGTTGAAGAAGTGCATGCCGCAGATTCGTTCAGGATGTTCGATCCCGGACGCGAGCGCAGTAATCGAAAGCGAGGACGTATTGCTTGCGAGAATGGCGTTTGTCCCGAGACATTTTACAAGTTCTTTGAACACCGCGCGCTTGGTTTCCAGGTCTTCGACAATCGCCTCGACGGCAATTCCCGCATTCGCCAGTTCTTCGAACCTCTCCACAGGAGTAAGGACAGCCAGCAGCTTCTCGCGATCCCCTGCCTGCATGCGAGCTTTCTGGACCAACTTTGCGGTGGTTTCGGAAATCTTTTCGACGGAAACTCGAGCGGCTCGCTCCCGCGAATCGTATAACAACACGGGATGCCCTGCAGCCGCCGCGAGCTGTGCGATGCCGGTGCCCATGGCTCCGCATCCGATGATGGCTACAGGCGTTTCTTGCGGAATGGGCGGCATGTCTTAGTCTCCAATCGCAGCGAGGAACCCGGCTATGGCGTCAAGCCGTTTCACGCAATCCTGCCCAGCGCGTTTTCGATCTAAATTCAGCGTGGAAATAGCCGCGCCGCATAGGATCGGTTGCACAGGTATGCACTTTCCGCAGGCCAGGAATGATTCGCCTAATGTCTTCGCCATACCGGAGCGCGCTTTTCCATAAACGCCCGCACGCCTTCGCAAGCGTCCTCAGTTCGCATCAATTGATCGAAGTAAATGTGCTCGATTTCGTCCAACTGCCGCTCGAATTCATCCGTGTGCAATTTCAAAAGAGTCCGCCGCGTCAAGCGCAGCACATCCGGGCTTAAGCCCTGCAACTCTTGTATCAGCTTACGAGCCCCTTGTTGCACTTCCCCGTTCTTCTCAATGCGCGAAACAATCCCCAGCTGCCGGGATTCCTCCGCCGAGATTGTCCTGCCCGTCAAGATCAGGTCCGTCGCCGCCCTTAACCCGCACAGAAGCGGGAGCATAATCGTCGCGATCGGTGGAAAGCACGCCAGCTTTATCTCCGGCTGGCCGAATTTCGCCGATTCGTCTGCAAGGACAAAATCGCAGAAAATCGCAAGCTCCATTCCGCCGCCCAGGCAGTGCCCGTGGACGGCGGCAATCGTTACGCAATCTGCTCGAGCCAGCCGGCGAAACACCGCGTGAAAGGCAGTGAGCATCTCGTGGACGCGCTCCGGCACGTGATCGCTGACCTCGGCGCCCGCCGAAAATGCCTTCGGACCGTTGCCCTGAAAGACGACAAAATCGCACTGCGGCAGAACACTGCCGAGCACTTCATTCAGCTCGTGCATCATCGAGATGTTGAGGACATTGAGCGGCGGGCGATCCAACGTGATCCAAGCGGTGCGCCCTTCGATTCGAGTCTGCACGGTACTGTTGTCTTTTGCCATTTAGTTCCCGCTCCTTTGAAGCGATCAGGCCGACCGAAATCATCGTCACGGCCATTTGATCTTAGCAGCGCAAAGTGCATTCGACTTCGCACGCGCTCAGATCCACTCACGCATGGGCCACTGCAGACGGGCTATTTCTCTCTCCCTGCCTCGATCAATTGAACCGAACGTACTGAAAATTTAAAGGCTGATTATTAATGCCCCGGCGAGGCGGGGCGATCCAATTTGCGAATTTGCCCGGCTCGACCACCGGGCCGCTCATGAGGGACTGCACATAGGCGTGGTCCTGGGGACTCGCAAGCCACTCAAACTCGCGCTTCTTCCACGCCTCCTGGCTCAAGACTTCTCCTTGCGGGCTGATGTAGTGTCCGGCAAAATTGCCGATCTGGCGGTGAAATCCCTTGTGTGGCAAATCCAGCCGGAAGGGAATGCCCGCGCTTTCAATAATCCGGTTCCAACGCCTCAGCCCGGCTTCAATCTCATGAATATAATCGTCGCGCAACCGTTCGTTTAATGCTGTCAACGCAGGAACATTCTTGCTAACAATCTTATTCCCGATTACCTCCGAAACCGGGTATTCGGCGTCGCTCAACAAATGATCGTCGCCGATCTTGGTTTCCTCATAGCGTCCCTTAAGGCCGCTCGTGTAGTAATTCGCCGCGTTCGAAGAGACATCTGAGCCGTAAAGGTCAAGGGTGACGCTATAGTGAAAGTTCAAATACCTCTGAATCGTCTGAAGGTCGATCACGCCCATCGCGCGAACATCGGATGGGTCATCGATTTTGTCTTCCTTCATCACCTCGCAGGTCCGCTGAATGATGCGGCCTACCCCTGTCTCTCCAACGAACATGTGATGTGCTTCCTCTGTCAGCATAAACCTGCAGGTTCGCGCGAGTGGATCGAACCCCGACTCCGCCAGGGCGCACAGCTGAAATTTGCCGTCGCGGTCCGTAAAGAACGTAAACATGAAGAACGCGAGCCAATCCGGCGTGGGCTCGTTGAACGCGCCTAGAATACGCGGGTTGTCGGCATCGCCAGACCGCCGCTCGAGCAGCGCCTCGGCTTCTTCACGGCCATCACGCCCAAAATACCGGTGCAGCAGATATACCATGGCCCAAAGATGACGGCCCTCCTCGACGTTCACTTGGAAGATGTTCCGCAGATCGTACAGGGAAGGAGAAGACATCCCCAGCATTTTTTGCTGCTCAACCGAGGCTGGTTCCGTATCTCCCTGGGTCACAATGATGCGCCGTAGGGCGGAACGCAGTTCGCCCGGCACTTCCTGCCAGGCTGGCTGGCCTTTGCGGACTCCGAAGTTGATGGCGCGGATCTCGTCCCGAGGCTGAAGAAAAATTCCCCATCGGTATTCCGGCATCCGCACATATCCGAACTGAGCCCAACCGTCCGGCTCCACGCTGGTCGCCGTGCGAAGATAAACTTCCAGAGCGCTGGTATCGCGCGGCCCCGTTTCATACCACCAGTTGAGGTAACCGGGCTGCCAGTGCTCCAACGCTCGCTGGAGAACGCGATCTCTCCCCAAATCGACGTTATTAGGAATCCTCTCTGTGTAATCAATCATGGCAATCTCTTCTAGGACCAGAAGAACCGGGCGCCCTTAGATTCTCTCCCAGTCGAATTTCACGGGCGCGCCCGTGCCATACACCTTCAATGCCCCATTCTCCCCAACAGCATTCGGGCGAATGAAGATCCAGTTCTGCCACGCCGAAAGGCGGCCAAAAATTCGCGTTTCGAGAGTCTCATGGACGCCGAAGCGCAGATTCGCCTCGAGTCCGGTTAGAGCGTCAGGCGAAAGCGCGGTGCGGGATTCAACGGCCTGCCGAATTTCATCTCCCCAATCGAGATCATCCGGTGCTGCCGTAACAAGCCCTGCCTCCAGGGCTTCGTGAGCCGAAAGTTTTTGCGCAATCTTTCCGCGCAGCATTTCGACTTGCTGAACATCCTCGTAGAAACGTGCCGCCACGCGCGAAAGATGATTCACCATGGGCAGGGCTCCGAAGTTCATTCGTGAGAGCGTTACGGCGGCGGCGTTACCTTCCTGGGCGCCATACATGAATGTGCGGTCTGCGGCCAGAGCGAGTTCCAGCAGGGTGCCCGCGAAGCAAGATCCGGGCTCGATCATTGCGTAAATGGAGCGCGAAGAGACGTCGATCCGCGCGAATGCTCGCCGCATCATTCCGAGAACTTCGCGCACAAACCAGTCATCCTGATGGCTGAGGATAAAATCATCGATCGCCAGGACCGCGCCGGGATTCCCGGCTGTTCTGACAATCCACAATCCCAGATCGAGTTCAGTGGTCCGCAGGCTCAGGATGGCATCATCCAACTCTCGTGCCATCTGCAGCGGCCACCACTTGGCGCCTGCCGCATAAACCTTTTCTACCGTATCATCGGAAACGGATTCCGGCGCGCGTACGGTAAGAGTTGCTGTGCGCGCATCGCGATTCACCCGGACATCAACATATTCGTAATGAAGCCCCGACTCATCGAACGTCCGCTGCAGCGGCGTCAGAGCGATCCCCTTCGCGCGGGCCGGGCGGGTGCTTTGTTCAGCCAGCTTTAAAGCGCGCTGTTTGACATACTCCGTAAACTGTTGTGGCTTCACCACCTCATCGACAAGTCGCCAGTCTTTTGCCCGCTGACCTCGTACTCCGTCCGGGTTGGTGCAAAACATATCTGCATGATCTCGGCGCACCTTTCTCTTATCCGTTACCCGAGTCAGACCGCCCGTGCCGGGCAGAACTCCCAGCAGTGGGAGTTCTGGCAAACTCACCGCAGAGGAACGATCGTCCACGAGGACAATTTCGTCGCACGCGAGTGCCAGCTCATAACCGCCGCCCGCCGTCGTTCCATTGCAAGCAGCGAGAAATTTGAGCCCAGAATGCACACTTGAGTCCTCGATCCCGTTGCGCGTCTCATTCGTAAATTTGCAGAAGTTCACTTTCCAGGCGTGCGAGGAAAGCCCGAGCATATAAATATTCGCCCCGGAGCAAAAAATGCGGTTCTTTGCGCTGGTCAGGACCACCGAGCGAATTTCCGGGTGCTCAAACCGGATTCGCTGCAAGGCGTCCTGCAATTCAATGTCAACCCCGAGATCGTAAGAGTTCAACTTCAGCTTGTAGCCCGGCCGTATTCCGCCGTCTTCGGCGACATCCATCGTCAAAGTCGCTACGGGGCTGTCGAAGGAAAGCCGCCAGTGCCGGTACCGGGATGGATCCGTCTGAAAATCCACGCCATTCAATTTTGCCTCGGCCCCTTGACGGACCACAGCGTCCTCCTACTCGAAATTCGCTTGCAACGCTACCTTCAACTTGGTAAAACTCTCTTCCACAGAATCGCCCGAAGTATCGAGGCACATATCCGCTTTCCGGTACAATGGCTCTCGGGCCTCCATAATCCGGCGCAAATCTTCCATGGCCTGATCATTCCCGGCCATGGCACGTAAATCGCCTTGCGCGATCACGCGGGACATGTGCTCGTCGGGCTGTGCCTTGACCCAAACGGTGTAGCAGTTGGAAAGAAGATAATCGTACGTCTCTTTTTCCGACACGACGCCGCCGCCGACCGAAAGGACCGCGCGCTTATTTTCGTGAAGCACCCTTTCCAGGGTCCGCCTCTCGATGCCCCGGTAACCGGACTGCCCGTAAAGCGAGATGATCTCTGCAAGAGGCATTCCCGTATCCTTCTCGATCTCGCGATCCAGCTCAACGAAGGGAATGTGCATCTCTTCTGCGCTTAGGCGCGATCCCAGTGTTGACTTGCCCGCGCCTCGCAGGCCAATGAGCGCAATGCGCATTCGCCGCGCCTTTTCTTGATGGCCAAAATCGCGCATGAGGCGAAACACCACATCTTCCAGGCGGTGGGCCGGCAGACGTTCGAGGAAACGCCGAATCAATCGCATTTCCACAGACTCTTCAGCGTCACGGGAAAATAGTTCGGCGAGGGACACGTTGACCGCGGCGGCGATCCTTCGGAGCAAAACGATCGAGATATTTCCTTCCCCAGCCTCAAGCTGCGCAAGATGGCGCTCAGACAGGTCTGCTTCATGCGCCATCATCTTGCGAGTCATACCGCGGCGGTTGCGTAACTCCCGAACGCGTTTGCCAAGAGAAAGCAAGAAATCTTCTTCCGAGACCAGGATGGCTCGGTCTGCGGCAGCGACTTTAGGATCCGTGACGGCCCGATGAATGTTTTCGTGTAGCGCCATTGCACTATAGTACGTAAATGCTGGCACCAGTCAAGATGCCAGTTATATTTTACTGCATCTTCTGCGAATCCATGCGAGGCACCCAGGTCTATATCTCATCATCATCATTTGAAATGACTTGCCAGATTACCGTGGAGATGTTCATTGGAAAAGGTATGACTTAGCCCGGAGTGACATGCACTATTATGCCTTTATTATTTCAGAACTGCGGCACATCCAGAGCTCACGCAGGCACGGCAAACCGGAGCCGGTAGGTGGCTTGCGCAGCCGAGAAGGAGCAGTGAAATTGCCTAATTATAGTTGGTGGTCAGTGGCAGGAAGGCACTGGTGCAGGAGAACCGATCGCCAGGGCGCAGGGAAGATTGGGCAGCTTAAGCAGTGGATCACCCTTTATCTACCGCTCAAACTATGTCCGGATATTTCCAGACCAAATCGGCTAGACCAACTGCCGAGCCACTGATAGCCGCAGCTTGCTCATGTCGTCGCCGCGCAGCTCGCGCAGTGCGTAGGTCACGAAATCGCGCGTGACGTGTTTCCGCCATGCTAACGTAAAATCCGTATTGTCCATCGGTCGAGCCGGCACTGCCGCCAGTTCACCGGCGCGGGCAATCGCCTCGTCTGTCAGACGCTCGCCGACCAGCGATGCGGCGGCCGCCGACGCCTCGATGGGCTGGGAGGCCACGGCGCCAAGAACAATGCGGGCTGCCTCGACCGAACCGTCGGGTGCCAGCTTGAGCGCAGCGGCGACCGACAGCACCGGGAAATCGAACGAACCTCGCCGCCGCAACTTCCAGTACGTGCTGCGCCACCCGTCCAGACGGGGGACGTCAATGGCTGTGAGGACTTCTGTTGGCTGCCGCGTCAGATAATGGATGCCATCGTTGCGGTAGAGGTCGGCGAGCGCCATAGCGCGCGTCTTCTCGGCGCTCACCAGGGTGATCGTCGCCCCCAGCGCGAGCAGCGCCGGCGCTGTGTCGGTCGATGACACGGCGAGGCACTTCGGGCTTGACGTGGCCACCCAGCAGGTCTTGCCGTCCTTTTTCATGCAGAAGTCGATCGCCTTGCGCCATTCGTAGTTCTGATCGTAGTAGTTGCAGCGTGTGTCCAGGCATAGGTTGCCGCCGAGCGTGCCCACATTGCGCAGATGCGGTGTGGCCACCTGTACGGCCGCCTGCCGCAAGGCGGCGTAGGGACCGGGAATTTTCAGGTACCCGACCAGTTCCGTAAGCGTAAGGCCGGCGCCAATGCAAAGACCGTCGCCATTGGTAATCCCCTTTAGTTCCGCGACCTGCCGAAGTCCCACCAGCGTACCCGGCACTTGCTGCCGCCGCTTCATGTTGGGCAATACGTCGGTTCCACCGGCGACCAGCATCGCATCGCGGGGATTTGCCGCCAGCATCTCGGCGGCTTCGCGGACGGTTCGCGGCGCCAGATACCGGAAATAGGGCAACCTCATCATGATTGCACTACCTCTGGGGCGTGCGACTTGCGCGCCAACTCCTTGCTTGGTCTTGGCGGGGCGTTAATGGCTTTCCCATCGCCGCCTTCCCACGGCGGCGGCACCTGCAGGGTTTCGGGCCAGGGTACGTCGGGGAAATGTGCCGGGCCGTAGCGTGCGGGCTTGCCTGCCGCCTTCGCTTCCAGCGCTTTGATGATCTTTTCTGGTGTGATGGGCACCTCGTCGATGCGCACGCCGATCGCGTCGTACACCGCGTTCGCCACGGCGGGCATCACCGGCAGCAGCGGGCCTTGCCCGACTTCTTTCGCACCAAAAGGCCCGCTAGGATCTGGGTGCTCGACCAGTTCCGTGATCACCTCTGGCATGTCGAGGGCCGTCGGGCTCTTGTACTCGAGGATCGACGGGAACTTATGTACAAGCGCGTGCGATAACCGCTTCGGCAGCCGGCGAAATTCCTGCTCTTCCATCAGCGCCTCACCGAGGCCCATGTACACGCTGCCTTCGACCTGCCCGCGCGCCAGCGTCGGGTTGAGCGCGCGGCCAATATCATGCGCGATCCATACACGCGTCACCTGAATCCACCCGGTCGATGCGTTGACTTCGACCTCCACAACGGCGGCGGAGTACGAGTAGGTTGGGGATGGTCCAGCGCCACTTCCCTTAAACCGCGCCACCGCTTTCGGCGGTGTGTACGAGCCGGTGGTGCCCAGGGTGCCGAATATCGCCTCGGCGAGGCAGACCGCTTCGCTGAAGCTGACCCCCTTAGCTGGGTCCTCCGCATCGAACACGCGCCGTTCGGCGAACACCAAGCGGCCCTTCGGAACCTCCAGCTTGCGCGACACCCCTTCGGCGAGGAACTCACGCGCCCGCTCGGCAGCCTGAATCGCGGCGTTCCCCATCATCAGCGTGACGCGACTGGAGTACGAGCCAAGGTCCACCGGCGTCAAATCGGTGTCCCCAGTCACCGAGCGAATGTCCATCGGATCGATGCCGAGTATTTCGGCTACGCATCCAACCAGGACATCATCGGAGCCTTGGCCGATTTCGGTCGCGCCGCAGAACGCCGCGACGCCGCCACTGCGATCCAGCTTCAGCTGAACGCCAGAATGCGGCATTTCGTTGTAATAGATCGGCAGCCCCGCACCCGACATATAGGACGAGCAGGCCAATCCAAGGCCGCGGCCCCGCGGCAGCTTGCGGAACCGGTTCCTCCAGTCCGAGGCCGCCACAACGCGACGAATGCACTCGGCCAGGCCGGTGGTGCTCACTTGCAAGTAGTTCGCCGTAAGCGTGTCGGGCTTTTCGACGATGCGCAGACGCAACTCCGCGGGATCGATCGCGAGCTTTTCCGCGATTTTGTCCAGCTGCACTTCCTGACCGAACCGGCCTTGCGGCGTGCCGTGGCCCCGCTTCGGACCGCACGGCGGCTTGTTTGTAAATACCCGGCAACCTTCAAATTTATACGTCGGGATGTGGTACGTCAGCGTCTGCAATGCGCCGGTGTAGAACGTGCTCACAACACCATACGATCCGTAGGCGCCACCGTCGAGCACGGTTTTCAGGTGGACCCCGGTGATCGTGCCGTCACGCTTCACGCCTGTCTTGAATCGCATCAGGACCGGATGGCGCCCGCGATGGCAGTAGAACACTTCTTCTCGTGTCAGGCAGATCTTGACCGGCCGATCCAACAGCAGTGCCGCCTTACACACAACGATTTCGTGGTTGAACGGATCGCACTTGCCGCCGAAGCCGCCGCCGTTGGGCATGGCGACGACGCGAATATGCGCGGCCCGCATCTCCAGCGCTCTGGCAAGCGCGCGGTGCACGTAGTGCGGAACCTGCGTACTCGACCACAGTACGAGTTTCCCGTCGGGATCTTTGGCCGCCACGGCAGCGTGCTGCTCGATCGCCAAGTGCGTGTTGCCCTGATAGAAAAATGTGTCTTCGAACACCTCGTCGGCGCCAGCGAACGCTTTCTCCACATCCCCGAAACCAAGAGAAACGGCTTTGTGGATGTTGCCCTGGTTGCCGTATTCGTGGATGCGCGGATCCTCGTGTTCGAGACTTTCTTCCGGCGTGCTGAAGGTTCGCAGAGGCTCATATTCCACCTCGATTAAATCCAGCGCTTCGAACGCGGTCAGCTCGTCCCGGGCAATTACGGCCGCCACCGGATCGCCCACAAAACGCACGTGTGTCGGCTCCAGCGGGTACTCGTCCTGGCTGACCGGAAGAATGCCGTAGGGCACCTTGAAGTCCTTGCCGGTGAGCGCCAGATGCACGCCCGGATGCGCCAAAGCGCGGGTCGCATCGATCCGTACGATTCGCGCATGAGGCACGCTGGAACGTAGCAGCTTACAATGCAGCATGCGAGGCAGCATGATGTCGTCGGCAAACTTCGTCTGGCCAGTAACTTTTGCCCGCCCATCGACGCGACGGCGCGGCTTACCGATAAGGTGCAGCTTGGTATCGTTCATCGTTATGCTTCCTCTTGGCCTGCCGAGCGCGGACCACGTTCGACTTCGACACCTGCAGCGCCCGATTGAATCGCAGCCTCCACGGCCTCGAAGATTTGCTGATAACCGGTGCAGCGGCAGAGATTTCCGGCGAGCGCCTCACGAATCTGATCGCGTGTGGGATGAGAATGCTCGTCCAGCAGAGCCTTCGCCGTTATCAGAAATCCGGGTGTGCAATATCCACACTGTGCGGCGCCGAGATCCGCAAACGCCTCCTGCAATGGATGGAGACGCCCATCGGTCACCAGACCTTCGATCGTAGTGACACGGCGACCATCACATTCGACCGCCAGGACCAAACAGGACAACACCGGAAGATCGTCGAGCAGGACGGCACATGCGCCGCATTCGCCGAGTTCGCAGCCGTGCTTGGTCCCGCAAAGGTTTAAATCCTCGCGGAGAACCTCGAGCAGCGTCTTGTATGGCGCGAAGCTGACTTCGACCGGCTCGTTGTTTACCTTCAGTGTAATGTGCGCCTGCTCCGTCATGTCTGACTCCCTTTAACCCGCCCATCGGGGCCGGTCAGGCCGCCCACTGCGTAATCAGCGACAATCTGTGCAACATGCGCCACCGATTCAGGCCCTTCGGGCCGGTACCAATGGGCGGTCCAATTGAGTGCGCCCAAAAACGCCCGCGTCATGACCATCGCGTCGCCGCGCCGCAACTCCCCGCGGCGCATTCCAGCGGCCACCAGCGCCCTCACACCGTGTTCGTAAGCATCGCGTTTCTTCACGATGGCCTTGCGCATGGCTCGCGGGAGCGCGTCCACCTCGATGTGCGCGGATGCTCCTTCGACTTCGCTGATGACACACAACACATGCGCGGCCGCCAAGTCGCGCAGCCGCGCGCTGACCGGTCCGCGGGCCTTGCGCGCAATCGCCAATGCTGCGCTCAGCCGGTCCAGCGCTCCATCCTGACAGAAGAAAAGAATCTCATCCTTGCTTTGGAAATAGTGGTACAGGTTTCCCGGCGAAAGGTCCGCAGCAAGGGCGATCTCGCGCATCCCGGAAGACGCATATCCCCGCTTGCGAAACACACTGGACGCCGCGCGCAGAATTTCCAGGCGTGTCTTTGCCCGCCGCCGAGCGCGCCTTTGTTCGCCGCGCACGCTATGTGAACGCCTATTCAATAATTGAACGATTGTTCTCATTTTTGCGTTCCCATTCTGACTCAACGGAATTTGTATGTCAAGGTCACGCGGTGTGATACGATACGCGCCCTAGTTTAATTGTGTGATTTTCGGTATGCTGTGGAGCCGGCGGTGCCTGTTATGCGACCTGCTACTTTAGGAGCCAACCATGAAAACGCTGGGGAAAATTATCGTTGGAATATTGGTTTGCTTGGTCTTAGTGCTGCTGGTGCTGCGCATCACCGGCTTCGAACCTCGAGGGTGTCCAAATATTTATGTCTCTTGGACGTGTAGATTACCCGGCTTGTGGTTGAAAGGGGATCTGGTTACCACGCCGGTCACCGACTGGTCGTTCACCGACAAAATTCCTACGGTCAAGCTTCAGACCCACACCTGGTATCTGCTTCCTCACTCGGTAACAATTGGCTGTGTTTACTATAACGGCCACCTCTATCTAAGTTCCATTTATATGCGTCCCGGAGTTAAGTACCGCTGGAATGAGGATGTGATTCGTGATCCGCGCGTGCGACTGAAGATCGGGAATCAATTGTATGATCGCACCTTATCCTATGTCACCGATCCGGCCGAAAAAGCAGCCGTGTTCCAGGCCAAGTTCAAAAAATACTCGGCCATTGAGCCGCTTTTCCACAATGTGTCGCCAGATACGACATCGAATGTCTTTCGCGTGCCGGATAACTAGGAGCGCGTTCTAGGAATCTGCTTTGGAATGAGTTACGCATGGAAAGTGTCCGTCTTTGTTGGCGGGTCATCGTTCGCAGAAGGGTCATCCTTACATGGAGGAGCCACCCATGAAAACCCTGGGGAAAATTATCGTTGGAATACTGGTTTGCCTGGTCTTAGTGCTGCTTGTGCTGCGCATCACCGGCCTTGATCCTAAGGGACGCAGACCCGGTTTGTGGTTGAGGGGGAATGTGGTGACCACACCAGTCGCCGACTGGTCGTTCACCGATAAGATTCCCACGATCATGATTCAGACCCGCACTTGGTATCTGCTTCCTCACTCAGTAACAATTGACTGTAGTACCTATAAGGGTCAGCTCTATCTGAGTACCATTTATCGTTCGGCAGTTGAGTACTCCCTCGGCAGAAACTGGAACACCAATTTGCTTCGTGATCCGCACGTGCGCATAAAGATCGGAAACCAATTGTTCGATCGTACCGTGACCTTAGTTACCGATCCGGCCGAAAAAGCAGGTGCGCTGGAGGCCAAAGCGAAAAAATACCCGGAACTGAAAATTAATCCAAATATGCTGGCGACTGTATTTCACGTACTGGACTAGGAGCGCGTCCGAGGAATCTGCTTTCGAGGAAGATACGCATGGAAATTTCCCAGGGCCATGTTGGTGGGTCATTATTCGCAGAGGGGTCATCCTTGTATGAAGGAGCCAGCCATGAAAACGCTGGGGAAAATTATCGTTGGAATACTGGTTTGTTTGGTCTTAGCACTGCTGGTGCTGCGCGTCACCGGCCTCAATCCTAAGGGGCGCCGGCCCGGTTTGTGGCTAAGTGGGGATGTGGTGACCACGCCGGTCGCCGACTGGTCGTTCACTGACAAATATCCAAACATCATGATTCAGACCCGAACGTGGTATATGATTCCACATTCAGTAACGATTAATTGTCTTTCCGCTAATGGCCAGCTTTATCTATCTACCGCTATTCCCGCGGGGCTTCAGTATCCCCACGACAGAAACTGGCACGCCAATGTGGCTCGTGATCCGCACGCGCGTCTGAAGATCGGAAATCAATTGTATGATCGGACCTTATCCGTTGTCACCGACCCGGCCGAAAAAGCAGCCGTGATGCAGGCCAGAGAGAAAAAATATCCTCAACTGAAAGTGCCAGCAAATGGGACACTGGTTGTATTTCACGTACTGGATAATTAGGAGCGCGTCCGGGGAATCTGCTTTCGAGTGAGTTACGCATGGAAAGTTTCCGGGTCATTGTTGGCAGAAGGGTCGTCCTTACATTGAGGAGCCAGGCATGAAAACGCTATTGAAAATTGTTGCAGCCACACTGGTTTGCCTGGTCTTAGTGCTGCTGGCGCTGCGCGTCACCGGCCTCGATCCTAAGGATCGCCGGCCCGGTTTGTGGCTGAGGGGGGATGTGGTGACCACGCCGGTCGCCGACTGGTCGTTCGCCGACAAATATCCAACGCTCCTGATTCAGACCCGCACCTGGTATCTGCTTCCTCACTCGGTAACAATTCGCTTTGTTTGCTATAAGGGCCAGCTCTATCTGCATACCGTTTCTCCTAAGGGAGCGCCATTTCCCAAGGACAAAAGCTGGACGACAAATCTGATCCGCGATCCGCACGTGCGCATAAAGATCGGAAACCAATTGTTCGATCGCACCGCGACCCTTGCTACCGACCCGGCGGAAATGGCAGGCCTGATGGATGCCAGAGCGAAAAAAACCCCCGGCGTGAAGCACCCGAGTGATTCGATAACTTATTGGTTTCACGTGTTGCCCGAATAGGCGCGTGTCCGAGGAATGCGCTTATCAGCGATTTACGCATTGCAGGCCGTTGATTTTTCATGCGCGTTTGCTCAGCAGGGGGCAACACCCGCTATCTGACCTACAGTCAAGGAGCCGGTTATGAAAACGCTGTTGAAGGTTGCTGGAGCCATTCTGGTGTGCTTGGTCCTACTGCTGCTGGTGCTGCGCATCACCGGTCTCGATCCTAAGGGTTTGCGACCCGGTTTGTGGCTGACAGGGAATGTGGTTACCACGCCGGTCGCCGACTGGTCGTTCGCCGACAAGATTATGACGGTCCAGCTTCAGACCCGAACCTGGTATCTACTTCCTCACTCGGTAAACATTGGCTGTGTTTACTATAACGGCTATCTCTATGTGAGTTCCGTTCATATGCGTCCGGGAGTCAAGTACCGCTGGAACGACGATGTGCTTCGTGATCCGCGCGTGCGCCTGAAGATCGGAAACCAATTGTTCGATCGTACCGTGACCTTAGTCACCGATCCGGCCGAAAAAGAAGCCGTGCTGCAGGCCAAAGCGAAAAAATACTCGGACGCGAAAGTGTTGTCGCAGAATCTGACATCGAATGTGTTTCGGGTACCGGAAAATTAGGAGCGCGGCCGAGGAATTTGTTTTCGAGTGAGTTAGGCATGGAAAGTTTTCAGGTCTTTGCTGGCGGGTCGTTGTTCGCAGAAGGGTCATCGTTACATTGAGGAGCTAACCATGAAAACGCTGGGGAAAATAATCGTGGGAATCCTGGTTTGCTTGGTCCTACTGCTGCTCGTGCTGCGCATCACCGGCCTCGATCCTAAGGATCGCCGGCCCGGTTTGTGGCTGAAAGGAGATGTGGTGACCACGCCGGTCTCCGACTGGTCGTTCACCGACAAGATTCCATCGATCATGATTCAGACCCGCACCCGGTATCTGCTTCCTCACTCAGTAACAATTTACTGTGTTAGTCATAACGGCCAGCTCTATCTGCACACCGTTTTTCTTAAGGGAGTGCCATTTCCCAACGGCAGAAGCTGGGTAGCAAGTCTGATCCGCGATCCGCACGTGCGCATTAAGGTCGGAAACCAATTGTTCGATCGTACCGCGACCGAGGCTACCGATCCGGCGGAAATAGAACCCCTGATGGATGCCTATAAGAACAAATACCCCAAGTCGAAGTTCCCGAGTGATTCGACAACTTATTGGTTCCACGTATTGCCTGAATAAGCGCGTGTCCGAGAAATTTGCTTGCCAGCGATTTACGCACTGCAGATTGGCGATTCTTTACGGGTAGGAAGTTCGTTCTTACTTGATTTGGGCGCTCTTCTTCTCAAGGACACAAGTTGCGCGAGTTGTGCCAGCGATGGTTCGGGGTTACAAGGCATGAAGGTAGTCATCACAGGCGCCAATAGCGCCGTCGGCCAGGCTATCCTGCGATGTGCAGCGGTACTCGAAGTGCCACAAGGGGCGACCCCAAACACGTTTGTGGCAGCGGTTCGCTCCGACCGTGCGCTCGAAGAGGTCCGGCGTCTGTTGGGCAGCGGGAACAGCGTGGCGCGAATCTCGTACCAGGATCCCAGCAGTCTCAGCAAAGCTTTTGAGGGGGCCTCTGCGGTGATCCACCTCGCAGGGGTTCTCGTCGAACGGCCGGGTTCGACGTATGAGGAAGCAAATGTTGCACCGGCTCATAGCGTCGTGGAAGCCGCCAAGCGGAGCGGGGTGAAGAAACTCGTTTTGGTCAGTGCAATGGGAGCCGATGAGACATCTGCAAACCGCTACTACCGCAGCAAGGGGCAGGCAGAAGCTTTGGTGCGCGCGTCCGGTCTATGCTATACAGTGCTGCGGGCTCCGCTATTGCTAGGCCCCGGAACGGAAGGCGCGGCGGCATTGGAGCGTAACGCCAGCCTGAAGAAGGCCAAGCTAATCGGCGGCGGTCGCAATCTTCAGCAGCCTCTCTATGTGGACGACCTGGCACGGGCTGCCATCCATGCTAGCGATCTTTCCGTTGCCAACAACCAAACTTTAGACTTAGTGGGACCCATCTCACTGCCGGACCGGGAAATCGTGGAGCGAGCTGCTCATCTGCTGGGGCGCCAAGTCCAGATCCAGTCGATTCCGAAAGGATTGGCACGGCTGGCGCTGGCAATTCGTCAACTCGCGGGGCGCCCAGGATTTTCGCTAGACGCTCTCGAGGTAATCACGGCCGATACGAATCTGGACCCGCGGCCGGCTGCGAGTGCACTCGGAATCCAGTTGACAGGAATCGACGAAATGATCAAGAACACCTTACGGCGAGGACAAAAATGACGGAGACCAGCCAATCCACCAGCCTTCCCTCTACCACAGGCAGGAAAAAGTCCAAGCTGTGGCAGCGCCTGTTGCCATTTCTGATTACGGCAGCCTGCTTCGCCTATCTCTACACCCGTCTGGACCGCGGCGCTGCGGCGGAGGGCAGCCGGCTGCTTCCCTACCTGCTAAAAAGCTTTGAGAATGTCAGTTGGACTCGTTGGCTGGCCTTGATGATTCCGTACTGCGTCCTTTTTCTCCTGTTCGACAGCCTGGTTGTTTGGAGTGTGATCGACTGGTTCAACGCCAAAATCCGTTACGCCGATATCTTGCCTATTCGTGCCAGCGCTTACATCCTCTCTCTTGTGAACGAGCAGGTCAGTAAAGGCGCCATTGCACTCTATCTGAACCGGCGAGACGGGGTGCCCGGTTGGGAGATCGGTTCCAGCATGCTTTTCATCATGTTTTGCGAGTATTACAGCCTGATGCTGTGGGCCACGATCGGCGTGCTGTTGCGGTGGGGTAGTTTCCATCCGGCCTTTCACCTGATCCCCTGGATTGCCTTGGCCTCCGCTGCGTTCTTCGTGCTATTCCATCTATTCTTCAGCGGGAAAATCGGGTCGGGGATCGCGTTGCGCGACCGCCCTATCTTCCGGGCGTTCCGGCTGGCGAAAGTCTGGCAGTATGGGGCTGTAATTACGATGCGCGCGCCTCCGGTGATCGCTGGTGTGGTCGTATATACGCTGGCTTTGAGACTCTTTGGGGGCACGGTGAGCTTCGGTGAAATGCTGGGATATCTGCCGGTGATTTTCTTTGGAGCAGCCATGCCCGGACCGATGCACTCCGTGGCGATCCTTTTCTGGGTCCTGCTCTTTCCCGAAAAGCCGGGGCAGATGACTGCCTTCGGGTTCGTCATGCACAATTTCTTTATCTTCTTTAACGCCGCAATCGGCCTGCTATTTCTCCGGCGGGCGACTCGGGAGCTCTTTGAAGACCCTCCTAAACATTAGACGCTGGCCCATGGATACCAGCGTGCTGAGAACCAATGTCCAGACAAGCAGAGTGAGCCAGGGATGTAGGAAGCGCAGTCCCATGCGAATGAGGATGTCCATGCAGAGCGGAACGAAGTAAAGGATGCCGTTGTAACGGCCGAGTTGGCTTTTGCGCAGACGGCTCTGCCCATGAACCCAGTAGGAATCGATGACATACTGGGCAAAGGCCGCCGTGATCAGAATTGGCAGGATCCATGGGAACGCGCCGCGCAGGGCGCCGGCAAACAGTCCGCAGGTGACGAAGAGGAAGTCGGAAGCGTGATCGAAGGTCCCGCCAAGCGCGCTCACCCTACCTGTTCGACGTGCGATGGCCCCGTCTAGAAAATCCGTTGCCAGCGCCACCACCATCGCGAGCAAAGCAAAAACCGCATGGCGCAGATCTCCTCCGGCCATGAAGAACGCAAACGGAATCACTAGAAGCAGGCGAATAGCCGTCAGTGCATTAGCCATCGATGGTCCAAATGGGAGACGGGATCGCTTATGGAATCGAATGGAGCTACAGGATTCTGTTCCTTATCTTTCAACAGCCCCACATTGTACGCACATCGAACCGTTACCGTGCGCCATCTTCTACGGCTAGTCTTCCGGTTGAGGCTCTTGATCAGTCGCAGCGGCAGTTTCTTTTCTTGGTCGTTCAATTCGGCCTTGTCCGGCGGCCAGGCTTGTTCGCAGCGTTTCGCTGTCCACTTCTCTTTCCCAGAGGGCCACCACAAGCGTCGCCACGCCATTCCCGAGCATGTTGATCAGCGCGCGAAACATACTCATGAACCGGTCAATTCCGAGAAGCAAAGCCATGCCCGCCACCGGAATTGTCGGGATCACGGTCAGTGTCCCCACCAACGCGATAAAGGAGGCGCCTTGTACGCCGCTTGCTCCCTTCGAAGTCAGGACAGCCACTGCGAAAATAGTGAGCTGTTGCCCAAGCGTCAGATGCGTGTTTGTGGCCTGAGCAATGAAGAGAGCCGCCAACGTCATATACATGCTGCTCCCGTCGGTATTGAAGGTGTAGCCAGTCGGTACCACCAAGCCTACCAGCGACTTCGAGCAGCCGAGATTCTCCAGTTTGCGCATCAGGGTGGGCAGCGCCGGTTCGGACGAGCTCGTCGCGAGTGTCAGCAAGATCTCTTCCTTAATGTACAAAAGATATTTGAGGATGTTGAATCCCACAGCCCAGCAAACGAGGCCCAGGATGACGAGAACAAAAAAAATACATGTGGCATAAAACGTTAAGATCAGGTTCACCAACGGTTTGAGTGATGAGACGCCGTATTGCCCGACAGTAAATGCCATCGCCCCGAAGGCTCCAATGGGAGCGAGACGCATCACAATATTCACCACACCGAACACTGCGTGCGTCAGCGCATTGAACAGGTCCACCAGCGGCTTGCAGCGCGGCCCCACGGCGGACAGCGCGAAACCAAACAAAATGGCGACCAGAAGAACCTGCAGGATGTCCCCTCTCGTGAAGGCGTCAACGATCGTGTTGGGGATGATATGAAGAATAAAGTCGGGTACGGTTTGCGCCTTGGCTTGGCCCGCGTAACTGGAAACGGCCTTGGTATCAAGCAGTGCCGGGTTTACATTGAAACCTGCGCCGGGTTTCACGACGTTGCCCACTACGAGTCCGAGCAGAAGGGCCAGCGTGGAAACAACCTCGAAATAAAGCAGCGCCTTGCCCCCGACTCGGCCGACCTTCTTCATATCTTCCATGCCGGCAATGCCCGTGACGACCGTACAGAAGATGATCACAGCGATAATCATCGTAATCAGGCGGATGAAGCCATCGCCGAGCGGCTTCATGGCAATCGCGGTCGCTGGACGGACCATGCCGAGAACTATCGCAACAGCGATCCCGAAAAGTACCTGCCACGAAAGACTCTTGTAGAAGGGTTTCTTTTTCGCATTCGATTTGGCAAGGCCAGGGGCAACGGGTTGCGTACCGCCAGTTTCTACCATTGTGATTTCTCCTTTAGCGCGAGCATGCAAAGAGTATCATGCGAGCCACTTCTCGGGTTCTCGTATAGCTTCGGCCAAGTCGTTCAGAAAGAGCGCCGCCCGGGCGCCATCCGCAACTCGATGGTCGCATGACAGCGTCATGGTCATTATGGGGCGAATACCAGGTTTGCCATTGACGGGCACCACCGCATCGGCAATGTCGCCCACGGCAAGAACCGCGCACTGCGGTGGGGTAATGATCGCGCTGAAGGCGTTCACTTTGTACATGCCCAGGTTGCTCAGCGTGAAGGTCCCGCCCGTAATGTCCGCGGGCCGCAGGCGGCCGGCTCTCGCCCTTTCCGTCAACTCCCGCCGCAAAACCGAAATCGCCGCAATGTTTTCTTTGTTCGCCTTCGGGATCACCGCGCCGACCACCCCGTCCTTCACCGCCATCGCCACGCTGATATTGATCTCCGCATGGGGGCGGATGCCGTTCCCGGCCCAGCTCGAATTCATCCGCGGGTGTTTCTCCAGGGCGCGCGCAAGAAGGCCGATCAGGAGATCCGTAATCGTAGGCGCGGAGCCCGCCGCGCTCCCCTGGCTCAATTTTTTCTGCGTATTGATGAGCCCGCCCGCATCTACGCTCTGCACCAAGTAAAAGTGCGGCACGCTCGTCCAGCTCTGCGTCGTGCGTTCGGCCATGAGCCGCGCCACCTGGCTGAGCGATTCCGGCGCTGCGGCACCCTTCGCGCTCGCCGCTGTCTTCACATCGTCGGAGGTAATTGTGCCATCCGGCCCCGTCCCTTGGATCTGGCCGATATCGACGCCGAGTTCTTTCGCGAGCCGGCGCGCCTTTGGCGAAATCTGGGCAGCAGCCGGTGCGGCCGCTTGTTTCTGTCGTGCTGGCGCCGTCCCGGCAGCCTGCGCCGCGCTCGTCGCGCGGGCCGTGGGCGCTGCGGTCACCGCCTTTGTCGGAGGCGGCTCGCCCGGAGCAACGAGCCAGGCGATGGTTTCACCGACGGGAATTACCGCTCCCACTTCCGCCGTAATTCCTGCCAGAATGCCGTCGCCCGGAGATTCCACCTCGACCACCGCTTTGTCGGTCTCGATCTCGAGCAAGGGTTCGCCTTTGCTGACGTGTTCGCCCTCTTTCTTGCGCCATGCCAGCAGCTTGCCGTTTTCCTGCGCCATTTCGAGCGCGGGCATCACCACACTAATCGCCATAGTTTTCCTGAGCGCGGCGAACGACAGCGCCGCTATTTTGAAACTCCTACGCGTTCCGTCCTCGCGCTAGCTTCGACCATTTCGACCACGCTTTGGCTGGGCGGAGCCTCTTGCTCCCGCGTCGTGGGGAGCGGCCCATCCACGGTTACATAGTTCGCGCCGGCCACCAAGAGCTTCTCGGCCGGGAATCGAGTGATGACCTCGTGGCCGGTTTCGGTGACGACGATTTCCTCCTCGATGCGCGCGGCGCTCCAGCCGTCGGTGGCGGGCCAGAATGTCTCCAGCGCGAACACCATGCCCGGCTTGATCTCGTAAGAGTGCTCCAGCGATACGAGTCGGCTGATCACCGGCTTCTCCCAGATGGCGAGTCCGATCCCGTGGCCGAATTGGAGTGCGAAAGCCGCTTCTTCGTTCGCGAAACCGAACTCCTGCGCCTTCGGCCACACCGAAGCAATCTCACCGGTCGTGCGTCCCGGGCGCACCAGCGAGATGGCCGCGTCCAGGTAGTCCCGGCAGCGCTTGTAGGCATCGATCATCGCGCGGGATGCGTAGCCGATGGTGAAGCAGCGGTAGTAGCAGGTGCGGTAGCCCATGTAGGAGTGAAGAACATCGTAATAGACCGGGTCGCCGGGCCGCAAGACACGATCCGAGAACACGTGCGGATGAGGATTGCAGCGCTCTCCCGAGATGGCATTGACCGCCTCGACGTACTCGGAGCCGAGATCATACAAGACTTTACTGACCAGTCCGACAGCCTCGTTCTCCCGCATACCTGGCTTCATGGCGCAATACAGGTCGTGGTATGCGGCGTCCACCATCATCGACGACATATTGAGCAGCGTGATTTCATCCTGCGTCTTGATCACGCGGGCATCGGACATGATCTGCTGGCCATCGACGACGGTGATCCCTTCACGCTGCAGCGCGAACAGGATCGGCGGCTCAATAATATCGACTCCAAGCGGCTCTTTGTGGAGGCCTCGCATCTCGAGTTCAACGCGGATTTTCTTTGCGACATTTTCCGCGCGCCCCATCTCTGGCGACATCGCGCCGCGCAGGAGCGGAATTCCTGCCCGCGAGCGCTCTCCCAGCCAGGGGCAATGCAGCTGATGATGCCGGGCGGCCGATCCGAAGTCCCAAAGGATCGGCTCATCATTTTGCGGCAAGAGCGTGAAGCGGCTCATCTTGTCTTGGGCCCATGTGCCAATGTGCGTGGCAGTCAGGTAGCGCACGTTGTTCATGTCAAAGCAGAGCAGAGCACCCATCTCCGACTTGACGAGCAACGCCTTCGCCCGCGCCAGGCGTTCCCGGCGCAAACGATCGAAGTCTACCCGCTGTTCCCAATCCACTGCCATCGATCCGTACGTTGGAAGTGCCATGACAAGCCTCCTGTCCTGAGATCTCAAGATCGTTTACACATGGCCCGTGCCGCTTCGAACACCGTGTGCTCGCTGGGAATTGTCGCATCTTCCAGAGGGGAAGAGAAGGGGATCGGCACGTGCATGGCCCCGATTCGTTTAACAGGCGCGTCCAGATCGTAGAAAGCGCCTGTGGCGATCACCGAAGCGATCTCCGCTGTGACGCCGTATCTCTCGTAGCCCTCGTCCACGACGATGGCCCGCGAAGTCTTCTTCGCCGATTCGATCAGCGTCTTCTCATCCAGCGGCCAAGTTGTCCGCGGATCAATCACTTCGGCGCTGATCCCAATTCCTTCGAGCAAAGAAGCCGCTCCCAGCGCCACCTGGACCATGCTGCTAGTCGCAACGATGGTGATGTCGTCTCCTTCGCGCTTGATGTCCGCCACGCCGAACGGGATCGTGTACTCTTCGGTGGGCACTGGCCCTTTGAACGTGAACATCATCTTGTCTTCAAAAAAGATGACGGGATTGTCGTCCCGAATGGCTGTTTTCATCAATCCCTTCGCATCGTATGGCGTCGACGGCAACACGACTTTCAGGCCGGGAATATGGCTGAACCATGCGTGGAGCGATTGCGAATGTTGAGCACCCGAGCGGCGGCCGGCGCCAAGCGTCGCGCGCATCACCATCGGAACTTTCCATGCGCCTCCGGACATGTAGTGCACTTTCGCCGCCTGGTTCACCATCTGGTCCATGGTCAGGGTGATGAAATCCCCGAACATGATATCGACCACGGGACGAAGGCCCGTCATCGCGGCGCCGACCGCGATTCCGGTGAATCCGGCCTCGGAGATCGGCGTGTCGATGACGCGTGTTTTTCCGAACTCTTGCACCAGCCCCGATAACACTTTGAAGGGCGTGCCTGCCTCGGCCACATCTTCGCCGAGGATGCACACGCGGGGATCGCGACGCATCTCCTCTGCCAGCGCCTCTCGGACAGCCTCTCCGAGGGTCATTTCGCGAACGGTGACCTCAGGCATAAATGTTCTCCTCTACCTGATCCGTGCCGGGATAGGCGGCCTTGATGCCAAACTCGACGGCCGCCTCGATCTCGGATTTGACCTGCAAAAGAATCTCATCGAATTGAGCTTTGTTTGCGAGATTCTGTCCGATCAGCCAATCGCCAAACAACTTGATCGGGTCGCGCTCGGTCATCCAGCGCTGTTCCTCCTGCTTGGGCCGATAATATTCCCGATTCACATCGCCAACGTGATGGCCGCGATACCGGTACGTATTGCACAAAAGAAATGCTGGACCCTTCCCTGAACGCGCCGCGTCAACCAGGCGGCGCGCAGTTGCGTACACGGCCCTCACATCCTGTCCATCCACGCTCTCCGCAGGAATTCCGAAAGCCGCCGGCCGGGCCAGAATATCGCCCGCCGTCGTCTCAGAGAAGTGCGTGTACTCGTTGTAGAGATTGTTTTCACAAACGTAGATCACCGGCAGATCCCACAGGCGCGCCAAATTCATGACTTCATATAGGAGACCCTGACCGAGGGCTCCCTCACCGAAGAAACAAACCGCGACCCGCTTCGTGCCAAGATTCTTTGCGGAAAACGCCGCGCCTGCGGCGATTCCCATGCTTCCGCCTACAATAGCATTCGCCCCTAGGTTCCCGCTTGTTGGATCAGCGATGTGCATCGATCCGCCCTTGCCGCGGCAGTATCCTGCTTCTTTGCCGAGCAACTCGGCAAACATGCGGTCTGGCGCCGCCCCTTTGGCAAGACAATGCCCATGGCCGCGGTGCGTGCTCGTGATGTAATCGTCGCGGTGGAGGGCCGCGCAGATCCCGACTGCAACAGCTTCTTCGCCGATGTACAGATGGGCCAGGCCCGGCATCAGCGCGCGCGTGTAGAGTTCGTTGACCTGCTCTTCGAACAGGCGGATGGTCACCATCTGCCTGTACATGGAAAGCAATTGTTCGGTTCCGAGTCCAGAGTGCGCTTTGGACTGATTGGTGACAGTTGTCATCTTGCAACTCCTGACATTCGAGCCAACACGTCGAACAGCACGGCAAAATCTTGGTTCGCCAAGCCCATGCCCCGGGCCGCCGTCAGAAACTCGTTGACGGTAGCTGTTGTTGGCAAGGGCACGTCGAGCTGGCGCCCCATCTCCAGCGCCAACATCATGTCCTTCTGCATCATGTTGACGTTGAACCAGACTTCGTCCGGCATCTTCAAGACGAACGGCCCCCGGTATTGGACCATCGGCGAACCGATCACGCTATGCGTCAGAACGTCAACCGCAATCTCGCGGGCGATACCACTTTTTTCCGCGAGCAAGACTCCTTCGGAAAACGCCAGCATTTGAACGGCGAGACTTAAGTTTGTCGCAATCTTCATGGAAAGCGCAAGGCCGTTGTCGCCCACGTAGGTGACTTTCGGCCCAATGTCCAGCAGCAAAGGTTTTATCTTTTCGAATGTTTCCTTGCGGCCGCCCACCATCACGGAGAGCTTGCCCTGCTGCAGTGTGATCACGCTCCCCGATACGGGCGCGTCCACCATGTCGCCGCCTTTTTCCCTGATTTTTCCGGCCATCTCCCGGCTGAAGGCCGGATTCACCGTGCTGATGTCGACGAATAGTTTTCCCGGCGACACGGCGGCAAGCATGCCATCCGGCCCGTTCATGATGGCGGCCAGTGCCGCCGAATTCGTGACCATCGAAAAAGTCACATCAGATTCGGCCGCCACGGCACGCGGCGAGTCGGCCCACTTCATCCCTTTCTTGACCAGCCATTCCGCCTTCGATCGCGTCCGATTATACCCCGTGACGCTGTGCCCCTTGCTGAGCAGCCGGTTCGCCATCTCGCTGCCCATCACTCCCAGTCCGACGAATCCTAATTTAGCCATGAACTCACCTCGATTGAATCACTCATGCTGCCTGCCTTTCTTCAGTCTTTTCCAGTGCGCTCTCATCGCTACGATTCCTCCACCTCTCGAGTTGTCAGAGTAAGTTACCACGCCCCTGCTTTCCCGCAAAATCCTTCCTACCCCTTGGGAGAGCCTACTCACATCGGCTTCGTGTCGTTGACAGCAAATGCGGGGCTTGGTATGGTTCTACGTCCAACGCGCGCTCTTTACCGAAATTACCTTGGTAAGAGCCAGTTCGACAATTTGTACCTTCCGCCATTCGAATTCGCGAAAGAAGGGTCTAATGAAAATTGATATCTTTTGCCATGTCTTTCCGCGGAGCTTCTTTGACCGCATGCTCAAGCTTCCGGAAAGCGGCATAAAAAAGCGGTCCGTTGAAGTCCCGGCGATGGTGGACCTGGATATTCGTTTCCGCATGATGGACCGGTTCGGCGACTATGTGCAGGTTGTGTGCCTGGCTTCCCCGCCGATGGAAGCTTTTGGTGATGCAAATCTTTCCCCGGAATTGGCTCGCCTCGCTAATGACGGCCTGGCGGAGCTCGTCGTGAAGCACCCGGACCGCTTTCCCGGCTTCATAGCCTCGTTACCAATGAACAATCCCGAAGCTGCGGTCCAGGAAATTGAGCGCGCCGTTATGAAGTTGGGAGCTACCGGAGTTCAGTTCTTCACCAATGTGAATGGCCGGCCGCTCGATGATCCTATGTTTTTGCCGATTTTCGAGAAAATGGCCGCAGTCAATCTTCCGATCTGGCTCCACCCGTCACGGCCTGCCAGCTTCCCAGACTACCAAACGGAGAAGAAATCAAAATACGAAATGTGGTGGGTGTTCGGATGGCCGTACGAGACTTCGGTGGCCATGGCGCGCATCTTGTTTGCGGGGTACTTTGACCGCTTCCCGGACCTCAAAATCATCACACACCACATGGGCGCCATGATTCCCTACTTTTCCGGGCGCACGGGTCCGGGATTGGACCAGTTGGGGGCGCGGACCGAAGATGAGGATTTGACCGTCTATTCCCGACGCCTCAAAAAACGCCCGCAGGAATACTTCAAAATGTTTTACGCCGACACCGCGACGTTTGGATCGCGTCCCGCGATGCAATGCGGCCTGGAGTTCTTCGGCGCCGATCAAGTTCTGTTTGCATCCGACTCGCCATTCGATCCGGAGAAGGGTCCCGGGTACATTCGCGAGACCATTCGTTGCATCGAAGAGCTTTCCATCTCAGCCGAAGACCGTACAAAGATTTACGAGGGCAATGCCCGCAGGTTGTTGCGGCTAAAACTGGCGTGAAGCGCTACGCGCGAGGGCTATTGCCGGTCAAGTTGGCGTGGCGGCACACACAGGATGCCGCTCGCGGTGAACCCTCGCGGTGAACCGCAGCCAGGCAATCTCAGTCGTAGTCGGCAGCTACGTCTTGGCCTGGCTCGGGCAGCCAGAAGCTGGCAATAAAGCCGATGGCATAAGCCAGCAGGCCCACGATCCCTGCCGCGTACGCGAGTTGTCTCGTCGTTGTCCCCCCAGGCATATAGGCAACGATGCTCGTTGTGAGCAGGGCCGCGGATGTTCCGAGCATGCGTCCGCCGATGTTGGCCGCAAAGCTCTCTCCCGTGCCGCGCAGATGTACGGGATAAACCAAAGGCAAATAATTTCCCCAGAAGTTGAACTGTGCCACCGTTACCAAACCCAATAGGAAAATCCCCAACCAGGACATATTCGCATCCCGCACGGCGGGGAAGAATACAACCAGCAGAATAAATAGCAAGCCCGGCACCTGAAATATGCGCAGCAGTTGCCGCCGGCTCATCAGGCGGACCGCCAGAAAGGCCATCAGAAAACGTCCTAGTAATCCGCCGATTTCTTGGGCAGCCTGCAAAACGCCCACTCGTTGTTGCTGCGCTGCGTGCAATAGGATTCGGACCCCCGGTGTTCCCGGGATAATTCTGGCAAAATGTTGCAGCATGCCGAAAGACGCTGCGTAGGCGCACGCCATCATCAGGCAGGTTAGCAAAGCCGTTTTGCGAAACGCGGGATGAAACAGTTCGAGAACACTCGGCCGTTTCAGCGTTCCTTCCAGCTTCTTCTGCCTCCAGATCGGAGACTCGGGCAGGAAAGGAAGGACGAGGATCACGGGAATGGCGGGTAGGATTCCGAGCATCAAGGTGTAGCGCCACGCTTCGTGCCCGCCGTGGATTGCAGGAAACCGCTGGCTGAAAGTCACCGCTAGATAATACGCGCCGCTCATCACAATGCCGCCAGTGGACGAGAATCCTTGCGTGTATCCGAGAATAGCTTCGCGTCGTTCTCGCGCTGGAAAAAGCTCTGCCAGCCACGCTGTGGATGCGACGAATTCCACCGACACGCCGACAAAAGACAGCGAGCGCAAGACCAGAAGTTCAACGGGCGATGTTGCAAAAGCCGTAGCGAACGTGGCAAAAGCCGGCAGCACGATACTCCAGAGCAGCACTCGACGCCGTCCAAGAAGATCGATCAAGTATCCGCCGAGCAAACCAAAGATGCCCCCCGCCACTGCGGGGACGTAAAAAAGCATTCCGATCCAATGATTGAAAATAGCGCTGCCGGGCTTGGCTCCGAGCAACTCGGTCAAAGCGGGTTGAACGATGAGGGTCAGAACCAGAAGCACAAATGTGTCGAACAGGAATCCGATGCACGCAATCGCACAGATGGCCCACTGGACCGGCGTCAGACGCGGGGACCCGTTTTCTGCCGTGGATTGGGACACGCACTTCCTCCGAAATACCCTCTATATTCGCTACACGTATTTTCTTTACAGGAATGATCGTGTGTCGCGGGAGCGTATCAAAGATCGGATTTTACTGTCAACGTGGTCGAGGCGCTGCAGAAGAGCCTGGGCGCTAAACTGAATGTCAAGGAAGGTGTGGACCTTTACTCCCAGTTGGGCTGCCAGGTGCGGGCCGAATCGTTGCTTCCAGGAGAACTCTCGGGCGAGTGTGAAGGTTATCGTGCTCGGATCGTTTTGCAGTTCAAGACGATTTACATTCGCAAGTAAACAAGCGGACGGAAAAAGCTTCGGCTTTTCCTTGCCGGAGAAAAGGTCCTATGCTTCTCTCGCGAAGTCTCCGTGCTCGCCCGTAGCGAGCAGCGCCAGCCAGCGCGGGTACATCTTCTTGAAGTCGGCCATGATCATGTCGTATGGCACATCCGGGTAGTGACCTCGCTGCCTGACGTACTCCATGTGTCGGCGGCCTCCTTGGTCGTATTCGTGGAAGAGCGAATCGTTCCGCCCATCGAATTCCAGCGGACGCACACCGAAACGTTTGCAGAGGCTCAGGTTGAAGGCGGGCGTAGCTTTCACCCACCGGCCTTCAAGATAAAGCTCGGTATAGCCGTGCCAGATGAAGAGGTCGCCACCAATCAACTCGATGAGCTTCTTTGTGGAAAGGTGGTTGCGCACATCGGCATAGCCGAGCCGCGCGGGGATGTCCACGGACCGGGCAGCCGTGGCGAGCAGGGCAGCCTTCGGAATGCAGAATCCTCGCTTGGCACGCAGGCAATCGCTGGCTCGAAAGTACGACCGATCCTCGCCCGCGCAGTAGGGGTCGTAATGAATGTCGTCACGGACCGCGTAGTATAGCTTCACCGCGCGCGAAACGGCATCGGCGGCGCCAGCCGTCGTCTTCTGCGCGAAGGCCCGCACCTCCGGATCACTGCTGTCGATAAATTCACCTGCTGCCAGATACGGTTCGAGATTCATGACACCTTTATAATCCCACGGATCATAGCTTTCGCGCCACCCGCGAGAGCAATGTAGCTTCTCTCCCTCATCGCGCGGAGCCGGCACAGTCACACGCCCGCGCTAGAAACGCCGAATTTATTCCCTGCGCTTGCTCTCGCGAGTGCTTGATCTTCCACCGCCACTGGCATAATCTTCAAATCGGCGAAGCCTTCTGTTTCTGCGTTTCTGATTTGAGCACCCGGACTACGGACGGCACGAACAAAAATGCTCCTCGGCGTGGAAGAACAAGAATGCTGACGAATCGCAGGACCATCGCTATCGAATGGGGAGATTGCGATCCCGCAGGTGTTGTTTATTACCCCCGCTATTTCGCCTACTTCAGTGCTTGCATGGACGCTCTGTTCGAGCGTGGCGGTCTCCCGCGGGAGATGAGAGAGAACAAGTATCAGATTCTCGGCACGCCGATGGTGGATGCACGAGCGCGATTTATTGCGCCGTTACGCTATGGCGAAACCGCGGTGATTGAATCCTGTGTGACAGAATTCCGCAAGAGCAGTTTCCAGGTCCGGCATAAGCTCTACAAGGGCAAGGACCTCGCAGTCGAGGCATTCGAGACTCGCGTCTGGGCCGTTCGATCCGCTGCCGATCCAAAAAAAATGGAAGGAAGACCAATCCCACTCGATGTGATCAAGAGATTTTCGAAGCCTTAGAGCAGCAAAACCTCTCGTACAGCGGTCTGGAAGGAAATCCTCATCGTGAATTTCACCGATCAGGCTTCGCTCATTCCGTGCAGAGAAAACCACCGGCACCGCCTTACATTTCGAATTCATGGCATAAGCTCGCCACCGGCGAGGACGATGCTCTGCCCGGTCACCGATGCGGCGCCGTCGCTGCACAGCCAAACTACGGCATCCGCTATCTCTGTTGGCTGGATGAGTCGCCTTTGCGGATTGTGTGCTACCAAGCTGGCGAGAGCCTCCTCGGAGCTGTGGCTGGTCTTGCTGGTGATGTTGGCGATGGTGCGGACAGTCATTTCGGTGTCGACGTAGCCGGGGCACACCGCGTTGACCGTGACGTTCGTGCGCGCCGTTTCAATTGCCAGAGCCCGGGTCAGGCCGATCATGGCGTGCTTGGCCGCACAATACGCGGTAATGTAAGGATACCCCGTTAGGCCGGCGACCGAAGCAATGTTGATGATCCGGCCCCATCCTGCTTCCAGCATGCCCGGTAAGACCGCCTGAGTGCAATAAACAGCGCCCATCAGGTCCACGTCGAGCAGCTTGCGCCACAACGCCGCGTCCGACTTGAGGAACGGCGCCGAGGCGGCAATCCCAGCGTTATTAACCATGATAGTCGGGGGGCCTAGTGCGTCTCTTAGGGTGGCGATAGCTTTGCGGGCCGCGGCTTCATCGGTTACGTCGACTGGCGCCGTCGCCACTTTGGCCCCGTGCTCTTTACTGAGGCGGGTCGCCTCTGCCTGCAAGACCTCTGCTTTCCGGCCAATGAGAGAGACGGAGGCGCCCAAGCGCGCCAGGGCCTCGGCCACGGCTGCGCCGATTCCGCGTCCTCCACCGGTGATCACTGCATGGCGGCCGGCTAGTGGCGGTTTGGTGTTTGCTTGCATCACACGGTCCCGTGTTCCATGCTGACTCGATCTTTTTCCGCCACCGCCGTTTCCAGCACCTTGGAGCCGATAATCAATTTCAGCACCTCACTGGCCCCCTCATAGATGCGCAGTGCCCGGATCTCACGGTAGAGCCGCTCCACCGTCATACCACGAACGACACCCAGGCCGCCGAACATCTGTACCGCCTCGTCGATCACTTTTTGTGCCGATTCCGTAGCATACAGCTTGGCCATCGAGGCCTCCCGCGTGACGCGCCGGCCCAGAACATCTTTGGTCCAAGCAGATCGGTAAATCAGTAGCGCCGCAGCGTCGACCCATACCGCCATGTCCCCAAGCTTGACTTGAGTCAACTGGAACTCGGCCTGCGTCTTGCCAAACATGCGGCGCTTGAGCGTCCGCGCAGTTGCCTCGTCCAGCGCCCGGCGGGCAAAGCCCAGGGCGGCAGCGCCAACCGAGGAGCGGAAGATATCCAGCGTGGCCATGGCGATCTTGAAACCCTCGCCCGGCAGCCCCAGCAAGCAATCGGCGGGAACGCGACAGTTAGTCAGACGAAGGGTGCCCAGAGGGTGAGGTGCAATCACTTCGATGCGCTCGGAGGTGTCCAAACCGGGAGTGCCGGCATCGAGGATAAAGGCGGACAGGCCTTTGGTTCCCGGCCCTTCGCCCGTGCGGGCAAAGACGATATAGAAGGACGCGAGGCCGGCATTGGAGATCCACGTCTTCACTCCATCGAGGCGCCAGAAGCCGCCATCGCGGGTGGCCGTGGTAGCAATCGCACTGACGTCGGAGCCAGCGTCGGGTTCCGAGAGGGCAAAGGCGGCAATCGCGGTGCCCGCAGCCACCCGTGGGAGGATGGAGCGCTTCTGGTCCTCGCGGCCGTACAGCGTAATCGGGGCGCTGCCCAAGCCCTGCATCGCTAGAGCGAAATCGGCAAGCCCCGAGGCCCGCCCCAAGGTCTCGCGAGCGAGGCACAGGCTGCGCACATCGAGCTTCTCGCGCAACCCTCCGTAGGCGCCAGGGATGCAAGCGCGCAGCAGTCCCGCCTTGCCGAGTTCGCGCACCAGCCGGGCGACGCAAGCATAGACCGCATCTGAGTTATTCTCAGCCTCAGCACCTTCGAGCAGCGACGGGAGGGCCTCTCCCGCCCAGCGCTCCAATTCTTGGGCGAGATCACGATGGCCGTCGTCGAAGAACGGCCAGGCGAGGAAACTCTTGTCGGACATCAATTGCCCTCGAAGACAGGCTTCTGCTTGGCGACGAAGGCATTGTAGGCGCGTTCGAAGTCCTTGGTCTGCATGCAAATGGCCTGGGCTTGGGCCTCTGACTCGATACACTCGTCGAGGCCGTGGCTCCATTCCTGGACCAGCATCTTCTTGGTCATGCCGTGCCCAAAAGTCGGGCCATCGGCAAGACTGGCGGCCATGGCGGTGCTTTCCTCAAGCAGCTTCTCGGGTTCCACCAGGCGGTTGTAAAAGCCGTAGCGCTCCGCTTCCTCGCCACCCATCACACGCCCTGTGAACAGAAGGTCAGCGGCGCGTGACATCCCGATTAGCCGCGGCAGCAGAGTGCACGCTCCCATATCGGCCCCCGCCAGCCCGACGCGCACGAACAGAAACGCGACCTTACTCCGCGCCGTGCCGAACCGCAGGTCGGAACCGCAAGCAATCATCGCTCCGGCTCCGGCGCAGACGCCGTCAATGGCGGCGATGATAGGTTGCGGACACGCGCGCATCGCCTTGATCATATCGCCGGTCATCCGCGTGAACGCCAGTAACGCGGTCATGTCCATCTTCACCAGTTTTCCGATGATGTCGTGGACATCGCCCCCGGAGCAGAAATTGCCGCCGGCGCCGGTGAACACCACCGTCTTGATGTCGGTGGCATAGACCAACTGGCGGAACAAATCCCGCAGCTCGGCGTAGGATTCCAGGGTCAATGGATTCTTGCGCTCGGGACGATCGAGCGTAATGGTGCCCACCTTGCCGGCGACGGCCCACCCAAAATGGACGGCCTTGTAATTCGACATTTGAGTTTGTTTCATGCGCTCCTTTCCTGTAGTCATTTCCTCTAGCAATTAAAAAAAACAGATCAGCCAACCATCGTCAGGCCGCCGCTCACGCTCAGGACTTGGCCCGTGATGTAGTCCGAACGCGAACTGGCGAAAAAGAGTATAGCATCGGCGATTTCCTGGGGTTTGGCGAAGCGCCGGAAGGGGATGGCCCGCTTGAAAGCCTCCAAATGTTTCTCAGGCACTGCATGCAGGAGCGGCGTTTCGGTGGGACCCGGGCAGACGCAATTAACGTTGATGTTGTAGCGCGCCATTTCGCGCGCGAGCGACTTTGTAAAGGCAATGATGCCGCCCTTGGCGCCGGCATAGACGGTCTCCCCCATGCTGCCGACCCGCCCGGCGTCACTGCTGATGTTGACAATCTTGCCGGTGTTGCGTTCGATCATCCTGGGCAGGAAGGCCTTGACCAATTTCATCGGGCCGATGAAGTTGAGGTTGATGACCTTGTTCCAGAACTCGGGTGTGGTTTCCAAGAACGGCGTGATCTGACCCCATCCAGCGCCGTTGACGACGATATCGGCCGCGCCCGCCTTGCCAGCGAACGCTTCGGCACAGGCGGCGATGGAAGCGTCATCGGTGACGTCAAGGTGAATGTACTCGCCTTTGTGGCCTTTATTTCGAATGGCCGCAGCGGCAGCCTCGCCCTTGTCGCGCGCGATGTCGGCCAAAAATACCCGCGCTCCCGCCTCGGCCAGGGTCTGGGCGGTGGCCAGGCCGATTCCGGAGGCGGCGCCAGTAACGATCGCACTCTTATCATTGAGCTTCATAGTTTCTCCTGAACCAAGTTGTACACAACGTGAAAGGGACTTCGCACACAGGACTCTAGGTTCCCTTCCGGCTAAGGAATTCGGAAACCCTGCGGCGAGTTTCCGGGTGGTCGTAAAGGCGCCGGCTACCGGCAAGCTCCTCGGCGTAGCCGTCCCGGCCCGGACCGTCTGCCGCGGCGATGCAGCGCTTATTCGCAGCCAGTGCTGCCCGGGGCGCGTTGGCGAAGTGCGCAGCCAGTTCGCGGGTCCACTCTGCCAACTGCTCCCGGGGTTGCGCCCATTGGACGATTCCCAGCCGTTCGGCCAGCGCACCATCGACTACCTCGCCCCCAAGGATCAGACGGCTGGCGATGCCGCGGCCGCACAACCGGGTCAGCCGCTGAGTGCCGCCAGCGCCCGGCACCAGACCCAGCCCCACTTCTGGCAGACCTAACTTTGCTTCCACTGCGGCGACGCGCACGTCGCAAGCCAGCGCTAATTCCAACCCGCCCCCCAGGGCTGCCCCGCCGATCTCGGCAACCGTAACCAAAGGTGCCGCCTCAATGCGCTCGAAAAGACGCTGCATGCGGCGCACGACCTCCACCATGACATCGGGGCCCTCGGGGGTAGCAAAGCAGGAGCGCATCAAAGCGAGGTCGGCGCCGGCGCAGAATGCCTTTTGATCGCTGCGGATGTGCAGCACCGATACTTCTTCGTCGGCTGCAACCTCATTGAGCACGGAGTCGAGGCGGGCGAGCAACTCGTCATTCAGCGCGTTCACGGGAGGGCGCGAGAGCGTGGCCACGGCGACACGGCCGATACGTTCGACCGAAAGCATCTGTTCCATCCTCCCTCCTTGCTCAGCGGAGTCCCGCATTGTCTTTCAGGGCGCGCAGTTTGTACCGTTGAATTTTTCCAGTCGTGGTCTTCGGCAGTTCGTGGACAAAATTGATCCACTTGGGAAACTTGTAGGGAGCAAGCTTGCTCTTGCAGAAGACGCGGATCTCCTCGGCGGTCGGCTCGGAGGCAGAAGCAGGATTTTTCAGCACCACCCAGGCCTCGGCTTTCACAAGACCGTTTTCGTCGGCTCGGCCGACCACCGCTGCCTCCAGCACCTTGGGATGCTCGACCAGAGTGGATTCGATTTCGAATGGCGAGACCCATGTGCCGCTGACCCTAAGCATATCGTCGCGCCGCCCGCAATAAACGTAGAATCCGTCCTGGTCCCGGCGAAAGGTGTCGCCGGAATCAAACCAGCCGTCCACTAGGACCTTGGCCGTCCTTTCAGGATTGTTCCAATAGCGCTTCATCACCGACTGCCCCTTGACCAACAGCCGTCCGGACATTTCATCGGCGACATTGTTCCCGGCATCGTCAACGATCCTGACCTGGTAGCCGCGCACCGGCTTGCCGGACGCGCCCGGGCGGATATCACCGATTCGGTTTGAGATGTAAATGTATCCCACCTCGGTCGAACCGATTCCGTCCAGAATTGACACTCCAGTCGTTTCCAACCAGAGGCGATACAGTTCCGGGGGCAGCGGCTCGCCAGCCGAGAGGCACCGGCGCAACCGGGGGACATCATTCTTTGTCAGCACCCCTGCGGCTAGCATTCTGGCATAAAAAGTGGGCACGGCGGCGAACATGGTGGGCGCGTAGCGCCGAAACACCTCGATCACTGTCTGCGGCGTCTGGCGTCGGTCGTCGAGGATGCATGTGCCGCCGACCCATAAGGAGGCTGCCATAGCAGCCCCCATCCCATAAGAAAAGAACAGCCGCGCTACGGAAAAGAAAACATCGTTTTCCTCTGCCCCCAGAACTCCCTCCGTGTAAAAGTGGCTGCAGACCGGGAGGTCGGCATGGGCGAGGATGACGCCTTTTGGTTTGCCGGTGGTGCCGGAGGAGTAAAGCCAAAAACAATCATCCTGGGCCCGCGTGGGGACCAGCCTTAACTCTGGAGAAGCGTCCCGCGCCCGCGCCGTCAGTGTGTCCTCGCCGCCCTGCATGCGGAGCACAACTCTCGGTCGCCACAAGCATGCACGAAGGGCGCCTTCGACCTCACCTGCGAACTCGGACGAGTACACGAGACCGGCACACTCGGAATCCTGGATGAGGAACGCAAAATCGTTGGCCCGAAGCAATGCGTTCAGCGGAACGGGAATAATGCCTGCCTTAATAGCGCCCCAAAACAAAAAAAAGAACTCGGGGCAATCGTTGACCACCATCAGGACCCGCCCACCGCGCCCGATGCCGAGGGCGGCAAGAGTGTTGCCAAACCGGTTGACGTTGTCGAGCAGTTCGGCGTAAGTCACCTCCCGCTTGAGTGTCTGCACGGCTATTTTGCTGCCGCGCCCTTCGGCGAGGTGACGATCGATGAAGTATTCGGCACAATTGAACGGCTCGGGAAACCGAAACTGTGGGATACCTTCGTCGCTGAGTTCCTCAGATAAGTGGGGTTGCCCGGCCAGGTCGGCAAACGGGAATGAAGGACTATCAGAGCTGTGTATAGGCATAAAAACCAGAAACTGCAAAATACGAGGTTGGCTCCCGGCCAAGCCGGCCAAATTCTATCATTCAAGTTACTCAGGCGCTCGTTCAAAAACTGTGACGCACGTCACATATCAATGTTCATCGCAAACATACGGCCGCGCAGAATGCCGCTGTGCTACGCAAAAACTTCACCGTGCGATGCCGCGAATGAAAATCCAAGGCCCAGAATCAACACAGCAAAAACTGCATGATCCTAACCAAAACATTCAAAACGACGACAAACTGAAACCTTTCCGCACTTTCCCAATCTCAATTGAGTGCAGAGTAGCCCATTGCGACTATGTTTCCGCCAAGGACCTCTCCTGCGGTGGGTGACGACAAGTGAGTTTCATGCCCGGCAGCTTCACTTATTTCAAAACCATTCTGGCATCCACTACCACGCACCCATCCGGATAGGCCAATACCGGATTAAAATCTAGCTCGGCGAGTTCCGGAACTTTATAGATCAAATTGCTCGCATTCACGATTAATTTGGTTAGGGCCTTCAGGTCGCTCGGGAGGGCGCCGCGGATCCCTTTCAACATTTCATATGCTTTTGTGTCCTTGATCTGTAGCAAGGCTTCTTCCTGATCCAATGGCGCCATTCGGAAAGCAACGTCCTTAAAAACCTCAATCAGAATTCCTCCGGAGCCAAACATGATCATAGGACCAAACACTTCATCCTTCAGTCCCCCAATAGCTACTTCGACCCCTTTTCGCATAGCTTTTTGGACCAAGACACCATCAATGACCACATCGCCGGCTTTTTCTTTGACATTGGCCAAGAGCTGGTCGTAAGCCCTCTTCAGATCGCCAGGCGTGGTAATGCCAACGATAACTCCGCCAACATCGGACTTATGAACAACCTGAGGAGAAACAATCTTCAAAACGACGGGGAACCCGAACTTCTTACTGGCCTTCTCTACCTCTTTCCAATCCTTGGCGATCTGAGTGGGGGGATAAGGAATGTTAAATGCCTTGCATATTTCAT
The DNA here is from genome assembly GCA_020073705.1 of Terriglobia bacterium. GTDB lineage: Bacteria > Acidobacteriota > Terriglobia > Acidiferrales > UBA7541 > Palsa-360. The sequence continues at coordinate 44,996 of JAIQES010000030.1, forward strand.
ATGCCTCATGTTCCGGCAGAAGCTTTCTTCCTGCTGTCAGGGTCTTCTTGACGATTTCTTGGTAATACGTCTCTGCTTTCTCCGTTGGAATCGTCTCGGGCGCCAAAACCGATACCTTCTGCTTGCTGAACCGGGATTTATATTGGCTGTAGCGAACCATATTGATCATCACTTTTGCCGCAATGTCCGGATACTCAATCGTGGGCATCCCGGCCTCTTCCATGGTTTTCCGCAATTTGGGGACCGAATAACCAAAGCCAATCACAGAAATAACCGGTTTCCTCTCTTCTTGGGGAAAGGATTGATAGGCTTCAACGATATTTTTAGCCAACGCTTTTTCATCTATGAAAATAGGGGGAGTGTTTAGATAGATCACCCCATCAACACCTGGATCTCGTAAAATGATCTTGAATACTTCGTAGTGCTGTTCTTCGGTAAACGAAGGAGTTGTGTCGATGAGCCCTTCCGGCTTGCCGATATTGGCGGCTGGAATCAGGATTTCCCTCAGTTTTGATTTTGTTTCCTCTGAGAGTTTGGCCAAGTCAACGGCTCCAGAGGCAATCAGCTCGTCTATACACAGGGCCGCTGGTCCCCCCAAAACCGTCAATATACAAATCCGATTTCCTTTGGGCAAAGGCATTTTATCAAAGGCGGCTGCGGTGTGGTAAAACTCGCAAACGCTTGGAGTCAAAACAACACCTGCTTGCCGAAAAACCCCCTGATACGTTTCAAAGTTGCCGGCTATGGAACCGGTATGACTCGCAACGGCAGTAGAGCCAACTTTAGTCTTCCCCGCCTTGAGTGCAACCACGGGCTTTTTCTTGGACACCTCGGCGGCGACTTCGATTAGCGCTCGGCCTTGCCTTGTCCCTTCCAAGTAGAGAGCGATAACGTGGGTGCGCTCATCCTCGCCGAAGTACTTAAGGAGATCGACGACGTCTACATCCGACATGTTTCCCAGAGAAGCAAATTTATTCAGCCCTACAAGACTTCCGGGGGTAGCCCACTTTAGATAGGAACACGCAAACGCTCCGCTTTGGGTGATGATTGAAAGCCCCCCTTTTCTGTAGTGTCCTATATCAAAGTTAGTACTGATCCCATGATACGTATCGATAATTCCTAAACAGTTTGGCCCGACGACCCGGATTCCTCTTGGAACGAGCTGGTCCAGTAAAGCCTTTTCTCTTGATCTGCCTTGGTCAGTCCCCAGTTCGCTAAACCCAGCGCTAACTACTATCACGGCCGCAACGTCACCCTTCTCGTCTTTTCGCCGGGCAATTGCCTTAGCCGCTTCAACACAATCATTGGAAGCGAGGACCATCACCACAATATCGACCCGCCCTTGAATCTCTTCCAAGCTCTTGTAGCATTTAAAACCCAATATGGAATCAGCCGTGAGATTGACAGGGTAAATATTCCCGGCAAAGCCCGCATCCTTTGTATTTTCAACAATTTGATAACCGGGCTTCCCCTTTTTCGTAGACGCGCCCAAAATCGCGATCCCTTCACCTCTAAACAAAACATCCAAAGATTGCTCCGCGGTTGTTTCCAATTTTCTCTCCTTGCTTCTTATGAGGCCTTTCTTATTTTGGAACCTAGACGTTTCAGAGATGTTCGTCTTCAGCACCTACGAGCCGGAATTCCCGTTTTGAGCTTTCCCTTCGCCCGAAAGCCTAGCCCGCCTGCCCAGTCGCGTCAACCCTAAGCTGCCCCTCGATCTTGGATTTTTTCCGAGCCGACCAGCCGGAAAGTTGGGTCGTGGCACAGCGCTCGGCATCGTTGGCGTCCTCGTAATCAGCGATGATCTAGTAGAGGCGCTGGCGGAACAGCGAGAGGGCGGAGTGTCGTACACGCTCATCCTCGAGAGGGTCGTTCAGTCGCTCGACTAGATCGCGAGTGAGTCCATGGCGATGATCAAAAGCGCGCAAGGACAATAGACCAGCATCACTGCTGATCTGCCCGCCAGAAAAGTCCGCGCGAATGGGTCGGTGCCGATAGATAGAAGGAGAAAAACAGTTGTGGTATATGCTCTGTCACTGTTGAATGCTCGGAAAGGAAGTGCTGGGTTCTGCAAACCCCAGTGGTCCTCAACCTTTTAGAGCATCCTTTCTTTTTTCACCACACAAACTGTGAACCAAATGGAAGCCAACTTGTCCGCGCTGCAACTTGTCCAGGAGAGACAATACCGCTAATTCGTGATGGAGTGCGACTCAGGTCTTGTATGCAACTCTTCTGTAGGTACGATGCGCCGATATGAAAGGATCGAGAAGAAGCGGTTGCGGCAGGGAGCACAACGATAGGCGGGGAAATGAATCAGCCGGAACAGCCAGGCAAACGTGCCTGCCCCGTGCTCGCGGGAAATGCGCTGGAGATCCATGTTGCCGCACACTCCGCAGTGCGCATACCAAACATATGCGATGGGAACGGCCCACGCATAAAACCGCAGATCGCAAATCCTGCAGCGCCAGGGCCGCAGCATGGTGACCCCAACTAGATAATCCTTCACACTCCGCCTGCGGGAACGGCGGGGACTGTCGCTATGACAGGCCGGACAAAGCAATTCTGTTTCTCCCCTGACACAACCTTCCGAGAGCATACGCGAAGGATATCTCGCAAGGCAAGTTTCACTGTGCCACGTTGATACGCGTGTACAATAAAAGAAGAGGTGAGGTATGGCGGATTACACGACCAAGCACGCACGCGCTGGTATCCAGGCGCGGTTGCCGCGTCTTGACACATGGCCCAATCAGTTTCCCGGCTATCGGATTGTGACACGCTTCCCCGAGTACACTTCAGTATGCCCTAAGACTGGATTGCCCGACTCCGGAACAATCACAATTGAGTACGAACCGCGAAAGCTGTGCCTGGAACTGAAAGCGCTGAAAATGTACTTGCTCGCTTACCGTGATCTCGGCATTTTTTATGAGAACGCAGTGAACCGCATGCTTCGCGACATCGTTGCCGCAACGCGCCCTGCTTGGTGCGTCGTGCGCGGCGAGTTTACTCCCCGGGGGGGCCTAACGACCACAGTCGAGGCTCGCTGGCCCAGGACCCGCGTGGTCGCAAGGCATAGACAACCAATGATGACTCAGCGATAATGAAGACTTGCGAAAGGCGCTGCCAGCACTCCTGGCCGCCAAGGAGAGATGATGAGTATTTCCCCGAGTGTTCCTGAACCAAGAGAACCCAACGTGTACGAGGCGCCTAGCACGCCGCGCTGGATCTTTGTGGTGTTTATCGCCGCCTTCGTGCTGATCGGATATCTGTTCTACGCCAGCAACGCCAGCAACGAAGCACGGACCAAGCTCGAAACCGAGTTCGCACAGGCCAATTTGAAGGAGCAGAGGCTAGCCGCGCAGGTCGACCAGACCAACTCGGTGGTCGCCGACCTGAGGGGCAAGCTGGAAGTCACGACACAAAAACTCGGGTTCACACAGGCCGAGCTGGCACAGGCGCGGTCGCTGGCACAGAACATTCGCCAGTCACAAAAGGAAAGCGATGAGAAATTGACGGCGCAGATCGGCCAGGTTAAGCAGGAAACAGACACGAAAATCGGCCAGGTCAGCACCGACCTGACTGGCGCGAAAGGCGACATCAGTGCGACCAGGCAGGATCTGGAAGCGACCAAGGCGAAGCTCACCAGCACGGTCGGCGACCTCGGCGTGCAAAGCGGCCTGATCGCGCGCAATCAGCAAGAACTGGAACAACTGAAGCATTCGGGTGATCGCAATATTATTGAATTGCATCTTACCAAGTCCAAGACTCCCACTCGCGTCGGCCCCATCCAGATCACACTGACAAAGACCGACCCGAAGAAGTTCAAATACACGATGATGGTAGTCGTCGACGATAAGACGATCGAGAAGAAGGATAAGACGGCCGACGAGCCCGTGCAGTTCTACGCCAAGGGCGTGCCGCGCCCGTATGAAATCGTCGTCTTTGATGTGACGAAGGACAAGGTGAACGGCTATCTTTCCACGCCGAAGGACACCGGAAGCGCCGCTCGAGGCCAGTAATCGCGGCGGCCGGTCATATTTTCCTGCATTGCGAATAACCTGAACTACAGGTCCGCGATGGAACGAGGTGGAAAGCACGCTTGCTGGCCCGGACAGAAACAAGGCTTCTCTACTCGAATGATTTGAGTGTCGTGGCCATTTCAAGGAGGCGGCGATCCGCGCGGCCGAAGACGCTGTCGGGCTCAAATGGGCCCTTCGGATCGTGGAGCCCGGCCTTTACTCCGGTGAGAATCTCGATGCCTTCTTCGACCGTGGAGATGGGGAGAACGCTAAATTTTCCGGAAGCGACGGCGTCGATCACGTCATCGCGCAGCATAAGGTCTTCGATATTTTCGGCGGGAATCATTACGCCCTGGCGCCCCGTTAATCCTTTCACGCGGCAAACATCGTAGAAACCTTCGATCTTCTGATTGACCCCGCCAATCGGCTGGATGTCACCCTGCTGGCTGACCGATCCCGTCACGGCGATGTCCTGCCGGATGGGTAAACCAGAAAGCGCTGAGAGCAGGGCGTAGATTTCGGTGGAGCTGGCGCTGTCGCCGTCGATGCCGCTGTAGGACTGTTCGAAGCAGATACTCGCGGCGAGCGACAGCGGCTTATCCTGCGCGAACTTTGTGCGCAGGTACCCGGCAATGATCTGCATGCCCTTGTCGTGGAAGTTGCCGCTTAGATTGGATTCTCGTTCCACGTTGATCAACCCCGCCTTGCCCAGCGCCGCGGAAGCCGTGATCCGCACAGGTTTGCCGAAAGCATAGCCGCCGATTTCGAGAACGCTCAGACCGTTTACCTGTCCGACACGCGCGCCGTCGGTTTCAATCAAAAGTGTTCCCTCTTCAATCATTTCCCGAATCTTGGTCTCCGTCAGGTTATGACGCTCGATGCGCGCCTGGCGCGCGCGCTGAACGTGGGAGGCGCTCACCGGCGATGCGCCTTCCTGCCGCGCAATGTAAGCCGCTTCCCGGGCCAGGTCGGCCAGCTCCGGAAATCGTGCCGTCACCTTGTTTCGGCGTCCGGCTTGGCGGACCCCATATTCCAGCATGCCCGCCACGGCGGTGCGATCGAACGGGCCGATGCCTTCCTGCTCGGAAAGCTGGTGCAAACGGCCGCCATACTGCCGCACGACGGCGTCACTCATCACCATTTCTTCGTCGAATTCGACGCGCACCTTAAAAATCTTGCGAAAATCCTCCTCGTATTCATACAGGATCTCGTACATGTGGCGGTCGCCGATCAGAATGATCTTTACGTCGATATCAATCGGCTCGGGTTTCAGCGCCGATGTGCCAAAAGGGAAGAACATCTCAAGCGGCTGGATTTCAAGACGCGCGTGATTCAATGTGCGCTTGAGCGTGCGCCAGACGCCGGCTTCGGTGAGCGCATCGTAGGCGTACATGACGAGGAAACCGCCATCGGCGCGAAGAATCGAACCCGCGCGCAAGTCCATGAAATCCGAGTTCCATCCGCCGCGCGCGTCATAGCTGCGCTGGATCGTGCCGAACAGGTTCGTATAGGTCGGCGTGGTTTCAAAGATGACCGGCGAGACGTCTTCATCGCTGTGCGCGAGTAGAACGTTGACGCCGTACACGCGGAAAGGATCGCGCTCGGCCAAGGGCGGCCGCGAACTGCCGTCCAGAGGAGGCCCGCCGCTGGATTCTTCTTCGCCTTCGCGCTCCTTGAATGGTTCAAGGTTGTCGAGCAGGTTGTGACGCACCTCTTCCAGGTATTCGGACACGAGCGCACCCGAATATTTTTCCTTCAGCTCCTCGATGAAGCCATCGACGAGCACCGAAGCGGCCTCCTGCTCGAGATAACTCAGTTCGCTGGCCAGTTCGCGTGAGAGAGTCAGCGTCTTCCGGTAGACAACCGTAAATTCCTGGCGAAACTGTTCGTATTTTCGCTCCAGGTCTTCGGCGGCTACCGTTTCAAGCTTTCCTTCGTGGACAAGCTTTGGGATATCCTCGATCGGCACCATCTGGCCTTCGAGAACCGGAAAAATTTCCGGCAGCGCAACGGCGCCGACCTGCATGTGACCCAGTGCAAACTGTTCGCGCGCAATACGCCGCGTAAAATCATCCATCAACTCTTTTTCGCGGACGGTGAAGCGGTCCACGATGCGGCCCTTCTGCCGCTGGAAGGGTTCGCCCTCGAAAACTTGTGGAATCCGCCGGCGCAGAAACTCGATGCCACTCTCCATATCCTTCTTGAAGTTATTGGCTTGTCCTGGCGGCAGCGTAAGCAGGCGCGGGCGATCGGGACTCTTGAAGCTGTTGACGTAGCAGCGATCCAGGGAGGATTTCGCTGCCGGGTGAATCTGCCCGATTACGTGAGTGATCGTGCCCCCCCGGCTGGTTCCAGCAAGGCCGCAGACAAAAATGTTGTACCCCGGAGCGCTCAGTTCGACGCCCATTTTCAGGGCTCGGAAGGCCCGCTCCTGGCCGACCAGATCGGTTACCAGTTCGGCCTCATCTGTGGTTTCAAAAGGAATTCTTGCAGGGTCACAACGCCATCGCAGCTTTTCGGGAGGCAATCCAGCAAGCAACTTTGTGGGTTTGGTGGCCATTATGAAACCTTCCGCGGTCCCCGGCGCGATACTCTAGCACAGGCATGACATCCGGTGCATCGGACCCGGCGAAACAATTTCCACCGATAGCATGAGATCAAAAAACAGATCCATCTCTTCAGATGCTGCTCGGAACACGATTGTTACATCACCATTCCGCGACGCCGGCAGCATCGCGCATTGTGCCTTTGCCGAAATACACATCCAGGATACCGACGGCAGTTGCAACAACAATCAAAACTTCAACGGGGTATGTGATTACCGGATGCCGACCAGGCCGATGATGCTGGAAGCATTCCTATCCATCCGCTACCTTCCCTGGCCTGTGGCTACAGGCGCCGCGCCCACAAAGGTGCTCGCGGCAGCCGCGATCCCGGCGCCGGCCGGCAACTTCATGCCTTGATCGAGCAGTATTTTCTCCAGCGCACCGAGAAACAGGAGCACATTCCCACGCTGGCTCGAATACCCCATCAGGCCAACACGCCAGATCTTGCCCTTCAATTCGCCCAATCCACCGGAGATTTCGATACTAAATTCGTGGAGCAGGCGGCTGCTCACCTTCGCTCCATCCACGCCGTCGGGAATGTTGATGGCCGTGACGGTCGGCAGTCGATCGGCCGGGTCCCGGACGAACAGACCGATCCC
>JAIQES010000031.1 GCA_020073705.1 Terriglobia bacterium
CGTGTTGCAATAGGAGGGATTCAGATGAGCACGATATCACGGCGAGGATTTGTGAAAGGGGCGGCGTTGGCGCCGCTCGCCTTTACACCTTTCTCCCTACAGGCCCAGGCGGCTGCCCCGGCGGATCGGTTTGACGTTGTCGTCGCCGGCGCCGGACACAACAGTCTGATCACCACCGCCTACCTGGCCAAAGCGGGCTATCGCTGTCTGGTTTTGGAGGGCCGGCCCATAGTCGGTGGCTGCGTCAAGACTGCGGAATTGACACTGCGCGGGTTCAAACACGACACATGCTCCTCGGCACACACCGCCATCTTCGACAACCCGCTGATACGCGACGACGAATTGAAACTGGGCGACTACGGTTTGGAGTATATTTACCCGGATCCGGTCATCCACAGGCCGTTTCCCGATGGAAGTTACATCACGCAGTGGCGCGACCTGGATCGCACCGTTGCGGAATTTGCGAAGTTTTCGAAGAAGGATGCGGCTACCTATCGGCGGATGATGGCTGAATATGAAGCGGTCGCGCCGATCTTTGATGCCGTCACCTTCGCACCGGTCGGTTTTGGGAAATCACTCAACGACCGGCTGGCCGAGCACCCGCGAGGCAAGTATTGGCAGCGCCGCATCGCCATGGCCGCCTGGGATATCATTCGCGACAGTTTTGAGGACGACCACTGTCGTGCATTTATGCTGGCTAGCCCCTGGTCGAATCAACCGGCCCAATTTCCGATGACGGGCCGGACTGCCTACGGTCCGTTCCAGCAGCAGCGCCACAGCCGGCCACTTCCCAAAGGAGGATCGGGCGAATTGACGCAGGCGCTGGCGCGCTTCATCGAGGCACATCATGGCGTGGTCCTCACCAACAAACCGGTTCAGCGGCTCATCGTGGAGAACGGCAAATGTGCGGGAGTGGAATGTACGGACGGCAGCTCGTATCGCGCCGACAAGGCCGTGCTTTCCACGATGCACATCAAGCAACTCGTGGACATGGCGCCGCGCGAGTTGTGGGGCGAAGATTTCATGGACGGGGTGAACACCTGGCAGCCGGATGCCCAGGCGTTCGAAACCGATTACGCTACTACGGAACCTCCGAAGTACCCCGTCCAGGGCGGCACGCTCTTGTCGGTGCATACGGAACTGATGTCTACCCCCGAACGCGCCCTCCGTTTTGCATACGACTATTCCATCGGTGTGGTTGATGTTGATGACCCGCCCCTGCATGTCATCTGCTGCAGCATTGCCGATCCGACGCGAGCCCCGGCGGGAATGCACACCGTCAAGGTTCTCGGCTACCAGCCCTACGATATCAAGGAAGGCCCTCAGCATTGGGACGCGATCAAGGAGGAGGTCTCTGCCGCGAATCTGAAATACCTGCGTCAGTTCGTGCCGAATCTGACCGACGACAAGATCCTTGCGCGGATCGTTCACAGTCCACTCGATATGGAGCGCCAGAATCCGATGAACTGGCAGGGCAGCATTCACGCCGGTTCGCAGGGCCCGGCGCAGTCCGGCGCCATGCGCCCGGTACCCGGCTGGGCACAGCATCGCATGCCGATCCCTGGCTTATATCAAACCGGCGCGACGACCTTTCCTGGAGGCTCGGTCACGGGCGCTCCCGGGCGCAACGCAGCCGTGGTGATGCTGAAGGATTGGGGCACCAGCATCGAGCAAGTCTTACAGAAGAAGACGTAACGGCGGCAATCGTAGGTGCAGCGCGCACGATTCACTCGACCAGCGCGTGGCAACGGAGGAACCGGAATGAGCGAAATTACGCGGCGCGATTTCGTCAAAGGGGCGTCCCTGGCGCCCCTGGCCTTCAGGCCTTCAGTTCTCGCGCAGCAAACCGCCCAGCCCGATCGTTTCGACATTGTTGTCGCCGGCGCCGGACATAATAGTCTGGCCGCAACCGCCTATTTGGCAAAAGCGGGCTATCGTTGTCTGGTGCTGGAGGGCCGGCCAATCGTCGGCGGCGGCGCCAAGACTGCGGAATTGACGCTGCGCGGATTCAAACATGACACGTGCTCTTCGACACACATTTTTATTCAAGCTAACCCGATGTTGCGCAACAACGAATTGAATCTGGGCGACTACGGGCTGGAGTACATCAACCCCGATCCGATCTACCATACGGCCTTTCCGGACGGCGGCTATATCACGCAGTGGCGCGACCTGGACCGCACTTGCGCGGAATTCGCCAAGTTTTCCAAGAAAGATGCACTCGCCTTCCGACGTATGTACAATGAATTTCAGGCTGTCGAATCTCTCTTCAACGCTGTTAGTTTCGCGCCGGTGGGTTTTGGGAAATCACTCAACGACCGCTTGGCCGAGCATCCCAAAGGCAAGTTTTGGCAGCGCCGTTTGGCGATGTCGTATTGGGATATCCTTCGTGACAATTTCGAGGACGACCACTGCCGCGCATTTATGCTCCTTAGCCCCTGGGGGCACCAAGCGCCTCAAAACCCAATGACCGGGCGGGCTGCCTATCAGGTGATCTCACAACAGAGCACCGGCCGCCCGATTCCCAAAGGTGGATCGGGGAAACTGACAGAGGCGCTGGCGCACTTCATCGAGGCCCATGGTGGCGTGATCCTCACCAACAAATCGGTGCACCGTCTCATCGTGGAGAACGGCAAGTGCGCGGGCGTGGAATGTACGGATGGCAGCTCGTATCGCGCCGACAAGGCCGTGCTTTCCACGATCCACATCAAGCAACTCGTGGATATGGCGCCGCGCGAGTTGTGGGGACAAGACTTCATCGATGGGGTGGACACGTGGCAGGGCGAAACGACCGAATGCAATGCCAGTTACGCCACCACGGAACCTCTGAGGTTTCCGGTCGAAGGCGGCACGCTCACACCAGTGCATTCAAGCGTATTGGCAAACTCTGCGCGAGCCCTGCGTTTTGCATACGACTACGCCCGCTCCGCGGTCAATATGGAGGACCCCCCGCTATCTCTTATCTGTGCCACCGTTGCGGACCCGACGCGAGCCCCTGCGGGCATGCACACCATCAAGGTCATCGGCTACCAACCCTACGATCTGAAAGAAGGCCCCCAGCACTGGGACGCGATCAAGGAGCAGGTGGCCGAATCTCAGCTGAAATACCTCCGGCGGTTCACACCCAGTCTGTCCGACGATAAGATCCTCGCTCGGATTGTAGAAAGTCCTCTTGATATCGAGCGCATGAATCCGCACAACTGGCATGGCAGTTGTCACGCCGGTTCCGCGGACCCGGCGCAGTCCGGCGCCATGCGCCCAATGCCCGGCTGGGCACAACACCGGATGCCAATCCCCGGACTGTACCAAACCGGCGGCACGACCCATCCCGGAGGTTCGATCACGGGGGCGCCCGGGCGCAATGCGGCGACAGTCATGCTCAAGGATTTTGGCACCAGCATAGACGAAGTGGTGCAGAAAAAAACGTAATGGCGGCAACCATAGGGGCCGCGCGGACGCTTCCCTGGGCTCGCGCGTTGCCATGGAGGAATCGGAATGAGCGCGATAACGCGGCGGAATTTTGTAAAAGGGGCAGCACTAGCGCCTCTGGCCCTGACATCCTCGGCTCTGGCGCAAACGGCGTCGTCAGAGCGTTTTGACATTGTTGTTGCCGGCGCCGGGCACAACAGTTTGATCACCGCCGCCTACCTGGTGAAAGCGGGTTATCGCTGTCTGGTGCTGGAGGGCCGGCCAACCGTGGGCGGGGACGTCAAATCGGCGCAGTTGACCTTGCGCGGATTTCAACACGATACCTGCTCCTCCGCACACAACGGCATTCAAGACAACCCAATGATCCGGGACAATGAACTCAACCTCGGGGATTACGGACTCGAGTACATTTTCCCCGACCCCGTCTTCCACATGCCGTTCCTTGATGGGGCTTACATCACCCAGTGGCGCGATCCGGAGCACACCCGCGCGGAATTCGCCAAGATTTCCAAGAAGGATGGCGACACGTACTGGCGCATGTGGAAAGAATCCGGAAAAATTGAGCCTACAGAGAAATTTTGGCGGCGACGCTTGGCCATGTCGCATTGGGATATCATTCGCGACAACTTCGAAGACGACCATTGCCGCGCCTTTATGCTGGCGTGCCCCTGGTCGCAGCAGCCAGCGCAGTATCCGATGACCGGCCGGTTAGCCTATTCAGCTTTCAGTCAGCAGCGCCACAGCCGCCCCCTCCCCAGAGGGGGCTCTGGGAAGCTGACGGAGGCTCTTGCGCGATTCATCGAGGCGCATCATGGCGTGATCCTCACCAACAAACCGGTGCAGCGGCTCATCATTGAGAACGGCAAATGCGCGGGAGTGGAATGCACGGACGGCAGTTCGTATCGCGCCGAGAAGGCCGTGCTCTCGACAATCCACATCAAACAGCTCGTGGACATGGCGCCGCGCGAGATGTGGGGCCAGGACTTCGTTGACGGGGTGGAAACGTGGCAGGCGGAATGTCAGATGTTTGTCTCAAATTACGCCACTAAAGAGCCGCCGAAATATCCGGTGTCCGGTGGCACGCTTTCGCCGGTGCATTCGGAACTTCTGGCCAGCCCCGAACGCGCGCTTCGCTTTGCGTACGACTACGCCTGCAGGGCGGTCAACGTCGAGGATCCACCGCAGCATATTATCTGCTGCAGCGTAGCGGACCCGACGCGAGCTCCGGCCGGCATGCACACCATCAAGTGCGTTGCCTACCAGCCCTATGATTTGAAAGAAGGCCCCGAACACTGGGACAAGATCAAGGATCAGGTGGCCGACGCCAATCTGAAATACCTGCGGCGTTTCTCACCTAACCTGACCGACGACAAGATCCTCGCACGGATTGTGGAAAGCCCGCTTGATCTCGAGCGCATGAATCCGCACAACTGGCACGGGAGTTGTCATGCCGGTTCATCAGCCCCGTCGCAGTCAGGCGCCATGCGCCCTATGCCAGGCTGGTCCGAGTATCGGATGCCCATCAACGGTTTGTACCAGACAGGGGCGTGCACCGCGCCGGGGGGTTCCGTCACGGGAATACCTGGGCGTAACGCCGCAGCGGTGATGCTCAAAGATTTTGGCACCAGCATCGAAGAAGTGCTGCAGAAAAGAACGTGAAAGCCAGGACCAGGAGAGGTTAGCCGAACGATGAAAAGAGAGGAGTGCTTGTGAATCAAATAAAGGAAAGCTTCGTCTTGGTGGCGGTGCAAGCTTTGGCATTGCTTCTGTTGACCACCGTGCCACTGCTCGCCCAACAGGCGGCGACGTCACCGGTGATTCAGCAGACTGTGCCTGACAACCCGCTGCATCCATCGGGGCCCGTGCAACCGATCCCTTATAGCCACAAGGTACACTTGGCGTTGGGATTGACGTGTCCGTTGTGCCACACGAATCCGGAGCCTGGCAAGCTGATGACCTACCCGGCCACCAGCACGTGCATGACGTGTCATGCCGCCACGGTTGACAAGAACAAGGCAGCCGCCCAGAAGCTCGATCCATTCGCCAAGTCTCAGCAGCCCATTCCCTGGGTGCGCGTCTATACCGTGCTTCCAGGTGTGAACTGGGCGCACCGCACTCATTTGCAGGCCGGCATGCAATGTGAAATGTGCCATGGTCAGGTGGCCCAGATGGAGGTCATGTCGGAAGCCACCAGCGTGGTGACGATGTATAGTTGTCTCACGTGCCACGTGCAGAACAATGCCAAGTCCACCTGCAATACATGTCATCTGTGGCCATAGAATCGATCTGAGGTGCAAGACAGGGAGAAGGGAGAGTGGTATGAGCCGTGTCGTCACAAGTACCATTGCGATTGCCGTCGTGTGCGGCGGCCTATGGGCCGCGCTGACAAGCAGGCCAGTGGCCGCCACCAATGATCAGAAGGATGATGAGAAGGCGGTCCTCCAGGCCGACCACTCTCTAGTTCAGGCCGTTGCAAATGGAGACAAAAAAGCAGTAGATGGGTTTCTAGACGCGGATTTCACTTGGACAGACTTGGACGGGATCAGCTCGACCAAGGAGCAGGTCCTGCAGGACCTCAACGCATTCGCGAGAGGCAGCGAAGGCAATGCAGATCTCAAGGCCTTTCGCCATGGCCAGGTCGGAGCTGTTTTCGGCGCTCAGCATGACGGACGCTTCGAACGCGTGTGGGTGAAGCGTCCAGCGGGCTGGCGGGTGCTCGTCTATCAGCAAGTTCCCGATCGGGCGCCATCGTCCCCTGCCTATGCGGGCAACGGGCCGGGCCCGGCGGACTGCGAAAATCCCTGCAAGGCGATCCCGTACAAGCCCACAACCGAGGCTGACCGCGAAGTCATTGCTTCGTTTCAGGCAATGAACACAGCGATCTGGCAGACTGACGCGGATGCCTGGGCCAGACACATCGGGGATGATGACTTTGGAATTACTCCCGGCGTTCTGGTCACCAAAGCGAATCGGATTGCAACCATCAAGAAGCAAAAGGAGATGAATGGCAAGCCGGTGCCGGCCCCATTGTTGTCCGCCCACTTTTTCGACTTCGGGGACACGGTGGTTATGACAGCTCTGCACCAGCCGCGAAACGGTAAACCGCATCACTTTACTCGCGTATGGGTAAAGCGAGAAGGTGCCTGGCAGATCGTCGCAGGAGCACAGACGGAAATTCAGGCTGCTCCCGCCGCAATTACCCGATAGAATCTAGAATTGAGTTGCAGCGCAATCACTTACGGCATCGGGCGCCGCACCGGCATGAACGACCCTGGAGGTTCCGAAGCATGGAGCTACGACAAAATGGGCCGCGTAGGCGTTGCTTGCAGACGCCCGGGGTTAGCTGAGGTCCGCGTATGACCACCACCACTTTTTGCTCGCAGCCCCTGAAATCACTCTTGCGAATCGGCCTGGTGCTGCTGTGCGCCCTCTTTCTTTTTGTGGAGAGCGCATCGGCGCGTATCGTCCGTGTGGTCATCCAGCGCGTAGAAGCGCCCACTTTTGGCGGCACCTCATTCGGCGCCGCTGGTCAATATGAAAAACTCGTCGGCGTTGCGTATGGCGAGGTCAATCCCAGCGATCCGCGCAACGCCATCATTCAAGACATTGCGCTCGCGCCACGGAACTCGCGCGGGATGGTTGAATATTCGATGGACATCTACATCTTGCGTCCCGTCGATGCGGGGAAGGGAAATCAGGTTTTGTTTTATGACGTCGTAAATCGGGGGAACAAATTCGCACTGGCTTGGTACAATGCGAGCGCTCCCGGATCGAATGACCCGGCCAATGCGGCAGCCGCTGCCGGAGATGGGTTCCTGATGTCTCGCGGGTACACGGTGATCTGGACAGGGTGGCAGGGTGATCTCCTCCCCGGCAATGCCCGGATGGGGATTCGGGTTCCGACCTTGACGGTCGGATCGTCTGGAGAAGTGCTCAGCGCGACGGTGGATTCGGAACTCATCGTCAACAATCGCGAGAGCACACTCAATTTGAACAGCGGGTGGTTCACGGGCCTCTCCACAAGCAGTTATCCCGCAGCTTCAATGGATACCAGGAAAGCGGCACTCACCCGGCGCATACGCGAACAAGATTCCCCGCAACTCATTGACCCTGTGGATTGGGCGTTCGCGGATTGTTCCAAGACTCCTTTTCCGGGCGTTCCCAGCACCACTCAGGTTTGCCTGAAGGGCGGCTTCGACCCGAACTACATCTATGACTTGCAGTACCAGGCAATCGAACCGAAGGTCCTTGGTCTGGGCTTCGCGGCCACGCGCGATTTCGTCTCGTATCTACGCCACACCGATGAGGGTGAAGAACTCATTGGGCTGAAACGCGGCGAAGGCGAGCCGGGAGCTGCCATTATCTACGGCGCCTCACAGAGCGGCCGCTATGTCCGAAGCTTCCTTGACTTGGGCTTCAATGCCGACGAACAGGGCCGGATCGTGTTTGAGGGAATGATTCCGCATTTGGCGCCTGGGCGGCTTCCTTTGAACGTCCGGTGGGGACAACCCGGACGCGCCAACGGCCAGCACGAAGACCACCTGTATCCGGTTGCCGAGCTCCCTGCCACATGGGAAAACGAATCAGATCCGATTCAAGGAATCAATGTGGGCTCGCTTCTCGACCGCTGCAGGAAAAACAAAACGTGTCCGAAGATCATGCAGGAGGTCACAGCGACAGAATACTGGATGGGGCGGATGTCGCTCGACACGACCGACCCACTCGGGAAAAAGGACCTTCCGATCCCTGAGAATGTGCGGATCTACTTTCTGGCGGGTACCGAGCATGCCCCTGCAAGCGTTCCGGAGAAGGGAATCTGCCAGCAATTGAGTAATCCCGCTCCTTATCGCGATGCGCTGCGGGCCATGTTAGTCGCCATGACGGGATGGGTCCTCCACGACAAAAAACCTCCATCCAGCCGGTTTCCTATGATTAAGGACGGTACGCTGGTGAAACCACAAGACGCGGGCTTCCCGAGCATCCCGGGAGTGACGTTCACCGCCCTGTATAACTATTACCAGCGCCTGGATTTTGGGAAGGACTTCAAACCGCTGCAGATGAGCGGCATTGCGGCTCCCGCGAAAAAGGTCCCCAACGCCAACTACGTTTTGCTCGTGCCGAAGGTCGATAAGGATGGAAACGATATCGCCGGCGTCCGCTCCACCACCATCCAAGTTCCCGTGGCCACCTACACAGGTTGGAACCTTCGGGCGGCCGGGGATTCCGAAAACGAATCGTGCGGTATGACAGGCAGTTATATCCCGTTCGCGGTCCACAAGGCCGACCGCACGGCGAGAGGAGACCCGCGGCTTTCCCTCGAGGAGCGGTACGGCAGCCGTTCAAGCTATGTGGCCGCCGTAACTGCGGCAGCGAATGACCTAGTCAATCAGGGCTACTTGCTTCCGGAAGATGCGCAGCGCTTGATCAGCGAGGCGCAGGCGAGCAGCATTTTGCAGTGACGAAGTCACTTCATCACAGCCAAGACTATGTTTAACCATGAATTATTGAATCGCGCAGATCTGGCGCGGGGATATTAGCGCTAACTTCCAAATCCTGGAAATGTGAATGCCGTGACGAAGTTACTGATTCGGAAGCTATTTCTAACAGCGGCCTAAGGTTTCGCCCTTCCTATCGATCAGCGAAGGCCTTGTCATTTCGCCGCAGCAGGTTTCGGCGCAGGTACTTGATCCCAATAAGGTAGCCAACCGCGGCCCTTGATGCAATTTTGGCAATCCTGATCCGGCGTTGTTTGTGGGGGGTCAGGATAGAATCCATGCCGATTCGGCATTTCGATCTTCGGCAGACTGTTCCTATCCATCACATCGGTTTCCTTAATGATGTTGCCCATATAGAGGATATAGGCGCTCAGAGCGTAGACATTGTCTGGGGTAAGCGCCCTCTTGCCACTGGCCGCGGGGTTCTGCTCTAGGGGCCATGGCGGCATGGAGCGGTTGATGAAGTCCCAAAGCGTCGTCGCAAACGGCATATAACTCTCTGAGGATATTATAGGGGTAGGAGTGGTGAGTGTGCCCCGGCCTCCCACCAAACGCGGGTACGGATATATGCCCCCCTCTCCCTTTGGTCCATGACAAACAGCACACTTAGCGGCAAAGATCGGCGCGCCTTCCTTGGCGGTTCCGCTTCCGGGAGGGAGTTCCTTTCCGTCGGAACCTACAATTTCATCCGCGAGGCGCAATTCCGCTTCATTCGCCGGCCTCCCCACCTTATAGGTAGGGGACTGCGCCAAGGCTGCCCCGCACGCCAACAGAGCCATCACCGGCAGTAGAAAATTAGACTTTGAAAGTGCTATATGTCGCATCTTCGACGCTCCCATCTGGCTTCACTCTCCATAGTTGAATCGGATCATTGAGAAATCCCCCGATTGCTGCGGTTTCTCACCAGTGCTCAATTTCACTGGCCGGTATGTGGGGTTCTCTGCTATCGCCCCACAGTTTGGCTAAGCTACGCCACACTCCTTGCTAGTCGCATCTTTGCAGACTTCTAAAGCGCGCTGAGATTGGGGAGCTGGCTGTACGTCGCATCTTCGACGCTCCCATCTGGCTTCACTCTCCATAGTTGAATCGGATTATTGAGAAACTCCGAGATTGATGCGGTTTCCCAGAAGCTCAAAACTTTCTCGGCCGGTATGTGTATGCCAGGTCTTTCACTGCCCCACAGTCCGGCTAGCTCCAGCAACGTCGGTTGAATGTCGCCGTATTCATTCGTGCAACGGGACATAATCACAGTCTCTGCTCCGTCCCAATTCCAGGGATGGCGGAAGCGCGTCCAGGACTTGGTGAATATGGGCTGCTGAAGGTTGGCGTCCTTCCAGGTCCGCCCGTTGTCGGTGCTGACTTCCACTCGGGCGATCTTGCCTCTGCCGCACCAAGCAATGCCGGAAATCTCATACAAGCCGCGCCCCGGCAGCTTATGCGGGTCCGATGGGAAGGTGATCAAGGACTTCGGTCCGACTTGAGATTCGTACCAGCTCGCCTTGCCGTCCGGTTTCAAATTGGTGTAGCCGATGACTTCCGCCTCGAGGTAGTAAGGTTTGTCCACCAACTTAATGCTCGACAAATACTTTATGTTGAAGGTCCCTTGGAAACCGGGAACGAGCAGCCTCAATGGATAACCCTGTTCGCGCCGCAGCGCCTCGCCATTTTGACCGTACGCCACAAACACGTCGTCCATAGCCTTTGCGAGCGTCATGCTCCTCGCACGCCCTTCAGTGCTCTGCCCTTGCGAAATACACCAGCTCGCCTGCTTTTGCACACCGACTTCCTTGAGCAGCAGGGACAGAGGAACCCCCGTCCATTCACTGGTAGAGGTTCTGCCATGAACTGCTTGGATCATAGTCATGTCGGTCCGCCCTGCCTTCTTGTCGTGCGCATAGGCCTTAAAATGCATCAGGCCGCTGTTTCCCGTGCACTCCAAAAAGTGAACTCGGGATACAGAAGGGAAGCGCTTTATTTCCTCCACGGTGAAGGTCGTGGGACGGTCCACCATGCCGAAAATCGTTAGGATGTGCTTGCTGGGATCAATGTTGGGGATATGATTGTCGTGCATGACGATGTAATGGTAAGAAGCTGGCGTGATGACGCCTATCGTATCCTGAAGCGGAGTCAGATTTCGTAGTGCCGTGGCACCGCGTGTCCCCGTCGCTGGCATGCGTACAGTGGTCTCGTAGCTAGACCGCCCGCCGTATAACAAATCCTGGATGGTGGGTTCGTCAGTGGCAACTCCCAGCTTGTTGGGGATGGGCGTGTTACCGATTCCACCGTTGATCAAACCGGGGGTAACGCTCGCGAGCGCTTTGCCCTTCGCGAACGGTATCGAGCCCACGGCCAAGCCGGCCAGAGCTGCACCCCGCTTCAAAAATGCTCTACGATCAGACTTCTTGGAATTCATAGTGGGAACCTCCAACTAAGCTAATGGTGGTTGCAGATTGTATATAGCGCCAAAATTGATTCCTGTCAACAAGAAGTGGGCCCGAATTTCCGATTTCAACTTTATCTCCCCGTGAAACTACGGGTCGCCAAACCGGTCAAGTTCTCCTCACGCGCCAGCAAGTCCGTCTCGAACCAGTGCAAGACGGGGTGTTCACCTCCGAAGGCTTCCGTGTGCTCGCCTCACGCATGAGCACAGGCGATGCATAACTTCTACACTCATATCGCCGATTTGCAAATCGGAAATCCGAGATTAATGCTTTTCCCTTCTAGCCTGCCAAGCGCGTTCCGACCCTCGGTTCAGCCAAAGAGAAAATAGTGTGGTGGAATCAATGAATAATTGTACAGTGTGTGGTAGCTGAGAGGTGAAATGAAAACTCCCGGTTTAAGAGAGGAGAACGATGTGGACGACCATAGCGACGATCTGACTACGAGAAAAAAAGACGAAGCAGTCCTAACGCGGCGCCGGATTTTGCAAGGTGCGGGTGGATTCTTCGCAGCAGCGGCGTTACCGGTTGAGAAGCTTGCGGCCTCAGAATTTCCCGGCAGTCAGGATTCTCGGAAGGCGCCCTCGAGGGCTTCCGCCGATATTACCGGACGCTTAGCGCGCTATATGGTGGAAGCACGGAATCGAAATCTCCGGCCGGAAGTGGCTCGGGAAGGCAAGCATCGAATCCTGGACACGCTAGGGGCGATGGTTTCCGGAACTCGCCTCAAACCCGGAGAAATGGCCATCCGGTTCATACGCGGCCAAGGAGGCGTCCCAGAGGCCTCGATCGTCGCCACGGACATCATGACGTCTGCGGTCAACGCGGCTTTGGCCAACGGGATGTTGAGCCACGCCGACGAAACCGATGACTTTGAGCCGGCAACAAAAGCGCATCCAGGTTGTTCCGTGGTTCCGGCCGCCTTGGCCGTGGCCGAGCGGGATGGTAACTCAGGTATAGAGCTGCTCCGGGCAGTAACGCTAGGGTACGATCTATGCTGCCGGTTTCTCCTGGCCCTGGGGCCGGACTTGGTGCGCGCAAGTCACCGCAGCGCGGAGGGCACAAGCTCCACATTCGGCAGCGCGGCGGCTGCGGCTTCTTTGGCTCGCTTGGATGAAGTCGGGATGCGTTACGCGCTCTCGTATGCCGCTCAGCAGGTGTCCGGCCTCTGGAGCTGGACTCAAGACACCGAGCACGTGGAAAAGGCCTTTGACTTCGGCGGGATGGGTGCCCGCAATGGCGTTACAGCAGCCATGATGGTCCAGGCTGGGTTTACCGGAGTTCCTGACGTACTGGATTGTGAGCACAACGTGCTCGAGGCCCTTTCCTCCCAACCTCGGCCCGAGGAAATGGTGGCTGGTCTCGGCAGTCGGTTTTTTGTCACGGAAACCGCCATCAAGACCTATTCCGTAGGTTATCCCATCCAAGCCGCTTTGGATGCATTCCTGAAATTACGCAAGGAGCACGGTCTACGCGTAGACAATACAGAGCGCATTGTCGTCAGGCTGCCGGAGGACGGCGCACGTATCGTCGATAATAGTTCCATGCCGGACGTCAACTGCCAATACATCATTGCGGTGGCTCTGCTGGATGGCGCGGTCTCCTTCTCGAACAGTCACTCTTATGAGCACATGGCGGATCCGCAAGTGCGCGCCGTGAAGGAACGCGTGGAATTGGTGGCCGATCGGAAGCTGATGGACCCAGACGCGCCACGCAGCAGTCTCGTGGAGGTAACCCTCCGTGATGGACGAACGGTCAGCCACCTGACCCGTTATGCCCCCGGCACACGAGAGAACCCACTGGACACGGAGGGCCTAAACGCGAAGGTGAGGGACCTGATGGTGCCGGTGCTGGGAACTGCGAAGACAGAGGCCGTCATCCAGCGAGTGAACGCGCTAGAAGAGTTGGGGAACGTAAAGGAGCTTCGGCCCTTCCTCATTCTGTCGAAATAACCGACCTGAAATCGGGACGATCTGCCGGGTCCACTGAGGATCGGCCCGGCGCGATGCCTTTCTCTGCGACCGGTCCTAACCCGGATTTCTCACCAGATGTTGGGGAGGAAGGTTTTGGCGGTCCATTCTTAAGAAATCCGGGCTAGCTGAGGGAATCGCACTCGCGGTTGAATGCCCCGGGCCTCGATAAAAAGCCATTTCGTCGCGATGTCAAAATGCGCCTATCTCGTATCACGAACACCGATTCAATTGAACCCTCATTTTTGAGACGAGCTCCTTCCGACGATCTCGCCAGAGACCGCTCTGGCGGCAAATTCGTTGTGTCGAGGGCAGGAGAAGAGTACGATGCGCCAGAAAGTGAACCAAATCGGAAATCCCGATTCACTTCACACAAGTTAGGATGGTGTGCTATGAGGAGACTTCTTGTTTGCCTGATCAGATTGTTGCCGGTCATTTTGATGAGCACGCTGATGAGCACGGTGCGGGCGCAAACTGTCGTTCGCATCGACCCAGCACTGGATAAGCTGGTACCCGCTGGGGCAAAGGTCGAGAAGGTTCACGGGGATTTTCGATTCATTGAGGGTCCCGTTTGGGTGAGAAGCGGCGGTTATCTGCTGTTTACCGACATTCCGGCAAATTCGATCATGAAATGGACTCCCGGCGGGACCGTTTCTGTTTTCCGAAAGGGGATATTCCCCGGTACGTATCCGGACGGAGTATTCATAGGCTCGAACGGCCTGACTCTGGACCCCCAGGGCCGTCTTGTTGCCGCCGAACATGGAAATCGCAGAGTGGCGCGATACGAGAAGGATGGATCTACCACGGTCCTCGCTGACCGCTATGAAGGAAAGCGTCTGAACAGCCCAAACGATCTGATTTCAAAGAGCAACGGAGACATTTACTTCACCGATCCCCCGGGGCTCTTGCGAACCTACCCAACCGATGCAAAGGACATACCGCAAAAGGAATTGGACTTTAATGGAGTCTATCGAATTACGGCGGAAGGGAAGCTGCAGCTGCTTACAAAGGATATACCCTATCCGAATGGCCTGACTTTTTCGCCCGACGAAAAGAAGCTGTATATCGCCAGTTCACGGCCCGACAAATTCTGGATGGTGTATGACGTCAACGCAGACGGGACTCTAGCCAATGGCCGCAAGTTTTTTGACGCAACCAAGATTCCGGGAGACGATGTGCCGGATGGAATGAAGGTCGACACCGCAGGCAATGTTTACGCCACGGGACCCGCTGGAATCATGATTTTCTCGTCGGAGGGCAATCTTCTCGGGACGATCCAGTTTCCTGAGCTCCCTGCGAACTGTGCGTGGGGGGACGCCGACGGCAAGACCCTCTACGTCACGGCACGTACAGGCTTGTACCGCATCCGCATGAATGTCGCTGGAGTGCGGCCCTGATTCATCCCGAATCCACCTTGTTCCCGACTTTCAGCAGAGCATTCTTTCGCGGATTACACACCAGCACTTCTGTGACGTGGGGCTTGAGCAAGTCGTGCAGCCACGCCGCGCAAGTCCCTTCTTCGAAGGTCACCTGCAAACTTCCTCGCAGCCCGTGAATAAACTGGAGAAGGGTGGCCGCTTTCGTTTCCAGAACGCACTCCATCACCAGCTTGCCGGTCCAGTCCAGAACTGCTGCGGAGGTCGTTGCTTGATGAACGTCCAGCCCAATTATACTTAGCGTCATTCATGAGGGTGCTCCTTTCTGTGTAGGCGTTGATCCGAACGATCAAGACCTATCCCAAAGGGGCGCCCTTTTATGATGTGTCAGCTTCTCGGAATGTATGGTCCGCCAGTCGGGGCTGGCGCTGAAAGCGCTTTGCGCATGTGCCGGCAGTACTATCCCCGAGTACTTGGAACAATAGTTCCTCCGAGCCATTGAGCGCATCGCTCTCAGTTGCGAATATCGAGACAGGAAGGTGAGGAACTTAGGAGGAGCTAATCTTGGACAGCCAAGTTTTTCACAATCAAAGAAGTGCCAATGAAAGGCTCTGGCAGGCCGTCATTGACAGCGCGATCGCGGAGTGGGTGCGTGGTCCGATGCAGTACAAGCGCAAAGCTGAATACTTTCTATTCCAGGATGAAGACGACTTCCCACTCGTGTGTCGCTCCGCCGGGCTAAACCCGGAAAGCTTTCGCGAGACCCTCTGGATGATTCGTGCGCGAACGGCTTCTGGATTGAACACGAACGTTGCGTGACAAAATTTCGCGGGTGAGTGGTCCGTTGTCCCCGCACTGGCCGACACGCCCGTGGAGAACCTGTCGCGGCTCCGACGGCGTGTCCACACGCCGGGACCGAACGAGCCGGCATCAGCCTGCCTTGACCCGCGGCTTCCTCAAATACACCGGTCTTTCTTGCCCTTCATTCTCACTCTATTATGCAAACATCATTAGGTCCGACACTTCCCACAACCGATTCGCAACGCCAGGGGCCGCCGCAATAGCGCCAGCCAGAGCCGCGCAGCGCCATTACGTCTTCGACTTCAACCGCGGAAACAGCCGCTCGGCATTCCCACGCGCCAGGGCCCGAAGGACTTCGGGTGAAAGGCCATCACTGGGCAGGTTGTCGATGGTGGTCTCCATAGGCTCAGCCGGATAGTCTGTACCGAACAATAGCTGGGAAGGGCCAACGAACTTCATCAATGCCGCCATGGGCATGGGATAGCTCGCATGCGCACATTCGTAATAGAGTTTCTTCAGCTCGTAATACGCGCCCTTCGGAATCTTTTCGTTCTTCCCCTCATGGTTGGAAGGCGCAATACCGGTGTTACTGGTGTTGCTGCTGTTTGCGCCCGGCACACGGTCCTTTATACGTCCGGCCAAAACCGGCACACACGCTCCGGAATGGGTCACGATAAAGCGGATATCAGGACATTGGGACAGAACGCCGTTGTAAAGCAGGCTGGTGATGGCTCTGGTGGTATCGAAGTCATACTCAACCACAGAGTCCGCGACCCCCGTCACAAGCTGGCGACAGCATTTGTTGACAAAAGGATGAACAAAGACCACTGTTTTGCGGCGATTGAATTCCTGGAAGATCGGCAGTAGCGCGGGATCGCCGGGCCATTTTTCACCGTTATTGCTCGTGATCCCGAAGCCGTCGGCCTTCAGCGTATCAAGGGCGTACTCGATCTCTTTTACACTCCCCTCGACGTCGCGGAATGGAAGCACTGCCAGAAGTCCGAAGCGCCCCGGATAATCGCTGACGACCTTCGCTCCAAATTCATTAACCTTTCGTGCTAACGTCCGCGCCTTCTCGGTTCCCTCAAAAAGTCCGCCATCGCCGGGGTGAGATAGCAGGGCGGTGGCGACACCGAACTTATCCATCTGTTCTAGCGACTGGGCCGGCGTCCACTGCTGAATCGGCCCAGGCGTCAGCGACGGCGTCGCGAAATGATGGTGCACATCGATGCGGCGCGGATTGGTGCCGGCAGTTTGTCGCGAGTTTTGCGCGCTTAGCAGGCCCGCAGGCAAGATCGCCCCGGCTCCGGCAGCCGCAACTGCTTTCAGAAGATCCCGTCGGGATGTGCGCGCACGACCATCTGTTCTCATAGCCTCTCTCCTTTTCTTACATCCATTGTGGCCACCACTATCTTTGAAAATGGCCATGATAGTCAAGTACGCCGTATCGCGACGTCTAAAATGTAACCGAAGGGAGTATGGTCGCGCCATTTAAGCCCAAATTAGTTCAGTCATAGTGGCGAACCTTGTATTCCGGGCTTTCGAAATGACGTTCGAGGAAGCGGCTTTGCAGGTGGTAGCCAGGACCCTTCCGATAGAGAATCAGGACGAAGCCGATTGAAGGTCGCCGGCCGCTTCCCTCTCGTGAACGAATTGCTCCGGCTCGCTATCGAAGTATCGGTAGAGCGTCGGCACCATGATCAGCGTCAGCAACGTTGAGGTGATAAGACCTCCGATGACGACAATCGCCAGCGGGCGCTGCACCTCGGAGCCAGGGCCCGTCGCCGAGAGGAATGGAGCAAGCCCCAGCGCCGTAATCGTGGCGGTCATCATCACGGGACGGAAACGCATCTTGGTGCCTTCGACGATCGCTTCCATAAGGCCGCGGTGGCCTTCCCGCAATTTTCGGATGTAGGAGACCAGCACCACTCCGTTCAGCACCGCGATTCCCCACAACGCGATGAACCCAACCGATGCGGGAACGGAAAGATACTCACCCGTCACGTACAATCCAACCACACCGCCGATAGAGGCGAACGGCAATACCAGGATGATCAGCGAGGCAAGCCGCAGCGAACGGAACAACAGGAAAAGAAGAAAGAAGATCGCGCCGATCGTAATCGGCACGATAATCGTCAGATGTTTCATCGCTCGCTGCATGTTTTCAAACTGGCCGCCCCACTCGAAGTAGTAACCCGGAGGAAGTTGCACCTGGCGCGCAACCTCTTGTTGCAGCTCGGCGACGAAACCGCCGAGATCTCGGTCCACAACGTTCACCCCCACATTGATGCGGCGACGGGCCATTTCGCGCCTGATCTGGGAAGCGCCTTCGGAGAGCTTGATGTCGGCCAGCGTGCTGAGCGGCACCTGCTCTCCGCCGGGGGCCGTGAGCAGGATGTTACGAATGTTGCTCACGCTGTTGCGGAAGTTTTCGGGGTAGCGAACTACGGCGGCAAACCGGCGTTCGCCCTCGTAGATCTCCGTGGCGGCGCTACCGGCAACGGCAGCTTCGATGACGTCGTGAACATCGGAGACATTCAATCCATGGCGGGCGATGGCCTGCCGGTCGATGGTCGCGTTCAAGTTTTGTTGACCCAGCAGGCGGTCCACTTTGATGTCGCTGGTGCCCCGGATGGACCGTGCCACGTGCGCCACTTGATTCGCCTTCTCAATCAGTTCGTTGATGTCGTCGCCAAAGATCTTCACGGCCACGTCCGCCCGGACACCGGTCATCATTTCGTCGACGCGGTCCGAGATCGGCTGGGCCATCACCTGATTGATGCCAGGAAACGACGACACAATTTCACGGACTTCATGCGTTATTGCTTCCTGCGTCAGGCCTTTGCGTTCCTCAAGCGGCTGAAGCTGGATCATCATGTCGCTCTCGTTGTAACCTGCCGGATCTACGAGCGAATCACCGCGGCCCAGCCGCGACACAACGTGCTTCACGCCTTTGAGCTTGCGGATCCGGCGGATGGCTTCCATCTCCATCTGGATCGACTCGTCCAGCGCGATGTTCGGAACGCGGTCCATATTGGGTGAAATCGTGCCTTCTTTGAGTTCGGGAATGAACGAGGTCCCCAGATATGGGAACAGCACGAGCGCACCCACGAACATAGCGAGCGCCCCGAATATAGTGACACGCGGATGCTTTAACGCCCACTGGAGAATCGCGAGATACGGCCGTTTGAGCCAACGGACCAAAAACGTATCGTGCTCCGAACCGCCCTTCAGTAAATAGGAAGACAGCGCGGGCGAAAGCGTCAGCGATAAGACCAATGAAATTCCCAGCGCGATGGCAATTGTGAACGCCAGCGGCGAAAACATTTTTCCTTCCATTCCCTCCAGCGTCATCAGCGGGAGGAACACCAGAATGATGATGCCGATCCCGACAATCACCGGCGTTCCCACCTCAAGAACCGCGTTGTGAATCGAATTGAACCGGCTCTCGCTCTTGTGATGTCCCAGTTTGGCAAAGGCATTTTCCACCACCACAACGGAGCCGTCCACCATCAGCCCAATCGCAATCGCTAGGCCTCCCAGCGACATTAGGTTGGCGGACATCCCCATGTGATTCATCACCATGAATGTGAGTAGCGGAGTCAGCACCAACGTCGCGATTACGATGATGCTGGAACGGAAATCTCCCAAGAAGAGGAACAGAACCACGACCACCAGCGCGATTCCTTCCAGCAGCACTTTCTCCACCGTCGCCAGGGCCGCGTCCACCAGGTCGGAGCGGTCGTAGTAAGGCACCACGCGCAGTCCGTCCGGCAGCATATTCTTTGAATTGATCTCTTCGGCGCGTACCCTTATCCTTTGCACAATCTGCTTGGCGTTGCCGCCCGCGATCATCATGGCAATTCCACCTACGGCCTCGGTGTAACCGCCCTTGATCATGGCTCCGTATCGCACTTCTTCGCCGAACTTCACCTCGGCCACGTCGCGAACGTAAACCGGCGTCGCGCGGACTTCCTTCAAAACGATGGATCGGATATCGTCCAGGTCGTGCACTAGGCCGAGGCCGCGCACCAGGTACACTTCAGGTCCCTGCGGCAGAATTCCGCCGCTCGAATTCGCATTATTGCGTGCCAGCGCATCGCAGATATCGCGGATGGTGATGCCGTAGTAGCGCATCTTGAACGGGTCAACCAACACGTGATACTGCTTCACGTAACCACCGGTGGAATTGATCTCCGCCACTCCCGGGATGTTACGGAGCAGAGGCCGGACCACCCAATCCTGAACAGTGCGCCGCTGTACCAATTCTTCTTTCGTCAGCGCACGTTCACCGTCATCAGGCCGTTCGAGCGTGTACTGATACACTTCGCTCAGCGCCGTGGAAACCGGTCCCAGAACGGGCGCGATGCCGGCGGGCATGCGGCTGCGAACCTCGCCCATCCGCTCGGAAACAAGCTGACGCGCAAAATAAAGAGGCGTGTCGTCCGTGAAGACCAGGGTCACGATCGACAACCCCGGCTTGTTCTGTGAACGTAGCTGCGTCAGCCCCGGAAGTCCGGTCATCCCGATCTCGACGGGAATCGTGACAATGCGCTCCACTTCGTCGGGTGATCTGCCGGGCACCACCGTGGCCACTTGTACCTGGACGTTGGTGACGTCGGGAAACGCGTCCACGGAAAGACGCTGCGCCGCGTCCACGCCGAATCCAAGCCCAATGGCGGCCAGCACGACAATGACAAGGCGTTGCCGGAGAACGCCATAGGTTAGAGAATGCAACACGACGCTAGGCTCCGAGCACCGAAAGCCGGGTGCGTTCGTTGTTCAGATGGAATGCGCCGTCCACCACGATTTTTTCGCCTGAGCGGAGTCCGTCCACCAAAACGCGCTGTCCGCCGAATTCCTCGCCCAGCGTGACCGGCCGTAGCGTGAACACATCCGGCCCGGACTGCACGAACACGTAATCCTTATTTCCATCCCGGACTACCGCAGCGGCGGGAATCACCTGCTTTCTTTGCGCGCGATCCGAGATGGTCATCGTCGCAAGCATCGCCGGCTTGTATTTATGATGAGGGTTCGGAAGATCCATGCGAACGCGGATCGTGCGCGTTTCGGGGTTCACCGTGACGCTTACAAAGGAGAGCTTTCCGCGGATCGGGACGCCGGGCAGGGCCAAGACCTCTGCCCGCACCGTCTGTCCGGCTGTGAGCGTCCCGGCATTCTGTTCCGGGACGTCGGCCACCAGCCACAATTGCGTGAGGTCCGCGATCTCCGCCAACGTATCGGCGGGCTGGATCACCTGACCCACGGCCACTTTCCGCTCCAGAACCGTACCATCCGTTTTCGCTGTCACGCGCAACAACGAATTGATGGAGCGCGTCCTTTCCAGATTCTCCAGGGCATCCTTCGGCATTCCGAGAATGCGCAACTGATCGCGGGACGCGGCCACCTCGGCGGTTGCTTGCGCCAGCTCTGCCTCGCGGCGGCGCAGTTCCGCCGATCCAATCACACCTGCATTCAAAAGCTGTTCGGCACGCTCCACGGCGCGTTGCGCCAGTTGCTGCTGCGACATCGCCTTCAACAGACCGAGCTGGGCCTCGGAAAGGCCCGTGCTGTCCAGCACGGCAAGCACTTGGCCGCGCGTGACCTGCTGGCCTTCGCGAATGTCCAGCTCCGTGATGCGGCCCATCACCGGCGCACCGACACGCGCAACGCGGGTTTCGTCCACCTCCACGCGAGCGGCCACCTCGATTGTTCCGCCCACATCCGTCCACGAAACCTCGCCCACTTTCAGGCGCTCCATCAAAGCAGGCGTAGCGCGGATCTCCAGCGGATTGGGGAGAGCATTGTGTGGCGCCGCTTCTTCTTTATTCCTGGAGACCGCATTGTTGCAACCGGCCAGCATGATGGCCAAAAACACTGCGGCAACCGCGCCCCTTTCCGTTCTCAAGGAATGTTTCTTTGCCCTTCGATTTTCGATCACGGAATCGGTCTCCTCAGGTCCTCGGCGCGTGACTGATTGATTTCGAGCAGCGCGGACCGTTGTTCATACTGCGCGTTCAAATAGCCTTGGCGTACCGTGTGCAGGATGCGCTGTGCGTCCAGCACCTCGATGATTCCTCGCTCGCCCAACTGGTATGCCATCTCGGCGCCTTGCAGGGCCAGTTCTGCATTGCGCAAGACGCCTTGCTCAAACGATGCGATTTGCTGGCCGGCAACCTGATAGCGGCCGTAGGCTCCCTCAAGCAACGCAAGAATCTGGATCTGCCGTGCCTGCGCGAGCTGATTCGCCTGGCGCACGGCTGCAATCGATTCTGCAATAGGACCTTCGCGGCGATTCCAGAAAGGAACCGGAAGCGCGACGCCAATCCGAAAGGCGGGACTGTCCGGCAATCTCTCGACTTCTGTCCTCAACGAAGGCTGGGGCCGACGCAATGCGGTCTCATAGTTCACGCGCGCCTCTGCGCGCCGGACTTCTGAGCGCATCAACGCAAGTGTGGGATGACGTTCCAGCACTTCTTGCCGCAATTGATCGAGCGGGGGAAGCTGCGCCGGCGGCGGTGGCACGTCTTCCAGTTCCACGTCCGGAGCGAGCGGCGCTCCCACGGCGGCTTGGAATTGCGACATCGCCGTGACCAACTGAAGCTGTGCGCTGTTCGCCAAAGTCATCGCCGTGGCGGCTTCCGCCTCTGCGCGATTCAACTCGATGGTTCCGGCTTCGCCCAGCTGCACGCGAACTTCAACACGCTTTCGCAGGTCTTCCACCCGACGGAGATTTTCGCGCGCCAGAGCGATTTCACTCCTGCGCCTCAACACCTCATAGAAAGCGCGGCGAACGGCGCCCAGAACGGCGAGTCTCGTCTCAGCAAGAAAAAACTGACTGCTTTCCACGCCCAACTCGGCCAGCTTCACGCGGCTTGGGCGAAGCTGCCCAAGTTCGAGGGGCTGCGAAAACGTGTAGAGGAAATCTGAACCAGCCACGGCGTTTGGAACACGGGCCATTTGGTGTCCGCCGAGGAATGCAGTCTCCGGGTTCGGATAAGCGCGCGCCGTCATGATTCCCGCCCGTGCCACGTCCACTTGTGCGCCGCTCGCCTGAAGCTGAGGATGCGAGCGGTCTGCCAGGTCCAAGGCCTGATCGAGCGTCAATTTCACCGCCGCGGGGAGGCTGTTTGCGAGTAGGATAAACGCGACACACGACAGGATGTAGTACATAAGTCCCCTCGATTGAAATTGATACAGTCGATAACCCGATCTACTCATCGGTGAAGGTAGATGCTCCGAACTGGGGAGCAACGGGGTATGGACAGAAAGCAGGATTTTCATTTTGCATTCCGAGTCGCCAAGCAATATACACCCAACCGCCTCCGTTGGACCATTTTTTCATCCTTTCCATCGCGAACGATTCCAGCAGCCCACGAAGGGGCCAGCCCTGCCTCTCCCGGGTACGGGAAAACCAGAAATTGCCTCTTTTTCATGCGATTTCCCAGACACTGCTCCATCCCTTCCATGTTTCTTTGTTGATAGATTTCTCTGCCTGCCAGGCGGTTTCTGCTTGCCCGCAGGCAACGGTAGCGCTTCGATCCGCCACACCATGCTTCCAAATAGCCGCCGTGTCAGATGACTCTCCGCCAGGAGCAACCAATCGTACCGAGCGTGTTTGACCAATCGACCGCTGGTTTTCATCAATCGCTGCTGCAAGCTGGTCAGCGACTAGTTGTTGATTCTGCTGGGCAGCGCCAAGCGCCACCACTTAACCCTGATGTGCTCTGCCAAAATGTGCTCTATCCGATTCTCGACAGGCTGGGGATTTCTCGCCGTTCAGGTGCCTCAGGCTTTCACACCTTCAGGCACTCAGCTGCGAGCATCCTCAACGAACGTACAGGCAATCTGAAACTCGCGCAGAGGTTGTTGGGACACTCGACGGTCGATATGACCGCGAATGTTTACACGCACACTCCTGCGGAGTCAGAACGCGAGGCCGCACTCGCCATAGAATTGGCAATCTAGGGTGTTTTGTTTTCACTTGTTTTTGAATCGGGGAACAGGAACAAGAAAGAAGCGGTTAATTAAAATGGAAGTACAAGCGGCTGAAGGAGTCGTTGGGGTGAGCGGCGGGGTTTGAACCCGCGACCCTCGGTGCCACAGACCGATGCTCTACCGGCTGAGCTACGCTCACCACCGCCTGGTTTTTGACATGTTACCACACTTGCCACAGCGTTAGGTTTTCGACCAACGCCGTAAGTATGAACTTCGCAATTGAGACGCCCGGTCGAGGTCTTCAGTGGGGAGACGACCCTTCACGCGAAGGGAAATAGTCAGCCCTATTTGCTTTTGCCGATCGTACCGAGAAAATACTCTGTGGAGGAGCGACCGAAGCGGTTTGCCGCGGTCAGCATGGGGGCATTTCTTCCGGCCGTTTTTCAATGCTAGTATGAGACCTTCAAGAAAGTGTTCAGCCCGAACCGAAGAGGATGACCTTTCATTTCATGCGCGTCAGAAGGCTTCAATCTTCAGGAATAGCTCGATTGTTTGGGTCTTTTCATATAGAATGGGCACCGCCAAAGACCGAGGCATAAAGAGAAAAAACGGTTTATCGCCGGGCGCGGGGAAGAATGTCGTTCCCGCGGACTTTTTGGTGAGCTGTTAAGCACTAGTTGCGCCGGTCAAACTTGGAGCCCTGTGGTTTATTTTCCACTGGAATTTTAATCTCGGAGGAATTAGGTCATGGCACAAGAGCCGTGGAAGACGGAAAAGTGGTTTGTCAGTCCTTGGAACTTCAACGAGGCAGTTCGCGGACAGTTCCATTTCCCGAAGCAGATCAAATTTCACGATATCACTCTGCGCGACGGGGAGCAGCAAACCGGCGTCATCTTCACGAAGGATGACAAGATCAGGATCGCGGAAGCGCTGACGGAAGCCGGAGTTCACCGGATTGAGGCCGGGATGCCGGTGGTGTCGCCAAGCGACGAAGCCGCGATCAAAGAGATCGTGAAGCGAAAGCTGGGTCCTCAGATTTTCGCTTTTTCCCGCTGCATGGTCGACGACGTAAAGCGGGCGGTCGATTGCGGCGTGTCCGGAATTGTGATGGAGGTGCCGTCCAGCGAACACATTATCAAATACGCGTATAAGTGGCCGCTCGAGAAGGCCATCGATCTCTCCATCGAGTCGACGGCCTTCGCTCACGAGCAGGGGCTCGAGGTTGTGTTCTTTCCGATCGACTTCACCCGCGCCGAAATGAATTGGGTGCTGGATCTCATCCTGCGCGTCGCAAACGAAGGCCACATGGACGCCCTGGCGCTGGTGGACACGTTTGGCGTGTTGTCACCCCACGCCATTCAGTATCTCGTGCGGTCGGTGAAGGCGCGCATCAACAAACGGCTCGAAGCTCATTTCCACATGGATTTCGGGATGGGCGTGGCTAACACGATCATGGCGCTGGCGGAAGGCGTCGAGGTGGTTCACTCGACCGTCCTTGGAATTGGCGAACGCGCGGGCAACACACCGATGGAAGAGACCGCGATGGCTCTGTTGACCCTGTATGGGATCGACACCGGTTTGAAATACGACAAGTTGTATAGCCTTGCGAAGCTCGTGCAGCAGCTTTCTGGCCATGCGGTTGCCTCCAACAGGCCCGTGGTCGGCGATGCGCTGTTCCAGATCGAGTCCGGCATCATCGCCAGTTGGTTCCAGAACTGCGGCGCCGAAAATCCCACGGAGCTCTTCCCATTCCGTTGGGACGTTGTTGGCCAGCCAGCGGCGAAAGTCGTTCTCGGAAAGGGAAGCGGCATCGATTCCATCAAGGCCGCCTTGAAGAACATCGGCGTCCAAGCCAGCGAAGAAGGGGCCATGCAGGTGGTGGCCGCCGTCAAGAATTTCTCGCTTCGTCATAAGCGGCTCCTGACAGATGCGGAATTCCGCACAGTTGTTGGCGCCACTCTTCCGAACACGGTTGTCAGCACTGCGAAAGGCGTCAAAACAGGGGTCTGACGAATAAGTCTTTCTATCAAGGCGATGGTTCTCAGGGCCCCGCGTGAGTTGGGAGTTGACGAAGTCGAACAGCCCAAGCGGGCCACAATCAGGTTTGCGTGGTCTGCCGAGGCCTGAAATTGTAGCGAGCCGCATTTCGTTTGCTGTGAGAAACGCGAGGAAAAACACATTCTGGACCAACAAGCCACAATTCAAACAAACGCTGCGGAAAGCCGGTCTGGCACACGCGGTGTTGCCATCGCGATGTACTGTGTGCTGCTCGTGGCGTACTCACTGATGGCGGCCGACCGGTATCTTTTCCCGTTCCTCAATTACGACGTGCGCAAGGAGTTCGGCTTTTCCGTTCCCACTATAGGTCTTCTCTCGACGATCTTTACGCTGGGGTTGGGGATAGGAGGGTTGCCCACCGGATATTTGCTCTCGCGCTTCTCACGCAAGACCGTGCTGTTGCTCGGAATCGCAATATTCTCCGGGGGAACGGCACTGACCACCGTCACCACCGGTTTTTGGACCATGCTCCTCTGCCTGGCTGCAACGGGCATTGGCATGGCCATGATGGCGACGTCCATGTTTGCCCTCGCGGCAAGTTATTTTATCAAATACCGTGCCGCCGCCATTGGCTCGGTCAATTTTTGCTACGGTCTCGGCGGCTTCTACGCCCCGATCTTGGCTAGCGTATTCCTGATTTCATACAAGACTTGGCGCGCTCCGATGCTCGCGTTTGGACTATTCGGCTTCGCCACGATTGTTTTGATCCTGCTCTTCGTCCGTTCCTGGTTCAGTGAGACGCATCGTACTGCCGAAGCTCGGAAGGGCGCCGGTGGGGCCTCGACGCTTCTGAACAGAAATTCGATACTTCTGACAGCCCTAAGTATGATCCATGGCCTGAGTATGTACGGATTTCTCGGCATGTATCCACTGTATCTGCGGGACGGCCTCCATTTCCCACCAGGAACGGCCGCAGGAGTCTACAAGTTTTTCGGTGTCGGCGCTCTTGCCTCCATATTATGCGGCTGGCTAGGCGATCGCCTGTCGCCGCGCGTTGTCCTTAGTGGAGCTTTTCTCTGCAGTGCGGGTCTGGGCTACCTGTTTTTTCACGGTTCGGATTCTGTCTTGGCCGCGTCGATCATGACATGCGCCTATGGCGTGGTAGCAAGCTCGATCCTTTACGTGAATCTTGCCGGCTATCATGTCAAAGCCGTGCGCGGCAGTTTGGCGAGCCGCGCATCGGGAATGTTCGTGACCAGCCTTTATGCGGCTGCTGCATTTGCTGGCTTATTGATGGGCTGGATCGAAAAGAATCATGGCTGGCCGATGGCGGGAGCGATTCAAATGTCCCTGCTTTCTCTTGTCGGCGCAGCTCTCGCGCTTGCCCTGCGGCCCAGCGAAATGTCTATGTAGGCGGAGCAGTATCCGAGAAATGCCACAAAACTGAGACGGGTCGTGCCGTTTTCCCTGGATTGGGAATGGGTCGTGATTTCTGAGTGACGGACGAAGCATGACGGAAACAACTTGGGCAAGACCCCGACAGCGGGTGTCGTATCGACCGCATTTCAGACGGCCAAGGTAGGATCAAGCATTGAGTGATCATCGCTGAAATGACGCTGACGATCCCGCGCAGGGTCCTGGCGCGGCAGGGCCGCCTATGAGCGTTCTGCAGGATTCTCGAGTCTCGAGTGTGGCGGAACCAGCGGGATTGTCTGCCGCATCGCAGCGCTCGGCGGTGATTTGCGGGTGCATCGTCGCGTTCGCCTATTCCGCCAATTACACCAATCACGCACCTCTGGCGCCCGCACTGATGCGTGAATTTGGGTTCAATCAGGCCCTTGCAGGTTTTCTGACGACCGGCATCTTCGCGACTCACGCAACCATGCAGATTCCGGGCGGACACCTCGTCGACCGGCTTGGCGCCAAGCGCGTGCTTCTGTGCGCCCTTGTGTGGGTGGCGCTGGGCAACCTCGGGATGGCATTTGCCGGCGCGTATTGGCAGCTACTCCTGTGTAAGATTTTCACCGGCATCGGAACCGGGGTCTGCTTTGTGGGCGGGGCGCGGTACGTTCACGCAGCGGCGGCCGGGCCGCGGCTGAATTTCGCACAGGGACTTTTTGGTGGTTCAGTCCAGCTCGGTGCGGGGTTCGTGATTTTGGCGGTGCCGAGGCTCTACCTCTTGGCTGGGTGGCGGGCGACGTTTCTTGTGTCAGCCGGAATGGCGCTGGCAGCAGCAATCATCTGGCTGGCCGCGGCGCCAAGCGCCTCATCCGGTGTCGCCCCGCCGGGCCGGTTTGGCGAGATGCTGCTGGCCCCTCAGCTCTGGCTGCTCGGGCTCGTGCAGATGGCTACATTCGGCCTCTCCGTGGTCGTTGGCTCATGGGTGGTCGTTATCCTGACGAAGGTCCTGAAAGTTCCTGCCACTCAGGCGGGACTCATAGGATCACTGGTATTGCTGCTCGGCATCGTGTCGCGGCCGCTCGGAGGTGTCCTGCGCCGGCATCTGGGCATCCGTCCGCTGATCATCGGCAGTCTCTTGATGATCGCGCTGGGCTGTTTCGCGTTCGTGCCCTCCTCGAATTCATTGGGCATCGCTCTGACGGCGGTTGTGTTGATCAGCGCTGGCGTCGGCCTGCCATATGCCGCCATGTTCTCGCGTGCGGGAGCGTTGTTTCCAGGCCGGGCCGGAGCGGCAATGGGGTTAGTGAACATGCTGGGCATTCTCATGATCCTGGGCGGCGCTCCGCTTGTGGGGCACTTGGCAGACTTGACTGGTACCTTCAGAGTAAGCTTCGTGGTGCTCGGTGGTTTTTCGCTTCTTGTGTGCGCGGCGATCCCTCTGATCGACCGCGATGAACCCATGCCACGCGCGTAATTGCCCGGCAGCCTCGAGTTCTCCCAGGCCGGATATCTCACAACAAATCGGAGCATCAATAAAATTCGGCGCGTAACCGTTGGTGAAGCTGCCGCACCGCGAATCGACCGTAGGGGCACGGTATGCCGCGCCCCTACAACTGCAAAATCACGCTATCCACCGGCATCTGTGTTGCCGAACGCTATCGTTCCGGTCCCACCAGCATTTCCGCCAGGATGCAAGCCAGTCTAGAAGCAAACTTAATGATTGCGCCGGAAGGGAGTCAGTTTTCCGGAAGGCGAAGACGGGCGAGGATTGCGGTGCCGGGCGATGCGCGAGCGGGCGAACTCGGCCCACGCCCCGTTAGGTTCGAAGCGCAGGTACAGAGACAGATGATGAATCGCGCTCTGTATATGACCGCGCTTTTCGTAAGCCAGTGCGAGGTTCAAATGCGCATCGGCCAGGGCTGGGGAAAGTTGGATGGCGCGGAGAAGGTGTTTGATCGCGTCGTCCGCATGGCCGAGTTGCTCGAGAACGCAACCCAGATTGAATTCGGCAAGCGCGTTGCTCGGTTCGAACTTCACGGCCGTCGCAAACTCCTCAAGCGCGTCCCCTAGGCGGTTCAGTTGGTAAAGAGCAGTGCCAAGATTGATGTGCGCCTCGACCCACTCCGGGGCGGCCTCGACTGCTTTCCGGTATGCTTCGGCGGCCTGTGGCAGCGATTCGGCATTCGAATCCCACGCCATCCCCAATTCAAACCACTCCTCAGCCGACCGGGACGGCATCGCGTGAACTTTTCTGGCCAACTCCGAAGTCTCGAAATGCAGCACGAATTGTCCGGTGAGCGGTTCGAACGGCCGGGCCGCGGCCATGGGCGAGTGAACAACCACCTGTTTCCCGTTGGTGGATATGCGCAACATGGAAAGAGGGGTACATGCATCTCCCAGTTCGGTTTCGAGCGCGGTAATGGCTCGGCGAATCCGCCCGGCAGGAACCCTGTGAGCGGTGAGACGCTTGATTGTCTCCAGCGCGACCAGGTCCGAAAAACTGAAGAATCGTTCGCCCCAGCGCGCCCGGGGGAGCACTAGGCGAAGACGAGTCCAATAGTCCAGCTCGCGGCGGCTGACGCCGATCATACGCTGGACTTCACTTCGTGTGTAGCGATGGTCCAAGCCTGATACTCCGAATACAATACCCAGTTTAGCCAGATTATGGCCCCAAAACCCAATGTTGGAACAAGAAATATCCTTGGGGTCCAGCGAAGCGCAGAGAGGCCTCTTGCCAGAGTTGCAGGACAGGAACGCCCGGCTTGCGCGGCAGAACAGTCTTGTTAGACTGAATCCCGTTCGATAGTTTCCTCAATTATGCAACCCCACGCAGCCGAGCGGCGCCACCTGGAGCGGCAAATTACTTATGCGCGTCCTATTTTCATGGTGCTGGCGCTGGTGAACTTGCTGGAGCGGCCTCCAGCCGACCGTGGCCCGCAAGCTGTCCTGTTCGTCACCGTTTATTTGTGTGTGTCATTAGTTCTGACATTGCTGCAGAAGCTGCAATGGATTGGCGAAGTGCCGCTGCCATTGCCGTTTGATCTGGCTGCGCTCGCCATATTCCTGTTCCTGACTCACTCCGTTGTGGCTTTCTGGTTCGTATATTTATTCGTTGCGCTGGCGGCCGGAATTCGCTGGGGGTTTCGGCGCTCGGTAATACTGGCTGGCATTGTGACGTTAGCCCTGTTGGTGCGCACAGTCATCTACGGCCCGCTCGCGTGGGGGGCGATATTTTCCTGGGTCGCACTTTCCACGGGGACTTTTGCCGCAGGGGCAGGTACGTCGTTCCTGGCTAGCCGCCAGCGCCGGCATGCGGCCGAGCAGGAGTTTCTCGCACACCTCACCGGACTATTGGAAGTGGAGCGCGGCGTGGCCGAGTCGTTACGGCTGGTTCTGAACGAACTGGTTCGTGTCTTCGACTGCGACGAGGCGATTCTGGCGTTTCGCGATTCCGAGCTGGAGCGCATCTTCGTCTGGAGGCTCCGCGCAGGAGACAACTCCCCTCTTGCCCCGGAGAATCTTCCCATGTCGCGCAGCGATGGTTTCTTGCTCGATCACCCTGACGCCAGCGTATGCTGGAATCAACTTGAGGGCGCCGGCGATGGCTTTGGTTGGAACCGTAAGGACGGGCGCCGTCTGAAAGATCTTCCACGGCTGCCCAGACCTATGCGGGAGGAACTCGACTGGCGATCGCTTATTAGTGTGACGATGGATGTGGGCGGCCAGCCTGCCGGCCGCCTCCTGCTTGGCAATGCGCGGCGCCGCTTGCTCTCCGTGGATTTGCAGTGGCTTGAATCAATTGTCCGGCATCTCGGTCCGCCGCTTCAGAACCTGTTCTTGCTCCGCCATATCCGGGCGCATGCCATTGAAGGAGAGCGTAGCCGAATCTCCCGCGAAATCCACGACGGCATCCTGCAGACTTTGCTGAGTGTGGATATCCAGCTCGATGTGTTGCGGCGTAAGGTGCTGACCGCGCCCGAACAGGCTGTCGGCGGGCTATCGTCCCTGCAACAAACGGTCCGCAATGAGACGCAAGAACTGCGCCGCATGGTCACCGACATGCGCCCGCTGCACGTGCAGAACGCCGACTTAGTGGACCTGATGCAAGGCTTCGCCGAGCGCTTCCGCAACGAATCCGGTCTGGCTCTCGATTTGCTCGTCGACGCCGCCGAACTCCGGCTTCCCGACCGCATCTGCCGCGACCTGTTCCAAATCTATAGAGAATCGTTACATAATGTGAACAAACATGCGCATGCTTCACACGTCGTGGTAAAACTATGGCAGAATGAGAGCCGGGTTGTTCTCGTTGTGGACGACAACGGTGAAGGCTTTAGCTTCGCAGGGCGCTTTACCGGCGACGAGTTGGACCGTTTGAGGTTGGGTCCGATTTCGATCAAGGAGCGTACACGCAGCGTCGGGGGCGTGTTAACTGTGGAATCCACTCCGGGACATGGTTCACGATTGACCGTTGAGGTTCCTCTCGGCTGATATGGCCAAGAATACAAAACAGCAGATTCGTGTCCTGATGGCCGATGATCATGCCATCTTCCGTGAAGGTCTGCGAAAGCTCCTCGACGGCGACGATGAAATCACCATTGTCGGCGAGGCTTCCAACGGCAACGATTGCATCAAGATGTTGTCCAAACTCAAACCGGATATCCTGCTGCTCGACTTGCGCATGCCCGATAAAGACGGCCTTGCCGTTCTCGAAGAAGTCAATTTCGACCAACTCCCAACTCGCGTCATCGTATTAACCGCTGCCGAAGACGACCGGGACGTGGTTCGCGCCATGCGTCTGGGTGCGCGAGGTGTGGTCCTGAAGCAATCGGCCACAGATCTCCTGATCCGGAGCATTCACAAGGTCCACAACGGCGAAATCTGGCTCGATAACCACATGACCACAGAAGTCATGAAGGCTTTCTCGAAGTCATCCGACGGCGGCCCACGCCGCGAGAAGCCCCTTCTGAGCGATCGAGAAAAAGAAATCGTGCAGCTTGTCGCCCAAGGCTACCGAAACAAGGAAATCGGCGAGAAACTTTTCATCAGCGAGCAGACGGTGAAGAATCATCTGCACAATATTTTCGATAAACTCGGCGTCTCCGACCGCCTCGAGCTCGCCCTCTACGCCATCCACCATCGCCTGATTGATCAGGCCTAGCCTCTCCAGACGGAATTTCCACGTGTTTGCACGGGTCCGTACTGCCCCATCCTCCTAGTACGCCCGTACCAAATTTCTACTGGCATAAATGGGACCGACGCGCTATTGAGGCGAACATCCCCAAACCGTAATCTCATACGCGTGACATCGATAGGTCCCAGTCTGGAGGGCGACACTTTGACACCCGAAGAGCGACGCGCGACACAACGGTTTCAGATCCGGCTACCTATGATCGTTCGCTGGACCAGTGGTTCGGCGATCGGTGAGGCTTCGACAGAATCCAGGGACGTGAGTTCGCGCGGAGTTTACTTCTTCCTGCCGAAGGAGGTCTCCAGCGGCTCTCCCGTGGAGATTTTGCTGACGCTACCGCACGAAATCACGCTCGCCGGACCGGTCAAGGTTCGATGTCTCGGCCGCATCAAGCGCGCCGATACCGACGACCCCGGCCATTTCGGAGTGGTAGCTCAAATTGAACGGTACGAATTCCTGCGCGGCGACGAGCACGCCGCGTAGCACAGGTCTTGCCCGCCACCTGCGGAGGCGGACAGGGAATACCGTGGCGCTCTGGCCCCTCAGCTGAGCGCCACGGCTATATTTTTGTCTGGATTTCGAGTGAAACAACCCCGGAATTGATCCGGCTTTGGTCCTCACGAATTACAATTTACAAGTCACATCACTCATACCGCAGCGCCTCGACGGGATCAAGCCGCGCGGCTCGCGACGCCGGATAAATTCCCGACGCCAGGCTGACCAGC
Organism: Terriglobia bacterium; assembly: GCA_020073705.1. GTDB lineage: Bacteria > Acidobacteriota > Terriglobia > Acidiferrales > UBA7541 > Palsa-360. Next base: position 32,760 of record JAIQES010000031.1, read on the forward strand.
ACCGCAAATCCGATCGCGCCCAGCACCAGCCACCACGGCACGGACCAGATATTCGGTGGATTCAAGCCTTGGCGCTTCAGGTACAACACGGTCCCGAATTGAATCGCACGTCCGATCGCCCAACCCAACAGCACGCCGAACACGCCTCCAACCAATCCCATCACGCCTGCTTCCGCGAAAAACAGTTGCCGTACGTCGCGATTCGCGGCGCCGAGCGCTTTCAGGACTCCAATTTCGCGCCGTCGCTCGAGGATAGCCATCACCAGCGTGTTGATGATTCCGAGCGACGCGACTGCCAGAGCTAGGCTGCCGAAGATTCCAAGGAAGAGGTCGAAAATGGCAAAGAATGTCCGCAAGTTCCGCGTCACATCAATCAACGAAAACGCCGCAAATCCCATGTCCGAGACGCGGGACTCGATCTGCGCTACCGCGGCAGGGCTGTTCACGAGCACGTTCAATGCCGCGTAACGCGTGCCCACGCTCATCGTGGAGCGCGCCACATCTCGCAGATCATCCCGTTGCACGACTTGCAGTTTTTCGGCCACCGCCAGCGGTAAATATAATCCCGCATTATTGAAGCGGGCCTGCCCGCCTACGGAATCGGATGCGGGAAGCACGCCGACGACGCGGAACTTCTTCTCGCTCGGAACGATCGAAAAGCCCATAGCATCTTCATCCGGGCTGGCGGCCTGGTTGGGAGCTTCCGGCTGCGCTTGCTCCGAACGCGGCGGTAGAGCCTGTCGCTGCGCAAATCGCAGGGTAATTTCCTGTCCGAGCAGTGAAGCGGGGGCTTTCCCGTTCGCTAGCAGGCGCTTCGCCAGGTCACCCTGCACGATGGCTTCCTCCGCATCGGGACCAGAGAAGAAATTTCCGGTCATGTCGTCGAGAGTTCCGCTGGACTGTGACGATTGAGCCATGCCCGACACCGTCACCAGCTGGCTGTTTGGTTCGCGCCGCGCCTCAGCGGTGAACCGCACTTCGGGATTCACTTCCACGACGTTTGGCAGAGCAGCAATTTCGTTGCGAGCCGCGTCGTCGAGGACGCGCGGCGGCTGGAGATCTGCGGCATCGCGCGGCGTTCGCCGTAGGCCGACACCCTGGCCCAAGGGAGCACTCTGACGCGGGCGCACAGAGACCGTGTCGAACAATCCCGCGCGTGCGACCGAGCGATCCACAAGTTGCTGCAGGCCCACCCCGAGCGACAACAGCGCCACCAGTGAAGCCACTCCGACGGCAATGCCAAGTGTTGTGAGCGAATTTCGAAGTACGGCTTCGCGCAGGTTACGCGCGGCAAGTTCAGCTAAGTCCGCCACTTTCATCGCAGGTTCTCCTCGCGAGAGATCGCGCCATCCGAGAGTGTGACGATCCGGTCCGCGTACCGCTCGGCCAGCGCGTGCTCGTGCGTCACCATGATGATGGTTCTCCCAGGGCCCGACGGCGGCCGGTGAATTTCGGCGATCAGGTTCATGATCTCTTCACCGGTCTTGCTGTCGAGGTTTCCCGTGGGCTCATCCGCCAGCAGGATCATAGGCCGGTTGACGAGGGCGCGGGCGATTGCGGCGCGCTGCTGCTCGCCGCCGGAAAGTTCCGTCGGGCGATGTTTCACGCGCGCCCCCAGTCGCACACGCTCCAGCGCCTCGCGCACGCGCCCGGGACGCTCGCTACGTGGGGTTTCCGCAATGCGCAGAGGCAGCTCAACATTTTCTTCAAGCGTCATCCGGGGGAGCAGTTGGAAGGACTGGAATACGATTCCGATCGTCTGGTTGCGATGGGCCGCGAGTTCCTCGCTCGACATTGCCGCGAGATTACGTCCCTGCGCAAAAATGGCGCCCGAGGATGGCCGGTCGAGCCCCGCGATCAGATTGAGCAGCGTGGACTTGCCCGAGCCGCTCGCTCCCAACAGCGCCAGAAACTCTCCGGCGCGGACTTCAAGCGAAATCTGGTCTACAGCGCGAATCAGCGCATCGCCCATTTTGTAATGGCGGGAAACGTGGTCGGCGCGCACCGCAAAACCGTTCGAACTTGCCGGGGTCTCGGGCACATTCATACTACGCAGGGTAACACGCAAAGGTTTCACGGAGGATTTCGCGACTGCAGGGCAGTTTTCTTGGAGCGGAGAACTTCGACCTCCCCCCTCGAATAGACCAATCGCGCCCGTGATTCTATACTGCTTGCGTGAATCCTGAGCCGGACCTTCTAACGCCGCTGCGCCGCTACTGGGGATACGATGCGTTTCGCCCCTTGCAGGAGCGCATTGTACGAAGCTTGTTGGGAGGCCGCGATACTTGCGTCGTGATGCCAACTGGCGGAGGGAAATCGCTGTGCTATCAGTTGCCGGCGGCGATGCTGTCGGGGCAAACCGTCATCGTTGTTTCGCCTTTGATCGCGCTGATGCAAGACCAGGTGGCAGCGCTCGCGCAAATGGGGATTCCAGCGGCACTGCTCAACAGCTCTCTCTCGGTGGTAAAGCAATCGCAAGTCATAGACAAAGCGCGCGCGGGCGAGTATCGCCTCTTGTATCTTTCGCCGGAGCGGTTGGCGCGTGAGGAAACGCTCGATTGGATGCAAGGTATTTCAATATCGTTCTTCGCCATCGACGAGGCGCACTGCATTTCGGAGTGGGGGCACGAGTTTCGGCCGGACTACCGCCAATTGAGCCGCCTGCGAGTCCATTTTCCCGACCGCCCCATCGCGGCCTTTACAGCGAGCGCCACGCAGCGCGTGCGGCATGACATCATTCATCAGCTTCAACTGCGCGATCCCGATAAATACATCGCCAGCTTCCACCGGCCCAATTTGCGCTACGTCGTGAGGGCTTGCGACGGGCGCTCGCAGCTGGACCTGCTCGTCAGCGCTCTGCGGAGCTACAAGGAAGGAAACATCATTGTCTATGCGCCCACGATTGCCAAGGTGGAATCGACGGCGGATTTTCTTCAGGGGAAGGGAATTCCCGCCATTGCCTATCACGGCCAGATGGAGGCCGGCGAGCGGAGGCGCAATCAGGAGCGCTGGATGTCGGACGAAGTGCGCGTGCTGGTCGGCACAATTGCTTTCGGTCTCGGCATCAATAAAGCCGCTGTGCGCGCCGTGATTCATCTTTCGCTGCCGAAATCGATCGAGCAGTATTACCAGGAGGCGGGACGCGCCGGCCGCGACGGTCTCCCGGCCGATTGCGTTCTTCTGTGGCAGAAGCGCGACGCTGGCCTGCTGGCGCACTTCATCGGCCAGATCATCGATCCCGAGGAGAAAGAGCGCGGCTGGCAGCGTTATCACGAAATTCGCGGCTTCGTCGAATCGAAAATCTGCCGGCACCGGCGGATCTGCACGCACTTCGGCGAGACGCCGAAGTGGCAGACCTGCAATGCGTGCGACGTCTGCGGCTCCGAGCCGGACTGGCTCTCCGTGCCCGAAGAGACGGCGCCGCCAAAGAGATCCAAGTCCAGACGGCGAAAAGTGGAACAGCAGCGGCATGAGATCAAATTTACGACGCGCCCAGCCGCCTCGGTGCAGCAGAAACAGGCGCGAGGCCCGAAGGAGAGCGCTGCTTCGGAAATCGATCCTGAACTACGTGAATATCTTCGGGAGTGGCGCAGAGACACGGCGAAGCAGCAGAACAGCCCCGCGTACATTGTCATGCATGACACCACTCTGGACGAGATCTGCCGGAGCCGCCCCAGCTCGCTTGCCGGGTTGCTGCAAGTTTCCGGTATCGGCGAGCGCAAAGCAGAGTTGTACGGGCGACCGATACTGGATGCGCTGAGGCGATTTCGCGGTGGCGCCCGCGCCGCTGTGGTGCCGGAGAAAAGGCTTAAGCCCGCCGAAGAGACGGTGCGGTTGCTTGCGGAAGGGCGCACCCTAGACGAGATCGCCAGGATTCGTGGCCGGCAGCGACCGACCATCGTCAGCATGGTCTCGGATCTTGTGGAACGCGGAGAAGTGAAGTTTCAGCCGGGCTGGGTGGATCAAGAAAAACAGGCAAGGATCGAAGATGCCTGCACGCGTCTTGGTTTCGGTAAGCTTACTCCGCTCAAGAATGTTCTTCCGCCGGAAATCACATTCGAGGAGATTAGGCTCGTCGTTGCGCGACTACGCCGGCAGCAAAGCAATTCTCGGGAAAACGCATCTGATTCATAACCCTGGGTTGCGGCTCAAGAGTTTTTCCGCAGACTGCTAAACAAAGTGGTCGCCAGGAACCAGGCGCGCACCGTTTGCGAATTCCCGCGCGAGGATCCGCTTGCGCCCCTCGAGTTGCACCGATTCCAGCCGCAAACAAGTCCCTTCACCGCACACCACATACACATCCTTGGTTGAATGAACGATTTCTCCCGGAGCCATGTGGCCCTCGGCGGCCGCGCCTCTCTCCGGCCGCCCCCATAGATGGCACGTTTGCCCACGAAATGTGGTATACGCCCCTGGCCACGGAGCAAAACCGCGAATGCGGTTGTAGATTTGCCGGGCGGTGCGCAACCATTCGATCCGGCCATCGTCCTTTTTCAAAATCGGAGCATAACAGGCCGCTTGAGGATCTTGAGGTCGAGGAGAGATCTCTCCACGGTCAAGCTGCCAAAGCGAATCGACAACAAGCCCAGCGCCCATCTCGCTCATGCGCGCGGCCAGTTCCGGGGCAGTTTCGTCCGGACCGATTTCCAATTCACGTTGCAGGAGAATCGGGCCTGTATCCATTCCCGCGTCAATCTGCATCGTCGTGAGTCCGGTGACGCTCTCCCCGTTGGCTATGGCCCAATGGATGGGCGCCGCACCGCGATAGCGCGGCAGCAGCGATGCGTGCAAGTTAATCCAGCCGAGTCGGGGAATTGTTAGCAGCCGTGCCGGAACGATTTGCCCGTAAGCAATAATCACAACCGCGTCGGGCGCGACCCGTTGCAGGAATTCCTGCGCCGGGGCTGATTTAATGGTTTCCGGCTGATAGACGTGCAAGCCGGCTTCGATCGCGGCTTCTTTGACCGGAGAATCGCTGACATGCTGCCCACGGCCGCGCGGCCGGTCGGGCTGCGTGACGACGGCCTCAACGGAGATATTGGTTTCAGCGGCAAGCCGCCGGAGTGAGGGTACGGCGAATTCCGGCGTGCCACAAAAGACAATACGCATTGCGGTCACTCGCGCGCTGCAGATTACCAGTCGCCGGTCTTCCGCAGCTTGCGGATTCGGCGCTTGATCAAGTCTCTCTTGAGCATGCTAAGGTGCTGAATGAAAAGAATGCCGTTCAAGTGATCGATCTCGTGGCAGAAGGCGCGGGCGAGCAATCCCTCGCCGTGCATCTCATACGGCTCTCCGTGGACGTTCTGTGCGCGAATGGTCACGTAGGCCGGTCGCAGAACCGAGCCGCGAAATCCCGGCAAAGAAAGACAGCCTTCCTCTTCGCGCTGGTCGCCTTCGACATGAATGATCTCAGGATTTGCAAGCACGAGCTTCGCTTCGGGATTCTTCCCGACGCTGACATCGATCACCGAGAGCTTCTTCGAAAGGCCGATCTGCGTTGCCGCCAGACCGACGCCTTGCGCCACGTACATGGACTCGAACATGTCCTCGCAGAGCTTGGCGAGTTCTTCGTCGAATTTGTCCACCGGCTTTGCCGGGGACTCCAGCACCGCCGCGCCGTACTTTATAATAGGATAAATCATCGGTTCGCCTTGCACCTGTATCATGCGCCCTTCAGAAATCCGCGAGCTGCTGCTGATACGCCCTAAAATTGCGGAGCGTTTCGGCCAGGGAATCGCCGCCGAATTTTTCGAGCAATGATTGGGCCAGCATCAGCGACACCATCGCTTCTCCGACGACGCCTGCAGCCGGCACGACGCAGACATCGGAGCGTTCATACGCGGCGGAAATGGGCTGCTTCGTCACCATGTCGGCGGTGCCAAGCGGGCTTCGCAAGGTGGATATGGGCTTCAGGTAGCCGCGCACGATGACATCTTCGCCGTTCGTGATGCCGCCTTCGAGTCCGCCGGCTCGGTTGGTTGCGCGCGTGAATCGCTTGCCCGATGTGTCGTAACCGATCTCATCCATCACTTCGGAGCCGTACGAGGTGGCTGCGGCAACCCCCGCGCCGATCTCAACGCCCTTCACAGCCTGGATGGACATGACCGCCTGAGCCAGCCGGCCATCGAGTTTTTCGTCCCATTGTGCGTGCGATCCCAGACCCGTGATGACGTTGTGCGCGACCACTTCGAAGATTCCTCCAACCGTGTCACCTGCGCGGTGCACGAGGTCGACTTCAGCTTTCATGCGCGCTTCGGTGGAGGGATCCACGCAGCGGAGCGGGGAATCGAGATTTGCGCAGACGGCCTTAATTTCGCTCCACGTGGCCGCGCGCTCCAACCGCGCCTTGCCGACGGCGACCACATGGCTCAGCACGTTACACTCGAATTGCCGGAGAAGCAGCTTTGCGATCGCACCCGCTGCTACGCGCGCCGCAGTCTCTCGAGCCGATGCTCGCTCCAGGATGTAGCGGGCATCGTGGAAGTTGAATTTCATCGCGCCAGCCAGGTCTGCGTGACCCGGGCGCGGCGCGGTCAGCGGGCGTGCTTCTTCCTCGCCGGGGATATTCTCCACCGAAAGCGCCTTCTCCCAATTCGCCCAATCCCGATTATCGAGGCGCAACGCAATCGGCGCGCCGATCGTTTGCCCGTGTCGAACGCCGGCCAGAGCTTCGACGCGGTCCTTTTCGATTTTCTGGCGCCCGCCTCGCCCATAACCCAGTTGCCGGCGGTGCAGCTCCCCATGGATGAATTCGAAGTCAATCGGCACACCCGCGGGCAAGCCGCTGATCCACGTAATCAGCGCCTGGCCATGAGATTCCCCCGCTGTGACGTAGCGAAACATGGAAGGCTCCGCATTCTATCGAACCCTGCACCGCGCGTAAAGCCATGAAAACAGATACCTCCTAGAACACCTGGTAAACATTCAGGATGCTTGACGCGCCCGGCGACGACCAGTACGCTGTCGGGGAACCGATCCACGTGCAAGGGGTACACTCCGGCGGCCCATGGCGACGACAGATCCCAAACTTCTCGAGCCCAACTCCATTTCGCTGGCTGAAGCTCTGATGGACGGCGCGAAACGGGCCGTCCGGGACGTCCAAGACTACTCGCTGCTGTCGGTGCGGTCACTCACGAACCTATTTCATCCGCCATATTACATCTCCGATGTTCTGGACCAGATGGACATCATCGGCGTGGGATCGGTGCCGATTGTGGTCCTGACAGGCTTTTTCATCGGTGCAGTCATGGTGCTGCAGACGGCGGCTCAGTTTGAGCGTTTCGGCCAGACAGCGCTGACGGCTGACGTGGTGTCTCTGGCGCTGGTGCGCGAGCTCGGGCCAACCATCACGGGGTTGCTGGTCGCGGGCCGCAATTCCTCAGGCATCGCGTCCGAGCTGGGTTCGATGGTCGTGACCGAACAGGTGGACGCGATGCGCGCCATGGGGACGGACCCGACGCGCAAGCTGGTGACCCCGCGCGTGGTCGCGACCGTATTGATGCTCCCGCTGCTGACGGCGATGGCGGACTTCGTAGGACTGATCGGCGGTTTCATTGTGTCGCATTTCACGCTGCGGCTTGGAGCGATTGCGTTCTGGACACGCGCGCTTGATGTGCTGGTATTTTCGGACCTGATGCAGGGACTCTCCAAGCCGCTCGTCTTTGGTTTCATCCTCGCAACGGTTGGATGCTATCAGGGTCTGACGGTGCGCGGCGGAACGCAGGGCGTCGGCCGCGCAACAACCCAGGCGGTTGTCGTCTCCTCCGTCTTTATCCTCGTCTGCAATTTCTTCCTGACGAAATTGATGCTGTTCCTCGCGGGCCACGTTTTCTAGACACCTGTGCAATCGGCGCCTCACGCGGCCCGTTTCCGTCTATAATCCTCGCAGCGAATGCGCCGGGGGACTTCGGACATGGCGTGGACGCTTACTTCCAATGAGCACGGACGCGGCGAGCCAAGCGGTTCTTTCCTTCGAAAACGTACACATTGGTTTCGACCAAGGCGATGTTCTGACCGGCCTGTCGTTTTCCGTTGCGCAGCGCGAAACCAAGGTCCTGATCGGTGAAAGTGGAACGGGCAAGACCCTCACACTGAAGCTTGCCGCGGGGCTTCTCCGCCCCGATTCCGGCGTAGTGCGCGTTTTGGGACGCGATCTTTCCACAATGTCTGAAAAGGAGCTGTTGATTTTTCGCCGGCAGATCGGGTTTGTGTTTCAGGAGGGAGCGCTGTTCGATTCACTGAGCGTTGCGGACAATGTCGCCTATCGTCTGCGCGAGGCAGGTATTAAGGATAGCGAGATTGACGCGCGGGTACGGGAGGTGCTGCGGTTCGTCGAGATGGAAGACGCCATCGAGAAATTGCCAGCGGAACTCTCGGGTGGCATGAAGCGCCGCGTTTCGATTGCGCGGGCCCTGGTCAACCGGCCGCCTGTCGTGCTCTACGATTCTCCTACTGCGGGACTCGATCCGGTGACGTCGCAGACGATCATCACGCTGATCCTGCGCCTGCGCGACACGCTGGGTGTGACGTCTCTGCTCGCGACGCACCGCCTACAGGATGCCTTCGGCCTCGCGAATTACCGTTTTGACGGAGTGACAGGCCGCGTCGTGCCGGCCCCGCAGAACGGCAACGGTTCGCAAGCCGCGATGGGGGCGACGAACTTCGTTGTCCTGCGCGGCGGGAAAGCGTATTTTGAGGGAAGCCCGCGCACAATTGCCGATTCCCGCGATGAATATTTGCAACGCTTCTTGTTGCAAGCCTGAATGATGGTTGGTGGAATTTGTGAGGAGGAGGCGAAGATGGCGCAACACAAGCAAGTGAGTTGGACCGAGCTGCGTGTGGGACTATTCGTACTGGCGGCAACAGTCTTATTGGTTTTGGTGATCTTCTACGTAACCGGCGCAGGGGCGCTTGGGCCGAAGTACCGCCTGCACGCCTTCCTCCCCGAGGTGGATGGCCTCACCGTGGGCGCGCCGGTGCGCCTGGACGGACTCGAAATCGGGAATGTGGAAAACATTGTCGTCGGGCTGCCGAAACCAGGGGAGCAGCCCACGCGGCAACGCAACATCCGAGTCGATATGCGAATCCAAAAGCGATACCAGGACTATATTCGCTCCGACTCCAGCGCCGGGCTCATCACCGAGGGGTTGCTCGGGAACCGCTATGTGGATATTGATCGGGGTTTCGTCGGCAATAAGCTGCAGAACGACCAAGAAATTACCGGACGCGAGGAAAAAGCCCTGAAGGCCGTCGTTGAGCGCAGCGCCGATCTATTGACGAACCTGAGCGCGATCACGCAACAGGCCAGCGAAGTCCTGGATGGCATCAAGGAAGGGCGCGGCTCGCTGGGTAAATTCCTCGTGGACGAGGAGGCCTATGATCGCCTCAACAGTTCGCTCGGGAATCTCGATCGCATGATGGCTGATGCGGAGGCGGGCAAGGGAACGCTTGGCAAGCTGGTGACGAACGACGAAATGTATGACCGTGTGAATTCCGTCGCAGGCCGCGCCGATAACATACTTGAAGCCGTGCAAACCAAGCAGGGTACGCTTGGGAAACTGGTCTATGAACCGGAAATCCACGATAGCGCCAAAAAGTTGATCGATAATGGCAATGCGGTCTTTGCGGACGTGCGCGCCGGCAAGGGCACGCTTGGCAAGCTCGCCACCGATGACTCATTATTCCTGCAATACCGCCAAGTGGGCGAAAACCTCTCCAGCGCGACGGCGAAGCTAAATGAAAATCAGACCACGGCTGGCAAGTTTTTCAGCGACCCGAAATTCTACGACAACATGTCGGGTCTCATGGGAGACATGCGCCTGTTGGTTGGCGATTTCCGGAAGGATCCGAAGAAATTCCTGCACGTGAAGTTTGCGATCTTCTAGCGGGGCGTTTGGTGAGATCGTCTTGTGGGTCGCGGTTTCCGTGGTGAACGCAAACGAACCATCAGCCGCGATTTGCAAGGACCTTAAAAAACAGGAGCCTCAGCCTCTGAAGCGATCCATAACCCAGCGCCGGAGGCGCTGAACGGAATCCGGCAGCAGAAAAACGGAATAAAAGGTCGCAGCGAGGGTCATTATGGCGCCAGCCAGGAAAATCTGAGCGGCGTTGAGATGCGCGAACGAGGAAAGTGCAAAATACACTCCAGCGGCAAGAAAGATGCCGACAAACGACAGTAGGCTCGATGCAGCGATGACTCCGCCCCTGTGCTCAGGTGCAGGTCGGTGCTGGATTAGCGCGTTGAGAGGAACTGCGTAGAACCCTCCGAAAAATCCGAGCAATGCCAGATCGGACCGGACCTGCCAGATACTTAGTCCGCTCCGCGACACGAGAAAACCGAAGACGGTTACCCCCAGGGCGCCCAGCGGAACGAGGCCGTACTCGATGGTTCCGAAGGACAAATAGCCCGCCGCAAGGCTTCCGATGCCAATGCCGAGGCCCACGGCGGCTTGCAGGTAGCTGATTTGTGTTTCATCCACGCGCAGTATGTCATGCCCGTAAATTACGATGACAAATTGAAGCAGCGCGGCCAGAAACCAGATGTACATGTTGCCCGCGACCGCCCATGCCAGGACGCGATCCTGCACGATGATGCGAAGCTGGCCGCCGAAATCGGCGAAGGGATTCGCCCGGAACCGCCGCGCAGGGTCGGCGGCACGCACACGTGAAATACCGAAGCTCGCGGCGAGGCCGGACAGCGTGAATGCGAGAAGAATCACGCCGGACCAGACCTGCCGGCCGCGAAATGCGGCCGCCAGAAATCCGCTCGCCATAGTGGCCGTAATTGCCGCCAGGAACGTGCCGAGTTCGATGACGCCGTTTCCCCAGGAAAGTTCCTTTGGGGGAAGCAACTCCGGCAGGAGACCGTACTTTGACGGGGCAAACAAGGCGCCTTGTGTGCTGATCAGGAAGACGGCGGCAGCTTCCATGGGAAGATGGCCGATGGCGAGCGCGATCAGAGCAAAAGTCATCATGCCGGCTTCAAAGATCTTAGTGCCGATCGTGACCGAGCGCTTGCTGTAGCGGTCAGCGAAATACCCTCCCGCCATGGCGAAGATGATGAATGGGAGTGCGAACAGGCTGCCCACCAGCAGAACAAGCCGGTCGCGGACGATGGAAGGGAAATTACGTTCGACGATCAGATAAATGACCAGGAATTTCAGCGCGTTGTCGTTGAAGGCCCCTTGAAATTGCGTGACGATCAGACTCCAGAACCCAAAGCGCCAGTTGGCGGCAGGCGCGGGCGCAACCCGTGGAAAAACATCTGCTCGAACTCCTGCTGCGGTTTCACTCGGCGGGACTGATGGGTTTTCCGGCATCGACATTCGCGTGGGACTCGGTGTGGAAAGGGCCGGGTCCGTCTGCGCCGTGCGAAGTGTAGTCAGAGAGATGCTTTCCGGCAAGTCTTTGGCAAGTTGCGCGTGTCGTGTAGAATCTAACGGAGCCGGAGTGGCGGAATGGCAGACGCGGCGGACTCAAAATCCGCTGGCCGCAAGGCTGTGTGGGTTCGACTCCCTCCTCCGGCACCAAAATTCCCTCAACGTTTGCGTCCGGATCGATATGAGAAGTGAATCTCATTATATAATGTGCCATTATCATGTCCCTGACAGAAACCGATATCGCTATCGTCAACGCGGTGACTCAGGAGTTTCTCACCTCGAAGAAATCAACGTTACGTAAGCCGCTGCTTATCAAGGCAAAGTCGCATGAGGTTCTGGACAGATTAGTTAGATGGTCAATTCTAGGAACAAATGACCAACGGACATATTTTCCGAAAGCACCAGCGTTTCACTATTGCGGAAATGCTGACACGCTACTGTTGGCAAAGCGATCCGTGGAATTGATTGTTCGTGTCCTAATAGAACTATTCCCAGATTCTCCTGAGGACAAGTGGTTCTCGCTACACGAAATAGAAATTCAGTCTCGTAAGATGTTTGGCGAGATTGACCCAAAACAAATCAGATTGGGTTTGTATCTCGCACCAGAGTTCAATCTCCTCGCTGGATGGAGAGGGGAACAAGCCGAAATGGAGTCCCTACGAATTGGCGAGCGTGTCGTAGAGATTGAGAATCCCGAAACGCTATGGGATAGCGATATCAAACGGCAGACTGATTGGATAAGTACACAGATGGCGGGAACCCTGCATCCTTCTGTGCAAGAGCTTGGCATCCGTCTAGAAGAGGATATCGACGTAGCCGTGCCTGCGCGGGATTCCAATGCAGAGACAATTGAAAAATATGGCGGATGGCAAATCATCAAGCCGCTCGGCTACAAGACAGGTCAAGGCGAAGTCTTTCTGGTACGAAGCCCGCAGAGAGTAGCTGAGATTGCAGAGGCCGCGAAAACCATTCAGAAATATGCGGGCGGCACCAGTCTAGACCAAGCCTCTGCCTTCGCCACTGCTGTTTGGCAATCTGCGCGAGCCGATATGGTTTCGGAGTTAGGGGCGTTGAAGGTATTCAAAATGCGTGGCGATGGCGCGGAAGCAGAACACGAAGTGCTTAACCGCTTGAATGGGGAAATACGAATTCTCAATCAGAACAGGCCCGGACTGCTACGGTTGTTTGCCTCTAGCGAAGAAGATAGATGGATCATCACCGAGTACCAGCCAAATGGCACGCTTCAAGATCACCCGGTTAGGTTCAAGGGACAGGCCGCAGTCGCTCTCAAGGCATTCCGCCCACTCGTTCAGGCAGTAGCTGATTTGCATTCAGAAGGGATCGTACATCGAGACATTAAGCCTGCGAACGTGTTTGTCGGAAATGAAACCAACCTCATTTTGGGTGACTTCGGGATTGTCTATCTGCCCGGCCAGCCGGAACGCGTGACCCGGACAAACGAGCGCGTTGGACCATACGACTACATGCCTCTGTGGGCTGATTTAGGAGAGCGTCTTGAGAAGGTTGAGCCCAACTTCGATGTATACATGCTCGGCAAGCTGTTGTGGTGTATGGTCGCAGGAAAGTTAAAACTACCCCGCGAGTATCATCGAGAGCCCGAATTCGATCTGACCAAAGTGTTTCCCGATGATCCGCACATGCACATCATCAACCGTATCCTAGACAAATGCGTGGTTGAAAAGACCAAGGACTGCCTTCCCTCTGCGATGGACCTGCTCTGGGCAGTGAATGCATACCTCCGATTGATTGATCGGGACGGACAATTGTTAGATGAGAAGATTCCAAGACCGTGCCGCGTCTGTGGAATGGGCCACTATCATCTAAAAGTATTGGCCCAAAATAGCCCCGAGGTCGGAATGAGATTGTGGTTTGGAGGAAGCGACAATACCACCGTCCCTGTTCGTGTCTTTGTCTGCGACAACTGTAAACACATCGAATTTTTCGCGGTGAACTAACGAATAGACTTTTCAACTTCGCGAGGAACTTCAATGAATTGCTGTTGCAAGGGAACGCATTCGGTTCTTAGGTTGTCCGCATGAGCTACGATTCATGGGACGACTATGCTGAGTCTCAAGCGGAATTTGATGCCGAACAGGAATATTTGGCTCGTATTCCGACCGACCTTCACGAGGAAGCGGTTCGGTCCTACCTTGGTTCCTGTGGAGATGCGGTTGACGCTAGAGTCAAAAAACTGTTATCAGCAGCGACTAGCCTAAGTGCCAGCAAGTTTCCGGGGCCGTCCGTCGTGGTATCAGCGACAATCCTAGAAGTTATGATTCGATATTTCTGTGTGAGACCAATTTTCGAGGCTGCATTCTTGTCCGACCTCATTGCGCGTGAGGTAACGGAAAAGATTACGCGTAGCCATTTTTTCCCTGAAAGGAACTTGTTGGCCGGAATCCTCAGACCTTGGAAAATTGAGTTAAATGAAATTTTGCTTGGCAGCGGAAAACCCCTTTGGAACGAGTTTACGTCGGTTGTCTTAGAGAACCGAAATAACTTTGTTCATCGCGGACAGGATGTTTCGGACGAGATAGCCGCGATTGCAATTGAATGCGCAACGGAATTCCGGGCGCAAATTGTAATGGCGATGGCTAACCGTCTAGGCTTTACTCACGATAAGAGTGGGTGCTGGTCGAAGGTGATTACCGATCCTAAAGAGCATGTTTTTCTTGGCGGGAAGCTCATAAACGGAGAAACGACATATGTGACTCGTAGCCCCTTCGTGTAGTTCGCAAACTCGCCAGAAACTCGCCACACTTTTTGGCTTCGATGGAAATTCTGTGTCACCTACACGTCACTTGCTCTAGCGATTCTGGCGCTTTTGAAGGTTCTAGTGCTTCCTAGAATCAATAACTTACGTGGTTTCAACATGAGTAAGAAGTTCGACTTCCTCCTCCGGCACCAAGTTTCTTGAATCAGACCAGCATGGATGACAGCGTGCTTCCTTAACTGTTCACTGAACCATCCAAAGACTGTCATTCCGAGGCACGCCGGGTGCCGAGGAATCTCTCTTTTCCCGGGTCTTGAACAAAGAGAGATTCCTCGCCCCGTCCCACAGACGGGGACGGGACTCGGAATGACAAAGCTAGGAACATAATCCGCTAGGTTTTAGCAGCGATGCGAAAGCCATAGTCGGCATATTTGAACTCCGGAGGAATGCTCGAGCGGGCTGCGGTGCGCGTTACCTTAATGTGGTGCCGCCAGGAGCCGCCGCGCGACGCCCGTCGGCTGCCCGTTGGGGGTCCTTGCGGATTTCGTTCGGGTGAGACGGCGTAGTAGGCGGGATCGTACCAGTCGGCGCACCATTCGTGGACGTTGTCGCCAAGATTGTAGAGCCCATAATCGTTCGGGGAGTAAAGCCCAACCGGCTCAGGTCCTGTCTTCCAGCGCTTGGCGTAGTCGGGAACTTGTTCAGGTTGCGTGTCTCCCCATGGATAGAGCGAGCCTTCCACGCCGCCACGAGCGGCGCGTTCCCATTCGGCCTCGGTAGGCAAGCGATAACGCTGCCCGGACGCACGGCTGAGCCACTCGCAATAGGCCATGGCATCGAGCCAGGACACTGCGACGACAGGCTGCTTTGGATGGTTGAAGTTCGAATCGTCCCAGGATGGCGGCTTTGGATGGCGCGTCGTTTCCAGAAAGCAGGCGTACTCCGCATTCGTGACTTGGTATGCGGCGAGTTTGAAGGCATCGACCCAAACCCGGTGCACCGGTTTTTCGTCATCGCGCCCATCGGCGGAGCCCATCCAGAACCAACCTTCGGGAATGCTCCGCATGACTGGTTCTATGAATCCGATCCGCGGCGTCTTGGAGGAGGCCATGCCGTTTCGAAGCTCCTACGAGTATGAAACAGTGTTCTATTTGGACGATTTGAGGAACGAGAGAAGAGAGAGCAAGTACACGGCGATCCCGACCACAATCAGCAGTCCACCCACCAGGGCGAAAGCGACAAACGAAAGCGGATGAAACCAGAGCAGGGTGTACGCTTCTACAGCGAGACCCAAGATCGCGAGAACGCCTGAAATCCGCAGAAGCCGGTCGAATCCCAGTGCGTTGAATTTCATGGCTGTCCCGGCCTCCAGAGCTTCTCCTTCGCAAGGCCGGATGTGTTGTGAACGACGTCGTGACATCCGCTCGACAAACACGAAATCGAATTGGATTTGAATTGGTCCATCATCGCCGCGTGCACCGGGCCTTCTTCAAAGACGCGCATGCCCGAGTGGCAGTGCAGACATTCGCGATTGTTATATGGCGATGAGATGCGGATGACTTTGGGAGGACCGGCGATATATTGCATGTAGATGTGTTTGAGGCCGCTCAGCTTCGCCTGCGCATCTCCAAATATCGTGTACGTCGTGTGGCAAGTGAAGCAGGCTTGGCTGTGTGGAACAAGGTGATTCTGGAAGTGCGTGGCGGCGAGGTGATGCAGATCATCCACGTACAAGCTTTGCCCCCAGGGCGTCATGGCGTGGCAGGAAATACAGAACTGCGTTTGTTTGGATCGTTCCATGTGCACTTGAAATCCCATGGCCAGACAGACCGATGGAAGAATGAACAGGGCCGCGAAATCCAGAATTTTCCGAGTTGGCGTAGTTGTTACCGACGGGCGAAACGCGAACAAAGCGATAAGAAGGATCGCCAGGCCAATCAAAACGAACAGGATCACGACGGGTCCGCTCACCATATCTCCTTTTTCATCTTGTCGTGGCTTCTATGAGGGGCTCCAGTCGACGGGCTTCCGCGCCTATTCTATCGCGATCCTGTGGCATTGTATCGGTCATTGCAGGAGAGTTGCGGCGAAGCGCCGGGTTGCGATGGACCGGACTCGAAAAGCGGCATGCCGGTGCACGGTGCAGACCAGCTTGCAGTACAATGATGGCAGAAAGCTTGGGAAAGAGATTGCCGTTGCCGCGTACAGTCGGTGCCCAGCCGAAGAGAAGTGCTGCGGAATGTTTGGAAAGAATGATTAACCGCAGGCTCCGATGAACTCAAGGAGGGGGAAATGAAAAGTGCTACAAGGCTAGTTGCCGGGCTCGCATGGCTTGTGCTCGTTCTGATAGCTGTCCCCGTTTCGGCCGACACATTGCAGATGAAAGACGGCAGCGTCATCCAGGGCAGGTTTCTGGGCGGAACACAAGCAAGCGTGCAGTTTGAAGTGAATGGCAAGATCGAGCTTTACAACGTGGATCAAATTATTTCTCTGACATTCACCGGTGCGCCCCCAGCAACATCCGGGACGCAGGCGGCCCCAGCCGCTCCGATGGCGGATACTTCCGCGCAGATGGCGCCCGTGGCGGCCGCTGCTCCGGCGGCAACTGCCGCCAGGAATGGCTCGAGTGTGACGATTCCTGCGGGCACCAGGTTGCTCGTGCGCATGATTGATAGCGTGGATTCGGACAAGAATCACGTGGGGGACCGATTCCGAGCCAGCCTGGAGCAGGATCTCACGGTGGATGGAGTTGTTGTAGCCCCACGAGGGACCGATGTATATGGCCGGCTGTCCGAGGCGAAGGAGGCGGGACATTTCGGGGGCAAGTCACAGCTCAAGCTTGAGCTGACCGACATGCTTATTAACAACCGTCTCCAGCCGATCATGACTGGTGACTACGATGTAGCCGGATCCTCGCGCGGGTCAGACACGGCGAAGAAAGTGGGCATTGGCGCGGTTGCCGGCACGGTCATTGGGGCGATTGCGGGCGGGGGGAAGGGCGCGGCTATCGGAGCGGGCGTTGGTGCAGGTGCAGGCGCAGCCGTACAGGTAATGACCAAGGGCGAGCAGGTGCGCGTGCCGAGTGAGACGGTGCTCGAGTTTCGCGTTGAGTAGGCATTTTTCGTACAGGGTTCCGAACGTTAATCTAAACAGGCTGCGGAAAAACTCAAAACGTTGTCATTCCGAGGCACGCTGCCCTGACGAATGGGCAGATTGGCGATGGCCGATTCCCAGGCCAGGTGCTGATCGGCCAGGGGATCGTTCTTCTGGGCGGAGCGCGTGAAGCGCACATCGCCCTGCACCAGGCTCAAACGCACAATGCGCGCGTGGCTGGGACGGGCCGCGGCGGGGCGGGCGGCGGCGGAGAGCAGGCTTTTCTTTCAGTTACTGCAGCTAAAAACTGACCGCTATCTCCTGAAGAAACAAGAGTAGTCGCGGTGGAAGGGATATTTTCAATAACCCAATTCATTAATGACATGTCATTCTGGTTTAGAGTCTCGTAGGTGTGTAGAGTAGTTTTAGCTTGGTCATAAACACCTTGCTGTTCTTTAATTATTGGAATACTCAATAGAGCGAAATTAAATAGTAGTAAAATCAGTAACACAAAAGTGAATATTGTATTTTTATTTAGTTTTCGTAGTTTCGTCAAGTTACTGCTAATACCAAATAACCGTTTAATTCCCAAGTATGACAAGTAAACAAAGAAAAAGACAACCACTGCCGTCAGAATTGTTCCAAAAATAAAAATATGTTGCAACACTCTCTCAGGATTTATAAAAGTTAGAAGAATATTAATCGGTAAATAAAGCGTTAGTGTTAGATAACTCATTATTAAAAGCATAAAAAAATAAATTAAAAACAAGCTAGTGGCAAGTTGTTTTGAGGAAAAAATTTGGCCTAGCCTTTGAGATACTTGTGGGATAAACAACACAACGAGTATGATGAGTGAGAAAGGCGCTAATGCCAGCAATTTCCCAAATCCTGAAAAAAAAGCTTACAGCGAAGGAATATCCACTAACCAATTGAACCCGATAAACGATTTCACCGTGTCTGCCGAGATTACTGACCCAGAACCTAAATTGCTAAATTGGATACCTGCAATACGATTTGCATAAATATAGTAGAAGTAAGGAATGCATAGTGTTATTGGGATTAAAAAGCCACCTATAATAAGCATATTTTTTTGGGTGATTAAAGGGGGCGAAATATTATTTTTAGTAGTACGAATTTTTGCTAGAAGAATTGTACTTAGAATTAGTAAAAACCATATTAACA
>JAIQES010000032.1 GCA_020073705.1 Terriglobia bacterium
GAGTCCGCCGCGCAAACACAGAGAGTTCCCGCAGAACTTTTTCCGCGCCGGGATCACCCAAATCGGCCTCCACCGTGACGCGGTAGGACACCTCGCCGCTTGCATCCGTGAGGATGCGAACATTACCCAGGTTCGTGTTGAGCCGAAGGCGCATTCCATCCTTCGTGGGAAGCGTTCCTGATTTTTCCGCCAAGACGCGCGGCACATCCTCAGAAGAATCCATGGGAAAAAGATCAACCAGGGAAGGGCTAATGGGGCTGTCTGCCGGCGGATTGGTGAGAGTGTGATGACGGCGGGCGAATATAGGCGGCGGCAGGGCCGCAAGCAGAGCCAGCGCGGCCGTCGCAACGAGCTTTCGCCGGTTGGTCATAAAACTCTCTCTTCGATCTCCGTGACGGGATACTAAGATGGCCGGCTAAGCCCGCCTAGGGGAGGTCGCCGGAACCCAGTTGACGCAGCGCTGCCGCGCTTTGCAGGCGAATGTAATTATTGGGATCGTTCCGCAGGCGATCCCGCAGCACACTGAGAATCTGAGGATCCGCCGAACCGGGTTGACTGTCCGCACGGAGCGCATTGACAAGGAGATTGATGGCCTCTACGCGCACACCGGAATTGCTATCGTTCGCGAGCGCTTCGATCAACGTCTGCTGGACCAGGGCATCCTGCCCGAGACCTTGCAGCGTTTCGAGAGCCTTCATGCGCACGCCCGGATTGTGGTCTGTGCGTGCCGCGGTGCAGATCGCGCGCCGCACGTCAGGGTCTGAGGAGCGCGTTCGCAGCACTTCGAGCGAATCCAGCCGCACGCCCGGATCGAATCGCTGGCCGTTCGCCAATACGAAGGTCAGCGCGCGCTGCACGTCGGTGTCGTCCGGCGAGCCCACGATGCTCATCGGTGTCTGCGACATCAGCTGCACCTGCACGGTGGGCGCTTGCGAACCGGACGGCGTCACCCAGGCGACATTGGCGCTTGCAGCGCTCTGGAGCTGTTGCTCGGTCAGCTTCGGCGCGGCGGAAACCGTCACAACCGGGCGTGGCGAAACAGGGGATGTGACGTGCGACCTCTGGCCCGCCACGCCCGCCAAAAACCCCGCCACAACCAGCACGGCCATGCTCAGCGCCGGGTGATAGACCAGCGCGCCGCGAAGCGCCGCCCACCACGCCGCCGGCAAAAACGCCGCGCGCCAACCCGGCTGATCCGCCCGCGCTTGTTTATCGTCGAGCGCTTCGGCCAGCTCGCTGCGGCACTGCGAGAGCAGCAGGCCGGAACGATCGAGCGTGTCGGCTGGCTGGTCGAACGAAGCAATCACACGGTGCATGCGCGCCTCACGCGATAACACGGCGGCGCATGCGGGACATTGCTTGCCATGCGCCTCGAGTGCCGCACACGCGCCGGGATCGAGTTCGTCGCAGGCATATAGGACCGCGAGCTGCTCGATCTGTTCGCAGCGGATGATGGTCTCGTGATGGTTTCGTTCACTCAAAGCAATTCTTCCAGTTGCGCGCGCAGCTTGCGCGTCGCGCGAAACAGCGAATTTTTTATTGTCTCCTCGGTTGTGCCGAGTGCTTCCCCAATGGCGTGCAATTTCAAGCCCTGGTAATGCTTCATTTCGAATACCATCCGCTCGCGCGGCGTCAGCCGTTCGAGCGCCGCGGAGATTCGCCGGCCGATTTCCAATCCCATCAGGCGCCGCTCCGGATTCGATGCCGCGCCCGGCTGCGGTTGCCGGTCGAAGAAATCTCCGGCCGGGGAGTTGCCAGACCGATCGGGGATGGATTCCGGCGCCTGATCTTCGGGGCGGCTGTTCCGGCGGCGGAGGTGGTCCAGGCACACATTTGTTACGACACGGTACATCCAGGTATGGAAACTGCACTCGAAACGGAAACGGGGTAGATTCTTGTAAATTTTCAGGAAGGCTTCTTGGTAAACGTCGCGAGCATCTTCGGGTTTGTGCAGGATGTTCAGAGCGATTCGCAAAACATCGCGGTCGTAACGATGCACGAGCGTTTCAAATGCTTCACGATCGCCCGCCTGTGCGCGTTCGATCAGGATCCGGTCGTCATCTGGCGTGGCCAAGGCTCGCCCCGTGGTTCTGATGGCCGCGGAGCCTTCTCCGTGGTTTCCGCAACCGTCTCCAGGCCATGCGATCATCATTCCGTCGGCTGCCATCTTGCCGCTTTCTCGGAGCGCAACGCCGGCTACTTGCCTGCCTGCATGAAACACGCGCTCCTCAGCCACTCAGACAACTCCAGTTGTTTAGACGCAGAGAAGCAAACAAAGGTGAGCTTCATCCTCACTGATAGAACTCCCTTGCAAGCGATTTGTTTCTCAACTGTCGCCGGTTGACAGCCCAGGAACAGCTAACCTCTTGCCTTACCATGATATAAAGCTTAACGGAGGTGAGGCAAGTGGAGACTCCGCATTGAACCTAACACGTGCGAACCGGTCGAGATCTGGCGGTGAAGGCGCCGGCAAAGGGGCGCTGCGCAAGATCTCTGTCGTGCCCATGATTGCGGCGACGTATTTCATGGTGGCGGGCGGTCCGTACGGGCTTGAAGAAGTCGTACAGAAGACCGGTTACCGGGCGACATTGCTGATCTTGGTCATTACCCCGCTGCTCTGGAGTCTGCCCACAGCCATGATGGTGAGCGAGCTCGCCACAGCAATTCCCGAAGAGGGCGGCTTTTACATCTGGGTTCGGCGCGGCATGGGACGCTTCTGGGGATTTCAGGAAACATGGCTGACGCTGGCGGGCAGCATGTTTGAAATGGCGTTGTATCCGAATCTTTGCGTGGCCTATTTGGGCCGGTACTTTCCTGGGCTTCAGTCGGGACACCGCGGACTTCTGATCGGTTTTGCGATGATTGCGCTGTGCACGGTGTGGAACATCTTCGGCGTGCGCGCCGTCGGTGAAGGTTCGGTTTGGCTCAACGTCGCGTTGTTCGCACCGTTCGTCGCACTGATTATTTTCGCGCTTGGAAGCGGCAGGGCTGGCGAGACGATTTCGGTTCCGCTGCGCCATGTCGATCTGCTGGGCGGCGTGCTCATCGCCATGTGGAATTACATGGGCTGGGATAATCTCTCGACCATCGCGGGGGAAGTCGAAGCGCCTCAGCGAACCTATTCTCGCGCCATGTTTGGCGCGCTCTTGCTCGTCGTGGTGAGCTACCTGCTGCCCGTGGCAGCCGTGGCGCGCACGGGAATTAATCCCAACGGCTGGACGACCGGCGGCTGGGTCGATATCGGACAAATCATCGGTGGACAAATCCTGGCCATCGCCATCGCGATCGCGGGAGTCGTCGGGGCGATCGGAACCTTTAATGCCCTGATGCTCTCATTCACCCGGCTGCCCATGGTGATGGCCGAAGATGGCTACTTGCCGCGCATATTCGCGTGGCGGCACCCGCGCACCGGCGCTCCCTGGTTCGCGATTGCGGCCTGTGCGGTCTTCTGGGGAATCTGCTATCCGCTCGGATTCGAAGGGAACCTCATCCTCGACGTGCTGCTGACCGGTTTGAGCATTCTGCTGGAATTCTGGGCATTAGTGGTGCTGCGAATCCGCGAACCCGGACTCGCGCGCCCCTTCCGCGTTCCCGGCGGCATGGCGGGAGCCGTCGCCATCGGTCTGCCTCCGCTGGCGCTGATGCTTGCAACCGTCGTCCGCAATCACAAGGAGCTGGTCGGGGCCACCAATGAACTGGCCATCGGGACCATCATCATAGCGGCGGGAGTTGCGGTGTATTTTCTCAGCCGGTTGATTCCACGCAAGAAGGCAGCTTAAAGCAGTTACGCGGCAGCAACCGGGGTTCGTCAGACGGGCAAGAACGGGCCGTCGGAACACCGTTGACTCGCTGGGGACCCGTTCTGGCGGCAACTTCGTTGAGTCTGGAACAGGGGAAGCATATGATGCGCGAGTCGGAGGTCCAAATCGGAAATTCCGGATCAAAGGTTCTGCCGTGCGCTGCACCATGAACTTTGAGGAGGTTTCATGCCTCTCTGTCCTTACCGGTCTTTGCTCCCTCTGCTATTGATTCTAGTTGTCGCTTCGCCCATCGCCGGCCAGCAGGCACCTGAATCCTCGTCTCCTGCCAAACTGGACCCCAACAGCGCAACTTCGGCCTCTGCCCATGCGGATCGCCCGAAGATCGGTGTGGCTCTCGAAGGGGGCGGCGCGCTGGGTCTCGCTCACATTGGCGTCTTGCAGTGGTTTGAAGACCATCACATCCCTATCGACTACATTGCGGGAACAAGCATGGGAGGGCTCGTGGGAGGTCTTTATGCAAGCGGCAAGAGCCCAGAACAACTCCGCGAACTCGTCGAGCAACAGAATTGGGACATCATCATCGGTGGCCGGACGCAATATCAGGACCTCTCCTTTCGTCGAAAAGAGGATCTCCGTGCTTATCCCAACTCCCTGGTCGTCGGCCTCAAGGACGGTCTCACCTTGCCCGGCGGCCTCAACGCTGGGCAAGAAATCAGCCTTTTGATTGATCACGAGACATTGCCGTATTCGCGGCTTAGTTCGTTCGATCAGCTGCCGATCCCCTTCCGTTGTGTCGCCACCGATCTTGTTTCGGGAAAGGAAGTCGTCTTCCAGGATGGCTCGCTCGCCAAAGCGATGCGCGCCACCATGTCCATTCCCGGACTTTTTTCGCCCATTCGCGATGGGGAAAAGGTGTATGTCGACGGCGGGCTTGTCGGAAATCTTCCTACCGACGTCGTGCGAAGGATGGGCGCGGATATCGTCATCGCGGTTCATCTTGAGACGGCTCCTGCAAAGCCCGAGGACATTCAATCTCTTTTCAGTGTGTTCGGGCGTTCCGTGGACGTGGTCATCCGCGAAAACGAAATTCGCGGCCTCTCCGGTGCGGACTTGATCGTCAACGTCAATCTGCGCGACTTCACGTCCATGGACTATCCAAAAGCGAAGACCATCATTGATAAGGGCGAGAGCGCCACGGAAGAAAAAATGCGCATCCTCATACCCTACTCACTCAATGACGCCGACTGGGAACGCTACCTTCACGCGCGCGACGCACGGAAACAGTTTCTCGTCCCCGTCCCCCGTTTCGTCCATGTCGAAGGAACGAGCCCGGAGGGGCAGAAGCAGCTTGAGCGTTCTCTGAAATCTCTAGTCGATAAGCCGATCGATCCACAATCGCTCGAAAAAATTCTCAACCGGATCACGGGCATCGGCAGATACGATTCCTCTGGCTACCAGATGGGGGAAGAAAACGGGCAAACGGGTCTAATCGTCACTGTCCACGAAAAGAATTACGCGCCGCCTACTCTCCAGTTCGGCTTCGAAATGGATGGCTCCGAAAGTAACAACGTAAACTTCACGCTGGCTTCGCGCCTGACCTTCATGGACATTGCAGGATTCCGCTCCGAATGGCGCACGGACGTTCTTTTTGGCAACACCTATGGCGTCGCAAGCGAGCTGTACCGCCCGTTCACCGCGTCCAGCAAATGGTTCTTCGCGCCGCATGCGAACGCGGGTGACACGGCCTTCTACGTCTACCGCAAGGGTGATCCTGTTGCCGACTACCGTGTGGCTCGTGCCAATATCGGCGGTGACCTTGGCTATGGATTCGGCCGCTTTGCCGAGGTAAGGGCCGGATACGAAGTGGGATATCTGGATGCTCGCTTCCGGCTGGGAACTCCACAATTTTCTTCCGTCGAAGGCCGCACGGAAGATTTCAAATTCCATTTTCTGGTTGATCACACCGACGACTCCGTGTTTCCGCGCCGCGGCTTCGGCGCAGAAACGACGTTTCGCTGGTTTGAGTCCAGTCCGGGAGCAACTGGGCCCTTCCCCACAATGCAGCTGAACGTTCGGTATTTTCAGCCGATCACGCAGCCGGCCTCGCTCTTTGTCACCGCGGAAGGTGGCTCAACGTTTGGCTACCAAGGCACTGGAATCCCTCAATTCTTCCTGGGAGGGCCCTTGCGCCTCAGCGCCTACGGTACAAATGAGCTGTTCGGAAATCAGTACTACACCTTCCGCATCGGCTACCTACACGAGGTTGCTTCGCTACCGCCCTTTCTTGGCAAGAAGGTCTATGCCGTCGGTGAGTACGAATTCGGCAAAATGTACGGCTTCGCAGATCAAAGCAAATTCCCAAACGACGTCGCCGCGGGCGTCATCGCACAGACGGTGTTTGGCCCTTTCTTCATTGGAGGAAGCGTCGGCGATGCGGGCCACCAGAAGTGGTTTTTCCAGCTCGGCCGTGTGTTCTGACGATTGCAGCGTGAGTTACTCAAAGTTTTGGTCGCTAAATTCGAATCTTTTTTCAACACAAACACTCATGCAGGTTTGGTTGCGTGACCAGGGTCCCTGCAACGCCAAACACTGCACCAAGAGCAAGGCCAACGGCAACACTGATGTTTAGCTCTATGTGCGTGGTTGAGTTCATTTAATTTCTCCGGGATTTCTATTTTGGCCGTCCGGAACGCATACCACTACGCTGTATTTTTCACAGTCCCGCGGCGCCACAACAGCAGTGGCCACGCAAGCAACACCAGCGCAAACGCTGCGACGGCGTAACCATTTGCGCGGAAGTAGGCATTGGGCTGCTTGAGCAACTCGATGGCGCCGGGAGCGAGCACGATCATCGAGGCGAGCAGGAAATAACCCATCACATTGAACCGCACGACGCGCGTCACGCCAAGCCACAGAACCGCAATTGTCAGAAGGTGGAACGCGGCATCCCGAAGAAAGGCCCCGGGCGTAGCCACGTTGGTTGCCATTAGCACCGCGACAAAAACCGACAGTCCGGCGCGCATCCATAGGGGGCGAACGTACGCGGCGATGAGTGCCGCCGACAGTGCCACCAGTCCGGCGACAAAAAAGCTTCCCGAAATCGCGGAGGCAATCGTTCCCGCAGCCGGATTGAGTGTGTCCAGACCGTCCGGCACGGCTGAACCGAGCGTGTGCCGCAAAAGCGGCCAGCGAGCGAATAGTCCCGGCAGGCGTTCGAACCCTAGCACTGCCGCCGCACCGAACAACGCGACGCAGGACGCATCGCGGTAATATTCGGACCGCATCCCGGTCCATGCGGGAATGCGCCCGCGGCCGAACGCACGTTCACCGAAAAACCACGAAAGACCCAGCAAGAGGAGCGCAGCCGCCAAATAGACCGCCGTGATGAATAGCAGCGAGATAAAAAGAATCGCGTAAAACGTCTTGAGCGGCCACGTAGTCGTGTAATTGGCCAGAAGCTGCGGGGCCCGGTTCCCAAAGACCACAATCGCCGCCAGCAGCACCCATGCAGACCACTTGCCCAGCCGCCGCCATGGAACCTGCGCAATTTCCGGATGTTTCAGGCTGCGCAAAGAGATGACCAGCACCGTGATCAGAGCCACACCAACAAGGAGCGCCCTGCCGAATGTTTGCAGGATTTGCGCCGCTGTAGTGCGACTTTCCGAATCGCGCCAGACCTCGGGAATCTTGATGAACACGCGATAGCCGGAGACCTTGTCGCCCTGCACTTGCACTTGCATGCGAACGTGTGCGCCCGGGGATCCTGCCGCCGGATCGAGCGCCGCCTTCTGTTCCCAGACGAACGTGTGGTCGGTTCTAGCAGGGTGCTTGTCAGTGTCCGACTCGACTAGATTCCAGGACGAGAGGTCGAGTTTCTTCTGATCGCGCAGATAAGCCTCGGCGCGCGCCAAGGCCTCTTCCTTGGTCAGATTCGCGCCCGGGGCCTTTTCATCGAGCGTGTGGTGGAGCGAATGCAGCGAGCCGTCCGGCTGCAGGACGGCCATGTATTCTTCGTTTTGTGAATCGCGGAAGTAGCGGACCGTCCAGAAGGCGGAAGGAACCTGGTCGCGATAAACGCGGTTTGCGGCGGCGATGCCGATCGTGCGTCGCAAGTATTCGTTGGCATAACCGTCGAACGTGTAGGTGATTGTCGTTGCGTGCTGGTAGCTTGCGGGATCGAGTTTGTTATCGCGCAGAACCTGGTCCGCGCGGGCCGTGGCTTCACGCGCATGGATCTGGAAACGGACGAAATCTCCGATGGCTTCACGTTTGACGCCTGCCAGCAGCGCGGCGCCCAGCACGCCGCAAGCAACCAGAACGGCGAGCGTGCGCGAAGACATAGCTGTGTATCCCGGCCGCATTTCTGGAGCAGCTTCTTGGGTGGCGCGCGATGCCGCATCCACCCGCAGCAGGGAAAGGGGGTGAGCGCTGTTCAGCAGAGCCGCATCCGTCTCAAATCTCCCGCGCGATAAATAGGAAATCCCTGCGATGGCAAGCGGGATCAATGCGGCCCCGCCGACAATCGCCCCGGAAATGCGGAGATACGCTCCTTCCGACCGCAGCAATGATGTGCTGATGAGGAATGCGTCCACGGTGTAATGCCAGATCAGCGTCGCCCAGATCCCCCAGCGCAGCATCACCAGCCCCGCGACGATGCCGATCAGGCCGACTTCAATGCCGCGAATGTAGGCCGGTTCCTGTGGGTAATTACTGTGGAGAAATCCCCATGCGAAGGCGGGCAGCACGACGGCCAGGAATTTTGACTTGGTCGTGCGCAACAGAAATGGAATCGCGAACAGGCGAAACAGAAATTCTTCGCTCGTGGCGGCGTAAATTCCAATTGCCAGCGGATACACCCAGGGCAGCGATGTGCTGACAACATTGGTGTAATTCAGGTCCTGCGGCGCCCAGGCGCCGAGCTTTCTGCTCACGACATAGAAGACGGTGATGTAGCCGATGTGCGTCGCGGCAAGACAAATCCCGATCACGTTCGCGCTGAAAAACTCCTTCGTGCGGATCCCGGGGAGCCGAAATCCAACGTCCAGCCGGATTTTACCGGGCTGCAAGACTCGATAAAGCGGTTCGCCCGGCGCCACGGCGAGCACGACGAGCAACGCGCTGATGATGCTGATGAGCGCGGCTTGGCCGGCCTGGCTCAGGAAAAAGCTGGAGTAGGGCGTGTTTGTGTCGTACCCGGCGCGATCCAGCGGCCACTGATTCATCGTCATGATGAAATACAACACGGTGAGGAACACGCCGAGCGCAAGGCTCCCGCGCCATTCGAGCAAGCCACGGCGTCCCAGCAAGAAAATAATAAAAAGGCACCCGCCGAGCAAAAAAGCATAGGGGATCAGCGCGATATACTCGATGAGATTATTGGACGACCGGAGACGCTGGTAATTAAGCTTCCACGCTTCGGGGACCTTCAGAAATTCCTCGTACCCGTCCACGCGGTCCCCGGCGAGCGTCACGCTCAATCGGTACGGCGCGTCCTTGGCGCGAAATCCGCGCTGCTCCCAGGAGAAGCTCCAGTCGCGGCGATTGGGCCGCTCTGTGAGGTTCGCCTCCTCTTCGCGAAAATCATAGCGGGACAGGTCCGCGTGCAAGGTGTCACGCAGGAACGATTCAGCGACCGCTTGCGCCACGGCGCGTTCGAGGCGCGCGCCCGCAGCAGCCTCCTCCTGCGTGTGCGTGTATCCGACGACGCCCCCGGCAGGATCAACGCGCACGTCGAATTCTTCCTTCTGCAGTGGGCGAAAGAAGCGCGCCTCCCAGTACCAGATGTGAACATCGCTCTTCATCATCTGGTTGGCTTGTTTGAGGCCTACTTCACGCTCCAGGTAAGTCTTCGCTGTCTCGTCCACGTCAAAAATAATGCTCGATTGGTATCCGTCCAGTTGCGCTCCCTGCGCAGACGCAAACAGTCTGGCCTGTTCGAGCGCAGCCGCGCGCGTAACTTTGAATTCGACGGAAGCTTCGGGAAAGGCCTGGAAAAAATATTTGTACGCCACGCCCGCGCCGAGCAGGCCTGCGAGAATCCAGATGAGAAGAACTTTCTTGTCGTTCCCGTCGAGATGCTCTCGTGACAAACACGCCTCCCGCAGTTCGGGCAGAAGCGATTCATCATTTCGCATGCCGCGGGCGATTGCAAGTCTCGGCGCGGGCAGCCGTGCGGTGATATAAAGATATGGATGCGCGTTACACCCTCAACGGAAGTGATGTACCTGAAAGGTGTGGGACCGAACCGCGCGGAACTGCTCGCGAAACGCGGCATCCGTACGTTCGAGGACCTTCTCGGTTACCTGCCGTTCCGTTACGAGGACCGCATCCGGTTCGCAAAGATCCTCGAAATTGCGCCGGGACAAACCTACACCGTGCAAGCGGAAGTTTTGAGCGGCAGCCTGGTGCGTTATACGCGCGCCCGAGGCGGCGTGTATCACCTGTTCGTCCGGGACAGCTCCGGCTCGCTTTCCTGCAAGTTTTTTCATGGCAACTATCTCGAAGGAAAACTCAAAGCCGGACAACGTATCGTCCTTCACGGGAAAGCGGACTTAGACCCGAACCGCCCCGGCCGGATCGAGATGATCAACCCGGAGTACGAACTGCTCGGCGCCGGGGCAGCGGACTCCACCGAAGTCGGCCGGATCGTCCCGATTTACGAAGCGATCGGCGGAATCACCTCGCGGGTGATGCGGCGGATCATCTATACGGCGCTTGAAAATCTTGGGGGTGTGATTCCCGATCCGTTGCCCGCGGAGCTGCTCGCGCGGTACAAGTTTCCATCCCGGCGCGACGCGATCCACTTCGTCCACTTCCCGCCGCAGACGGAATCGGTCGAAGCGCTGAATTCGTTTCGCTCGCAGGCGCAGCAGCGCCTGATTTTTGAGGAATTTTTCTTTTACCAGCTGAGCGTTGCGCTGCGCAGGAAAGCAGCGCAGCAGCAACCGGGCATCGCATTCCGGGTGCGCGAGCCGGCCATCCGTGAGGCGCTCAAGCGCGTGCTGCCCTTCAAGCCTACCGAGGCGCAGAAGCGCGCGCTCGGGGAAATCGCCGCGGACCTGGAGCGTCCCATGCCGATGAACCGTTTGCTGCAAGGCGACGTCGGATGCGGGAAAACGATCGTGGCGCTGGAAGCGGCGGCCATCGTGATCGAAAATGGCTGCCAGGTCGCGCTGATGGCGCCGACAGAAATTCTTGCCGTGCAACACTACCTGTCCGCACGAAAAACGTTTGCGCGCGCGGGTTACGCTGTGGACTTGCTAATCAGCGGGATGAAGCCGGCGGAAAAAAAGGCGGCGCTCGAGCGCGTGCGATCCGGCGCGGCGCAGCTCATCGTGGGGACGCATGCGCTGCTTGAACCGCAAGTCGAATTCGCGCGTCTGGGCCTGGTGATCGTGGACGAGCAGCACCGCTTCGGCGTGCTGCAGCGCAAGGAATTGATGGAAAAGGCGGCGTTACCGGACGTGCTCGTGATGACGGCCACGCCCATTCCGCGCACGCTTTCGCTCACGCTCTACGGCGATCTCGACATCTCGGTGATCGAGCAGATGCCGCCAGGCCGTGTGCCGATCGAAACGCGATGGTCATCGGAGGCGCATCTGCCGGGCGTGTGGGAGTTTCTACGGCGCGAAAGTTCAGCCGGCCGGCAGGCGTACATCGTCTATCCGGTGATTGAGCAGTCGAAGTCGGCCGAATCGCAGCGTTCGCTCAAGGCAGCGATCGTGGAATACGAACGCCTGCAGAAGACGGTTTTCCCGGAACGAAAGCTCGGCCTGCTGCATGGCCGGATGAAAAGCGAGGAAAAAGAAGACGTCATGGAACGTTTCCGCCGGCGCGAGCTCGACATCCTGGTAACGACGACGGTGATTGAAGTCGGCGTCGACGTGCCGAATGCAACTGTGATGGTGATTGAGCATGCCGAACGATTCGGCCTCTCACAGCTGCATCAGCTCCGGGGACGCATCGGCCGGGGCGGCGAAAAAGGCACGTGCATCTTGATTGCGCCCAAGACGCCGGGAGAGGACGCGCGAGTGCGGCTTGAGACGATGGTGCGCACCACCAACGGATTCGAAATCGCTGAAACCGATTTGAAGTTGCGCGGCCCCGGCGAATTTTTCGGCACGCGGCAGCACGGACAACTCGGGTTCCACATTGCCAATCCGCTTCGCGATTTCGAGTTGCTCGAGTTGGCCCGCCGCGAGGCGCTCTCGCTGGTGGAATCTCCCGGCGCGGAGCCTGCGCGTCAGCGCCTGCTCTCCCAGCTTCCACAGGAATGGCAGCGGCGCTACCAACTCGCTTCCGTCGGGTAACCAAATCATGCGCGTCATCGCGGGCAAATACCGGAGCAGGACACTTCGCAGCCTGAAAGGCCAGGCGCTGCGGCCCACCAGCGATCGCTTGCGGGAAACACTGTTCAATATCCTGGGACCGGCCGTTGCAGGAGCCACGTTTGTGGACCTCTATGCGGGAACGGGCGCGGTCGGCATCGAAGCGCTGAGCCGGGGAGCGTGCACGGCGATCTTCGTCGAACAGCACGCGCCTGCATCGGTATTGATCCGGCGCAACCTGGAATCGCTCGGCATTGGCGGCGAAGCGGAAATCCTTGTCATGGATGTCCTGCGCGGGATCGAGCGGCTGGAGGCGCGCCATGTGCACGCCCAATTCATTTTTCTCGACCCGCCCTACGCGGCAGCCGAAGAATATGAGGGCGTGCTTGAATTCCTGGGTGAGTCGCCGCTGGTGGCTCCCGGTGGCCTCGTCATCGCGGAGCACTTGCGGAAGCGCGCTTTGCCGGAGCGTAGCGGAGAACTCGAACTTGCTCGCGTAGTCGAACAAGGTGACACGGCGCTTAGTTTTTACAGGCTTGCGCTGGCCGCGTGAAGATCAGGTTGCACAGGCTGCGGAAAAACTCAAAACGTTGTCATTCCGAGGCACGCTGCGTGCCGAGGAATCTCTCTTTCCCTGGGTTTTGAACAAAGAGAGATTCCTCGCTTCGCTCGGAATGACACCCTAACTTTTTCCGCAAGCTGTGCAATCTGTCAGGGTTTCTTGAATAAGTTTTTTAGGGTGTCGAGCGGGTTTTGAGGAGCAGCGGGCTGGCCGGATGGTGCAGAAGAGGGCGCTGCGCCGGATGCCGATGCTGGCGGCGCAAAGCTCGGGATGCCGTTGCCGGGCTGCACTTTCGGATTCTCGATCGTGCCGCCGAGAGTGATCGGCACGGTAATTTTTCCCACGCGGCTGCCCATGAGGCCGCCTACGATACTACCCAGCGCTCCCGATCCGGCGACCGCACCAGGGTTGACCGAAACCTGCCCCTGATAGTCGAGTGATCCGTCGAAGCCCACGCTGCCGCGCAGATCCACGGTTCCGCTCGGTGAATCGAGATGAATCTGCTTGCTCGAAACGCGCTGGCTTGCGATATTGATGTCGCCTTCAAGAACCGTGAAGGGAGTGTCTCCGCCAGCGCCGCTCAATCTCTCCAGAGATTGCGCTGCGCCACCGAGGTTCACGCCCGGCAAGTGACCGTTGCGCACGGCAAACTTGCCGGTGCCGGATAACGTTTTTGCCCACGCGTCGCTCATCTTTCCAAGAAGTTGCAGATCGAGTTCGCCAGTGCCTCCCATCTTGCCACGCGCGGACGGCGAGACTTGGAGCACTTTGGCCACGTTCAGATTGCGCATCTGGACGTTGGCGGTGAAGCGCGCGGGAGTGGTGACGCGGTCCACGCGCGAAGAGACCTGTAGCGTGCCGCCGTACATGCCAATCGAGATCGGCCAGAGTTCGGCGCGATCCGTGAAAACGCGAATCTCGGCGTTTGCGGGACCCACCGTGTAAGGCTTTGCTATAATTTTTTCGATGTTGATGTGCCCGCGCGCCACCAATTCACTTGGCCCGGACGGCGGATCCGCCGCCTTAGCTGGCGCTGCAGAAGACCCGCCGGCTTCTCCGCCCACCGCAGCCATCAGTTTGTCGATGTCGAGTTCCGACGCGCTCATCTCGAAATTGACTTGCGCATGTTCGACGTCAGGTATGCTCAGCGTTCCTTTGATGTCCGAAGCTTTCGCAAGATTCGCAACAAACTGCGCATCCAGTTTCCCGCCTGAAAGCGTCACCTGGCCTGAGTGGAACGCAATCGGCGCGCTCCAGCCGCCTAGCGCGAGCGTCACGCCAGAGAGATTCGAATCTGCCTGCCAGTCGTGCACGCGCATCGGACTCACGGCAAAGTTGTGCATCGTGACGTTGATGCCCTTGGCGTCCGCGGACGGCGCCACCACGCCGCGCACAGTGCTGCCCAGCAGGACTTCCGCGTCGGTCAGCAAGATGCTGTCGATTTGATCGAGCGAAACGCCGGGGGAGGCCTCGTCACTTCTTGCCGAAGCTCCGGGCGCGGCGCTCCGCGCGTTCTGTGGCATCTTCTGCGCCGAAGGGGAAGAAGGGAACGTGTAATTGTCCTTTCCGCTGCTATCGGTGACGAGCGTCAACTTTGGGCGCACCAGATCGAGCGAGTTGAGATGAATCGTGCCGTGCAGCAACGGCCCAAGCGCGAGATTCCCACGGATTTCATCGGCGGCGACCAGATCGCCCGCGGGAAAACCCTGCGGGTTGCCAATGTGCAGATCTTTGACAACAAACCCGAGTTGAGGCAGAAATCGTGCCTGAATCTTGCCAAGCGTAACGTGCCGGCCCGTCTGCATCTCGATTGCTTGAGCGATCGTGTCGCGGTAGCGGTCTACATTCAGGAAATACGGCGCAGCCAGCGCGATCACCAGCAGCACAACGAATACGGCCAGAGCAATTTTGGCCCAAAGCGGGAATCGGCGAGGAGCCGTATTCGAAGGATTTGTTGTCGCCATAAGGGCTCACCTCCCCCGAGTTCGAGCCACTGCATTCTCAGCCAGCCGGGCCACTGATTCGAAAGCCTATCGTTGCAAATCGCGTGGACAACGGCAAGCTATTCGTTCGTGTTGTCAGGTTGAAAGAGCGGCCGGGCCCGGGGAGCGTATACTTATCGAAGGATGACTCAAGCCCGCGCCGCTGATCCTGTGCAAGTGGGACAAGGTTTGACGTTTGGGGCCGGTCCGGACGAAAAACCACGTGCCCCGCAGTTCGCAATTCCGTGGATTGGGTGGCGCAAGCAGTTCACATCCAGCGTTCTGGTTCTGCTCCGCGGGCCAGTCCCGCCGAAGAAGTTTTGTGGCGCGCCATTCTTCCGCGATTGCTGGATCGAGCAGCCTTCTCCGAAGTTTGCGTTTGCGGCTGCGGTCGTCTTCCAGGTATTCCTGGTCCTGTTTCCTCCGCCGATCTGGAACATTCAGCCATCACGCCGCGAAACTCCTTCAACGCATATGGAGTTGACGTGGTACGGTCCCGTGAAGGATTTCCCGGCCATCCTGCCCGCGGCGCCAGCGCCGAAAGCCATGCTCCAAAACCACGCCGCGAAGGTTCCGTCCCGGCGCGGTGCGGACGCATTTCATCCCCGGCAGACGATCATCTCCCTGCCGTTGCACCCAACGCATCCGCGGCAAACGCTGATTCAACCGGCCGCGCCGCTGGAGCCGCCCAAGATTCTGCCGCAGCTTCCCAATATCGTTCGGCTCGCCGAGTCCGAGCCGGCGCGTCCGAAGCTGCAACTGACTGCTGAGCAACTGGCGGCGATGCGCCCCAAAGCTCCCGCGTCGCGTGCGCCGCAGGATGCCGCCATTCCCGAGGTAGCCACGCCGGAAAAGCAGATGGGCGTGATCGATATCGCTTCGTCCACACAGGCGCCGCCCAAACCGGCAGTCCCTGTCAGCCCGATGTCGGCGCCGCGCGCGGCACAGCGAAGGGACGACACAAACACAGCCGCGCCTGAAATTGCGCAACACGTGACCGCAGATAGCGGGACGCTGATCGTGCTTTCCGCGACGCCGGCGCCCGTTGCGCCTCCTCCCGCTGTCCCCGCCGGAAATCTTTCAGCGCGCATTTCAATCTCTCCGGAAGGACCACAATCCGGCTCGCCCGGCGCCGCCACGGAGGTCAACGATACGCACGGGGGAACTGGAGGCAGGGGCGGAGGCCGTGATCCGGAGGGGATATTCATCAGCGGCGGAAGCAACGCGAACACTGCGACAACATCCGGACTCGGCATCGACGCAGCGTCGCTTGGCGTGGGGCATCCGTTGCCCTCGCGGCCGGTTCCACGCGTGAACAGCTCCCTTTCGGGTTCGAAGGCAACTCCACCCGATTTCGGTTCCACACATGCGAATCCCAAGGTGGGCGTGCCGCCCGAGGACGTGCTGGGTTCAAAGCATGTCTACACGCTGCACGTGAATATGCCAAATCTAACCAGCGCAACCGGAAGCTGGGTGCTTAATTTTGCCGAACTGGATGCGATGGATGAGGGCCCGTTTCCGAAATCCGCGGCGTCAGACCTGTCGGGGCCGGTTCCACTGCGGAAGGTGGATCCGAAGTATCCGCCCGAGCTGCGCACCGCGCATGTAGAAGGAGAAGTAGTGCTCTACGCCGTGATCCGCAAGGATGGCACCGTGGACAGCATTCAATTGGTGCACGGCGTGGACCCGCACCTTGACGTGAATGCGATGGATGCTCTCGCGCAGTGGAAATTCCGGCCGGCCGAAAAACATGGCGCGCCGGTCGACCTCGAAGCCGTCGTGCACATTCCATTCCGCTCCCGCGCGCCGGAATATTGAGGGTAAATCTGAATCGCGATGACATCACCTCTTAAGACGGCCCACTTCGATTTACGGCCGGACTCGGTTCGGTTTCGCTAGCTGAGTTGGCCGAAGTGCGCGCCAAACTTCGTGCGCTCATCGGCTGATTATGCGAGAGTTGCCACTCAGCGAGCCGGCGGCTGATCTGAAGGCCAGGCGTGGCAGGTGATGCAAATAGTCGGGGCATTGTGCGCCTGATGGCACCCGATGCAGCTTCCCATCGACGTCACGCTGGTGATCTGCGCCATGGCGTCGACCTGGCTCACGTCGCCGTGGCACGCGATGCATTGTATGTCGGCTTGCAGGTGCTTCCGGTGAGTCCAAGTCACGCCGGGAGTGACTTGATACACCCGCACCCACGGAATCGGCTGTCCGGATTTGGCGAACTCCGCGAGCCCCACGATTGCCGGCTTATCTTTCGCGTCGGAAGCGTGGCAGGTCATGCAGGTGCTCGTCGCAGGGAAAGCCATCAGGCTCCCAGGATCGGGATTGGTATGGCACATCTGGCATTGCAATCCCAACGCGAGGTGTGTCTTGTGGCTGTAGGGAATCGGCTGCGTAGGCGCAGGGTGCGGCCCAAGATTATCGAGCACTTCCTGCTTGGCCGTCTGGGGCGCCTGCTGCGCGCGCGCGCCGGAAGCTCCCAGAAGTAGAACCGCGGCGCCCAGCGACGCGCCCCAGATTCCCCACCCGCTCTTCACAAGGCCACCTCGCTTTCGGGAATACGCCTGCCAGCAGGCGCTACGCATCTTTCTTGCTGCCTTTGCCCACTTCCTCGATGCTCGTGCCCAAATCCTTGAGCAGCACCGCGGCCGCATTGCGCCCTGGAAGCCCGGTGATCGAGCCGCCCGGAGGCGTACACGCACCTGTCTGGTAGAGACCGGATATCGGCATCTTGTAGGACACAAACTGGGGTATGCGCCGGTCTCCGTGGTGCGCGCTTCCGCGCCACATCGCCGGATTCATGCGTTCGATGTCCAGCGGACTTTCCAGGAACTTCGCTAGGATCTTGTCCGGCGTCAGATTTGGGGCCGCGCGGCGGAGGCGTCCAAAGAGAGTATCCGCAACCTGGTCCTTGATGTTGTCCCAATGCCCGGGACCTTCCTTGAGCGCGTAGGGCAGGGTGCCCTCGATCTTTACAGTGGCGCAACCCGCTGGCGCGCGGCTCGGATCGCCAACCGAGGGGCTGACGATCTGCAGCGGGATATCGTCTAGGTAAAGCTCGCCGCGCGCGTTGTAGGAGTTCATGAGCAGGACGGTTTCAGGGTGCTCCATAATTGCCGCTTCATCGCATGAGAGCGTTCCGCCGCCTGGCAGCGGATACTTCGGCGGTTCCTTGGTCGCGTAGTGAAACGAAAACATAGCCTGCTCGGGCTGGAACGCATCGAGATCCCTCAGAAATTCATCCCCCCAGAGTTCGCGCGGCGCCATATTCACGACATGCTTCAGGTGGATCGTGGAAACGACGGCCTTCTCGGCCCGGTACTGGCTGCCATCCCCGCATTCCACTCCGACGCATTTACCGCCCTCGACGATCAGGCGCCCGACAGGCTTGTTCGTTAGAATGACGCCATTGTGCGCCTCAATGAAGCGCCCCAGCGCTACGGTCAACATCCCCGACCCGCCCTTGGGGATCGGGCGCCCGGTGAGTACTTCGCCCATCAAAGAGAACACCTGGGCGCCCGTGCCAATGTCTCCTCCAGGCACTCCGCCAAAGTGGCCCGTCGAAAGGGATGCGGCGCGCATGTGGTCGCTCTCAAATAGTACCCGGACAGCATCGTAGCCCGACATCGCCGACAGGCGTTGCCAGTAGCTGGCTACCCGGGGACCGGCGCCCCGCTCGTTCTGCCCATCACGTTCTGCGAGGTTTTTCCTGTATTCCGGGAACACGCGCCGGAACGTTTCGGCATCCTTCTTCGAGATTCTGGCGATCGTTTCGCAAGTGCGATCCAGATCGCGCCAAACGGTGATCGACGCCCCGTCTTGAAAAGGAATGTGCATCACCGGATCGGGATCGATGTACTCGAGGCCGTAGTCGCTCAGGCTGAGTTCGCGGAACGCGGGATTCGTCCGAAACGCTCCGTGAACACTCGAGCACAGATCTTCCTTGAATCCGGGGAGACACACCTCCTGCGTCTTGCAACCGCCGCCGATGGTCGGCCGCCCCTCCAGCACGACGACCTTGTACCCGGCCTTCGCGAGATACGCCGCGCAAACCAGGCTGTTGTGTCCCGCGCCCGCAACGACAATATCGAAGCGGTCGCCCGCGGCTCTGGGTGTCTGCTGCCCCATGGTCGGAAGAGACGTCAGCGCGAGGGGCGCCAGTGTCGCACCCTTCACAAATTCACGCCTGGTCATTGGAGTCATTGGATTCTCCCTGTGCCTATCGACTGGAGCAGATCCAAAAGCCGAGTTTCATCACACGCGAGAGGCCCATTGATCCAGATGCGATTTGGACCTCTTGCTCGTGCGCATCTTACGCTTTTCGTGTCCTCGGCACAACGAATTTGCCACCAGAGCAGGCCCCAGCGCGAGCAGCAGGGTTCCGACGCTCGTTTTTGCCGTCTGACGTTCCGCGCGCCCGGTTGGGAAGGTTCAGAAATGTTCGCGTAGATCCCGGAAGCTCGACAGGATGAGCAGCCGGCCCGCCCCGGTGCGCACCTCTTCGTGCTCCAGCGCCCAAGTGGCCGGATGCGGGATGAACACTGCGTTGAGGCCGGCCTCGAGCGCCGGGTTGATATCGCTGCGCGGGCTGTTGCCGACCATCCATCCGCGTGATTTCACGACGTGGTGCCGGTTCACCAGTGTGCGGTATGTCCTCACGTCCTTTTCGGCCACGATTTCAATCGCCTCGAAATGAATCTGCAATCCAGACCGCTCGACCTTGGCCGCCTGCTCCGCCGGCTCGCCCTTCGTGAACAGAATTAGACGATGACGTTCAGCGAGGTAATCCAACGTTTCAATCACGCCGTCGAGGATGCTCGGCGGCGTGCGTTCGAGTTCGTCCATGCGGTGATGAATGGCCTCGACCGTGGCGCGCTCGGCCAGATGTCCCGCAAGCTTCATATAGGTTTCCTCGAGCGACCGGCCGAAGCTGCGCACCCCGTAGCCGTGCTGCCGGATGTTGCGGCGCTCGGTTTCATTCAGAATGTGGCGCGCGTATTCACGCGGATAGCCGGACGGTTCGAGCAGTGTCAGAAATTCTTCGATGGTCCGCTCGAAGAAAACATTGTTTTCCCAGAGCGTATCGTCGGCATCGATCAGGATTGTTTCTCGCGGCATGGTTCCGGCCCGCCTCCGTCGCCGGCCCTCTCAGTGTAATACGAATGCCTCAGCTCAATTTGTGTTCCAGAGCGAAGCCGCTTCCACGGCGCGCATAGGACCTGCTCTGCCCGGCATGCGAGGAACACGATGCAAGATCGTTTCGCCATCAAAGGCGGGCCCGGGCCGCAGGGCAATGCCCCATTACCGATGCGCGTACGGCGTGCGATCGGGTGTGGCGGCGCCGCCCGTTACGAATTCTTGGGGACGCTCGCGGCGAGCTTTTCCAATATTTCGAGCGCGACCTTTTGTGTTTCACCGTAGTGAGACAGGTAGCTTTGAAATTCACGGTTCAGGTCGAGCGCATCTCCCACATTAAGTTGCGTGCGCAGGATCATGTCGCGCAAGCGCACCGGATGCGGCAGCATGGCATCCTCTCTCAATTCATCGAGCGCCGATTTAGCATCATACTGATCCATCGTTCCTCCAGACGAACACTGCACAGAAAGATTTTACTGCGAAAAGGAGAGCAACGGGGAAAAGGCCGCGTCGCGAGAGAAACCAGGGATGCTTCCGTTGGAGAAAACCGCAAAGATCAAGCCGCGGTGGGCAGAAATTCGTAGCGATCGATGCGAGCCGCGATGCCCCGGCGGCCGTTGTGTGGCTCGACCCGCACGATCTGTGCGAAGCAGCGGATATGGACATCGCCGGCCATGGTGACCTCGCGAGGCAAGGTGAGAATGAATTCGATGGATGTGCCCGGCTCAAAATCAGCGTCAATCAAAAAGTAAAGGCCGCGGAAGCTGACGTCCCGCGTTTGTCCTTGCTGTTCAATCCCGCCTTCCGGTCCGCTTGTGCGGACCGTCAGCGGAAGCGTCATCGTGAATCGCCGCGAAGCTCGGCGTTCGATTGAATTTTCCATCACTCCCCCGGAAGAGGGCATTCCAGGTTCGACACACCGTAGCATCGTAGGACAAAAATCGCAATGGCAAACGCACATTGCGGAAAAATCGAATGGCGTCCTGCAATCCCGGCGAAGGTTGGATTTGTTGAACGGTGCGGACGTGTGGTTTGATGGAATCGGATATGGTGCAACTGCTTCATCGAACTCTGTTCTTGCCTGGGCCGGTAGGGCGTCTCGAAGCGGTGTTATGGTCCGTCCCGGAGCGCGAGGGCGGCGCGCGCCCGCCGCGCGCAGCCGTAGTGTGCCATCCGCATCCGTTGTTCGGCGGGACGATGCACAATAAAGTGGTCTACCAGACGGCGAAAACGCTGCATCGCTTCGGCCTGCCCGTTTTACGTTTCAACTTCCGGGGCACGGGGTTGAGCGAAGGCAAGCACGACGAGGGACGCGGAGAGCAGGGCGACGTCTCGGCAGCGCTCGATTTTCTTGCCGCGGAGTTTCCCGGCGCGCCGCTGCTGCTTGCGGGGTTCAGTTTCGGTTCGTGGGTAGGTCTGCGCGTTGCGTGCAGCGATCCGCGTGTCACGGACCTGATCGGTCTCGGCCTGCCCGTAGGCAGTCTGGGCTACCGGGAGTTTTCCTATCTTGACGCATGCGACAAGCCGAAGCTATTGGTGTCGGGGGAACTCGATCGCTACGGCCCGCCGGAGAAGCTCGAGGCCATGGCCGGGCGATTTTCCCCGCATGTGAAGGAGCGCACGAGCGTCGCCATTATTTCAGGCGCCGATCATTTCTTCGCGGGGCGCCTTGCGGAGTTGGATCGAACCATCGCGACGTGGCTGGTCGAGCGTCATCCAGGCCTCGTGGCACACGACGCATGAAAGACTTAAGACGTCTCTGAGCGACGTCGCGTCGCATAGGTTCTGATGCGAGCCCGGCAAAATGCGTCGTTAACTATCTTCCGAACCTATTGTCGCCCGAATTCTTGCACGGGCAAACAAATGGTGAAAGGAGACCTATGCCTATGTAAATTTGGCGATTCCAGCACAAATTGAACCCATGAAAACTTCTTCTCCACACCCAATTTATTGCTAACCTATTTAGGTGTAGCCAATTACGATCTGGCATTTAGATTGCTAAACATTTATCCGCTGCCAGGATTGCTTTCATCGTAGGAACCACATGAGGACAATCACGCACATGAAAGCACGCCACTTACTCTTAGTATTGGTGTTTGTTGCGACGAATCTTGCCGCACTTAGGGATGCCCATGCTCAGGCAACAGCAAGTCCCACCGGGCACGAACGAGGATTTGTCATCTACGAAGCATTTGAAGGGAGCACGAATTCCGACGGTGTCATTACAACGCTGACCACCTCCGCAAGTTACAACTTCAATAATCACTTTGCTGCGGGGATCGGAATTCCGATTTATTTTGATCACACTTCGTCTTCGACAGGATCGACTTCAAGCTCCGGAATCGGGAACGTCTTTCTCACGCTGCGCGGCGTATGGAAAAATCCCGTATTGAATTACGGAACTTCTCTGACCGGATCGGCGCCTACGGGCAATCAGAATAAAGGGCTCAGCACAGGCCATGCGACATTCGACTGGGACAATCGCGTGGAGCATGACTTTGGCTTGCTCACTCCTTTTGCTGATGCGGGACTGGCCAATTCCGTCACCGATACCCGCTATTTTCTGCGTCCCTTCACTTCCTTCGGCAAATTGTTGCACTCCGAAGCGGGCGCGGATCTAGATCTGTCCCATTCCTTCACACTGACGTTGTCAGCCTACGATATCTTGCCATTTGGAACACAAACGGTATTTAGCAGGTTTGTGAATGCGGGAACGGTGGGGAAGGGCGGACTGCACGGTCGTGTTTTTGAAGTAAACCACGCGACCTCCGGCACAGCGGACCTGACGCGGGACAACGGCTATACGGCGGGGCTCGACTATAGTCCCAAGCCTTATCTCAATCTCGATGTTGGTTACACGCGAAGCGTTCACTTTGCTCTGAACACGATCTCGTTTGGCGTGGGTTTCAACGTTAGTTCGTTTTTGTTTAGAAATAGTCAATCTTCCACTCGATGAGAAATGAGAAGGAGGTAATTCACATGAGACGCATGACAGTCATTTCCTTGGTTGTTCTTCTTCCGGCTTTTTCCGCCGGGATCGGCAGCGCGTACGCGCAGCACGGCCATGGCGGGGGAGGCGCGGGCGCTATGGGCGGGGGCATCGGGAATATGAGTGGCGGCAAGTCTGGCAATCGTGAAAATGCGGATTCCCATGCGATGGGTGCGGGTGGAAACGCCTCGCACGGCGGCTCTCTGGCTGCCAGCACGAATCCGGGTAATGTGTTGGATCACAATGCGCAGCTTTCGACAAAGCTCGAAGGCATGCTGAATCTTTCGGGCCCGAACGCCCTCAGTGCGTTGAAGACCGATGCCAGCGGATTTAAGAACTTCGGTCAATTCGTGGCGGCGGTGCACGTCTCCCACAACCTGGGCATTCCGTTCTCCGATCTTCAGAACAAGATGACGGGGCCGAGCGCCGTCAGTCTCGGAAAAGCGATCCAGGACCTGAAACCGGATGCTGATGCCAAAGCGGAGGCGAAGAAAGCAGCGAAGCAAAGCGACGAGGATATGAAGGGGACGTAGAGGTGGAGGGCCTCGAACGAATTGGCGGGCAGCTGATACTCAGTCACGCACGTGGAATCGGTACCTCGTGCCTAGGGGGTACGCCCGCGTTCAAACAGTCTCGAGAATTCATCCCGCGAAGCAGGGGACACTCCCGCGAGCGCGAGATTTGCGCGCACGTGCTCGACGCGGCTCATGCCCACCAGAGCCGTCGTGATCCCAGGCGTCGAACGCACAAACTGCAGCGCGCGTTCCGCATCGTTCTGCAACCCCAGCGCGGAGACAACGAACGAGGGCAAGCCGCGCGACAACTGGCCCTGCAGCAACGCGGCGCTCGCCACCAGCGTGATGCCAAGCTTGTTCGCGATCTCGACCATGGGCACGCGGCGCGCGTCGAGCGGCTGGTTCGAGCGCGTCAGCGCTTCGGTCATGCCCAGGTTGCACGGCAGTTGCACGAAGCGGAAATGGTGCGATGCGCCTGCGACATCGCGCGCGAGTGACTCCATGGCGGCGAGGGAAAGATAATCCTGCGCATTCTCGGTCTGTCGGAAAGCATTCCACGTGGTCATACCGTAGAAGCGAATCTTCGTGGCGGCGACCGCGGACTCCAGAAACTCAAACGCCGCGCGCACCCGATTGTTGAACATCTTGCGCGGCACTTCGCCCAATTGTGTTTCCGGGTTGTGCAGGTAATAGACGTCGATCGTCTCGACGCCGAGGTTGCGCCCGCTGCGCTCCAGCTGGTCGGCGATGAAGAGGGGCGCCATGGAATGGCACCCGGCAGCGACATCTCCTTCGCGCAAGATGTCCGTGGCCACGTATTCGCGTTGAAAATATTCGTTCACGTCGGCGGGCATATCGCTGTCGGGCGTCAGGAAGCCCCCCTTGGTGCAGATCAGCACCTCCTCCCGCGCAAAACCGCGCCGCGCCAGCTCTTCGAGTGCCGCGCGCACGGAGCGCTCCGAGCGCTGCAGGCGATAGTTGATCGCGGAATCGATCACGTTCGCGCCAGCCTCGACGGCGGCAACGATCGCCTCGGTGTACTGCTGATCGGTGCGCGCATCGGCCTCTCCCAGATAGGTGCCGATGCCAATGGAGGAAAGCCACAGGCCCTGCTGCTCCCGGAAGTGTCCCGCGGCGGCGCGCCCGGCAAATCGCGCCGCGTATTTCTTCGTGCCATCCGAAGTTGCAAATGAGCTCATCTCACCCCGCAGGAAAGAAAGCGCCGATTATATGTGATCCACTCGCGTTTATCAGTGTCCATCTGCTGCGGTTTCTGCCTCCGGCGGGGCCAGCAGGCGCGAGCAGGCGCGGAGAATTCTTCGATAGGGCCATTCGCTGTTGCGGCGCGCGTTCGCGGCATCCTGTGGGCTGGCCGAGGAAGAGCGCGCCGTGCCTTCGCGAAAGAAGATTTCGCCAACTCTCGGCTTTCCGTAGAACCAGCGCGCGAGCAGGCTTAACTGATCTTCCAGTTCGCGGTAGCCCTGCGGCGCTGTGCCCGGTCCTGTGGAGGACGAATTCTGATCTGCTGCCGGCTCCATCCATTCGCGAAGAATCTGCTCGACCGGGCGGGGCTCACTGGCCAGTTCCGCGAATCGCAGCATGCGCGGCTCATCGATGCGCCCGCCGCGCACCAGGAACACTTCGACCGTGTGTTCCTCCGCCGCACGCTGGAGAACGACGGCGTTGAGGTCGTCGAGCCGCCGCGCCAGTTCGGGCAATCCGCGCAAGGCTTCGGCGGTCTTCTCGACGCGGCGATGGACTGCGGCGGCGCGCTCAAAATCGAGCGCTTCGCTTGCTGCTTCCCGCTCGCGCTCCAGCTCTGCCATGAGCGACGCGCCGCCTGTCGCCAGAAAGGAGACCGCGCGACCCACTTCGGCGTCGTAATCCTGCTTCGTGCAACCTGCAAAGCAAGGAGCAAGGCACATCTTCATCTCAGAATACATGCAGCCGGGGTAGCTCGGATCACGTCGAATCTTGATCTGGCAGCGGCGGATCTTGAACAGGTCGAGGAATCCGGAGGCGAACGCATCGGCCGCGCGCCGCGAAGGGAACGGACCGAAATAGAATCCGGTCGCACTGATGCGCCGCGTGGCATAGCAACGCGGATAGGCGTTTGTGAGGCTGACCTTGAGCACGGCGGGCGGGCGCAGCCGCAACCTCTCGCGATACGCCGAAGGCCAGAGCCGCCTGGCGTGCTGCCAGTGCAGGAAACTCAATTCGAAAGGGGAGCCCACGACCCGGTAATGAACGCGCGCGGCGAATTCGCGCAGGTTCAGCCTCTTCGAGGCAGGATCGGGCGGGCCGAGCAGCCGCACGAGGCGTTGCCGCAGATTTGCCGTGCGCAGCAGGTAAGGTTTCGCGCCGGTTAGTTCTTCGCGCGGCTCGACGGCAAACACGGCAGGCCGCGCCGGCACTACGGCGAAAAATTCGCTGTCGCGTGCGGCGTCAAACTCCGCGTTCGAATCAAGCTCCTGCATAAAGGAGGCCTGCCTCGTGAGTCGCTTGCCCAGAGCCCACCTCAGCGGGCGAAGGGTGATTCGTGGAAAGACTACGATGCGGTGAACGGAGTTGAAAGTCAAAAGTTGCAGGCCGAAAGTCCGATGAAAATCGTTTCACAGTGTCGCGAAGAAGCGAGAGGGGTGTACTATGGTGCCGTTTTCGAGATCAAAAAGGGGATTCCAGATGATGACCAAGCTGCAGGACACGGAAGTCGTGTGCGTGAGTCGCCGGGAGGCAGTCGCGCGTTTGATGGCTGCGGGAGTCGGGATGGTCTCGATGTTGAGAGGGAATGTAGCGAGAGCACAGCTTGGAGCGCCGCCGGTCGTGACACCCCCTCCTGATCCAAAATTCCCGATACCAGCCAGTTGGAAGACAGAACTCAGGAAACTCGGCCCCAACGTCTTCGCTTACATCCAGGCCGGGGGCGTGGGCCAGGGCAGCGGCGCTGGCGTCAGCAACGCCGGCGTTAT
This sequence comes from Terriglobia bacterium, assembly GCA_020073705.1. Taxonomy (GTDB): domain Bacteria; phylum Acidobacteriota; class Terriglobia; order Acidiferrales; family UBA7541; genus Palsa-360. The sequence goes on from JAIQES010000032.1 coordinate 26,245, forward strand.
CGTCGGGGATGATCACCTATTGGTAATCGACACCCTGGGACAGCCGCTTCTCGTGAAGGCTTTTATGACGGCGGTCCGGAACACGATCGGGAACAAGCCGTTCGGCCGCGTGGTCAACACGCACCAACACTCAGACCACGTAGGCGGCAATCAGTTCTTCATGCCGGCTGAGATCGTGGCGCACCCGTTTTGCCGCGAGACCGTCATCAAAATGGCGGCTGCCTTGCCGCCGGGCGCAAAATTTGAAAAGCACGGGGGTTGGGCCGACGGCACGGAAGACCGGAGACAAATCGTCCCAGGCACAACCGTTACGGACAAGTTGACCTATTACAACTACAATAACGGTACGGCCGTGGAGATCTTCCACCCGGGTGTCGCCCACACATGGGGCGACCTGATGGTTTACCTGCCCGATTACAAGATTCTGTTTGCCGGCGACATTGCGGTATTCAGCATGACGCCGTGGACCCACAATGGATATGTGACCGAGTGGCTGAAAGTCCTCGATAAGATCATGGGCATGGACGTCGAGACGATTGTTCCCGGCCACGGCCCGATCGGTGGCAAGAAGGAGTTGGCGGAGGTACGCGAATACTTCCTGATCCTCAAACGCGAAGCGAGGAAACGCTTCGATGCCGGGATGAGCCCCGGGAAGGCCGCCGCTGACATCAAGATGGGCAAGTTCGACAACTGGATCGGCGCGGAGCGGAACCTTCTGAACACATTCCGCCTCTACTGCGAATTCGACGGCACCATCACACCCATATGGGACATGGACCGATTGCGTCGGGCGATCGACGAGTACAACGCCATCCTAAAAGCGCGTGGCTAGAGACGAGTACTTAGTTCGTAACGCCGAATAAAAGGAGTGCGGTCAATGTCTGACCAAACTGACCGGCGAGGTTACCGCCGCGCGACTTGGATGATTGGCGCCTGTCTCTGCGCCTGTTTTATCGGCGTCATCTGGGGGAGCACCGTGCTGGCGAGATCGCAAACAGGGCCAGCGCACAAACCGGCGCTCGCCGCGGCTGGCCGGCACGCATCGCGAATTACGCACGTGCAGATTGATTCCGTGGAATCGCCGACCTTCGAAGGTCACTCGTTCGGCAGCGCGGGCCGATATGAAAGGCTGCTCGGACGCTTTTCCGGCGAACTCGATCCCGCCGATCCGCTGAATGCGTTCATCGTCAACATTGATCGCGCTCCTCGCAACGCCCAGGGGATGGTGGAATATTCGGCCGACTTCCGCATCCTGAAACCAATCGACATGTCGCTCGGCAACGGGAGCATGTTTTATGACATCCCCAACCGCGGTACCCAGCGTGCATTCAACCTCCACGAAGACTTCAAGGGAGCCCTCGGGAGCTATCCACCCAAAATGGAGAATCTGGGCGATGGCTTTTTGCTGGAGCAGGGGTACACGCTGGTCTGGAGTGGATGGCAGGCCGATGTGCCGCCGGGTGACGGCCGCATCACAGCCCGGCTCCCGATTGCAAAGTTTCCGGACGGCAGTTCCTACCGGCGTTGGATTTCGACAGAGCTCCTCTTTGAGCGCCCCACGCGCTCGGGGGATATCGACTACCCAGCCGTCGAAGACACCATGCCCAAGGCGATGTTGTATAGACGAGCGACGCCGCACGCGTCTCTCGAACTTGTTTCACGTGATTCATGGTCCTTCGCGAAGTGCGGCGGGTCCGGCGCGCCAGTTGCCAGTAATAAGGATGTGTGCCTGCCGGCCGGGTTCTCGACGGATTTTATCTACAACCTGGTCTACGAGGCCCGGGATCCATACGTCATGGGGATTGGGTTTGCCGCGATTCGCGATTTTGTGTCCTTCCTCCGGTACGACACCACGAACACCAACCCAATCGTCACGCGTCGCGGCGGGTCAGGTGGTAAGGGTAACTCTATCAGGTCGGTCATCATGTTCGGCCAGTCCCAGTCCGGACGGCTCGTCAGGGACTGGATCTATCAGTCGGGCAATCGAGACAACGCGGGACGCAAGGTCGTCGACGGCGCCATTGCCCATACCGCTGGGGCACGCCGCACGTTTACGAATTACGTGTTTTCGGAGCCTGGTCGCTTTCAGAGACAAGTCGAGGATCACTACTTTCCGGGGGACCAGTTCCCATTCAGCTACGACACGATGACCGATCCGGTGAGTGGCAGGATCGATGGCCTGCTGGAGCGCTGTCGCGCCGCGGGGACATGCCCAAAAATCATGCAGTGGGATTCCGGCAGCGAGGGGTGGATCGCGCGCGCCTCGCTCGTCGTCACCGATCCGCTCGGGGTGACGGATCTCCAGTTGCCGGCGAACGTAAGGCTCTTTTACTTTTCCAGCACGCAGCACCAGGCGGGAACTGGCGACGATCCGCCGCCTGACTCGCGGGGCATCTGTGAGCAGCTTCCCAATCCGAATCCGTATCGCGAGACCCAACGCGCGCTCTTGGGCGCGATGCGTGCCTGGGTAACGAAGGGAACCCCGCCGCCGGCCAGTCAATATCCGAAGCTGTCAGATGGAACGCTGGTACCATCGCTCCCCCAGGCGGCGCAAGGATTCCCCGCGATCCCGAGGGTCCGCTACACGGGGAAATTCAACGACCTATTCATCAATGACTATTTTACTGTGCCCACGCGCCACACGATGGCCGAGTATACAGTGCTGGTGCCGAAGGTGGACCGCGATGGCAACGACATCGCAGGCGTCCGGTCAACCATGGTTCAGGTACCGCTCGGCAGCTATACTGGCTGGAACGTGCGCCGGGCGGGCTTCATCGGGGGCGAGGTCTGCGGCACAAATGGCTCCTATATCCCATTTGCGAAAACAAAGGCCGATCGCGGCTCGGATTCACGGCTGTCGCTTGAAGAGCGCTACGGTACACAGGGCCGCTATGTGGACCAGGTGCGGGCGGCCACAGAGCGGCTTCAGCAGGAGGGCTTCCTGCTCCCGAAGGATGCGGAGAGACTCATCCGCCAAGCGGAGCATCGCAATCTCGGTTTATAGGACAACCTGGGCAACCTGTGGCGGTGGCTGGTGCTGCCGAAGAGAATCGACCACTGGTCGCTCATGAGCTTGCAGCAGCGGCTGGTGAAAAACAGGCGGACGGCTGATCAAGCACGCCGTCTTATTTCCACGCGGCTGAACGGAACGGCTGGCCGACCAAAAGCTCTGGCCGTGCACCTTGCCGGGGACGGAACTTTTGCGCTCGACCGTTGGAGACCTCGGCCATATACAGGTTGCCTTCCTGGTCCACGCTGATCTGGTGCGCGCCCCACATTGCTCCCGGCCAGTCACCCTGGCTTCCCCAGGAATACAGGAAGTGACCGTCCTCGTCGTATTCCAAGAGCTTCCACGTTCTGCTGTCCGGGGCCCAGATATGGTGATCCGCCGTTATCAGCAGACAATATACAGTGGATTGAGTCCCGGTGCTCCACATGTCGAGGAACTTCCCGTTCTCGTCGAAGACCTGGATGCGGCGGTTACTTCTGTCGTTCACAAACACCTTGTGCGTATCGGGATCGTAGGCAATGCCATGCACAGCATTGAAGTAGCCTGGGCGGGTCTCAACTTCTGGAATAGACATATTCACGCGAATGCCCGGTTTTCCCCAATCCAGCAGGAATTTGCCGTCCTTGTCAAATTTCGCGACGCGGGTGCCATTGTATCCGTCCGCAACCCACATGGTGCTGTCGGGCGCCCAGGCAATAAACGTCGGCCTGTTGAAGTGCGTAGCATCGGCGCCTTCCTTGCCAGGCGTGCCCAGCGTCAGCAACAGCTTTTTCCCGTCGTGGGTAAACTTGTAGACGGAGTGGCCCGCATCATCGACCACCCAGACGTTCTTCTCCGCATCGTACGGGTTGACGTAAATGGCGTGCGGCCGCTTCAGCATTTTGTCCCATTGCGACCAGTTCTCGACGATATCGCCATTGGAATTCACCACAACCAACACGTGCTCCCAGCGGCCGTCAACGCCAATCTTGCCTTTCCAAAGGCCATTCTCTAAGCCCGTCCCCGCTGCGCCAGGCCCGCCTTCTCCAGGCAACGCGGCTACGGGACCTTGTGAGGCATTGCGGAACGGTACTTCGTTGACCGGGAAGGAGAGGCTCGGCCCGAACTGCGGCACTGGAGTGTTTGGCGGTCTTTTCAAAGCGGGGAGCTCGCCTCGCTGAAGGATGTAGACCCGGTCAGGGCTCTCGGCGAAGATGCCCTCCACTGCTCCCCAAGTCCACTTCTCGTGTCCCGGCAACGAGGTGAGAGGTTTTGGCCAATCCGCAACGACGTCGTACGGACCAGAAACATCTTGACCACCTTTCTCTCCCGGCACCGCCGCGAAGCTGGCTGGGGCCTTCGCTCCTTCCTGGGTCGGCGGTGCTGTCGAACAGCCAACCAGTGAAATTACGCTGAACGCAGCAGCAGTCGTAATTGTCTTAATCGCAGATCTGAGCATATGTTTCCTCCTGAGGGTTTCGGAACGAGGGCCCAGTGAGCTTGATTTGATATTGGGATACATCAACGGGAATTTCCGCCTACAAGCCTACTTTCGCGCGAAGAGTTACACACGGTGCCCTTTCGTGTCAAGCGCAGCCGTCCCATCTTAGTCTCAGGCGGATCACACCGCGCTTCGACCGTTCTGTCGCGCGGCTCGACGGCAAACACGGCCGACCGCGCCGGCGCCCCAGCGAAAAATTCGCTGTCGCGTGCGGCGTCGCACTCCGCGTTGGAATCAAGCTCCTGCATAAAAGAGGCCTGCCTCGTGAGTCGCTTGCCCAGAGCCCGCCTCGGCGGGCGAAGGGTAATTCGTGGAAAGACTGCGATGCGGTGAACGGAGTTGAAAGTCAAAAGTTGCGGGCCGAAAGTCTAAAGGCGTCCTTGCTTCGGACCGCCATTTGTTGGGTGTGAGTTCTTAATTCAATCTTGATCTCCAGTTCTTGCCGGGGAATCTCTTATCCGTGTTCAACTATGTCCATCTGTGGTTTCCATACGTTTTCAGCACCCAGGCGGAAATCACGAACTCAAAGCACGGCCGAGTTTCGCATAGGTTGTCGCCAGTTCCTCCGGTTCGAGTCGCGTCTCGCTGATGGAGGTCATGAAGTTGGTGTCGCCCATCCACCGCGGCAGCAGGTGGAAATGCAAGTGGTCGGCGAGGCCCGCGCCAGCCGAGCGGCCCAGATTCAGGCCGAGGTTGTAGCCTTCCGGATGGTAGACCGCATCGAGCGCCGCTTGTACCCGTTGCGCAAGCAGCATGATTTCCGCCGTTGTTTGCGTGTCCAGCCGCGCGAAATCCGCCGTATGCTCGTACGGGACAATCATGACGTGGCCTGACGTATAGGGGTAGCGGTTCAGGATGACGAAATTCTTTACGCCGCGCAAGACGATGAGCATTTCCTCGTCGCGGTTTGCAGCCGGGGCCTCACAGAAAACGCACCCGGCGAGCTTGCCAGCTCCGGCGATGTAGCGGTAGCGCCAGGGCGTCCAGAGGTAATCCATAGGGGAGGTTGGTCATTGGCGGCGGAGGGAGCCCGCCGGATACGCCTTCAGCTCTGCGGCGCGGCCGGTGTAGCGCCCGCGCCAGGGGAGGCTGGCGCACCGCCATTGACGTGATCTTTCAGCTCCTTGCTGGGCTTAAAAAATGGGATGCGCTTGGGCGGCACTTCCACTTTGGCGCCTGTTTTCGGGTTGCGCCCGACGCGGCCGCGGCGCTGGCGGGTGCGAAAACTGCCGAAGCCGCGGATCTCGATGCGGTCTCCGCCCTGCAGCGCGCCGATGATGCTCTCAAAAATAGTTTCCACAATGGCTTCGGATTCTTTGCGTGGAAGTTCTGCGACGCGGACAACCTCTTCAACAAGGTCCGCTTTTGTCATGGTGGAATCGGTCATCGATTTATACTCCGCAGAGTTCTGAATTGCACCCGGAGGTGCTTGGCGAATCGGGCCAAATGGGCGCGCCACTGGTTTGCCGGATACCCTGTCTAAGACGCGCCGCCTTTGGTGGCATTTCCATATCACTAAATGAGCGTGAAGGGAAATAAAATTTACAGCTCCGGCCGGGGAGCCGCCGAAGCCTCTACAGAGAACGCTTGGCCATGATGGCATCGCCGATCGTGGCTGTCGCCGAGGATCTCGACGAGCGGTAATCCTCCATGTCGCGGCGCTCCGCCTGTTTCTGCGCCGCACGGTAGCTCAGCCCGATCTTGTGCTGGTCGGGACTGATTTTCACGATTTTGAATTCGTACTCGCGGCCGGGATCGAGCAAACCGCCCTTCCGCGCGCGCGGGCCCGGCCCCGCGGTTTGCGGCTTGTCTCCCTTGGGGCGCCGTTCATCAATTTCGGAGATGTGGCAGAGGCCTTCGATTCCGTCCGCAATTTCGACAAATGCGCCGAATGTTGTGACGCGCGACACCTTTCCGCGAACCAAATCGCCGACCTTGTGTTTCTCAAACCAGCTGGACCAGATGTCGTTCACCTGTTTGACGCCGAGCGCTACACGCCGCGACGCTGCGTCGATCTTCAGCACCTTGGCCTCGACCGCGTCGCCCTTCTTGAAGACCTCGGCGGGATTTTTCACCCGCCCGGTCCAGGATATGTCGCTGACGTGGATCAGGCCATCGAAGCCTTCCTCGATTTCCAGGAACGCACCGAATTCCGTCAGGTTCCGGATGCGCCCGCTGACCACTGTGCCGACAGGATACTTCTCGGCGAGTTGCAGCCACGGATCGGCCTGCGCCTGCTTCATGCCGAGCGAAATGCGCCGCTCGTTCGAATCGACGCCCAGCACGACGACATCGACGTCATCGCCAATCTTCACAATCTTTGAAGGGTGCTGCTTGCGCTTCGACCAGCTCATCTCACTGACGTGCACCAAGCCTTCGATGCCCGGCTCGAGTTCAACGAATGCGCCGTAGTCCGTGAGGCCCATAATCTTGCCGGTGAGCTTCGTGCCGACCGGGTAGCGCTCCGGCACCGAGACCCAGGGATCGGGCAGAAGTTGTTTGCGCCCGAGCGATATGCGTCCCTTTTCACGATCGTATTTCAGGATCTTGACTTCGACTTCCTCGCCTGGGCGTACGGCGTCGAGCGGGCTTGCCACGCGGCCCCAGGACATGTCCGTGATGTGCAACAGGCCGTCAATGCCGCCCAGGTCCACGAATGCGCCGTAACCCGTCACGTTCTTCACGACGCCGCGTACGATCTGTCCTTCCGCCATCGCGTCGAGCATTGCCTGCCGCTGCGCTTGCGCCTGCTCGTCCAGAATCGCGCGCCGGCTGACCACCACATTCCCGCGCTTGCGATTCATCTTCAGCACGCGAACCGTGAGTTCACGGTCTTTCCACTGATCGATGTCACGTACCGCGTGCGTATCGGCCTGCGACGCCGGCAAAAACGCGCGCACGCCGATGTCCACCACCAGCCCGCCCTTGATGTGATCCACAACCTTCCCGATCATGTCGGTCTTGTTGCGGTAGGCTTCTTCAATCTTGTTCCAGATGCGGCGGCGGCGCACCCGCTGGTAAGACAACAATACGTAGCCGTCCTTGCGGTCGCCGGTTCGCTGGACTTCGACCGGCTGCCCGGCCAGCAACGGGAACGGCCCATCCAATTCAGCAAATTCCTGCGCGGGGATCAGCCCCTCGGTCTTGCCGCCCAAGTTGACGACCACGCCGAGGTCGGTCACAGCCACGACCTGCCCGGATTCAATCTCGCCTTCAGCCGGCACCTGATGCGGCGCGGCATACTGCTCCATGAGCTGTTCCATCTCTGCGGTCGATTCGGTGGAAGCCTCCCCCGATTCCACCGCGGAACTCACGTTGGAATGCTCCACTGCGGCAGGGCCTTCCGGTTCCGAAACGGGTTCGGCAGGAGCAACTGTTACGGCGGCTGGCTCCACAGCGACGGGGCCAGAAAACGTATCGTGAGTTTCAGCCGCAGCCGGAAGCGCTTCTCCTGTCACTACAGTTGGAATTGTGGATTCTGGCGCCGATGTGGCGACGGTCGCGGATTGTCCGGCGGAAATTTCCACGCCGGGGTTTTCGTTGTCGGATAACATCTTACGGCCTCCAAGAGGGCCAACCCTGCTTCCCGGAAGAATACTCCGGGGAATCTTCCCAGTCACGGGGCAAGTGCAAGGAAGGAGATGCGGCATCCCACCCAGGGGCCGCACCGAGGCGATGATACCCGCGCACCGTCGCCTGTGTCAATCAAACTGACTCGCCTGCCCTGGCCCCGCGAAGCGGTGCGAAGGGTGACCCGTGATTCGTGAATCGCACCCTCTGCCGTGGACAGAGTAGAAGAAGAAAGTGGAAGAACTGAAACCGAACAATCCATTAAAGCGCTAATGTCGGGAGCTGATCTGCTTCCCGGCCTGCAGGCCGGGGTGCCACGTCAACTTCCGAGTCGGCGACGATCCGAGAATTATCGCATAGTGGCTCGAACCGGAATGTCGAGTGCGGCTACTTCTCCCGGTAGCGCGTTACATGAATAGTTGACGCGTCCGGAGTGCTTGTCACACATGTTGGTGATCCACTAATTGTGATGCCATAATGCAGCGGCTGGCCTGCGCTCGGGGGCTGAGTCGGACTTAAACATGACGCCTATACTTTCAGTGCGGGATCTCACGATTAGCTTCGGGAATCGCACTATCATCCAGCACTTGAACTTTGCGGTCGATCCCGGTGATAACTTGGCGATCATCGGACCAAACGGTGCTGGCAAGACTGTCCTTCTCCGGGCCTTACTGAATTTGTTGCCCTACGAGGGTGCCATTCAATGGGCACCGGATGCCAAATTAGGCTACGTTCCCCAGAAAATCGCTGCAGATCGGCGCCTGCCACTATACGTAAACGACCTTCTGGCCGCAAAAGCGCGGTTACTGAAACTCCCCGCCCAGGATGTTCGACTGGTCGCAGACAGGGTGGGACTTACTCCAGAACTACTCGAAACCAGCGTCGGCATACTCTCCGGAGGAGAATTCCAAAAGGCTCTGATCGCATTCGCTTTGCTGGGGGATCCAAACGTACTGCTGTTCGACGAACCGACGGCCAGTCTCGACGAACTAGCGGAGGAACATATCTACGAATTATTGCGAGACTTACAGCGCGAGCGTCATTTAACTCTTCTTCTGGTCTCGCATGATCTCAGTGTCGTGTACCAGTCCGCGACCAAAGTGCTCTGCCTCAGCAAGGGAAAGCCCTGTTTTGGTCCTCCCAGAGAGATCTTGACCCCGGAGACTTTAGAAGCCGTTTATTCCGCGCCACTAAAATTCTACAAGCATTACGGTCATTAGGGGATCAGCAGATGTTTCATTCAGGCGAAATCTACGCGATCATATTGGCTCTGCTCTTCGCTGTTGCCGCCGGCCTGGTCGGTAGCTTTGCACTCATGAAACGGATGCTTTTGGCCAGCGATGTGATCTCGCACGTGGCGCTTCCCGGACTAGGCCTGGCCTTTCTTTTCCATTTCAATCCGCTACTTGGCGGTTCCGCGACCTTGCTTGTGGGTACGCTGTTGATCTGGCAACTCCAAAAGCAAACGGGCCTCGCGACCGAGGCCATGATCGGTGTGGTATTTGCAGGGTCAGTCGCCATCGGCGCCGTTTTGACTCCGAAGGAAGACCTGGTCGAGGCATTGTTCGGGCGGTTCCAGGATCTCTCGCTCGTGGCGTTCTTGGTTGGAGCTGCCGCCGTTCTGCTTATTATCCTGGTTATCTTCCGATTCAGGGATGAACTGATTTTGGGCCTGTTCGCACCCGAATTGGCCGCCGCAACGGGCATGAAGCTTGAAAGACTGAACCTATATTTCCTCCTGGCGTTCAGCCTGTCCGTTCTTGTAGGCCTGCGTTTCCTGGGCGCGCTCCTCGCCGGATCGTTGATAATCATTCCTGCAACCACCAGCCGGCGGCTTACAAATAACCTGTCGCACTTTCTAGTCGTTTCTTGCCTTGCCAGCGTGGTGGCTGTCGGATCGGGCTTTGCCGTGACTCGTTACATGTTGCCCCAAATCAGCCCGGGACCAGTTATTGTCATCATTTCCGCGGCTCTATTCATATTGAGCCTGCTTAAGAAGCCTGCTCCCGCTTAGGAGTATCGCCTTGTGATCTTGGCGGATTGCGCCCGTATCACGGGGCATTCGGACACAAGCAATTCTCGAGGGGTGGCCGACCATTCGTCCAGAAACGGTCGGCTTGCATCGGATCCGGCGAAATAGTGAGTTAGGTGCCGACTTCATATAGCCTTGCATTGCAAATGTTCTGCGAGTCGTTGGATGGAAATGGGCCAATCGAAACCAGCCGGTGAAGGCAAGCGGGTCACGAATTGCGGCTCACGACCGCACGCGCCCGGCCTGGCGAACCTCGCGGCGATAATCTGGGGCGAAAAGCTCGATCGTTCGGCACATTTCATAGAGGCGCGAGCGGATGCGCGCGCCCAGGCGGTCGGAGAGCGTGTCTTCGCGAGCAGCGGTGACTGCTTGGCCCGATGGCAGGCGTGACGTTGCGGGCGCGGATGCGGCTCCTGCGCCATCGAGGTAATTCGTTGTCAGCAGGGTGATGCGCCGCTCGTTGTACCGTGTATTGAGGATGTGTCCGACCGTTTCGAGCGCCCAGGGTGAAGGTTTGCTGGCGCCCAGGTCATCCAGCAGGAAGACGTCGGCTGTGAGCACCGGTTCGAGCACTCCCAGCTCTGTCGTCTGGCTTTCAGGATTGTAGCTGCCTTGAATTTCCTTGAGCAGTTCGCGGTAGTCGTAGAAGAGTCCTGTGTGCCCGCGCAACACGATCTGGCGAAGCGCGGCGACGGCCAGATGCGTCTTGCCCGCTCCGCAGGGGCCCATCAGCAGCAGTCCGGTTTCCGTCCCAACCGGATAATCTCGCGCAAATGCCTCGACGACGAGCTTAGCCTGCTCGAGGCTGCGGTTCCACGCGGCGGATTCGCGGCTGGCTTCATAGAGGTCCGTGTCAAAGTTGTCGAAGTCGCAGTGCTCGTACCGGCGCGGGATGCGGGCGCGCGCCATCGTCCGCGCGGCGCGATCGGTGCCCGTGCAGTCGCAGGGCACGGCCCAGACCCGCTTCGTTTCGCCGGTGCCAGCGACAGGTCTCTCCCAGGAAACGCGCTTTGTTTTTTCATCCGCCGCGACGCGCTCGACGGTCTTCCATCCTGTGCCGCCGCAAAGCGGGCAATCGGGTTGCGCCATGTCGCCAGCATAGGCGTGCTGCCCGAGATGCGCAAGCGGTCGCAGCCTGTGGAAAGTTGTGGCGGTGTGGAAAAGACGGGGAAGCACAGATGAGGCGCCGTGAAATCGTGACTCGTGATTCGTGAAGAGCCGCCTCTGCTGCGTTTGACGAATCACGAATCACTTTCCTCATCTGTGTTTATCTGTGGTTGCTTCATTCTTCTGAACGCGGATGACTTTCGGCTGCGGAACGCGCACGAGCGCATTGTCCGGGGGCCGCGCGCCCACGGATCTGAGCCCGCGGGACAGTTCCTGCTGCACAAACGAAGTGAATGCCTCCATCTGGTGCTGCATTTCGGCCATTTTTTCGCGCATGTTGAGGATGATTTCGATCCCGGCCAGGTTGACGCCCATCTCGCGGGTCAGGGTCAGGATGACCTCGAGCCGTTCAAGGTCGGAGTCGGTATAGAGCCGCGTGTTGCCCTGCGAGCGCGAGGGTTTCAGCAGTCCCACCCGCTCATAGAGGCGCAGCGTCTGCGGATGCAGTTTGTAGAGTTCGGCCACAGCCGAGATCATGTACCCGGCGCGGGCCTTTTTTCTTTTTACGCTGGTGCGCGGCATAGCTGCGCTCCTTACGCCTTGGTGCGTTCGAACAGATCCTTGCGTGGATCTTCAGGGGCGAGGCGGTCCAGTTCCCGCAAAAGTTCCCGTACGCGTTCGTCCACTGGCTTCGGGACAATGACCTGTAACTCGACGTATTGATGTCCGCGGCTCCCCGGCTGGCGAAGCGACGGGATGCCCTTGTCGCGCAGGCGCAGCTTCTGACCACTGTTGGTGCCCGGCGGAATGCGCAAGAGGGAGCGGCCGTCCAGGGTCGGCACTTCGATTTTCGCGCCAAGCGCCGCTTCGGTTACGGTAATGGGCACGACGGTATACAGGTCATCGCCCCGGCGCTCGAAAAACGAATGCGGCTGGACCTCGGTAATGATGTACAGATCGCCCGGGGGCGCGCCGGCGGTTCCGGCATTTCCGCGGCCCGGAACGCGCACACGCGAACCGGTCTGCACACCCGCGGGAATTCGAACGTCGATGGTATCGACACGGCGCACGCGACCGTCGCCGCCGCACAGCCGGCAGAGATTGCGGATGCGCCCAGTGCCACCGCAGCGCGTACACGTCAAATTAAAGCGCATCCGGCCACTGGTTTGCGTCACCTGTCCGGTGCCGCCGCAGGCCGTGCAGGTCTGCGGTTGGCCGACGGTTCCAGTGCCGCGGCAGTCCGTGCAGGCATCGAGGCGCGCAATGGTGAGTTTCTTCACCGTGCCGTGCACGGCTTCCCAGAAAGTGATCTCGATCTGATACTCGAGGCTCGAGCCGGGTTCCGGACGGGAACGCGCCTCGGCGGCCGCGCCGCCTCGGAAATACTGGCTGAACAGGTCGCGGAAGCTCGGTCCCGCGCCGCCTCCTCCACCGAAATCGAATCCCCCGAAATCAAAATGCGCTTCGCCGAAGTCCGCTCCACCCGGCGCGCCCCCCGCCCCCGGCGTTTCGAAGCCGAACTGATCGTACGTCTGGCGTTTCTTACTGTCAGAGAGGACGTCGTAAGCTTCCTGCACCTGTTTGAACTTCTCTTCCGAGGATTTATCGCCGGGGTTCAGGTCAGGGTGATATTTGCGCGCAAGTTTCCGGTAGGCCTGCCGGATTTCCTTCTGCGCCGCCTTGCGAGAGACGCCCAGCAGTTCGTAATAATCCTGTTTAGTTGAAGTAGCCATGTTTGGTGACTAGTGACTGGTGACCAGTGACTTGTGCTTGTCCTGAGCTCCGCGAACCGGCGCGAAAGGTGATTCGTGACGTGTGATTCGTGCGTTTCATCGCAACATTTCGCTCAACGGTTACCGCCGCATCTTTGTGGGTCGCGGCTCTTGTGGTGAGCTCAAGCGAACCATCAGCCGCGACTTACAGGGTCTCGAAAAACGGACGATTTAGCCCCTGAAATTCCAATCAAAGTTTCGCCCACCGGGCGTTGATCGCCGCCAGTTCCTGCTGCTCGCGTAGATATTCTTCACGCCGCCGCTGGCGCTCTTCATCCAATTTCCCGCCCAAGGTGGCTTCTTTCTGATTGGCGCGTTCGATCCAGCGATCGATCCAGGCCGTCTTCGCCTCCACACTCGCGGCGTCGGTGCGGAACCTCAACTGGCATCCGCTGATGTCGACAGCGCGAGGAAGAAAATCCGGCGGCGGCGCCTGCTGTGTTTCGTAAAACAATCGTTTCCAGTCGGCGCCGGGCGTTTCCGAAAGCATCACCTGCACCATGTACAAATCCTCGCGCAGCTTTTGAATGGCTTGTGGCGGCCCGGCTCGTTTGATTCCTTCGTGCGTCGTCAATGACGGCTCCCATGAGTCGTAAAAAAACTCCGGCGTCACGCCGAGGCCCGGGCTGACCTGCCTTCGGCGTGACATCCGAATTTTCGGTGTTCCGCGGCTGCACCGCGGACGCGACCGTCTTAGTTCGGCTTCTTCGTTTCATCGACGTCCACGTACTCAGCGTCGATAACCTCGCCCGGAGGCGCGGAACTCGAGCCTGGCGCTGGCTCGCCCTGCGCGCCAGGGCCTTTGTCGGAGCCTGCGGCGCCCGCCTGCGGCCCGCTTGCTTGAGCGCTTTGGTAGAGCACCTCGGCGAGCTTATGCGAGGCGCGCTCGAGTTGTTGCGTCGTCGACTGGATTTGGTCGAGGACGCCTCCCGCAAGCGCCGATTTCGCCGCCGCAAGGGCTTCTTCCACCGGTTTTACATCGGATTCGGAGAGCTTCTCGCGATTGTCGCTGAGCAACTTCTCGACCTGGTACACCCGGTTGTCGAGGATGTTCCGCGCCTCGATCTCCGCCAGCTTCTTCTTGTCCTCCTCGGCGTGCGCTTCGGCGTCGTTGCGCATCCGCTCAGCTTCTTCTTTGCTGAGGGCAGTGGAAGAGGTTATCGTGATTTTTTGCTCTTTGTTCGTCGCGTGATCCTTCGCGGAGACATTCAGAATGCCGTTGGCATCGATGTCGAAGGTCACCTCGATTTGCGGCATCCCGCGTGGCGCCGGCGGAATCCCCATCAGGTGAAACTTGCCGAGCGTGCGGTTGTCGCCAGCCATCTTCCGCTCGCCCTGCATGACGTGGATTTCGACCGACGGCTGGTTATCCGCCGCGGTTGAAAACGTCTCGGACTTGCGCGTCGGGATCGTCGTGTTTCGCGGGATCAGCACGGTCATGACTCCGCCCAGGGTCTCAACGCCGAGCGACAATGGGGTAACATCGAGAAGCAGGATGTCTTTCACCTCGCCGCCCAGCACGCCGCCCTGAATTGCCGCGCCCACCGCAACGACTTCGTCCGGGTTGACTCCCTTATGCGGCTCTTTGCCGAAGAGTTCCTTGACCAGCGCCTGAATGCGCGGCATGCGCGTTTGCCCGCCGACAAGCACGACTTCATTAATCTTGCTGGCATCAATCCCGGCGTCTGTCATGCATTGCCGGCACGGTCCCACTGACCGTTGGATGATTTCTTCGACCATGACCTCGAGTTTGCCGCGCGTGAGTTTCTTGACCAGATGTTTTGGGCCACTGGCGTCGGCTGTGATGAAAGGCAGATTGATCTCGGTCTCCATTGTGGTGGAGAGTTCTATCTTGGCGCGTTCGGCAGCATCGCGGAGACGTTGCAACGCCATTTCATTGCCCTTGCTTCCGAGATCAAGACCTTCATCCTTCTTGAATTCCTCAAGGAGCCAATCAACGATACGCTGGTCAATATTGTCGCCGCCGAGGTGCGTATTGCCGTTGGTGGCCTTCACTTCGATCACACCCTCGCCAACTTCAAGGATTGAAATATCAAAAGTTCCACCGCCGAAGTCGTACACCGCAATCGTTTCGTCTTTCTTCTTATCCAGACCATAGGCCAGCGCCGCCGCCGTGGGTTCGTTAATGATCCGCTTCACGTCCAGCCCGGCGATCGTGCCGGCGTCTTTCGTTGCTTGGCGTTGCCCGTCGTTGAAGTAAGCCGGCACCGTGATGACTGCCTCGGTGACCTTTTCGCCCAGAAAATCCTCCGCCGCCTTCTTCAGCTTCTGGAGGATCATGGCGGAAATCTCAGGCGGGGTGTATTCCTTGCCATGTGCCACGACGGCCACGCCTTCGCCCTTGTGAATTACCTTGTAAGGGACCATCTTCATTTCTTCACTCACTTCGTCATAGCGCCGCCCCATGAAACGCTTGATGGAGTAAACCGTGTTTTCGGGATTCGTCACGGCCTGCCGTTTCGCCACCTGTCCGACCAGTCGCTCGCCAGACTTGGTGACGCCAACCACCGATGGAGTCGTCCGACCGCCCTCCTGGTTAGGGATCACCACTGGCTCCCCGCCTTGCATGACGGCGACAGCGGAGTTGGTTGTTCCAAGGTCGATGCCAATAATTTTGCTCATTGCGCCTGTCCTCCTTCAAACCCTTGTCCGGTAAAGCCCGGCATGAGTACGTAAGACGCAACCAGTATAAATATTGAGTGTCACATTGTCAAGTATTTTGATGATAGCATATCTGGTGTGTTTATAGTGTATTACGTCTGGTTATGGACTCCAAGATACCGGCCATTCCTTCATGCTTCCAGGGGCGGGGGTACCCAATGACTTTGCCATCCATCTACCGTCCATAATAAGCGCTCCCATCACGTAGGGTAGAAGGGATAGCCTTGAAGACTGACCTTTACTTTCGTAAGAAGCGGCCAACATCTGCATCGGTTCAATGCGTCCAACTTTGGGCTAGGATATAACCCTAATCTGTGAGTTCTACGTCTATAAGTGCAGAAGAGGCCAAATTGGGGTTAAAATACGCGGGTCATAAGAACTTAAGGAGAGCAACAAGTGAAATCGCCTGCCTTCAACCGCATTGGGATTTATCTCTTCGTTGTGGTCCTCGCGACCCTATCAAGTGTATCCGTATGCGCACAGACGAAGAGACCCACGAATCCGGCGGCAAAGTCAGCGGCTGCGACCGCTCCCTCTACCAATGGAAAAGCAATAGGCTCGAAGAACGCGCCGATCACCATTGAAGTTTTTGAGGATTTTGAATGCCCCGCCTGCCGGAATTTCTACGAGACCAGTTTGCAGCAGGTCATAAACAACTACGTGGACACAGGCAAGGTTTATCTGATTCACCGCGATTTCCCGCTCGAAATGCATCCCTACGCGCGACAGGCCGCGCGTTTTGCCAATGCCGCCGCCGGACTCGGCCAATTTCAGGCCGTCGAGCAAGCGCTTTTCGACACGCAGAATCAATGGTCTCAGAACGGGAATATCGACGAAGCCATGGCCCCATCGTTTTCTCCCGCGCAGCTTAAAAAGATCCACGATTACGAATCACTGCACATCAATGAGATCAATGCCTCGATTGAACGCGACCGCACGATGGGGATTCAGCGGAATGTCAACCAGACGCCGACTATTTATGTGACATCGCATGGGAAGATGGAAGCGCTCCCGGGCGGCGGCGTCGACTACAAATTGCTGCAGCAATATCTCGACTTTCTGTTGCGCCAGTAGCGATGGTCACTCCTGCTGCTATTTTGAAATCGTCACCGCGCCCGGGCGCTTTGCCGCGCACGCTCCTCGTTTTGGGGCGTATCGCGCTCGGTTTCATCTTTCTCTACGCCGCATACGCAAAACTTTATTTTGGGGGCGATTGGCATCTGGCCGATTACCAATTCTTCTTCGCCATGGCCATTGATTCCTACAAGATGCTGCCCATGTGGGCGGTCGAATGGATGGCGCGGGTTCTGCCGTGGTTCGAACTGGCGCTTGGCGCTCTGCTCATCATCGGCGCTGGCTTGCGCTGGATCGGCTCGATCAGCTGTGCTCTGTTGCTGGTTTTCATCGGCGCGATGACGCGCGCCAAGATTCTCGGCCTGGAAATCAACTGCGGCTGCTTCAGCAATAACGAGAAGCTGGGAACGGCCACATTGGTCCGCGACAGCAGCCTGCTCTTGCTGGCTCTCGCCGTCACGGTCGGCGCATTTCTAATCAAGAAACGCGGGGCTACAGTTTCCTCCTGATCTTCGCGTCCTCCCGAGTATTTGCGCTAGAATAAAGTTCTCATGGTGGATCTGCCGCCGATCACGCTGCGACTGCGCGGCCGCAAGGTTGCCGGACGTGTCGCCTTTGCAATGCTGCTGCTCGGCTCGATCGCCGTAGGGGCGCTGGCAGGGCTGGTCTTTGTCTATTCGAGTGACCTCCCCCAAATCCGCGCCCTTGAAGATTTTCGTCCCGATATTGTCACCGAGCTCTACGCAGACGACGGCCAGATTGTCGGGAGTTTCGCCTTGCAGCGCCGCATCCTGCTCACCTACGAGCAGATTCCGACGGTCCTGAAGGACGCCATTCTCACCACCGAAGACCAGCACTTCGAACAGCACTGGGGTGTGGACTTCACACGCGTGGCGGGCGCGGCCTGGCGGAACCTGCTGGCGCATCGTGTCACCGAGGGCGCCAGCACCCTTACGATGCAACTTGCCGGCACGCTCTTTCTCGACCGGTCCGATCGCACCATGCGACGCAAGATCCAGGAAACGCTGCTGGCCATCCAGATCGAGCGTCACTACTCGAAGCAGCAGATTCTCACGATGTACTGCAACCAGATCTATCTATCTCACGGCAACTACGGATTCGAAGCCGCGTCGGAGTATTACTTTGGCAGGCCGGTGGGCAAACTGACCCTGCCCGAGGCTGCGCTGCTGGCGGGCCTGATCCGTGGACCGAGCTATTCGCCGATCCTGCGCGCGCAACGAGCGCTCGCACGGCGCAACGTCGTGCTGGACCGCATGGCCCGCGCCGGCAAGATCAGCGAAGCACAGGCGCGGCAGGCGATCGCGGAGCCGCTCGGGCTGCACGTACAGGCGCCCCGCAACACCCTGGCGCCTTATTTCGTCGAAGAGATCCGCAAATACCTCGAAAGCACCTACGGCACCGAAACGGTGCACGAACGCGGGCTGCGTGTGTACACGACTCTCAACGTCGAAATGCAGAGCATGGCCAACCATGCCATCCGCGACGGCCTGCACGCCTACGACCGACGGCACGGCTGGCGCGGCAACCTTGACAACATCCTGCGCGACCATCACGACACCCTCCAGTCCTACGAGGACGACGACTGGCGCTGGCCGATCAAAAAGGGCGACTATGTTACGGGCCTGGTCACGGCGGTCGACGACAAGGCCGCGACCCTCAAGATCGGTCCTTATCGCGCCCTGCTCACCCAGCCGGATTTTGCCTGGACCCGCCTCCATTCTCCCGCCGGCCTGCTGAAAGTAGGCGATCTTGCGCAAGTCAATATCAAGGACATCAACGGCAGCGTCGCGCATGTCCAGCTCGAGCAGGAAGTGAGTCCGCAGGCCGCCATGGTGGCGATTGACAATCCCACCGGCGAGATCAAGGCCATGGTTGGCGGTTACAGTTTTGAGGAATCGAAATTCAATCGCGTGACGCAGGCGCAGCGGCAGGTCGGTTCCTCGTTCAAAATCTACGTTTATTCGGCCGCGATCGAACAGAGCTTCACACCATTCGACACGATCCTTGACGCGCCGTTTACAGTGATGAGCGGCGGCCAGCCGTATTCACCCCATAATTATGACGAAAAATTCGAAGGCAGGATTACGCTGCGGCGCGCTCTGGAGGGCTCGCGCAACGTTCCTGCGGTGAAGCTCGCTGAAAAATTGGGCATGAACAGTGTGATCGAGATGGCTCGCCGGTTCGGTATCACCAGTCCGCTGCCGCCCTATCTCCCGATCGCGCTCGGCGCCGCTGACCTCAACCTGCTCGAGCATACTTCCGCATTCACCGTCTTTCCTGACGACGGCATCCGCATTGACCCGCACATGATTCGCCGTGTGACCACCTACGACGGCGCATTGCTCGAGCAGGCGCATCCCGCCGTCCATGATGTGATCGAGCCTGATGTGGCGCGCACCATGACGGCTATGCTGGAGGATGTCGTGCAGTTCGGAACTGGAACGCCTGCACGAGCGCTGGGCCGTCCTGCCGGCGGTAAGACCGGCACGACCAATGATTTCACCGATGCTTGGTTTATTGGGTTCACGCCACAGTTGACCGCCGGCGTTTGGGTCGGTTATGACGATAAAGCGGTGTCGCTGGGCAAGCCCGAAACTGGTGCGATCGCCGCGCTGCCCATCTGGCTCGAATTCATGCAGGGTGCGCTCGCCGGTAAACCCATAGAGAATTTCCAGAACGTGGTGCCGCTTGAAAAGCTGGCGCTGACGAGGACCGTGGAGGTAGACACGCCGGACAGTGCTCCGACCGAGGCGGGGGAAGGACCAACACGCACCGAGGGTCCTTCGGAGAATGGAACGCCGCCATCGGGCATTGCACCTGCCCCGAAAACACCACCCGCGCAGATCCCCCCGCCAAAGCAGACGCCGACTTCCACGGGTGATCCTCGCGGATAACGCTACTTTCGTTTGCGGATCGGGCGCTTGCGGAATGGGTCCCAGCCTTGCGCTGGGAGGGGCTCGGCTCGGCCCGCGTCATCAATCAGTAGGATTCGTTTTTTCAGCGTGATTTCGCCAATGGTTGTGACAGGGACACCCAGAATTGTGCGCGGCAGGCGCAGCGCCAGTCGTGGTGGCACGGTGAAGAGCAATTCGTAGTCCTCGCCGCCATCAAGCGCCAGGCGGAGCGGGTCAAGACCGAGGTTGCGCAATTCCCTCGGCACGGCAACTTTCGGAAGTCTTTCAGACCATACCCGCGCCCCGACGCCGCTGGCCTCACAAATATGCGCCAGATCGGTTGAGAGGCCGTCCGAGGTATCAATCATTGCAGTAGCCCGTCCGTTCTTGGCGAGCCATTGGCCCAGAGCCAACCGCGGTTCAGGGTAGAAATGCTTTTGTAGGAGCTTCTTCCACTCCTTTTGATGGTGTAATTTTCGCAGCATGAGCCGCAATCCCAACTCCGCGGCGCCTAGCCTGCCGCTGATACACAGGAAGTCTCCCGGCCGCGCGCCGGAGCGTAAGACGGCCCGGCCGGGAGCGGCCTCGCCTATCACGGTGATATTGATCGCGACCAGAGGATATTTTGTAGTGTCACCTCCAGCCAGAACGAGACCGAATTTACGCGCCGCCCTTGACATTCCGTCCAGGAAATCGTCAAGCCATTTCTTGGTGCAAGCCTCCGGAAGCGCCAGGCTCAGCAGAAAATAAAGCGGACGGGCGCCCATAGCGGCTAGATCGCTGGTTGCGCGGGCTAGTGCTTTATAGCCGACAGCCTCCGGCGGATGCAACGGCAATAGAAAGTGCACATTTTCGAGAAAAGCATCGGTCGTGAGCACCCACTCGGCAGGCTGGCGGGAACGTATTACACAGGCATCGTCCCCTATCCCGACACGTAGGCCGCCAGCCCTCGAAGGGAGCTTCCGGTGGACCCGTTCGATCAGTTGTCCTTCACTGGTCATTGGTACAGTTGTCAAAAGTCCGCCCAGTATGTTCTCATATGGGCTATAGTAAGCGTAAAGCGTTGGATGGAGTAAGGGTTTCGAGCATCCTGGATTGGAAAAAAAAGGTTGACTCTCCCCACAGCCTGAATCTAGACTGTGACGGATTTCGAACCAAGACTCTCGGCTCAAACGGCCCATTGCAGAACAATCTGCTGTCCAGGGAATGAACGGCGTCGATCTTTCGTACGAACTTAAGTTAGATTTGCAGATTTTATGATGAAGCCAGAGGCTTACACATTTTTTGTGGCGTCCAGCCGTAAGGGGACCTTCCGCAAGATTGCGGTTCCCGTCTATGCGCTGCATTTGCTTGCCATTCTTGCGGTTGTGGGCGGCGTCACCGTCCTCGCGGCGGCTGGTTCTTACACACGAATGCTCTGGAAGGTTGGAAACTACAATACCCTGCGCCGCCAACAGGACACTCTGAAGCATAATTACGAGCAGCTTCAGTCGAACGTGCAGAACACCAATCAGCGTCTGAACTCATTGCAGTCGCTGGCCACTGAAGTGGCCATGACTTACGGATTTATGCGTTTTCGCCACGGTCCCTTCGGCCTTAACGAAGTTTCGACCGGCTCCGATCTGGGATTCGAGCGTTCCGTGGCACAGTTCAACTTCCTGGAAAAAAATGTCACGTCTGCCGCACTCCCCGCTGGCGGCTTGCATCTGTTCCCGGTGGCTGTTTTGAGCGATTTGACTTCTACACCTTCGCTGTGGCCGGTGATCGGACATCTGACTGGAACCTTCGGTGAGCGGATGGACCCGTTCAGCGGTGAGGGCGCCTTCCACACCGGCGTGGACATCTCATCACAGTATGGCGATGCGGTCCGAGTTGCGGCCGACGGCGTTGTGATTGAAGCGGACACTCGTGGCGGTTACGGGCGCGTGGTGATTGTCGACCACGGTTTCGGTTTGACGACCTGGTACGGCCACCTCTCGAGCTTTAACGTCATGCCGGGTGAGCAACTTAAGCGCGGGGACACAATTGGTAACGTCGGGGTGAGCGGACGGTCCACCGGACCCCACGTGCACTACGAAGTCCGCATCAATGGCGCACCCGTCAATCCGATGCGCTTCCTGCGTTACGCCTCTTCGGCGGACTGATCCCCCAGAACTTTTCCCGCGCTCCATCAGGCTTACCGCTGCTTTTGCGAACCACTCAACTTCAAAACGTCGGGAGTAATTTCGACCAGAATACGGACACGTTCAGCAGTCTCCGTAATGTCGGCTGTCTTGAGCAGAGTTTCAAGGACGCCAAAGGTGGCCGGGTCCATTGTCTGGCGCGTCTTTGGGCTTTCGAGTCCCGCCCGCCCAAGCAAGCGCAGCATTTCAAGCGCCGACTGAAGCTGGCGGGCATCGGTACTCGTTTTGCATTCTCCCTCGAGCGAAACACGCATGTCCTCGCCTTCGGGGCGGGCGGCCAGCGTAATCCATTGCACGGATCGAGCCAGGCTGGCGAGCTGCGCGGCCTGCATTCCGCCCGGAGCAAAATTGTCCGGAACTGCGGGGACATGAATGATGGCAAACACGGCCGCGCCCGCCAAACGCGCAGCCCGCTCGCGTGCCGGGTCGGTAATGGAGGCTACGGCATGAGGCGTCAGCATGGGCGCGATGCTGGAACCCTCGACGAGTGCAACGCGATGATCGTCCAGAAATAAAAGTGAATTCCAGGCATTTGGGGCGCTGGCCGGAAACAAAAATACATCGTGTCCCTTCTGCTGATCGAGCTTGCCGTTCCTTTTCACGTAATCGTGGATCTTCTGGCGGTCGAAGCGGCCGTCAGCCACCACAACGGTTTTCTTCTTGCCTTGAACGAAAGACTGCGGCCACGACGCGATCACGACGCGGTCCAAATCCTTTTCGAAATCAAAACCCGTCGCCTGGACAAAATTTGTGTACTCGCGGTCAGGCACGGCGATGGGCGCGCGGTCCGACCGGTGTTGATAAAAGCTGGATGCCCGCACGGCAGCCAGATCGATATAAATCAGCGTGGCCGCGCCTGGAGGAACTTCAGAGAGCAATTCCGGAACGGGCGGCGCGCCCGCTACACCTCCGCGCCGGACTGCCGCATAGAAAGCCACTGCGGTTGCGGCCAGCGCGAATCCGGCGGCAACCAGCAGGACACCTCTGTATTTCCGCATCCCATCCCCCTTTCCTGATTCATTCTCTCATTCGCGGGCTCGAGACACCACGGTCGGTCGAAAGATTTCTTCCCCCGCCAGCGTCCAAGGGTGTAGAATAAGTCTTTCAGCACGGTCTTGAAGATCGAACGCGGGTGTGGGCTCTATTTTGAGCCCACCGGGAAATGGGTGAAGTTTGCACAGGTCTTCCACAGAGGGCCCTTGCAATTTCTGTACCCTTTTGATATATTTTTTAAGTTTGCGCCGTGCTGGCGTAGCTCAGTTGGTAGAGCATCTGATTTGTAATCAGAGGGTCGGGGGTTCAAATCCCTCCGCCAGCTCTGCCGAAATTTTCGAATCAGGGGAAGAATTCCATTTGATTGCGGGAGGCGGGTTCCTGCATCGCGGAGAAAGTGTCATCGTGTCTCTCTAAACTTCGCTGATGCACAGTGGCCTTCTTTGTCGATTTTCCCCCGTGCGGACGGGTGGGTGAGTGGTTAAAACCAGCAGACTGTAAATCTGCCGCTCCTTGCGGGCTACGGAGGTTCGAATCCTCCCCCGTCCACCACCTGATCGCACCGCTGGTGAAGTCCTGAAAACGCGAGAGGGCAGAGAGCTGTGGTGTTCTCGAAACTCGGCCGCGCTGTGAAATCCGATGGAGCCAGACTTTCGATGTAGGGGATTGCGCTGCATGCGGCTAACAGAACTCGCCTGGGTAGCTCAGTTGGTAGAGCGCGTCCTTGGTAAGGACGAGGTCACCGGTTCAACCCCGGTCCCAGGCTCCAGAGGTCGTTTGATTTGGCAGGCGGGGCGGGGGTAACTCAACGGTAGAGTCTCGCTCTTCCAAGGCGATGGTTGCGGGTTCAAATCCCGTCCCCCGCTCCAGAAATTCGGCGTGAGGTTTCGAAGCGATGGCAAAGGAAAAGTTCGAGCGAACCAAGCCGCACCTGAACATCGGGACGATCGGGCACATCGATCACGGGAAGACGACGCTGACGGCGGCGATCACGAAGGTGTTGTCGAAGCACAACCCGAAGGTGGCGTTCCGCGCGTTCGATTCGATCGA
>JAIQES010000066.1 GCA_020073705.1 Terriglobia bacterium
GACGAAACCATGGAGCGCGCCGCCCGCATCGCCGGCGGCGGTTCCCTGGTCGTGGTGAAGGTAAGCAAGCCGCGGCAAGACATGCGATTCGATGTACCTGTTGTGGGCCTCCAGACCGTCGAAGTAATGCAGCGCTGCCGGGTTTCCGCGCTTGCGATGGATGCCGGCCGCACGCTGCTGTTCGACCGCGCGCGTGTCATAGAAGTTGCCGACGCCGCGGGCATCACGATCGAAGCATTTCCGCCGGAGGCCATCGGGGAGGCGGAAGGGCTGGCGCCGCAGGGGAGGCCGTGAGTCAGGGAACCCAGCAACTGAAGAAAGTCCGTGTCGCTGTCGTCGGTGCAGGGGATTTCGGCAAGAACCATGTCCGCGTCTATCGCGAGCTTGCGGACGCCGAATTGGCCGGCATTGTAGACGCCGATGCCGCGCGCGCCGCGCAAGTCGCAGCGGAATTCTCCACCGAAGTCTTGCCGGATATCGAATCGCTCGCCGGACGAGTGGACGCTGTGAGCGTGGCCGTGCCTACCGTCGAGCACGCCCGCGTCGGCTGCCGCTTGCTCGAACTCGGCGTGGATGTGCTCGTGGAAAAGCCCATGGCCGCCTCGCTCGACGAAGCCGATCAGCTTCTTTCCGCAGCCAAGCGAGGGGGCCGCATCCTTCAGGTCGGCCACCTGGAACGATTTAATCCCGGCATCGCAGCGGCCATGACGGTTGTGAACCGGCCGCTCTATTTTGAAATTCATCGCCTCGGCGTTTTCACGCCGCGCAGTCTGGATATTGATGTCGTGTATGACGTGATGATTCATGATCTGGATATCCTGCTCGCGCTGGTGGATGCACCCGTCACGGAAATCAAGGCGATTGGTATCCCGGTCCTGACCGACAAGGTGGATATTGCGCATGCACGACTGGACTTTGCTTCCGGCGCGGTGGCGAATGTCACGGCGAGCCGCGTCTCCACCGAGCGCGTGCGCAAACTGCGTTTCTTTCAGCAGCATGAGTATATTTCCGTGGATTTCACGCGCCAGGAGGCGCTTCGTGTGCGCGTGCTGGAGCCCGGACCGCAGCCGAAATTCGATTTCACCACGCTCCCATCCCAGAAGGAGGAACCTCTCCGCGCCGAACTGAGATCATTCCTCGATTCCGTGCGCACGCGGCGCGTCCCAGTCGTGGACGGCGCTGCAGGCCGGCGGGCCCTGGAATTGGCGGATCGAGTCATGGCGGGCATCCTGGAACATGCGCGGCGCGTCCAACTGGGTGCCTTTGCTACCCCTCAGATGAATCGATGATTGCCCGGATTCTGGTTCCGAAGAATGCCCGGCCGGTCGCGGCTCCGTCTGACGCATCGCCACGCCGGCTCAGCTCTCCGCTGGATGCGCGCACGCTGGTTCCTTCGAACCTGCCGCATATTGAACTCGACCCACGCACCTCGATTCCTGCCTACTTCAGGCTGGATGTGCTTGGCTCGCGCACCGTTGTCCCGCGCGACATGCCCAATACGCCGCTCGATGCGACGGCCAACACCCCCGATTATGTCCCGCTGACCATCCTCGATTCGCGCGTTGCGGTGCCAAAGGATGCGCATGCGTCCTTCCTCCAGCCAAAACAGCTCGTCGCCATTCAGGATTTGCCCGACGTCCTCGATCCCGACGTCCTCACCACCGGCGAAGTAAACCTCATGGCTCAGCCGGTGGAGGAACGGACCTCGGCCTGGAACAATGTCGCGCGGTTTGCTTCGATCGCGTTTCACTTTGCTGTGATTTTATTAATTTTGTTCGAACCGAAGATTTTTCCGGACAGGCAGCCGGCGCAAGAAGAAATCGCCCGGCAGGATATCACCAGCCTCTACTTGCCTCCGGATGTTCGTGACGTTCCGAAGGCCCCTGCCAGCCCGCAGCCCAAAAGCCCGCAAATCCGCGTAGACCCGCGCCTGCTGCGCCAGCTCGCGCCGCCCCGCGAATTGCAGCCCACGCCCGCTCCGCCAGAGCCCGAACGCGTTGCTCCCACAACTCCGAAACTGTCTGCCCCCATGCCCCAACCGCGGACGCAGCGTCCGGAAGACAGCCCGTTCCGGACGCCGCAGCCACCTCAGGAAACAGCTTCGAGCAGTCTTGTCTTGCCCCGCTTTTCGCCCGGGAAGGCCCTGCAGGAATCGATGCACGAGGCGCTCAAGAATGGCGGAACTTCCAGCGCAGAGTTTGGCGGGCCGGTGGCCCCTGCGCCGTCACCGGGCGGTGGAGGTATAGGTGGCGGCGGGGGCGGAGGAGGGCAGGCCTATCTGGGCGGGAACGTCGAGATGCTTACACCCACCGAGGGAGTGGACTTCACCAACTACATTGCGCGCGTGCTCGCCAGCGTGAAGCGTAACTGGTACTCGGTGATTCCGGAATCGGCGCGCCTGGGCGAACGTGGCAGGGTCGTCTTGCAATTTCGCATCATGCGCAACGGCGTTGTGCCCGACGCAGAGCCCGACATGATCGGCACCTCCGGCAAGGAGCCGTTGGACCGCGCCGCAGTTTCCTCGATCCGCACCTCCACCCCGTTTCAGCCCTTGCCGCCTGCTTTTAGCGGCCCCTATATCGAGCTGCGCTTCATTTTCCTGTATAATCTGCCATTGACGGCACAGTGAAGCCAGCCCGTACACAAGTGTCGGGAATCCTCCTGCTGGGATTGCTGTGCCTGATTTACCTGGTCATCCGGTACTGGAAATTCCTGCGATGAGTGCCACTCCGAAACTAACGCCAAGCCTGACGCCGGAACGAAAGGTTGATCCTCCGAAATCCGGACTCGCGCCTGCGCCTCTGGTGGCCATCGTGGGGCCCACGGCCTCGGGAAAATCCGCGCTGGGCGTCTGGCTTGCCCGGCGGTTCGGCGGCGAGGTTCTCGTCTGTGATTCGACTCAGGCTTATCGCGGTTTCGACATCGGCACCGCCAAACCGGCGCCCGAAGAGCGCGAAGGTGTTCCGCATCATTTGCTGGACCTGGTGGATCCGTGCTTTCCCTTCACGGCGGGGGAATATCGTGTCCGGGCCATCGCCGTCCTGGAAGATCTGCGCCGCCGTTCGCGGCTCCCGATCCTCACCGTCGGGACGGGGCTTTATCTGCGCGCGCTCCTGGAAGGACTGGCCGATGCCCCGGCCCGGTCGGAAGAATTGCGAGCGCGCCTGGAAGCCGTAGCCGAGGCGCATAACTTGCTATACCTGCATCGCGTTTTGCAGCGCCTGGACCCTGAGGCCGCCGCGCGCATCGGGCGCCGCGATCGTCCCAAGATGATTCGCGCCATTGAGGTCTGCCTGCTCACCGGGCGCCCGCTCACTGAAGTCCACCAAGCAGGCCGCGCGCGTTTGGAGGGATATGCGCCGGTCAAGATCGGCCTGCATCCTCCGCGCCCCGCGCTGTACGACCGCATCGAGCGCCGCGTCCACACGATGCTCGGCCGCGGCTGGCTCGAAGAGGTTGGCGGCCTGATGCGCAGCGGCGTTCCGCCCGAAGCCAAACCGTTCGACTTCATCGGGTACAGTGAACTGCGCGCGCACCTGGAAGGCACGATCACGCTCGCTGCCGCCACGAAAGCAATTTCCCAAGCCACGCGCCGCTACGCCAAGCGCCAGCTCACTTGGTTCCGCAAAGAGCCCCTCGTGCACTGGCTCCCCGGCTTCGGCGACGATCCGGCCATCGCTGCCTCCGCCGAGCAGTTAGTGGCTGCACAACTGAATACAAATGCAGCGGCTGAGTAGGCGAAAGATATCGCTCAGTTTCGTTTTCGAATGCTCCAGCAAATCGTGGCGAAATTGTCGCCAGTGACGCTGACCGCAAGCGCAGAATCCGCCAGGAGAAAACGCGGAACAAATGCACCCAGCGTCTCTGCCGATGTTTGCCTCGCGGCCTAAGTTCTAAGCCTCGAATCTTATTTGAGGTGTCAGGCATGGTCTCGGAGGGTTTTTTCGGCGTTGCTTGGTAGAGAAGATGCGTTGACTTAACGGACTGTAAAACATAAGATTTGTACTATTTATATGTCAACTATCTGAAATAAGATACTCATAGAGTAAATGTCGCCAACACAACTCAAAGACGCATATCTGAAAAGGGAAGTCAAGGAGGTCATTGAAAATTGCCGTCTTGACAACCTAATCGTTGACCGGGAGGTACAGGTCAATATCAATGGCGACAAAGACGATTCCGGCAACCTCCTCACCGAAAAAGAAATCGATGTCGTGGCGAAATTCAACTATGGCGGAAAGAAGATACTTCTTCTATTTGAATGCGAGGACTCGGACCGAGCAACTGGCATAAAGAAGAATTACAAGGACTACGACACTGATATCAAGAGTATTCAGCGAAATCTGGAAAAGATAAACGTTGTGCACTCCGCAGACGATCAGTTGAAAAGCCGCCACTTTAAAGATGTCGATATCATCAAAGTTTGCTTCGTTTATGGCCGAGATTTTTCCGAAAATTCCTATCAAATCGCTAACAAAGAAGCTGCCAGGTACCGGTTTTTGGTTTGGAATTACCTCGGTCTGACTTACTACCGCAGGGTCTCAGGGATACTTGGTCGATGGTCGAAATACGAGCTATTCAAGGATTTCTCACTAGAATTAGAGAACGTAAATACATTCACAATCAAGGCCCTCGAAATTCAACAAAAAGAAGAGACGATGTACCTTGGGAAGATACATCCCGGTCAGTTACTGAAGATTGCTTATGTTGTCAGAAGGGCATCAGAGAAAAAGTATGCTTACCAACGAATGCTCAATAAGGACAGAATCAATGCCATCGCTGAATTCATCTCTTCAAAAGACGCACAGAGTTTTCTTCCAAACACGGTATTAATCGTTTTTGACTCTGATCCGAAGATTGCTCGCGAACTCAAATACGATCCCGACAAGCATGAGCTGACCATCCCTCAGATTTATTGCTCAGCTTGGATAATCGACGGGCAACATAGGGCCTACGGGTTCCTTGGTACGATTTTCGAAGACTGGACCAATGAAAAGTTCGAGCCTTTTGATTTGCCCGTCGTCATCTTCAAGGAGCTAAACGAGGTCACACAGACTCAGACGTTCATAAATATTAATTACTATCAAAAGCGAATAAAAGCAGCACTCCTGTGCGATCTCACAACCCTCACAAAGGACCTTCAACATAAGCTTACTTGGACCAGTCTCCTGGGCCGTGAATTGAATTACTCGCACACCTCGCCGCTGAAAAACCGAATCAAGGTCAGTGAACTCCACGCCGGTCGACCAATCGGCCTGTCAAGTCTCGTACAGTATGGCTTACTAGAAACACTTCTAGGATTTAGGCAAAGCACGGCGAGCTATTCGGGGCCGCTCTTTGAGTATGCTCGATTTGATCGCTCACTTCCGTTTGATTCCGCCGTGAACCAAGCAGCGTTTCGCCGACAGGTGCACTTGCTTGTACGGTTTCTTAAAGGCGTCCAGGTTAATACTCAAACGGGTGACCCTAAAACTGATCCATGGCAAAATGCCTCAGACTATTCACTTCTTAGGCCGACCGGAATCAACGCTCTATTTATGCTTTTGGCTAAGATTCTGCAGAAACATCCTGATGGTGGCGTTGATTTTGACGCGCTCTTGAAACCGTTGGAGTTGGTATCTTTCAAGAGGGACTACGTAGCCAAGAAAGGGGGAGGATGGAAGGGGTTTCGTGGATTCGCGAATACAATGATCCGCAAAATGAACAAGGGAAAAGCTAAGAAGAACAGGTTAGGACGCTACGGGAAAAAGGAAAAATTGTAGTTAGAACACCGATTCCTTAGTAACTTTCAAATGAATATTGCTCGCAATTAGTAGTGATTTATTTCTTCTATGCCCATTAACTTCGCCGAGCGATTTCAGAAAAGCCCTCACTGTTGTCTGACCTGTGGACTGATGAGTGTTCCTACTTGAGTATAGGGCCAGTCGCGTCCTGCTCTTAATACACTTTGGAAAAGAAAACTTCTTTGAGTGGCGATTTGGGAGTAAGGGGAAAATGTTAACTTTGAGACCGTATTTCGAGAGCGGTGGACGCCGCATGATTTTTCGCAATCGCGTTTTCAGACGTTTCGTGCTTTTGTAATTCTTGCCGAGCAAGAGATACACGTTGAGAGTCTTCAGTCCTATCGAAAGCTCGAGGACGCCTGACATCTTTGGTATGCCGTAATATTTCTCATAAAGTCGAACCAACTCTCGCGGATATTTGGTCTTACGCAATCGCCAGATAAGGCTGGCAAATTTCCTCTTCTGTTTTTCGTCTTTACCGAGAGACTTAGAATTGCTCTCTTCGAGGCGTTCGATAGAGGGGCGCACCTTGTCCTCGAACATGCGCCTATAGCTTCTACGCAAATCTATCCCTACGAACCTTCTCTTCAACGCGGCAGCTTGAGCCAGCACCACGCCAGACCCTGCGAAGGGATCTAGGGCGACATCGCCTTGCTTAGTTGTTAGTAGCACGATCCTTCTTACGAGTTCGATAGGCAGGGGACAGAAATGCCGCACCCAGTTTTCACCCCAACTTCCCTGTCGGGGTATCGGGATGGTCCATGTTCGGGAGGGGGCTTTACCTTCCGGACTGTACCGCTCCGGGTAGCGAATCCACCACTCCTTAAGGTCCTTTGATTCTCGTAATTCCGAAAGATAATACTGAAACTTCTTTCCCTTCGAAAAGAAGAGGATATACTCAAATATATTCCGTAACTTTCCGCGATGGGACCATGGCAGTGTCTTGTCTTTGTTCCAGATTATGATGTCGTGGAGTGACCACCCAACATTTTTTAATCGTTGAGCCAAGTCAAAGGGAAACAGTATCAACTCTCCGTCATGTTTGATTGTATCTGCAACAATCCAGAGTGACCCCGTATTCTTGGTTATGTGCAAGATAGCGCCGAAGATTTTTTCAAGATCGTCTAGGAATTTCTCGTATGGCTGGGCGTAGCCGACCTGGCTCTTTGACCCGTAATCTTTGAGATTCCAATAAGGGGGAGAAGTAATTGTGACGTCAACAAACGGCTGCGAGGGAATCAGCTTATGGATTTTCCTCGCATCCCCGATGTGGTAAGTATTCAGCATAGGTCTTGGCACGGGTTCATCATATTCAGCCAATACTATCATTG
This sequence comes from Terriglobia bacterium, assembly GCA_020073705.1. Lineage (GTDB taxonomy): Bacteria > Acidobacteriota > Terriglobia > Acidiferrales > UBA7541 > Palsa-360. Next base: position 7,115 of record JAIQES010000066.1, read on the forward strand.
TGGTGTGTTGAATGCAGGGAGACAAGAAGCTCCCCATTACGATTCTTGAAACGTGTCTGCCGGGTGTATAATGGGTTTGTGAAATTGCACGATTCGTTCCACACCCTTCCCGCGAATTCGCTTCCCATTGCTGTCACAGAATGAAGACGACACGTCCGACAGAATCGCGTGAACGCGTGCTGCTGGTCGGCGTGGGCTTGAAACGGGCCCCGCACGTGCCAGGCATCGATGCAGGCGAGGCGGAGCGTGCTTCGCTCGCCGAGCTCGCAGAACTGGCCCGCAGCGCGGGCGCGCAGGTTGTGGGAAGCGTCTTCCAGATGCGCGACAAGATCGATCCCGCCACGGTGATCGGGCGCGGCAAGATCGAGGAAGTGAAGATCGAAGCGCAGCTTCACAAAGCGCCGCTGGTGATCTTCGACCGCAACTTGTCCCCGACGCAACTGCGCAATCTGGAGAGCGGCATTGATTGCCGCGTGATCGACCGCACGCAGCTCATCCTCGATATTTTTGCGCGGCACGCGCGCAGCCGGGAAGGACAGCTTCAGGTCGAACTCGCCCAGCTCAATTATCTCTTGCCGCGCCTCGCCGGAAGCGCCAGAGAACTCTCGCGTCTCGGCGGCGGCATCGGCACACGCGGCCCCGGCGAGCAGAAACTCGAAACCGACCGCCGCCGCATCCGCGATCGCGTGCGCAAAGTCAGCAACGCCATTGAAGCGATTCGCAAGCAGCGTTCGCAGCGGCGGCAGACGCGCCAGGCCGTGCCGCTCGGCACAGTGGCGCTGGTGGGCTATACCAACGCCGGGAAATCGACTCTGTTCAACGCGTTGAGCCGCGCCGGTGTGCTCGTCTCCTCAAAAATGTTCGCAACGCTAGATCCGACGGTGCGAGTGGTGCGCCTCCCATCGAACCGGCGCGTCCTGCTTTCCGATACGGTTGGTTTCATCCGCGATCTCCCGCCGGGATTGATCGCCGCCTTTCGCGCCACATTGGAAGAAGTGCAAGAGTCGGCGCTGATCCTGCTCGTCACGGACATCTCGAATCCGAACCATGCCGAACAGGATGCCGAGGTCGAAAAAATTCTAAAGGGATTGGGTGTGGCCGATCGCCCGCGCCTGCATGTGCTCAATAAAATCGATCAAGTCACGCCGGAACACGCGGCCGCACTCAATGGAAATCACAATTCGGTGCGTGTATCCGCATTAACGGGCGCCGGGCTCGAAGAGCTTCTCGGTCGCATTGACGCCGCGATGCCTGTCGATCCGATATTGCATCTCCGCTTCGAACTTCCGCTGGAAGCCGGCCGGGAGATCGCTCTGGTTCATGCTCTGGGCCGCGTACTTCACTCCGAAGTGCGCGACACAGTGATGGCCATTGAAGCGGAATTGCCCACATCGGTCGCTCGCCGGTTAAAGATCAGCCCCGAGCCTGTATTGGTGTGATTCGATTTTTGCGCCGGGAACACGTTTTCCCCCCGTGACATCGGAATCAATATATGCTTCAAAACTGTTAAAAAAAACCAGCGCTATAGCCCACAACAAGGAGTTCGCCTAATAGGGACAGCCGCTATTTCCGGCGCCGGTCAACTGTGGAAATTTCTGTGGAAATCGGAATTCGACCGAATAGGGATAATTACAGTTTTGATAACAGGAAGCTCTTACCGGCTGCCGGATTCACAGTAATTGCCTTATTTTCAATAAATTGCAAATTAATTCGCTGCATCCTGCAGCATTACTGATTCACACACTCTTTCTATCTGTAAGCCGCTGATTTGCACAGCCATGCAGCACTTGTGTTCATGATGAGTTACATAGGCGTGCGCCTATATTTCACAGAAGGTGATCCCCGAGTGCGACCCAGCCGAACTCATGTGAGCAGTCGTGTTGTAGCAACATGAAAATGTCACCCTAACGGCAACGTAGAAATGTCACTCTGCCGTGTGATTTAACTT
>JAIQES010000033.1 GCA_020073705.1 Terriglobia bacterium
GCGCCGGAAGAGCGGGAGCGCGGGATCACGATTGCGGTGGCGCACGTGGAGTACGAGACGGCGAACCGGCACTATGCGCACATCGATTGCCCGGGGCACGCCGACTACATCAAGAACATGATTACCGGTGCGGCGCAGATGGACGGGGCGATCCTGGTGGTGGCGGCGACCGACGGGCCGATGCCGCAGACGCGGGAGCATATTTTGCTGGCGCGGCAAGTGGGCGTGCCGTACATCGTGGTGTTTCTGAACAAATGCGATGCGGTGGAAGACCCGGAGTTGCTGGAGTTGGTGGAGTTGGAAGTGCGGGAACTGCTGAAGTCGTATCAGTTCCCTGGAGACACGCTGCCGGTAATCCGGGGGTCGGCGCTGGGAGCGCTGAACGGCGAGGAGAAGTGGGAGAAGTCGATTGATGAGTTGATGGATGCAGTGGACAAGAACATACCGCAGCCGGTGCGGGATGTGGACAAGCCGTTTGCGATGCCGATCGAGGACATTTTTTCGATATCGGGACGGGGGACGGTGGTGACCGGGCGAATCGAGCGAGGGAAAGTGAAGGTGGGGGAAGAAGTAGAGATTGTGGGATTTCGTCCGACGATGAAGCGGGTGGTGACCGGGGTGGAGATGTTCCGGAAGCTGTTGGACGAAGGGCTGGCCGGGGACAACGTGGGATTGCTGCTGCGGGGGACGGAGAAGGAAGAAGTGGAGCGGGGGCAGGTGCTGTGCAAGCCGGGATCGATCACGCCGCACACGAAGTTCAAGGCGGAAGCATATGTACTGACGAAGGAAGAAGGCGGGCGGCACACGCCATTTTTTACGGGGTACCGGCCGCAGTTTTACTTCCGGACGACGGATGTGACCGGAGACGTGAAACTGCCGACGGGGGTGGAAATGGTGATGCCGGGCGACAACGTGTCGGCGGAGATTAGTTTGATCACGCCGGTGGCGCTGGAGAAAGGGCTGCGCTTCGCGATCCGCGAAGGCGGCCACACCGTCGGCGCGGGCGCCGTCACGGAGATTATCGAGTAATTTATGCCTGCCGGAGAAAAAATTCGCATCCGTTTGAAGGCGTATGATCACCGAATTCTCGACCAGTCCACGCGCGAGATTGTCGAGACCGCTAAGCGCACCGGCGCGAATGTGGCCGGTCCAATTCCACTGCCCACCACGATCAACCGGTGGACCGTTCTTCGCTCGCCGCACGTGGACAAGAAGTCGCGCGAGCAGTTTGAAATGCGCACGCACAAGCGGCTGATCGACATTCTGGAGCCGACGCCGGACACGGTCGACGCGCTGATGAAGCTCGACTTGCCGCCCGGCGTGGACGTGGAAATCAAGGCCTTCGGGCGCGAGCACGCGACGAAGTAGCTGTACATAAGGGAGAGACGGGCAACTTCCATGGCTGTCAACGGAATTCTCGGAATCAAGCTGGGTATGGCCCAGGTCTTTACCGATGACGGCATGGCCGTCGGCTGTACGGTGCTGCAGGCGGGCCCCTGCGTGGTGGTGCAGCGGCGCACCAAACAGAAGGACGGTTATGACGCCGCGCAGTTGGGTTTGGTGGAATTCATCAAGCCGCAGCGTGTCACCAAGCCGATGATGGGGCACTTCAAGAAGTCGGATGCCGCGCCGATGCGGCGTCTGGGCGAAGTGCGCTTGGATGATTCCGCCGATGAAACCAAGGCCGGCGACCGCGTTCTGGTCGACCGCTTCCAGCCTGGCGAGCTTGTGGACGTCACCGGCATCAGCAAGGGCAAAGGCTTTGCCGGCGGCGTCAAGCGCTGGCACTTCCGCGGAGGCGATGCCACGCACGGATCCATGCACCATCGCGCCCCGGGTGGTATTGGAGGCAGCTCGTTTCCGTCGCGGGTGTGGCCCGGCCAGCATTTTCCGGGGCATATGGGCAATAGCCGCGTGACGGTGAAAAACCTCCGCGTCGTGAAAGTGGACACGGACGAAAATTTGCTTCTGGTGAACGGCTCGGTGCCGGGTCCGGTGGGGACGTATATCCTGATCCGGAAGGTTCAGAAGTCGAAGTAACCAAGCCAAGGACGCGACGACAATGGCGGTTGTAGACATCAAGAATCTCGAAGGCAAGAACGTCGGCCAGATGGACCTTCCCGACGCCGTGTTTGGGGCGAAGGTAAACCCGAATCTGCTGCACGAAACGGTGCGCTGGTATCTGGCGACGCAGCGCGCGGGTACGCACAAGACCAAGGGCCGTGGGGAAGTATCCGGCTCGGGCCGAAAGCTTTGGAAGCAGAAAGGCACTGGGCGGGCGCGTGTGGGCTCGATTCGCAGCTCGATCTGGCGCAAGGGCGGCACGGTGCACGGACCGCAACCACGCAGCTACGCATACCGGTTGCCGCGAAAAATGGTTCTGGGCGCCCTGCGCTCGGCGCTTTCGGCAAAGCTTGCGGATCAGAAATTGACCGTGGTGGACGCGTGGCGGCTCGATTCGCACAAGACCAAGCCGTTCCGCCAGGTGCTCGACCGTTTGGACGGGGAGATGAAGACGATTCTCTTGGTTGAAATAGAGGCCAATCGGAATCTTGAGCTGGCCAGCCGGAACCTCGAAGGGGTCAAGCTGGTTGCGCCGCACGCGTTGCAGCCGTACGACCTGCTGCGGCATGACCACCTGGTTCTGTCGAAAGACGCGGCGATGCGGCTGGGAACGACGCTTGGGCCTCGTACCGCAACTCCCGCGTCCGAGGTCGTTACGATTGAGGCGGCCCGGCCTGCGGAGCTTCCAAAGGCTGCCAAGGCCGCTTCCAAGAAAAAAGCTGCGCCGGCGAAGAAGGCCGCTGCTAAGAAACCCGCGGCCAAGAAAAAGGGCAAAGGCAAGAAGTAAGCCAAGGATGAGCCGATGAATATCAGCGCGTATCAAGTGATTCGCCGACCGATCATCACCGAGAAAGGCCTCGGGGTGAAGGAGACGCAACATACGGTCGTGTTTGAAGTGGCCGTGGCCGCGACGAAGACGCAGATCAAGGAAGCCGTGCAGAAGATTTTCAAGGTCAAGGTTGCTGGCGTGCGCACGGGGATTTTTCACGGAAAGTTTCGCCGGCGCGGCCGGGCGGAAGGTCACCGGCGCGACTGGAAGAAGGCTTACGTGAAGTTGGTGGCCGGCGAAAAGATGATCGAGTACGCGGACAATCTCTAGCTCGGGGTTTCGGCTGCGGGCGCGCAGGCGCCCGGCAGCGGGGGCCTGCGGGGCGTGCCAGAGGAAGAGAGAACGTTATGGCACTGAAAAGCTTCAATCCGTACACAGCGTCGCGACGCTTTGTGACCATGCTCGACAAGAGCGAGATCACCAAGCAGACGCCCGAGAAGTCGCTGGTCGAGCCAAAAAAGCGCTCGGGCGGACGCAACGCCCACGGCGAAATCACGATCTGGCATCGCGGCGGCGGGCACAAGAAGCAGTACCGCGCGATTGATTTCCGGCGTGAGAAGAAGGGGATCCCGGCGCGCGTCGCGGCAATTGAGTATGACCCGAACCGTTCGGCGCGTCTCGCACTGCTGCACTATGCCGATGGCGAAAAGCGCTACATCCTGCACCCCATTGGCCTCGAAGTGGGGATGACGGTGCAGACCGGAGAAGGCGCGGACATTTTGCCCGGAAACGCAATGCCGGTTCGGTTCATCCCGCCGGGAACGCAGTTGCACAACCTCGAACTGCAGCCGGGCAAGGGCGCACAGGTGGTGCGCGCCGCGGGTGGCTCGGCGCAGTTGCTCAGTAAAGAGGGAGACATCGCGCTGGTCAAACTGCCGTCGGGCGAGGTGAGGAAGTTTGCTTTGGATTGCATGGCGACGATCGGGCAGGTCGGGAATCTCGACCACGAGAATGTTACATACGGCAAGGCTGGCCGCACCCGCTGGCATGGCAGGCGGCCTACGGTGCGCGGCGTAGCGATGAACCCTGTCGACCATCCGCACGGCGGTGGTGAAGGACGCGTCAAGGGCAATCACCCGCAGACACCGTGGGGGTTCCCAACGCTGGGCGCCAAGACGCGTCGCAATCGCCGGGCGGACAAGGTTATTGTTCAGCGGCGTAAGCCGTAAGCAGCGCCAAGTTTTTTGGATGGACCATTGAAATCTCCATCTGGCGCGGCGGGGATCTGAGAGCAGGTTGCGAGAATAACCATGAGCGCATCACGAAACAGGCGAACACGTTCGATAGCGCGCCGAGTAGCACGGTCAAGCAAACCGGTGCGCCCGGCACGTCCGGCAAAACCAGTCAAGCCCACCACGCGGTTTGTGGCGGTGGCGCCCGTGCAAGTGCTGTACCGGTTTTGCAAGCCCGGTTGGGCCGTCAGTGTGGAGAAAACGCCGAACGCGCAAGGCACACGATTTGTGTGCCCGTTCTGCCCGGTCTCGCACCGCGTCCCGGGGCCGGTGCGCGGATTCCGCAAGCTGCGCCGCGCGCAGTGGATCAAGCTCCGCCGAGTTGAGGAGTAGGGAGAAACGATGGCACGCTCGCTCAAGAAAGGCCCGTTCATCGATAGCCACCTTCGCGTAAAGGTGGAGGGAATGAACGCGCGCAACGAAAAGAAAGTCATCAAGACGTGGTCGCGCCGCTCCACGATTCTTCCCGAGCTGATTGGTCACACGATCGCCGTGCACAACGGCAGGAAATTTATTCCGGTGTATGTGACCGAGCAGATGGTCGGGCACAAACTCGGAGAGTTTGCGCCGACGCGCACGTTCAAGGGCCACGCCGTGAAGGCCGCGCTCGAAAGGGCTGCGGGTGTTGCAGGCGTTCCGGGCGCTCCAGCCGCGCCTGCGGGCGGCACGGCACCACCTGCCGGAGGCGGCGCACCGGCTGCGCCGAAGGGTTAAGTCATGGCAAACGAACCCATGCAAGTTCCGGCGATCGAGGCAGTGGCGATGGCGCGTCATGTCCGGATGTCCCCCCAGAAAGTTCGCCTGGTTGTGGACCTGATCCGAGGGCAGCGCGCCGAAGATGCGCTGCAGATTTTGCGCTTCGCCAAGAAGCGCGCTACGCGCGACGTCGAGAAGGTGCTGCGCAGCGCCATTGCCAACGCGGAGCGCAAGGCCGAAGAGGCGGGGGCATCGCTGGACGTGGATCATCTCTTCGTTTCGCGCTGTTTTGTGAACGAAGGGGCGCGCTGGAAGCGCCTGCGTCCCGCTCCGATGGGCCGCGCGTTCCGGTATCAGCGGCGCACCAGCCACATCGTGGTCGGGGTCGTCGAGCACCATCACGCCGCCCAGCAGCGCGTCGCCGCTGCCGCGGCCGAAGCGGAATCACAGAAGGGCGTCAAGGGTGCCGTGAAGAAGGCTCGCCAGGCGCTCGCCGGAAGGAAAAAGCCGGCCGGGAAGTCCAAGAGGTAGCGGGAGGAAGCTTTGGGACAGAAGACACATCCATACGGGTTCCGGCTGGGCTACAACAAGCCCTGGAAATCGCGCTGGTACGCCGACCGCGATTATGCTGACCTGCTGCATGAAGACGTCACGTTGCGGACGCAGTTGAAAGACCGTCTGCGTTCGGCCGGGATCAGTTCAATCGACATTGAGCGCGCCGCCAACAAGCTCGTGATTCGTCTGTTAACGGCCCGTCCAGGAATCATTATTGGACGCAAGGGCGCTGAGATAGACAAGCTCAAGAGCGAAATCCAGAAGCGCACGAAACGCGAAGTGCACATCGACATCCAGGAAGTCCACCGGCCGGAGCTGGATGCGCAACTGGTTGCCGAATCCATCGCGCTGCAGCTTGAGAAGCGCGTGGCGTTCCGCCGCGCGATGCGCAAGGCAGTGGATTCGGCCCTGCGCTTTGGCTGCAAGGGAATCAAGGTGCGTGTTGCCGGGCGTCTGAACGGCGCGGAAATCGCCCGCAAGGAATGGTACTTGCAAGGACGGCTGCCGCTGCAGACCCTTCGAGCGGACATTGATTTTGGTTTTGCCCAGGCTTTCACAACCTATGGCGTGATTGGCGTGAAGTGCTGGGTCTACCAAGGTGAAAAAATTCCCGAGCGCGGAGAGAAAAAGGCTGCCGTGTTGTCGGCGGTCAGCTAGGCCGCGGCGGATTATCGGTTCAAGGGGTTTAAGGGACGACGACGATGTTAATGCCAAAGAAAGTGAAGTACCGGAAACAGCAGCGCGGGCGGCGCAAAGGGAAGGCCTGGCGCGGCGGCGATCTCGCCTTCGGCGAATATGGCCTCAAGGCGCTCGAGCCGGCCTGGATTACCGACCGGCAGATCGAAGCCTCGCGCGTGGCCATTACGCGGTTCATCAAGCGCGGAGGAAAGCTCTGGATCCGGATTTTCCCGGACAAGCCCTTCACCAAGAAGCCGGCGGAAACCCGTATGGGCAAGGGCAAGGGAGCGCCGGAACGATGGGTGGCGGTGGTGAAGCCCGGCCGGGTCATGTTTGAGATGGCCGGCGTGGACTTGGCGACCGCGCAGGAAGCCATGGAACTTGCGGCGCACAAGCTGCCGATTCACACGCGGTTTGTCAGCCGCGCAGGAGCCCTGTAATGGCGCGGAGAATCGAGAAATTGCGCGACCAGGGTACGTCCGAGCTGAACGAGCGGGAGCGCGAACTTGCCGAGCAGGTGTTTCGCCTGCGCTTCCAGCTGTCGACGGGACAGGCCGAGGCGGTTACCAAGCTTCGCTCCACACGGAAAGACCTTGCGCGCATTAAGACGCTGCTGCGCGAGCGCGAATTGAGGAAGCAAAATGGCGACTGAAACCCCAGCGGCCCCCGCACGTCTTCACCGCCAGGAACTGACCGGCGTGGTGACCAGCGCGAAGATGCAGAAGACGATTATTGTGAAGGTGACCCGTTTGGTGCGGCACAAGCTGTATACGCGCGTGATGCGCGTCACGAAGAAATTCTATGCGCACGATGAGCAGCGCGAGGCGCGTCTGGGCGATACGGTGAAGATCGTAGAAACCCGGCCGATGTCAAAGCTGAAGCGCTGGCGACTGACCGAGGTGGTCAGCCGAAGCAGCCGAGTGAGTTAACGTGGGCAAGAGGGAACAAGGACAACTGCCATGATTCAGATGCGAAGCTGGCTGACGGTGGCCGACAATTCGGGAGCGCGCCAGTTGACATGTATTCTGCCGCTTGGCGGCGATGTCGGTAGCCGTGCAGGGCTGGGCGATGTGATCACCGCTTCGGTCAAGGAAGCCGCACCCGACAGCCCGATCAAGAAGGGTAAGGTCGTGAAGGCTGTAGTGGTGCGTATGCGGAAGGAGCACCGCCGGAGGGACGGCACCTACATCCGGTTTGATGACAATGCAGCGGTACTAATCGATGACGCCAACGAGCCAGTGGGCACGCGCGTCTTTGGGCCCGTGGCCCGCGAGCTGCGCGAGAAGAAATTCGCGAAGATTGTCTCGCTGGCGCCGGAGGTTTGGTGAGGCCGATGCGAAACCGAGTCGAACAATCTCCGAGCTCTGCCGGGATCAAGAAGGGTGACCAAGTGCGCGTGATGACCGGGCGCGACCGCGGCAAGACCGGCCGCGTGCTCGCGGTGAACCCGGCCAAGCGCACGGTTATGGTCGAGCACGCGAACATGATCAAGCGCCACACGCGCGCCAATCCGTCGAAGAACGTCAAGGGCGGGGTCCTCGAGAAGGAGGGTTCGATGTCCATCTCGAATATTCTGCTGCTCTGCCCGGCGTGCAACAAGGGTACTCGCCTGGGGCATAAGGTTCTGCCCGACGGCACGAAAGAGCGGATTTGCCGCCGCTGCGGGAACACGCTCGAGAAATAACGCGGAGAATAAAGAGACCGGATCATGATGAGCCGAATGTACGAACGTTACCGCAAAGAGGTGGTCCCCGCGCTGATGAAGCGCTTCGGGAAGACCAACCCCATGGCTGTGCCGAAGATTTCGAAGGTGATCGTCAATATCGGGATGGGCGAGGCCAGCCAGAACATCAAGCTGCTCGATGTGGCTGTTGCCGAGCTCGGTCAGATCACCGGACAGAAGCCTATCGTCACCCGCGCGAAGAAATCGATCGCGAATTTCAAGATTCGCCGCGGCATGCCGATTGGGTGTTGCGTCACGCTGCGCGGCGACCGGATGTACGAATTCCTGGACCGGCTCTGCAATGTCGTGCTCCCGCGCGTGCGCGACTTCCGGGGGTTGCCGCCCAACGCGTTTGACGGGCGCGGCAACTACACGATGGGCCTGCGCGACCAGTTGGTGTTCCCCGAGATCGATTACACACGCGTCGACAAGATCAAGGGCATGAATATCACGCTCACGACGACGGCGAAGAACGACGAGGAAGGCCGCGAGCTGCTGAAGCTGCTGGGCGTGCCGCTGCGCCCCCAGGCTTGAAAGGATTTTGAGGAGAACCTATGGCACGAAGCTCTCAATTCGCCAAGATGCGCCGGAAGCCGAAATTCAAGATTCGTGTGCGCAACCGCTGCCGCCTGTGCGGCCGGCCGCGCGGCTACCTGCGCAAATTTCAAATGTGCCGCATCTGTTTCCGCGGACACGCGCTGCGCGGGGAGATTCCCGGCGTGGTGAAGGCCAGCTGGTAGGAGCGGCGGAAAACAACCATGCAGACTGATCCCATCTCGGATTTGCTGACGCGGATTCGCAACGCAGCCAAGGCGCGCCATGCGCGCGTGGACATCCCGACCTCAAGATTGAAGGTGGAGGTTGCGCGAATTCTCAAAGAAGAAGGCTACATCTCGACGTACAAGCTGGTCGAGGAAAACAAGGTGCGGAAGACGCTGCGCCTATTCCTGAAATACACTCCGGACCGCCGCAGCGTGATCACGGACCTGCGGCGCATCTCGAAGCCCGGCAGCCGCCGGTACATGGGCTCTTCCGAAATCCGGCCGGTCGTCGGCGGAATGGGTATCAGCATCCTGACGACGCCCAAGGGTGTGATGACTGGCCGCGCCGCGCGCAAGGCGCGCGTGGGCGGCGAAGTGCTTTGCGAAGTCTGGTAGGAGAGCCATCGAGCTATGTCGCGAATTGGAAGAAAACCGATTGCCGTGCCTGCGGGAGTGAAGATTCAGATTGCCCCGAGCTCGGTTGAAGTCCAGGGTCCGAAGGGCAAGATGAGTGTCAATCTGCCCCGGGGAATCCATATGGAGCAGAAAGGCGCCGAGTTGCACGCCGTGCGTCAGAGTGATGACCAGGCGGCCCTGCATGGTCTGGCGAGGGCGCTGGTGGCCAACGCTGTGCGCGGCGTTACGCAGGGATTCAAGAAGGATCTCGATATCATCGGCGTTGGGTATCGCGCTGAGCACAAGGGCAAGACGGTGAACTTTGCGCTCGGGTATTCCCACCCGGTCGTGTTTCCGATCCCCGAAGGGATACAGATTACAGTCGAAAAGCAGACGCACCTTACAGTTTCAGGCGCCGATCGCGGCCGGGTCGGGCAAGTTTCAGCCGATCTTCGCGCCTTGCGTCCGCCCGATCCCTACAAGCAAAAGGGCATCCGCATCACCGGCGAGCGCCTGAAGAAGAAAGCCGGAAAAGCCGGCGCGGCCAAGACGGGCGCCTAAGGCAAGGAGAGACATCGTGGCAACAGAACCGGTTCGGAAATTATCGCGTAACGCGCATCGCCAGCGGGTTCACCTTCGCGTGCGGACGCGTGTCACGGGGACGCCCGAGCGACCGAGGCTCTGCGTGTACCGCTCGAATGGACACATTTACGCGCAGGTCATCGATGACCGCAGCGGGCGTACGCTCGTTTCAGCCAGTTCGCTCGACAAGGACACGCGCAAGGATATGAAGGGTGGAAGCAACGTGGCGGCAGCAAAAGTAATTGGAAAAAAGATCGCCGAGCGCACCCGCGCCGCCGGAATCGAGCAGGTCGTATTCGATCGCGGTGGGTACATGTACCACGGCCGGGTAGAAGCGCTGGCCGCAGCGGCACGGGAAGCGGGGTTGAAATTCTAGCCTATGTCGAAACACATTCTAAGAGATACTCTGGCGGTCCGGCAGCACATCGAGGTTAACGCCAACAGCTTAAAGGATCAGGTCGTGGCCATCCAGCGCGTGACCAAGGTCGTCAAGGGCGGCAAGAACCTCAGCTTTTCGGCCCTGGTTGTGGTGGGAGATCAGCAGGGCAACGCCGGTTTCGGCATGGGGAAGGCGCGCGAAGTGCCCATGGCCATCCGCAAAGCGATCGAGCAAGCGAAGAAGAACTTGATTCACCTGAATCTGAAGGGAACGACGATTCCGCATCAGGTTCTGGGCCTGTACGGCTCCGGGCAAGTGCTGCTGAAGCCCGCGCCGGATGGCACCGGAATTATTGCCGGCGGTCCAGTGCGCGCCGTCATGGAAGTCGCGGGAATTTCCAACGTGCTGACGAAGTCGCTGGGCACCTCCAACCCGCACAACGTCATTAAGGCCACCTTCGATGCGCTGCTGCGGCTGAAAGATATTGCCAAGGTCGCGGAACTCCGTTCGAAGACGGTGGAGGAACTCGGGCGCTGATCGCGCCGGAGATGATTATCGCTATGCCGAAAAAAACATCAGGAATGCTGAAGATCAAGTGGGTGCGCAGCTTCATTGGTTGTCCGCGGGACATGCGGCAGACCATTCGTGGACTCGGTTTCCGCCGCATGCAGCAAGTGGTGGAACGCGCCGATACCCCGACCATCCGAGGTATGCTCCTCAAGGTCCGGCATCTGGTCGTTGTTGAAGAATAGGGTCGAGGAATAAGCAGCGGGGAAAATTGAGGGAACCATGGCTGTGAATCTTTCTAATCTGAAGCCGGCACGCGGATCGCGGCATCGCAAGGTGCGCGTTGGGCGCGGGATCGGCTCGAAGCTCGGCAGGACGTCCGGGAAAGGCAGCAAGGGGCAGAAATCGCGCAAGGGCTATTCGCGGCGCCCGGGTTTCGAGGGCGGGCAGATGCCATTGCGCCGCCGGATTCCGAAGCGCGGCTTCCACAATCCGTCCCACTTCGAGTATGCCGTGGTCAACGTGGAAATGCTCAATGGATTTGCGGCTGGAGAGACGGTGACGCCGGAACTTTTGGTTGCCAGCGGCTTGGTGCGCCAGATGCAGGCCCCCATCAAGGTTCTGGGCGACGGCGAACTGAAAGCCGCGCTCACCGTGCGCGCACACAAGTTCAGCAAGTCGGCCGAGGAGAAAATCACTCGCGCCGGAGGTAAGGTCGAAATTTTGTCATGAACCAGTTCTTCGAAGCATTCGCCAACATGTTCCGGATTCCGGACCTGCGCAAGCGGGTCCTGTTCACGCTTGCGATGCTGGCGGTGTACCGGTTGGGCGCGTTCCTGCCCACGCCGGGGATCAATACGGACGTCCTGGCGCAGTTTTTCCAGCAGAACCAGGGCTCGGTTCTGGGAGTCATCGATCTGTTCAGTGGTGGAAACTTCCGCCGCCTGACGATTTTCGCGCTGGGCATCATGCCCTATATTACGGCGTCGATCATCCTGCAATTGATGACTGTCGTCTGGCCATATCTTGAGCGATTGCAGAAGGAAGGCGAACTCGGCCGGCGCAAGATCACGCAGTACACGCGTTACCTGACGATCCTTTTGAGCATCGTGCAGTCGTTTTCAATCGCGGAGACGCTGCAGCGCACTGGCGGCCCGGGCAATCAGCCCCTGGTTTACAACCCCGGCGTTGGATTCGTCCTGATGACGATCCTGACCCTGACGACTGGTTCTGCGTTCATCATGTGGCTGGGCGAACAGATTACGCAGCGCGGTGTGGGCAACGGAATGTCGCTGGTCATTTTCGCAGGCATTGTCGTAGGCCTTCCGCGCGCCGTGGCTGACCTGTTCGACAAGTTCCGCACCGCGCAGTGGGGGCCGTTCACGGGTCTGGCGCTGATCCTTCTGATAGCCCTGATGATCGCGGTCGTAGGCGTCATCGTTTTTGTGGAAGGCGGGCAGCGGCGTATTCCCGTGCAGTATGCCAAACGTGTCATGGGCCGCCGCATGATGGGCGGCCAAATGACGTACCTGCCGCTGCGGGTCAATTCCGGCGGCGTCATTCCACCGATCTTCGCCAGTTCGCTGCTGACGTTCCCGGGCACGTTTAATCTGGTCCTTGGGAAAAAAGTTAAAGCCCTCGATTGGCTCGCGACGAATCTATCCTGGGGCGAGCCCTGGTATATCGTGGTCTATATCACGCTGATTATTCTGTTCGCATTTTTTTACGTTGGCATCGTGTTTAATCCGACGGAGCTTGCCGACAACATGCGGAAGTACGGCGGATTCATCCCGGGAATTCGACCGGGGCGCAACACATCGGAACATATCGACCGCGTTCTTCGGCGTTTGACATTTGTCGGCGGAGTTTATCTGGCGGCGGTCTGCATACTTCCAGAGTGGCTGATGGCTGGTATTCACCTGCAGCACCTGCCTGTTGTGGGGACCTGGTTCGACAACCACATGTGGCGGTTCGTACTGGAAGGCCTGAGGGTAAACTTTTATTTTGGCGGCACCTCGCTGCTCATCGTCGTCGGCGTGGCAATGGACACGGTCCAGCAGATCGAGGCGCAGTTGGTGATGCGCAATTACGAAGGGTTTGTCAAGAAGGGGAAACTGCGTGGCCGCCGTTTCGGCTGATCAGAACCGTGCCGGGAGTTTGCCGGGACCGCGCCGCGCCGTGATCCTGCTGGGCCCTCCGGGGTCAGGCAAGGGCACGCAGGCACAACGAATTGCCCAGCGATACCAGTTGCCGCACCTCTCCACGGGTGACATGTTTCGCGACAACATTCGTCGTGATACCGAACTGGGGCGAAAGGCAATGCCGCTGATGGAGCGCGGTGACCTGGTTCCGGATGAAATCGTCCTGAGGATGGTCGAGGACCGGATCGCCCATCCCGACTGCAACAACGGTTTCATATTTGACGGTTTCCCGCGCACGCTGGCGCAGGCCGAAAATCTGGAGCGAATTTGCCGGAGGCAGAAGTTCGGGTTCAGCGTTGTGTTGTACCTGGCCGTGCGGCCGGACTTGCTGATGCGCCGGCTGACGGGCCGCAGGATTTGCAAGTTAGGCGGACACATTTACAATATATATGACCGCCCGCCGAAGCGCGAAGGCATTTGCGATGAGGACGGCAGTGAATTGATTCAGAGGCCGGACGACGCCGAGGCCGTGATCCGCGAGCGGCTGGTGGCTTACGAAGCGCAGACACGGCCTCTGGTGGAGTACTACCGCGCGCGAGGCCTGCTGGCTGCGGTGGATGGGAATGACGGCGCTGATCCCATAACGGCGAGCATCATGAAGATTCTGGACGGGGCAGAAACACTCAAATGATTGTGTGCAAGTCACAAGCTGAGTTGGAAAAAATGCATCACGCCGGCCTGGTCATTTGGGAGGTCTTGAATGATTTGCGCGCCATGGTGCGGCCGGGGGTTAGCACGAAGGAACTCGACGAATACGCGGAACGCCGCACGGCCGAGTTGAAGGTCCGGCCTGCGTTTAAGAATTACCGGGGGTATCCGGCCACGCTGTGCACATCGATTAATTCCGAGGTCGTGCACGGCATCCCGTCGAAGTCGAGGCGCCTCGAGGAAGGCGACATTATTTCGCTCGATTTCGGGGTTGAGCATGCGGGCTATTATGGCGATGCGGCCGTGACTGTTCCGGTGGGCGAGATCTCTCCCGAGTTGAAGAAGCTTTTGCAGGTGACCCGGGAAGCCCTGGATATGGCCATTGACAAAGTGCGCGTCGGCAACCGGCTTAGCGATATCTCGGCCGCCGTGCAGGGATGGGTTGAGGGCAAGAACGGCTTTTCGGTGGTGCGTGATCTCTGCGGCCACGGAATCGGCACGCACATTCATGAGGAGCCGAACGTGCTCAATTACGGCGATCCCGGCCGCGGCCCGCGCTTGCAAGAAGGCATGGTGTTCGCAGTCGAGCCGATGGTTAACATGGGCGGGCCCGAGGTCAGGGTGCTGGATGATGAATGGACCACGGTGACCGCCGACGGCACCAAGTCGGCTCATTTTGAGCACACCATAGCGGTTACCTCGAACGGCCCCTGGGTATTGACGCGTCCCCGCGAAATGCAGGGACCGTCGTGGTGATGCGCGCGAGAGGGAATATGGGCAAGCGACCCGAACCGGATAAGCGGAAGCCCGACGCTTCCAATCCGAAGGAGGACGCCATCGAAGTGATGGCGACCGTGATTGAACCGCTGCCCAACGCCATGTTCCGCGTCGAGTTGGAGAACAAGCACCGGGTGCTGGCGCACATTTCGGGCAAGATGCGCAAGAATTTCATCCGCATCCTTGCCGGGGATAAGGTCGCAGTAGAGCTTTCTCCCTACGACCTGACGCGCGGCCGCATCGTGTACCGATACAAATAGCGTCGGTAAGGAGCAGTGGAATGAAAGTCCGGGCATCGGTGAAGAAAATTTGTGACAAGTGCAAGGTCATCCATCGGCGTGGTGTGGTGCGCGTAATTTGCGTCAACCCGAAACACAAGCAGCGCCAGGGATAGTCGATCGGAGAATTGAGGAGCAAGCATGGCACGCATTGCAGGAGTGGATCTTCCGCCGCAGAAGCGCATCTGGGTCGGCCTGACGTCGATCTACGGCATTGGCCAGCCGCGCGCACGGGCTCTTTGTGCGAAATCGAACGTGGAATTCACCAAGAAGGTGAAGGACCTGACCGAGGAAGAGATTAATCGTCTCCGCCAGGCGATCGAATCCGAGGGCCGCGTCGAGGGCGATCTCCGCAAGGAGATCCAAATGAACATCCGGCGGCTGATCGAAATCCAGTGCTATCGCGGGATGCGCCATCGCCGCAACCTTCCGGTTCACGGCCAGCGCACGCACACCAATGCGCGCACGCGCAAGGGCCCGCGGAAGGGCGCGGTCGCCGCGAAGAAGAAAGTCGCCGCCCGAAAGTAGCGGTCCGGCGGGCAAGGGAATGATCCAGGGAAATCGTCGAGTTTGAATCGAGGGTACTGACTTGGCAAAAGAACCGCAGCAGGACGCCGCCACACAAGCGCCGGCAAAAACGTCGAAGCGCAAGAAAGAGTTCAAGAAGAAGCGGGAAAAGCGCGTAGTCCCGCACGGCGTGGCGCACATACAGGCCACGTTCAACAACACGATTATTACGATCTGCGGGCCGGATGGGCGCACGGTATCGTGGTCTTCTGCCGGATCCATTGGTTTCAAGGGTTCGCGCAAGGGAACGCCCTATGCGGCGCAGCAGGCCTCCGTGTCGGCCGCCGGAGTGGCGCGCGACCAGTACGGCATGAAATCGATCGAGGTCCGTCTGAAGGGTCCGGGCTCGGGACGCGAGTCGGCCGTGCGCGCACTTGCCGCGGCAGGCTTGCATATCGTGCACATCAAGGACGTGACGCCGATTCCGCACAATGGGTGCCGTCCACCCAAGCGCCGCCGCGTTTGATGGGGCGCGATTGAGTTTGAGTTTCGAGAAGCAGCAACATAAGGAGAAACGCATTTGGCACGTCATCGTGAAGCGATTTGCCGGCTCTGCCGCAAGGAAGGGCAGAAGCTGTTTTTGAAAGGGCTGCGCTGTTTTACCGAGAAGTGCGCCATCGAAAAGCGCAACTTTGTTCCGGGACAGCACGGCCAGTCACGCCGCGTGAAGAAGTTGGCGGGTTACGGCCTGCAATTGCGCGAGAAGCAGAAGGTGAAGCGCACCTACGGGCTGCTGGAGCGGCAGTTCCGGAACTATGTCGAAAAATCCGAGCGCGCCCAAGGACCCACCGGCGAAAACCTCATCGTCATGCTCGAGCGGCGTCTGGACAACGCCGTATGGCGGACTGGTTTCGCGAGTTCGCGCTCCCAGGCGCGGCAGATCGTCCTACACGGCCATATCCGCATCAATGGTAAGAAGGTCAATGTCCCTTCGTATCTGGTGAGTGCCGGGGAGGAGATTTCGCTCAAGGAAAAAATGCACCAGAACACAATGGTGCTCGAAGCGCGCAACGTTGCCCAGAGCCAGAACGTGGTGCCCTGGCTCGAAATCGACCGGGAGAACTTCAAGGCCCGGGTGGTTGCGTTGCCAAAGCGCGAAAATGTGCAGACTCCGCCCATCACCGAACAGTTGATCGTCGAGCTGTATTCGAAGTAGCGGCGGCTTGAAGCAATGATGGATTTGTTTTCCCCGCAATCACGGGGAGGAAGGACTCAACAGATGTGGAAAGGTTTTCAGAAACCGAAACGCTTGGCGGCCGAACTTGAGTCGCTTACAGATAAGTTCGGGAAGTTTTCCGCGCAGCCGTTCGAACGCGGATGGGGCACCACGGTTGGCAACGCTCTCCGCCGGGCCCTGCTGAGCTCGATTGAAGGCGCGGCGATCACTGCCGTGAAAATCGAGGGCGTCCTGCATGAATTCTCGTCGATTCCCGGTGTGGTCGAAGATGCCACCGACATCATCCTCAATCTGAAACAGGTGCCGCTCAAGCTCAACAACGATCAGCCGAAGACGATCTTTGTCAATGTCGAGAATCCCGGCGTTGTGACCTCCGCAATGATTGAGGAGGACGCTGACTTTGCGGTGCTGGACAAGACCGTCTACATCGCCACGGTAAACGAAGGCGGAAAGCTTCAGCTTGAAATGCGCGTCAAGAACGGCCGCGGGTACGTTTCGGCTGACCGCAATTTCGACGAGGATCTGCCGATCGGGTACATCCCGGTGGACTCGGTCCACTCGCCCGTGCGCAAGGTCAACTATGCGGTTGAGGCAGCGCGTCTCGGCCAGATGACGGATTACGAGAAGCTGGCGCTGGAGGTTTGGACCAACGGCGCCATCACCCCGCAGGACGCCATCGGCCTGGCCTCGAAGCTGATCAAGGACCACATGAGTATTTTCATCAACTTCGAGGAGCAGCCAGACCTGCCCGAGGAAGCCATCGAGTTCTACAACGACCCGCGCGTCGAGCATTTGGATCGTTCCGTCGAGGAACTGGAACTCTCCGTCCGTTCTTACAATTGCCTGAAGAACGCGAATATCCAGTCCATCCGCGAACTGGTCCAGAAGAGCGAGAACGAGATGCTGAAGACGAAAAACTTCGGCCGCAAATCGCTCAACGAGATCAAGGAAATCCTGACCAAAATGGGCCTGAGTCTGGGCATGAAGTTCGACGAGCATGGCCGCATCATCTGGCCGCCGCTCCCCAGCCAGACTGCGCCGCCCACGCCGGAGGAAACCGCGGGCCTCTGAGCGCGCGAAAGACCCACTCATGCGACATCGTAACTATGGTTCGAAACTCGGACGTCAGCCGGCGCATCGCCGGGCCACACTGCGTAACCTCGTGACCAACGTCATCGAGCGTGAACGCATAACCACCACGCTCACGCGGGCCAGGGCCGCGCGGCCGCTGGTCGAGCAGATGATTACGCTCGGCAAGCGCGATACGCTTCACTCCCGCCGCCAGGCCGCTGCCTACCTCATGACGCCAGTCGCGACCAAGAAACTGTTTGCCGATATCGCCCCGCGTTTTTCCAATCGCGCGGGCGGTTATACTCGGATCATCCACGCCGGCTTCCGGATAGGCGACGGAGCAAACCTGGCCATCCTTGAACTGCTTGGTTCGAAGCTCAAGAAGAAGGAAAAGAAGGAAAAAGCTGCAAAACCCGAACCCGCCGAGGAAGAGAAGAAGGAAGAGAAGGCCGGCGCATAGCAAATTCTGAAAAGCGTACTCTCAAACAAGAGGCCTGTTCCGTACCTTCGGAGCGGGCCTCTTGCATTCTGTAGGTTTGATCCTGGCTAATCATGCGCCCTGGGGGTTGCGTGGTCCGGAGCGTCGGGTAGGCGTCGCGCATGAAACCAAAACCAAAGCCACAGGGCGACTTGGGCGGTTGCCGCGCCCGAGGTGTCGATCAGCGAGTCCCACGGAGATGCGGCGCGGCTGAGCACGAACGACTGATGAAATTCGTCGAGCACCGAATACCCCGCTGCAATCGCCAGCGCCGCAATCGCCCAGCGGAGCTGCCATCCCCGATGCTCTCCTCGCAGCGCGCGCAACAGGAAAAGACTGAAGACAAAATATTCTGCGAAGTGCCCTGCTTTGCGGATGCAGAGGTGCAACCAGTCAAGGGTTTCAGCGCTTGCGTGCGGAAACAGCCAGTGCAGTATCGGAAGGATGAAGCCGGAGGTGTGGGTGGCGGAAAATGCATCGGTGGAAGCCCAGGAAATCACGCCGGCCCAACCGATTGCCGGCAGCCACAGCTTTAGCCAACCCATCGGCTGCCGCACTATTCAACCTGGTAGTTGGGCGCTTCGCGCGTGATGATGACGTCGTGCACGTGGCTTTCTCGCAGCCCTGCGACCGTAATCCGTACGAACTGCGAGCGCTCCTGTAATTCGGCAAGGGTGGCCACGCCGCAGTAACCCATTCCGCTCTTGAGCCCGCCGACTAATTGATCCACCAAAGCGCTGAGCGAACCCTTGTAAGGCACGCGCCCCTCGACACCCTCCGGCACGGATTTTCCTCGCTCGGCGCCTTCCTGTGCGTAGCGATCGGCCGAACCCGCTTGCATCGCGCCGAGCGAACCCATCCCGCGGTAGGACTTGAATGTGCGCCCCTGGTAGAGAATCGTTTCGCCGGGTGATTCCTCCGTTCCCGCAAATAACCCTCCGAGCATGGTCACCGCCGCACCCGCTGCGATGGCCTTGCTGATGTCGCCGGAATACTTGATGCCGCCGTCAGCGATCACCGGCACTCCGGTCCCCTTGGCAGCGCGAGCAGCCTCTAGTATGGCTGTAATTTGGGGCACGCCCGCTCCGGTCACGACCCGCGTCGTGCAAATTGAGCCGGGACCAATGCCGACCTTGATGCCGTCAATGCCGAGAGCGATCAAATCGCGCGCTCCCTCGTAGGTCCCCACATTGCCTGCGATCAGTTGGATGTCGGGCAAGCGGTGCTTCACCGCGCGGATCGCGTCCATGACGCGCGACGAATGCCCGTGCGCCGTATCGATTGCCAGCGCATCCACCTTGCACCGCGCCAGGTCCACGGCGCGCTCCAGGAAGTCTCCCGTCGCGCCGATCGCCGCGCCTACCAGCAGGCGTCCCTGGTCATCCTTGGAGGCGTTCGGAAACTCCAGCTTTTTCTGGATGTCCTTGACCGTGATCAGCCCTTTGAGGCGGAACTCGGCGTCTACGACGAGCAGCTTTTCAATCCGATACTTTTGCAGGATGCGTTCGGCTTCTTCGAGCGTCGTGCCCACCGGCACGGTAACCAGATTGTCTTTCGTCATCACCTTGCTGACCGGCTGGTCGAGGTTTTTCTCGAAGCGCAGGTCGCGATTGGTCAGGATGCCCACCAGGAGTGTCCCACGCGTCACGGGCAGGCCTGAGACGCGGTACTTCGTCATAATGTCCATCGCCTCACGGACCGAAAGCTCTGGCGAAATCGTCACCGGATCCACGATCATTCCGCTTTCCGAGCGCTTCACCCGGTCGACTTCTTCGGCCTGCCGGTCGACCGTCATGCTGCGATGCACGAAGCCCAGCCCGCCTTGCCGCGCCATGGCAATGGCAAGACGCGACTCGGTGACGGTATCCATCGCCGCGGACACCAGCGGGATGTTCAAGGGAATCTTCCTGGTCAGGTGTGTCTGCGTGTTGACTTCGGTCGGAAGCACCGAGGATTTCCCAGGCAATAGCAGCACATCGTCAAATGTCAGACCTTCGACTATCGGTCCTTCCATTCCCATCTCCTTGGCACGATCAAAAATGGCCCCTGAAAACAACGCAGCCCAGCGGAAGGCCGCTGGGCACGATTGGTGTGGTTTCAAGACAGCGGACAATCATGGGTGAGAAGTCATTCTAAGCGCGCCGCCGCTTGAAATCAAGCGCACTCGCCAACTCCGGCGTGTCGTAGAATAGTGCGCAAATGAACGCTTTCGAACCTCATCCGCTGCTGCGCAATCCACATGCACAGACATTCGCCGCGGCGCTTTGGCCGCGCAGATTCCCGCGCCTCCCGCGAAGCACTGCGCGGGAAATCGAAACCGAGCCAGGCACGCGAATTCGCGGCGAATGCCACTGGCAAGCGCAGCCTCGGGAGCGGCCCACCCTAGTGCTTGTACACGGTCTGGAAGGCTCGAGCGACTCCGGATACATGCTGGGCCTCGCCGAGCGGGCCTTCGCGGCCGGGTGGAACGCCGTGCGTTTGAATCAACGCAACTGTGGCGGGACGGAGTCGCTCACGCCGACGCTCTACAATTCAGGACTTTCCGGTGATTACCGTGCTGTCTTGTTCGAACTCATCGAGCAGTATTCGCTCCCCGAGATCTTCTTCGCCGGGTATTCGATGGGTGGGAATCTCGTGCTGAAAATGGCGGGTGAACTGGCGGGCGCCGCGCCGAGGCAGTTGCGCGGAGTTGCGGCAGTCTGCCCGTCGCTCGATCTTGCTGCGTGCGCCGACGCCGTCGCCCTGCCTGGAAATTTCGTGTACCAAAGCCGGTTTGTGAAAAGCTTGAAGGACCGAATGCGGCGCAAAGTAAAGCTTTTCCCCGGGAGATACGATCTCAGCCGAATGGCGTGCGTGCGCACGCTGCGCGAATTTGATGACGTGATCACAGCGGCGTACTGCGGCTTCCGCGACGCCGCCGACTATTACGCCCAGTCAAGCGCGTTGCGTGTCGCTGGGGAAATCCAAGTCCCGGCCCTTGTGCTGACGGCGCAGGACGATCCCTTCGTTCCGTTCGCGAGCTTCTCTGCCTCCGCACTGGCGAAAAATCCTTATGTCACTCTGATTGCCCCCGAACACGGCGGCCATTGCGCGTTTGTCTCGCGCTACAGCGGCGACGCGCGTTTCTGGGCCGAAGCGATGGTTATGGCGTTCTGCTGGCAACTCTCAGCGGCTGCTTTTGCGCGTGAAGAAATCGAAGAACAGCATCGAAAATAAGAAGGGTGAGGCCGCTTGTTTTCATGGGCTCCGGAGCGTCCTCAGCAATCCCTTGATATCGGCACTGAGCGCGGTCGCTCACCGTGTCGTGTCGATTGGGTAAGCCCGAGATTCCTGCCGCTCCAGTTGGCGCTCAATGATTCGGCGGGCATAGACGCCTCCGGCATCGATTTTCAAGTTGTGAAGATGCCGATCGGAATGACAAATGATATTCCGCTGTTGCGCTTCTAATATCTGGGTGTCTTCTGCGAAAACAGCGGCCTGACCGTCGCGGATTCTGAATGTGAGACCGTGGTCGTCCGTTTGGAAATTTCGGGACATCCCCCAGTGATACCATGTGGAAGTTTCCGTTTCCGGAGTCATCAAATTCACCACTATGCCCGTGACGCCCTTCGAGCGGTCACCTTCGGGCGCGCCTGTCCCTGTCGGTGCAACGCCCACATCGATCATGACGTTGGCCGGCAGGGAGAAGCGGCAGATCTGCCAGCGATCGCACTTCTCCTGAGACCTCAGATTTGCAGACCAGAACGGCGGCGGATCGAGGTTGAACATCCACCGAGTCACCGTCACAGAATCTTCATCCGCCGTCGCTTTGATGGGCGCCTCGGCGATTTCGTGCTGCCCGATGCTGCTCGGATGGACGTAGGTTTCGTGCGATAGATCCATCAGGTTGTCTATCAGAAGCAGATAATTGCATTTCACCGGGTAGGTGCTTCCTTCGAAAACCCAATTCGGATCCGAGCACCAACGCAAATCCGGAATCTTTCCTTCGTCAGCCAGCGACGGGTCGCCGATCCAAACCCAGACGAAGCGGTGTTTCTCCGCTACCGGATAGAGTCGGATTGCCATGTCCTTTCGAACGCCTTCCTGGCCGGGGACCCAGACGCACTGGCCACGTTCGTCGAACTGGAGTCCGTGGTACTTGCAGATCAGGTGATCGCCTTGTAGGCAGCCCATAGAAAGTGGCAAGAGCCGATGCGGACAGCAATCTTCGAAGGCCGAAAGACCTCCGTTCATCTGTCGGTAGAATACGATGGGCTCGCCACAGACCGTTCGGGCGAACGGTGCATGCTTGATCTCGAAATCCCATGCGACGGCATACCAGGAATCTCTGATGAACATGTGACCTTCTTCTATTTCACGATATGAACGATGATACCATATTGACATTGTCGCGATTTCAAGCTATCGCGCAACTGTGCCCGTCCTTTTTGTGGTTCTTGTGCCCACCACGAGCAATGTTTTCTTGGGCAGCGCGACTGTGGGCGCATTCAAGGTCAAGGCGCGTCTTGAAGAGAGGGCGCGTGGAGCTGGCGGAGAAGTGAGACTGCGATCAGCATAAAGCCGGTGGTGCTGAGGAAACCTAGACGGGAAGACGAGACAATTGAGGCAGCGGAGGCAGCCAAAGATGAATTCACAGCAGGCACAAAGTAAACGCGAAATGCCTATCGCGGAAGTGGTCCGGTTGACAGACCTCGTGAATTACCAAGAAGGGGCTGTTGTTAGCCGGACGCTCGCCAGCCGTCCCACAGGAACTGTCACGCTGTTCGCTTTCGATGAGGGCCAGGGCCTAAGTGAGCATACAGCCCCATTCGACGCTCTGGCTCACGTGTTAGAGGGCGAAACGGAAATTGTGGTTGCTGGCAAACCCCTACCAACGAAGGCAGGTGAGGCGGTTCTCATGCCCGCACATCAACCGCACTCTCTGAAGGCTCTCACCAGGTTCAAGATGCTGTTGACGATGATTCGTTCGGCGTAATGTGGAGGGGAAACTTTTCGAAACAGGGCCCGGCACGGCGCCTATTCGATGCGGTCGGCAATGATGGAGTCCCTCAGGCTTTCAGCGCGGCCCCCAAAACCCTGCGCTAGATCATACAGGATCTACATTTTGTGAGAGGCTTCTGCTGGGCGGCAATATTACGCCACGGCACTCACCGAATCCGATCGAGGCGTAGCCTGCCCTGCGGCATATAGCACGGAGTATGATTTCGTCTCCATCTTCGAGATAGGTACGCGATTCGCCGGAAGCGACTCGGATTGGCTTCTTGCCGTTTTGGGTGAGCTCTAGCATGGAACCACAACCCTCAGATGTGGGGCCCGAAATCGTGCCGCTGCCGAATAAGTCTCCAGGAAGCAGATTGCAGCCAGAACTCGTATGGTGCGCCACCATTTGCGCGAAGGTCCAATAGAGTTCTCTTGTATTTGCAACCGACAGGCGATGCGGCGATTTTCTCTGCGCTTTGAGGCCGGGAGTCAGTAGCGATGCTTCCAACTCAATATTCAGTGCGCCCTCTCGCTGGTCGTAGTCGTCCCATAGATACGGCAACGGTTGGGGATCATCCTTGGGCCGGACCGATTGCGCTGTGCGGAAAGGCGCCAATGCTTCCGGGGTAACGATCCACGGTGAAATTGTTGTGGCGAAGTTTTTTGAGAGGAACGGGCCCAGCGGTTGCATTTCCCATGCTTGGACGTCACGCGCCGACCAGTCGTTCAGCAGGCAATATCCAAAAATGTGATCTGCCGCGCGCGAAATAGACACCGGATCTCCCAGGTCGTTGCCGGACCCGATCCAGACGCCGAACTCGAATTCATGATCGAGCTTTTGACAAGGGCCGAAGCGCGGCGGCCCGCCAATTTCCAAGATACGCTGTCCGTTCGGCCGCCGGACGGATGTGCCCGACGGGCGCAGTGAGGAGGCGCGCCCATGGTATGCAATGGGAACATACTTGTAATTCGGCGTCAGCCCTAGTCCAAACAAACGGCTGGCATTGGTCGCATGGTGAATCCCCGCAAAAAAATCCGTGTAATTACCGATGGCGGCTGGCAAGTGAATGACGCAATCGGCAGCGTAATGCAGCAGCCTGCTGGAGAGTCCTTGCACGGTTTTCCGTTCCGCTCCATCGCTCCTCAATAATTCCGACAATCGCTTGCGCAAAGCGACCCGCGGCTCCTTGCCGAGCGCCATCAGCGGATTCAGCGTCGGTCCCGACGCAGCCGCAGCGGCCAATTGGGCCGCGCCGGAAAACATTGCGGCTGCTGCAGCCGCCCGCAGGTCGAAGATCGCGTCACCAATCGCAACGCCCCCGCACGCCTCGCCATGGGGCGGGCTAAAAACGCCAAGAGGAAGATTCTGGATCGGAAAATCGGGATGACCTTCAGCGGAGGCGACCCAACATTGTCGCGCCGGATCATGTGTTTCATCCAGTAAGCTCATCGGACATTACCCTCATGAAGGCATGGGCAGTGACGAATCTGAGGCGCCGTCATTCCTCGAAGATCGCGACGGCGCGAGTCCAACCAGCCGAAGCGCCGCGAATCTTCATTGGAAAACAGGCGACAGTGAAGCCATCGGCCGGGAGGCTTTCCAGGTTGTGAAGCTTTTCCAAATGGCAGTAGCCAATATGGCGACCGGCTTTGTGTCCTTCCCAGATCAGCGATGCGTCGTGGGTCGCCTTGAATTTCTCAGCCGTATAAACAAACGGCGCGTCCCAGCTCCAGCCATCCGTGCCGGTGAGTCTCACGCCGCGTTTGAGCAGATACATGGTCGCTTCGTAGCCCATGCCGCAACCCGTCGATACGTAGTCCTTGTGGCCGTAGCGCGAGCCAGCCCGCGTGTTGACGACGGCAATCTCAAGCGGCTTTAACTCATGGCCGATCCGCGCAAGTTCGCGCTCGACATCGGCGGCGGTTGCCACATAGCCATCGGCGAAATGCCGGAAATCGAGCTTCACTCCCGGCTGGAAGCACCATTCGAGCGGCACCTCGTCGATCGTGATCGCGTGCTCGCCCCTGTTCATAGTCGAATGAAAATGGTACGGCGCATCGAGGTGTGTGCCGTTATGCGTACTCAATTCCACATGCTCGACGGCCCATGCCTCACCATCCGGCAAATCTTCCTGCCGCAGACCAGGGAAGAACCGTGCCATCCCGTCGAACGATTCCACATGGTCCACGTACGTGATCTTAGGCTGCATGGACGGCGGATCGGCAATTACATCGTTTTCCAGAACGATTGAAAGATCCACGAGCCGGCGTGACATTGCTCCCCCTAAAATCCGCAAACCGCATGCGGATTTTACCGTGTTCAAGATGTTATACGAAAAAGTGGGGCTGGCACAGAATTTCATCCGAACAACGCGATGAAGATTGCTGAACGGGGTACTCTTCGACATTTCGGAGGACGGTTCAAGCAGATCAGGAAGCACACGCACGCGCCAGTGTACCCATGATGGTGTCACTCAATGCGGTCAGCGATGATCGAGTTGCCGCTGAGCCGGACGTTAATCGAAATGGGAGGTCGCAAACCTCCGCCCTGCACGATTTCGCCTCGGACCCAGACACCGCCGCCGAGCGCGCCGACCTTCAATGGATCGTAAATCGTGCTGTTACAGGGATTGGCCACCATGGGATGGCTGGCGCGATACCCATACTGTTTTGCCAGCCGAGACAGGTCCGTTACGAATTCCAATTCGCACCGCCCGTACGGTTCCTGGAGCGCGAAGGCCCAGAGGCCTCCACCGGGAAGCCGAATCACGATGGCGTTCAAATTTTCGTGAGTGAACGGCTTTACAAAGTTGAATGTTTTCGATGCCCACGGCTTGGAGAGTTCTTCGGCAGTCGCCGCCACCGTAGGGCCCTCGGTAGCAGTTGTTGCAGGAACTGGCGCTGGAGGCGAAGCGACGGGCACGGAGGCTTCCGTGGCTGCCGTTTCGGGGGCAGAGGATTCGGCTGCCCGCCGTGGCGTACTCTTTACCCACCAAAGGATTGCAACGCCAAGCACAAGAGCCGCAGCCGCTACTCCCCCGATTTGAGTGAAACGTTTTGCATTTGCGCTGCTCGCGCTTCGAGAGGTCCGCAAGTGCGCATCGCGCACGCCCGGGATCTGCGGCATATCCGGATGGAACGGGTCAAATTTGTTTGAGGGCTTCGCGGGGGGGGTGCTTGCAGGCGTGTCTGGAGGCTCGGCAGCCATGGTCATCAGTACTTGCGCATGTGGATTTCAGTGCCGTTGCGTTCGTATCGGACTTCGTCCATCAGCCTGTTGATCAGATAAATCCCGCGGCCGTGGTCGGAGAACAGGTTTTGCTCGTCGGTGGGACAAGGGAGCTTTTTGGGATCAAATCCCGCGCCGGGATCGCGCACCACGATGAGGATTCCCCGGTCTTTGTCGGCTGTCACGGAACATTCGATCTTCTTGCTCGGGTCTGCCTTACAGCCATGCAGAATGGCATTCGCCAGCGCTTCGCGCAGCGCAATCTCAATGTGAAATTCCTTGCCGGCGGCATATTTCATTTCGCTGACCATGCGCATGACTAAACTGACGACAGGTGAGATGGCGTTAATGTCAGCCGCAAGCATCACCTCGAAGTGCGTGGGTGATGATCGCCCATTCTTTCCGTGGGTCGGACGGGATCCTTTGACCATAGGGTTGTTTCCCGGGGCGGAATCGGGCAGGCATAGCGTGCGCACGGGGCAAACTCAATGCCCCGCCTTGCGAAGTGGGCTGCACAATCCACGTAGACCGGTCCAACTTACTTATTGTAGAACGCAGCGGACACGCGCACAAGCACAGGGGGGCAAGCAAGACGCCACTTGAGTACCCCGTCAGTTAGATTGCCGGACCGGGACGGTGCTGTGGCGAACGTACTCGTTCAAATTGGCTATGCCAAGCAGCAATTCCAATAGCTTGGAGCGCTGGTCCGAGTCCCACGTTGTGCCTTCCTCGGCCAGCGAATCCACTACGAAGTCCACCTGAGCGAGCAGCCAATCCAGTGTCCGGCAATCTACGTTTTGACCGCGATGGAAGTGTTCCGTCGCTAGCGCGAGCTTGCCGAATGCGTCTTCGAGGTAGTGGTCGGGACAGAGGCCTTCTTTTTCGAGCACTACCGGGACCTTGACCGCGCAACTCTCGGAGTGGCAAGTACGGCTGGAAGTCGCCATCATTTCAAACCTCGATCGTGATCCATATCTTACGAGGACAAGTCAGCACGCTTCCTGCCAGCCTGCTCCAACTCGGGTAGCGATGCTGTGAAAGCATTTAGACTTTGTTGTGCAAGGCCAAGAATGCTCGGTTTCAGCCCGATGGATAAAATCTACCGCTTATAGGAATTTCGAGCAGAGGTTTGATCTCTACCAAGGACCTGATCCATCGCGTGTCTGGCCAGAGCGAATCAGCCTGTTAACTTGCCGGGAACTGTCTCCAGCGTTCCGCATAGACATGACTGGCGAAGGTGATGATATATTCTGAAGTGCAATCGCACCTTGAGATGCGAGGGTGGGGGCATCCACAATGCGTAAGTTAGTATTCTTGTTCGGGGCAGTCTTATGTCTGTCACTGACGGCAGTGGCGCAGGATGCGCCGGCGGCGCTCGATGCAAGTAGTCCCGCGAGTGAGTCAGCCGCTCCCGCAGCGTTGAGTCCGTCGGACCGTGAACCCTGGCAATTTGGAATTGGTTATCAATATCAACACTACAAGGTTCTAGGCCAGACTTTTCATAACAACGGCTTCAATACCGACATTACTCGTTATCTGAACAACTGGTTCGGTGTCGAGGGCACCGTCGCGGTGGGATTTGGAAACACCGGAACACCGCTGAATCTTACAGCGAAGTCGCTCTTCGTTGGTGGCGGGCCGCACGTTGCCGTTTACAACAATAGCCGGCTAGAACCCTGGGCCCACGTGCTCGTGGGCTTGCAACACTTTCGGTTTACTCAGGCCGGCGGCCTTCTCGGCAGCAACTCCGCCCTTGGATTCATGGGTGGTGGCGGAGTGGACTTTAAGTTAGGCGCGCGCGTGTACTGGCGGATTCAGGGCGACTACATCGGCACGCGCTTCCAGAGCACGACGCAGACGAACTATTCCTTTGGATCGGGGCTAGTTTTCAACTTCTAGTTGCCGCAACCGAATCTTTTCCAGCCGGTCTCAATCGCTCGAGTCGACACCTGAGACCGGCTTTTTCTTGACAAGGAGAATTCTTTCTCCCTGATAACAGAGGGGACCCCAACAAAAGCCTTGTTGGGGACGTGGCAACGTCTAGACGGTTGCTCCGTGGCACTTCTTGTATTTCTTCCCGCTCCCGCAGGGACAGGGATTATTCCGGCCGACTTTCGCGCCGGTGCGGACGGGCTTGGGCTCTTCGGCTTGGGCGGCGCCTGCCTGGTACTGTAATTCCTGCCGCTGCCGGCGCTGCCGGCGCTCGATTTCGCGTGCTTCGTCTTCCGGCTTGGCTGGCTGAACCAGGAACAGGTAGCGCACTGTTTCGGTATCGATGCGCCCCATCATGTCTTCGAAGAGTATGAACGCTTCTTTCTTGAATTCGACCAGCGGGTCTTTTTGCCCGTAGCCGCGCAAGCCAATGCCTTCCTTCAGGTGGTCGAGCGTAAGCAGGTGGTCTTTCCACTGCGTGTCGACGATGTCCAAAATAATGCGCCGTTCCAACCAGCGCATCATCGTCTCGCCGAACATTTTTTCCTTCTCGGCGTAGCGTTCCTTGACGCGGGTCACCAGCATATCGGCTAGTTCGGGTTGACTCATCTTGGCCGTATCGATCCCGGCGGCCTTTACATCAATGCCAAACTGATTCAGTACTTCGGCTGAGAACTGTGTGACGTTCCATTTTCCCGGATGTTCATTGTGCGGACAGAAGGTTTCCACGAGTTCGTGCGCAATGTCTTCCGCGATGCCCAGTGCGTAGTCCTTCTGCTCTTTCCCTTCGAGCGCGGAGCGGCGAATCGAGTAGATGGTCTCGCGCTGTTTGTTCATCACGTCGTCATATTCAAGCAGGTGCTTGCGCGCCTCGAAGTTCTGCGCCTCGACGGCCTTCTGCGCGTTTTCGATGCGGCGTGAAATCAGCTTCGATTCGATAGGTACGCCCTCCGTCATGCCTAGCCGGTACATCAGAGACTTGACCCGCTCGCCGCCGAATACGCGCAGGAGGTCGTCTTCGAGTGACAGGAAGAAGCGGGAGGAGCCCGGATCACCTTGACGCCCGGCGCGTCCGCGAAGCTGATTGTCGATGCGCCGCGCCTCGTGCCGTTCCGTGCCGACAATGTGCAGGCCGCCGAGCGCAATGACCTCATCGTGTTCGGTGCGGCATTGCGCAACATACTGGTCGTAGATTGGCTTCCACTGATCGGCGGGTACCTGAAAGATTTTCCCTTCCTGCTGGAACAGGACCATATTCGGCGCCGCGTTGCCGTTTGCGCTGTCTGCGCCGATGACCGCGGGCGCCGAGGTATAGGGAATCGCCAGCTTTTCGTGCAGGCAATAATCGCGCGTCATCGCTTCGGGGTTGCCGCCAAGCAGAATGTCCGTGCCGCGGCCGGCCATGTTCGTTGAGACCGTGACTGCTCCCTTGCGCCCCGCTTGCGCGATGACCTTGGCCTCGCGCTCGTGCTGCTTTGCGTTCAACACCTGGTGCGGGATGCCCGCCTTTTTAAACAAATTGGCCAGGTGCTCGGATTTTTCGATTGAAATCGAGCCGACCAGCACTGGCTGGCCCGATTCGTGGATCTGCCGGACGCCTAACGCATGGCTGCCGTCCTCCTGCAGGATGCCGTTGACTACGGCTTCGTATTTTTCCGCCGCCGTCCGGTAAACGATGTCGGGATTTTCTGCGCGGCGGAGCGGGCGGTTCGTGGGAATCACGGAAACGTCGAGCTTGTAAATTTTAGCAAACTCGGCGGCCTCGGTTTCCGCGGTTCCGGTCATCCCGGAAAGTTTCTTGTACATCCGGAAATAGTTCTGGAAGGTGATCGTGGCGAGGGTTTGGTTCTCGCGCTCAATCTTAACGCCTTCCTTGGCTTCGACGGCCTGATGGAGGCCGTCCGACCAGCGCCGGCCTGGCATTTCGCGCCCGGTGAACTCGTCGACGATGATGACTTCGCCGTTCTTGACGACATACTCGACGTCGCGGCGATAAAGCGTGTGGGCGCGGAGGGCTTGGTAGACGTGGTGAATCGTTTCCATGTGTTCCGGGTCATACATATTGCCGAGCCCCAGCAATTTTTCGGTTTTGCTCACTCCTTCTTCGGTCAGCGTGGCGGTCTTATGTTTTTCTTCGACGGTGTAGTCGATGTCCTGAATCAGTTTCGGAATAATTTTGTCGATGCGGTAGTACTTGTCGGTGGATTCCTCGGCTGGCCCCGAGATAATCAGAGGTGTGCGGGCTTCGTCGATCAGGATCGAGTCCACCTCATCGACGATCGCAAAGTGGTGGCCGCGCTGGACACATTCGGCCAGGTCGTACTTCATGTTGTCGCGGAGGTAGTCGAAGCCGAATTCGTTGTTCGTGCCGTAGGTAATGTCCGCGCCATAGGCGGCGCGCCTCTCCGCGTCGCTCAGATCGTGGACGATCACGCCCACAGTCAGCCCCAGAGCACGGTAGATCGGGCTCATCCACTCCGCGTCGCGCCGAGCCAGGTAATCGTTCACTGTGACGATGTGAACGCCGCGGCCGGTCAGCGCATTCAGGAACGCGGGAAGCGTCGCGACGAGCGTCTTGCCTTCGCCGGTCTTCATCTCGGCGATCTTGCCTTCGTCCAGCACGATGCCGCCGATTAACTGCACGTCGAAATGCCGCATGTTGAGCTTCCGGCGGCCCGCTTCGCGCACCAGTGCGAAGGCCGGCACCAGCGCCGGTTCCAGCGCCTCTTTACATCGCTTCTTGAATTCGGGATCGTCGAGCGGAAGTTCGCCGAGACGCTCCTTCACCTGCGTCCGGAGCGCCGTCGTCTTCTCCAAGAGCTGGGCATCGCTCAACTGCTCGTATTCCGGCGCCAGCGTGTTAATCGCGTTTACCAGCGGCTGAATCTGCTTGAGGTCGCGCTCGTGCTTGGTGCCGATGAACCGGGCGACAACCTGGTCGATCAGGGTTTCCACTCGCATCACAATCCTTCAGTGTTCTTCGGAGTACGCTTCCTGTTCCGGCGGCGGGCTCGTCGGCCCTGCGCACAACAAGCAGTCCCGCAGCCGCAGGACTGCTGTCCCGTGCGCATGCTCAAAATTTCATTGTACCCTGTCCCGCAATCGGCGCGCAAAGAGACCACAAGACCTATACTGCGGCATTTGATTCGGCTGAAGGCCCATCGGTCCTGGAGGGTAGGCGCCTGCTAGAGGCTTTTCGAGTTCACTGCTACGACAGGTCGTGCGCGCTTCCTGTTATCTCTGGTCAGGACAGAATCCCTAGACGCAGGCAGTTATCCAGGTTTGCGAAATAGAAATCAGGAACCAAGGAACAATCTCATCCGCCTCAACTGTGCATACACGATGGGGCCCGGGGCGCGTAGGTTGGCGTAGCTTGTGCCTTAGCGTCGGCCAAACGTATAACCTAACGCGACGCTGTATTGAGGCACCCAGTTGCTGCCGAACTGGTAGAAATTCCTGACGTAGTGAACATCAACTTGCGGCCGGATGAAGACGCCCCCTGTAACGTACACACGCAGTCCAGCACTCAAATGCGTCTGGAAATGATGTGAGCTTATCAAGTAGGTGGATGAGGAGCACGCGATCCCGGTGATACACTGTTGGGGGTAGTAAAAACTTAAGCTGGCGACGCCGAGCCCGGCCTGAAACTCGGGTGCCACCTTTTTTGAGTTAGAAAGCGGCATCCAAATCGCATTGAAATCGTAGAATTTTGGCCGGTAATTCAGTCCCGCATAACCGCCTTGAGCAAATCGAAAGGAATACTCAAAACCAACACCCAACGTAGGCCGTAACATGTAACCGGCGCCAAACGTCCCGAACGCGCCACTCATTTTGGGCGTAGGATACAGGATACCATCACCAAAAGTCGCGATCGTTTGTCCGCTTGATTTATCTGTGGCGGTCCCTAAACCAAAGTAAACATCACCACTCTGGGCGTTCGCGAACTTTGCTGCCCCAAATAACAGAACGAACAACGATAGGACTGTGTAGACCCTGAATTTGAACATGTTGCTTCCTCCTCGCGCAGAATACGCCCATTGGGATGGCATTGTCGAAGCGATTGGTTGTCCAATGTCTGCCGTTCTAAAGGTAAATTGCGGGTCGTCCGAAGAGCGGCCTTGCAGGTTGGCGGAACAAAGGAGCACGCGTTCAGTGAAAAAAACATGCTGAAACGCGCACTCCGGAAAAACCTGTGTTCGGGGGCGCAGGCCGGGTTGATGTCATTTTGCTTTCCACCTTAGCGCGCAGGGACGCGTGTAACATGGTACGCGCGCCAGCTTCTGGCCGATTGGGAACGGCACGTCCCGCCTCCCTCCCGCGACGCGAGTGGACGGATGCGCCTTTCTCGTTCAAAATGAAGTGTCTCGGAATGCGCTGCAGCAGAATCTGTTCTTCCAGGAGAAATTGACGATGCCTCCGGCTCCCATGTCTCAGCCCCCGCAATTGCCCATTGAGGGCGTGAAAAACCTCGTTGCAGTCGCCAGCGGAAAGGGCGGTGTGGGAAAGACCACGGTTGCCGTGAATCTGGCCCTCGCGCTTAAACGCCTGGGCGCCGCCGTCGGCCTGCTCGACGCGGACGTCTACGGCCCCAACGTGCCTATCATGCTTGGCACCGAAGAGCAGCCGCGGGCCCTGAACGATCGGCAGATTCTTCCGGTCGAAGCGCAGGGGTTGAAGCTGATATCGATGGGCCTGCTCAACCCGGGCGACAAGCCGATGATCTGGCGCGGGCCCATGCTCCACAGCGTCATGCAGCAATTCCTGCGCAGCGTCGTATGGGGAGAACTCGATTATTTGATCGTGGATCTCCCGCCGGGCACTGGCGACGTTCAGCTCTCGTTGATTCAGATTGTGCCCGTTACGGGTGCGATCCTCATTACCACTCCCTCGGTTGTCGCGCTGGCCGATGTCCGCAAGGCCATCGAAATGTTTCGCCAGGTCAACGTCGACATTCTCGGGATCGTCGAGAACATGAGCTACTTTAATTGCCCGCACTGCCAGGGCCGCATTGACGTCTTCGGCCACGGCGAAGGCCGCCGAATCGCCGAAGCGTACGGCGTGCCCCTACTCGGAGAAATCGAGATCGATCCGCAGATCCGCATCGGCGGGGATACGGGCAAGCCAGTTGCCCAGCTCGGGGAGGACGCTCCCGGCGCGAAGAGCATTTACGCGATGGCGCGTGCCGTTGCGGCCCGCCTGGCCGAAAAACCCGCCGCTCGCGGCTCCGTCGTCGAAATCGATTGATGTTTGTGGGACTGCGGACTTTCTTGTCAGCCAACAGTGCGTATGTTAGCTTCACATGTTTGATTCCTCGCGAGGTGCGCGCATGATTCGCAGTTATCGCGGCCGTACGCCGCAGATCCCGGCGTCGGCCTACATTGATCCGGCGGCGGTCGTCATCGGTGATGTCACGATTGGCGAGCACTCGAGCGTTTGGCCGTGCGCCGTGCTTCGCGGCGATGTTCACTGGATTCGTATCGGCGCGCGCACCAACATCCAGGACGGATCAATCCTGCACGCGATGAAGGACGAGTATCCGGTGCAACTGGGCGATGCTGTCACGGTCGGCCACGCCGCCATCGTGCACGGCTGCACCATCGAATCGCGCGTCCTGATCGGCATGGGCGCGATAATCCTGAATGGCGCGCGAATCGGCGCGGATTCGATCGTCGCTGCGGGTACCTTGGTTCCCCAGGGCACCGTCGTGCCGCCCGGGAGCCTCTTCATGGGACATCCAGGGAAATTGCGCCGCACTCTGACGCCCGAAGAACAAGCCGGCATCGGTGCCTATGCCGCGCGCTACATCGAGTACGCGGAGGCTTACAAAGCGGAAAAGCAATAGTGCTGGGTGGGCGAGATAGGTTTGTCTGTCATTCCGAGCGAAGCGAGGAATCGCTCCAAAAGTGCTTCAAAGAAAGAGAGATTCCTCGGGCCGGTGTAACCGGCCCTCGGAATGACAAGGAAAGCCTTGTGCGACCCGTGAAATCGAAATGAAATTTCAGGCCATCAAGGGTGTCCGCGACATTCTCCCGCCGGAATCTGCGCTGTGGAACCGCGTCGAGCAGGCCGCGCGCGATGTCTTCGGCACTTTTGGCTTCGCCGAAATTCGTTTGCCGATTTTTGAGCAAACCGAGCTGTTTGTGCGTTCGATCGGAGCTGACACAGACATCGTTCATAAAGAGACCTACACCTTTCAGGATGTTCCGACAGAAATCGATGCATTAAAGAAGGTGATGCGCGTCAGTAGTCAAGATTTTCTTACACTGCGCCCAGAAGCGACGGCCTCGGTCGTGCGCGCTTATATCGAGCATGGGATGCAGACGCTGCCCAGCAACGTGAAACTGTATTACATGGGGCCGATGTTCCGGCGTGAGCGGCCGCAGAAGGGGCGTTATCGGCAGTTCTACCAGATCGGTGCAGAAGTGCTGGGTACATCGGACGCGCCCGGCATCGACGCTGAAGTGATCGAAATGCTGATGGCGTTTTTCGACCGTGTAAAATTGAAAGGCGCTACCCTTTACCTAAATTCCATCGGCTGCAAGCAATGCCGCCCCGTGTATGTCGAAAAGTTGCGCGGCGAGTTACAAAAAGTGCGCGAACAACTCGGGCCGGACAGCCAGCGCCGCATCGAGACGAATCCATTGCGCGTGCTCGATTCAAAACTTGAAAGCGAGCAAGCCATCATCGAAAAGCTTCCGCGCATCGCCGAGCATCTTTGCGCCGAATGCCGCGCGCATTACGACGATGTGAAGCGGCAGCTAGGGCTGCGCGGCATCACCTACCAGGAAAACTGGCGTCTGGTACGCGGGCTGGACTACTACATGCGCACGACTTTCGAGATCACCGCGCCGGGACTTGGCTCGCAGAACGCCGTCTGCGGTGGCGGGCGCTACGACGGCCTGGTGGAGCTTTTGGGCGGTCCGGCGACGACGAAGGGCATCGGATTCGCCATCGGCACGGACCGGCTCGTGCTTTCGCTGCAGGAATCTGGAGCGTGTGAAACTCCTGGTGGACTCGATGTGTATCTTGCTTGGTTTGGCGTGGCGGCGCAGGCTGCGGCGATCGGCCTCGCGAGGCGGTTGCGCGATGCTGGGTTTGTTGTTGAGCTGCCCGCGGTCGAAATGAAATTTGGCAAATCTTTAGGTCTCGCCGACCGCTTGAAAGCGCGCCACGCCCTGATCATGGGCGAAGACGAAGTGGCCGCCGGGGTGGTGACGGTCAAGCACCTGGCCGACGGCACGCAGCAAAAACTTGCAGAGCCGGAATTGTTCTCGTATTTGCGCGCGGCGCGCAATGGCTAAGGCTTACGGTGTCATTCCGAGGAGGTCCGGTTAGCCGGACCGACGAGGAATCTCTCTGAGGTTCGAAGGTTTTGCTTCCGGAACGGCAGGACAGAGAGATTCCTCGCTTTGCTCGGAATGACAACCTAATTTTTGTTAATGTATTCTCAACGGCTCGACTAGGAAGGAACTGGGACTCGTGCTCGACTCACTTGGAACACTGCAACGCACGCACTACTGCGGCAATCTTCGCGCCGCTGACGCCGGCAAAGAAGTTGTCCTGATGGGCTGGGTCCATCGGCGGCGCGATCTTGGCAACCTGATCTTTATCGACCTGCGCGACCGCTCGGGCCTGGCTCAGATTGTTTTCAACAAGGAGCAGCAAGCCGCCGCGCACGCCCGCGCCGAGGAGTTGCGCTCAGAATTCGTTGTAGCCGTCACAGGCCGCGTGGTGAAGCGGCAGAAGCCGAATCCCGATCTTGCCTCGGGTGAAGTGGAAATCATGGCCGGTGATCTGCGCATCCTGAACACGGCAAAGACGCCGCCATTCATGGTCGAGGACGAAGTGACCGCGAGCGAAGAGACGCGCCTGCGCTATCGCTACCTCGATCTGCGGCGCACGCGCCCGCGGCAGAACCTGGCGCTGCGTCACCGCGTCATCCTCGAAATCCGCAAGGCCATGGACGAATTGGGCTTCTACGAAATCGAAACGCCCATGCTCACGCGCTCGACCCCGGAAGGCGCGCGCGATTACCTGGTTCCCAGCCGCGTGCATCCCGGCCAGTTCTACGCGCTGCCGCAATCACCGCAGATATTCAAGCAGATCCTGATGATCGGGGGGCTGGACCGCTACTTCCAGATCGTCAAATGCTTCCGCGATGAAGACCTGCGCGCCGACCGCCAGCCCGAGTTCACGCAACTCGATCTTGAGATATCCTTCCCCACGCAGGACGCCATCTTCAGCGTGATCGAGCAGGTGATGGTGCGTGCCTGCGCCGTGGCAGGCATCACGGCGAAAGCTCCGTTCCGCCGTATGGCATACCATGACGTCATCCGCCGCTTCGGCTCGGACAAGCCCGATCTGCGCTTCGGCATGGAATTGCACGATGTGACCGAACACTTCGCGCCTGCGCGCGAGACCTTGCGCATCGAGGGACAAGTGCAAGCGTTGGCCGCTCCTGGAGCAGCCGCATTCTCGCGTAAACAACTCGATGAGATCGCAGAAAAGGCAAAAGGCTTGGGCGCGCGCGGCGTCTACATGCTGAAAGTCACCGCCGAGGGCGTTGCGTCGTCGCTAGAAAAAAACCTCGGCGCTGATGCGCTGAGGAAAATCGCGGCAGCCGCAGAAGCCAAGCCCGGCGATCTGGTCGTCGCCGTCACGGCCAAAGAACAAATCCCCGGCACGGACGCTGCTGCGCTGATTGCCGGCCAGTTACGCCTTCTGCTCGCGGAGCAGTTGAAGCTTGTACCCAAGGACCGCTGGGAATTCCTGTGGATCACCGGTTTTGCGCTGTTCGAATGGAACACGACGGAGAAAGCCGTGGTCAGCGCGCAGCATCCCTTCACCGGCATTGTCGAGGAGGACGTTTCGAAGCTCGAAGACGCTTCCGATGAGGTGCGCCTCTCGATGCGTTCGAAAGGATATGACCTGGTGCTGAACGGCGTCGAGTTGGGCTCGGGCAGCATTCGAATCCACCAGCAGGACGTGCAGGCGCGCGTGTTCCGCGCGCTCGGCTTGAGCGACGCGACGGCGCGCAACCGGTTCGGCTTCTTCCTCGACGCGCTGACCTACGGGACGCCTCCGCATGGCGGCATCGCGCTGGGACTCGACCGCGTTGTGGCGCTGCTCGCGGGTGAGAAGTCGATCCGCGAAGTCATCGCGTTCCCGAAGACCGCGAAGGCTCAGGACTTGATGGCGGACGCGCCGTCGAATGTAGATACCGACCAGCTCGATTTGCTTGGCATACAATTGAAGCCACTCGAGGAGAAGTAGGAAAGCGCTCGACTGGGGCTCAGCCTGACCGGACTTGAAATCATGACGCGAATACGCATACTTCCGGAGAACGTCGCGAACAAGATCGCCGCGGGTGAGGTGGTCGAGCGGCCCGCTTCCGTGGTCAAGGAGCTGCTGGAGAATGCGATCGACGCGGGCGCGCTCTCGATTCGTGTCGAAGTCGAATCCGGCGGCAAGCGGATGATCCGTGTGATCGACGACGGCACCGGGATGGCGCACGACGACGCGCTGCTGGCGTTCGAACGCCACGCCACCTCGAAGCTCCGCACGGCCGACGACCTGCTCTCGATTGCCACGCTCGGATTTCGCGGCGAGGCTCTCCCTTCGATCGCGGCGGTCTCGCGCTTGCTTCTGCAAACACGCGCAGCAGAAGAAGAGGAGGGAACGCGGGTCGAGTTTGCCGGCGGCAAGCTGGTGGGCGTCAAGCCGGAAGGGCTCCCGGCGGGAACCACAATCAGCGTGGCCGATCTTTTCTACTGCGTGCCCGCGCGGCGCAACTTCCTGAAGTCGGAGACCACCGAACTCGGCCACATCGCTTCGCTTGTCACGCACTACGCGCTGGCGCACCCCGGCAAGCAATTCATTTTGAAAACGCCGACCCAGGAAATCGTTCATGCCACGGCCGTGGAGACGATCGCCGAGCGCGCCTATCAGCTTTTTGGCCGCCAGGCGCTTGAGGAGCTGTTTGAAATCCTCCCCGTTTCGTCGCCGATGCGCGCGGCCATCACCGAAACCGACCTGACCTCGGAGGAGCGCGCCGCAGAACTGACTGTGCGCGGGTTTGCGTCGCGGCCCGAGGTGCAGCGCAGCAACCGCAATGGGATTTATGTCTTCGTGAACCGGCGCCTGGTGCGTGACCGGCTGATTCTGCACGCGATTCACGAGGCGTATCGCAATGTTCTGCCGCCCGCGGTTTTTCCAACGGTCCTGCTCTTCATTGATCTTCCAGCCGACGAAGTGGACGTGAACGTCCATCCCGCGAAGATCGAAGTGCGCTTCCGGCATCCGCAGTTTGTTCACGACTTCACGCGCGATTCGATTCGGCAGGCGCTTTCTCGCGCGCGCCCAATCCCGAGTTTCTCCGGCGTGCCGTCTAGTGTTCCGGCGCCGGCAAATCCGGAAGGCAGCGCCGCCGCAGTTGCCGCTGCAGGTGCGAGTGACGCAAGCGGTGGCCTGCCGCGCGCCGTGATTCCCCCGATGAATACTGCTGGCGCAGCGGGCGCCGCAATCGCCGCCGAGTTCGAGTTGAGCGCCGCGCCGCTACGGCCGGAGCCGCAACGTTTCCGGTTCGAAAGCGGCGTGGGAACATGGTCAGACGAGTCGGCCTCCGCGATCGCGGACCGATTTTCCGAGGCTGCTCCCGCAGCCGTTCGCGATGCCGGGGCGAGCGTGGACACCGGGATGCTGGCGAGCGCCGAAAGCCTGGGCGAACTCAAACCGCTGGGGCAGGTGAGGTCGAGCTTCATCGTCGCGGTGAACGGCGAAGGGCTCTGGATCATCGACCAGCATGTCGCGCACGAGCGCGTGCTGTTCGAGCAGCACTTGCGCGCGCGGCGCGAAGGACAACTCACCGGCCAGCGCATGCTGGTGCCGTTGATGGCGGAGCTATCGCCACGGCAACTCGTAATTTTCGAACGCATCGCCGAGGAACTGACCGCCAACGGCTTTGAAGTCGCGCAAATGGGCCCTCGCAGCGTAGCCATTCACGCGACGCCGGCCGGAATCGCCACAGCGGATGCGGAGAGCCTGCTGATGGAAATCCTCGACGGCATCGACCGCGAGGACGCGGCGATTTCGATGGACTCGCTCCAGGCGAAAATTGCGGCCTCGACTGCGTGCCACGCGGCGATCAAGGTGAACATGCCTCTCGATCAGACGAAGATGGAATGGCTGCTGGCGGAACTTGCCAAGACGGAAGCGCCGATGAGCTGCCCGCACGGCCGTCCGATCGTCCTGCGCTACTCGGTGCGTGAAATTGAGCGCGCCTTCAAACGGATTTGACCCGTCTCCAGATGCGCAAGCTGATCATTGCGATTG
Source organism: Terriglobia bacterium (assembly GCA_020073705.1). Lineage (GTDB taxonomy): Bacteria > Acidobacteriota > Terriglobia > Acidiferrales > UBA7541 > Palsa-360. The sequence goes on from JAIQES010000033.1 coordinate 39,072, forward strand.
ATGGCCCTGTGGGCTCTGGAAAGAGCACGGTGGCGCGCCGCGTGGCTGACCTGCTGGGCTACACGCATCTCGACAGCGGAGCGATGTACCGCGCCGTGGCCTGGAAGGCACTGTGTGACGGAATTCCGCTTGATTCGCCGGCGGAGCTTGAGGCGCTGGCGAGCCGAGTGCGAATTGACCTCGTGCCAAGTGGCGGAAAGCTCCACGTGATTTTAGACGGCGAAGACATCACCGACTGGATCCGCACGCCGGAAGTATCGCACGCCGCCTCTTTGGTGGCTGTGGTCCCCGGGGTGCGCCGTCCGATGGTTGCTGAGCAGCGCCGGGCTGGCGCACAGGGAGGCGTTGTGATGGAAGGCCGCGATATTGGTTCAGTTGTTTTCCCTCACGCCGACCTGAAGATCTATCTTGATGCTTCGCCGGAAGTCCGGGCAGGCCGCCGTTGGCGGGAGCTGCAAGAAAAGGGCGAAGCATCCGATCCTTTGATGGTCCTCGCCGAAGTTCGCGAGCGCGACCGCCGCGACCGCGAGCGCGAGATGTCGCCGCTGGTCCGTGTCGCGGACGCCGTGGTTGTGGATAACACTGCGATGGATGCGGAGGAGACTGCACGGGTGATCGTCCTGCTGGCGCAAGAAAAAGTCAATGCCGCGGCGCACTGACGCGGGCTGTCGGGCCACAGATTTCACTACGGAACCCCTTCTCTTGTAGTGAAACGCTGCCCAGCCGTTCCGGGACTGCCGGTGGAGAAGAATTGAATTGTGCGGTGAACTAGCTCGGGCTCGACATGGATGCAAGGAACTCGGCGTTCGACTTCGATTTCGTGAGCCTTCCGCAGAGCAATTCCATGGCCTCGACGGGTGAGAGCGGATTCAGCACTTTGCGCAGCACCCAGACGCGATTGAGTTCGTCCGCCGGCATCAACAGTTCTTCCTTACGCGTGCCCGAGCGGTTGATGTCGATGGCCGGGAAGATACGTTTGTCCACCAGCCGCCGGTCCAGGTTGATTTCCATGTTGCCGGTGCCCTTGAACTCTTCGAAGATGACGTCATCCATGCGGCTGCCCGTATCGATCAGCGCCGTGGCAATGATCGTGAGCGAGCCGCCCTCTTCGACGTTCCGCGCGGCGGCGAAGAACCGCCGGGGCCGCTGCAGCGCGTTTGCGTCAATACCGCCGGAGAGCACCTTGCCCGAAGGCGGCGTGACGGCGTTGTAGGCGCGGGCCAGGCGCGTAATCGAGTCGAGCAGAATCACGACGTCACGCTTGTGCTCCACAAGCCGTTTCGCTTTCTCGAGCACCATTTCTGCCACCTGAATATGCCGCTGCGGCGGCTCATCAAACGTCGAGCTGATGACTTCGCCTTTCACCGTCCGCTGCATGTCGGTGACTTCTTCCGGCCGCTCGTCGATCAGCAGCACGATCAGCGCGACTTCGGGATGGTTCGTCGTGACCGAGTTGGCGAAGGACTGCAGCATCATGGTCTTTCCGGTGCGCGGCGGCGCCACGATCAGTCCGCGTTGTCCCTTGCCGACCGGGCAAAGCAGATCCAGCACGCGGCCGGTCAGGTTCTCCTTGGTCGTTTCCATCTTCAGGCGTCCCTGGGGATAGAGCGGCGTCAGGTTGTCGAAGAAGATTTTGTTCCGCGCAATCTCAGGGTCTTCGAAATTGATTGCCTCCACCTTGATCAGCGCGAAATACCGCTCGCCGTCTTTGGGCGGACGCACTTGCCCCGAGACTGTATCGCCTGTCCGCAGGTCGAACTTCCGGATCTGCGACGGCGAGACATAGATGTCGTCAGGTCCCGGCAGATAGTTGTATTCCGGCGCGCGCAGGAAGCCAAATCCGTCGGGCAAGCATTCCAGGACGCCCTCCGAGAAGATCAACCCATTTTTCTCTGTCTGGGCGCGGAGGATCTGGAAGATCAACTCCTGTTTGCGCATGCCGCCGGCGCCCGGGATGGCCAGGTCCTTGGCGATTTTCGCCAGGTCCGTGATGTTTTTCTCTTTCAGTTCCGCAAGACTAATGCTCATTGTTTCGTTTCCTTAAGTTTTAAGAGATAAGCCTGAAGGTCAGGCCGGGATTGTCCTCATCGGCGGACTCCGGGCAGGTCATGTAAGCTTCCGACCGGGGTAGCCAAACTGGAAATTCAGGTTACTAGCGATACAAAATGGCACTGCGCGTTCCGCATCCCGAACGATTCCCCTCACCGTTGCTTTGCTGTTCTTCGGGATGGACAGGCCGAGGTTTCCCTTAGTTGGTCAATTCCTGATCGCTCTCGGTTTCTGTTCCGAATTTCGCGGATACTTCCGGGACCGCGTCGTGCACCGCGGGCTGGAGCGGCCGCTCGAGTGCAATTTCAAGCACCTGGTCCATGTTTTCGACGAACCGGATGGCCAGGGCGGCTTGAACGTCTGCGGGGATATCCGCCAGATCCTTTTCGTTATCCTTGGGGAGAATCACGGTGCGCATCCCCATGCGGTGCGCGGCCAGCAGCTTCTCCTTCATGCCGCCGATGGGCAGCACCTTCCCGCGGAGTGTGATTTCACCGGTCATCGCCACGTCACAGCGCACCGGGGTGCGAGTGAGCGCGCTCACGATCGAGGTTGCGATTGTGATTCCGGCAGATGGGCCGTCCTTCGGAATCGCGCCTTCGGGCACGTGCACGTGGATATCAATGTGCCGGTAAAAATCGCGCGGCAGGCCGAAGTTTGCGGTCCGCGACCGCACATAACTCATCGCTGCCTGGGCCGATTCCTGCATGACGTCGCCGAGCTTGCCGGTCAGCGTCAGGCGCCCCTTGCCCTGCATGATCGTCGCTTCAGTGGACAGCACCGAGCCGCCGACTTCGGTCCACGCCAAGCCGGTCGCCAGGCCGATTTCGTTTTTCTTTTCGTCCCAGATTTCGCGGTACTTGATGACACCCAGAAATTCGCCGGCGTTCTCCGGTGTCACCGCGACCGAATACTGTTTGCCTTCCTTCACCACGCGCCGCGCCACCTTGCGGCAGATATTGGAAATTTCGCGCTCCAGGCTGCGCACCCCGGCTTCATGCGTGTAGTGCCGGATGATGTGTGTGATCGCGGCGTCGCTGAACGTCAGGTTTGACTCCGAGAGGCCCGTGGCTTCCAGAGCCTTCCGGACCAGGAAGCGCTTCGCAATCTGGGACTTTTCGACTTCGGTGTAACCCGGAAGCCGCAAGATTTCCATGCGGTCCTGCAGCGGCTGGGGAATCGTGTGCATGACATTGGCCGTGCAGACGAACATCACTTTCGAAAGATCGTATTCGACATCCAGGTAATGGTCCGTGAAGGAGTGGTTCAGTTCGGGGTCGAGAACTTCCATCAGGGCCGCCGATGGGTCGCCGCGGAAGTCGGTGGACATCTTGTCCACCTCATCAAGGACGAAGATCGGGTTGACGGTTCCGGCTTTCTTCATCATCTGAATGATCTGGCCGGGAAGGGCGCCGATGTAGGTGCGCCGGTGCCCGCGAATTTCGGCCTCATCCCGCACGCCACCCAGCGACACGCGCACGAACTTGCGGCCCGTCGCGCGTCCGATGGACATTGCCAGGGACGTCTTGCCCACCCCCGGAGGCCCTACGAAGCACAGGATCGAACCGCGAGGATTTTTCACCAGTTGCCGCACAGCCAGGTATTCGAGGATGCGCTCTTTGATTTTCTCGAGCCCATAGTGCTCTTCTTCCAGAATCCGTTCTGCGAGCGCGATATCGCGGATCTCCTTCGATTTCTTCTTCCACGGCACGGCAAGCAGCCACTCCAGATAATTCCGGCTTACGGTCGACTCGGCCGACATGGGGGGCATCATTTCCAGTCGCTTCAGCTCCTGGACCGCCTTCTCGTGGGTGTCTTTCGGCATGCCTGCGGCGTCGATCTTCTTTTTCAGCTCATCGAGTTCGTTTTTCTCGCCGCGGCCCAACTCCTTGTGGATGGCCTTCAGCTTTTCGTTGAGGTAATACTCTTTCTGGGCCCGCTCCATTTGGCGCTTTACGCGCGTATTGATGTTGCGGTCCACGTTGAGCTTTTCGATTTCGCTTTCGAGAATCTCGCCGACACGGCTGAGCCGGTCTACTGGATCGAAATTTTCAAGCAACTCCTGCTTTTCCTCGACTGGAATCTGCAGGTTGGATGCGATGGTATCGGAAAGCTTCGCCGCATCGTCGACGCGCGTCGCGGCAATCATCGTGTCGTAGTTTAGGGTCTGCGAGAGCTTTACGTACTGCTCGAACAAGCCTGTGACCTTGGTCACCGCCTGCTCGACCTGCGGAGACGGCTCGATCTTGTTCGCAATTACCTTCAGCGCCGCCCGGAAGAACCCCTCGTCCGTTGTAACCTGCAAGGCCTTGGCGCGTTCGACACCTTCGACGAGCACGCGCAGGTTGCCGTCGGGCAGGCGGACACTCTGGACGATATTGGCCAGTGTTCCCACCGTGTAAATTTCGTCCGGCTTAGGATCGTCTACCGAAGCATCATGCTGGGTGGCCAGGAAGATTTTCTTGTCGCCGGCCAGTGCTTCTTCCAGAGCGCGCAGCGAGCTTTCCCGGCCGACGATGAAGGGATTCATCATCTGCGGGAAGATCACCAGGTCGCGTACCGGCATCATCGGCACGCGCTTCAACTCATTTTTTTCTCGGTTGAACATGGGTCCGTGAGTACTTACGGCTCCTTGGCCGGTCTCTTATCCTGCTTTTTCGAGCAGCGTCCAGTTGATCTCGCGGCTGCGGACCATTTCAGCAGTCACGACGAACTCGCGAAGTTTGCGCTGGGCCGGGAGGTGGTACATCAGCTCGAGCATCAGATCTTCCAGGATCATGCGCAGGCCACGAGCGCCTACCTTGCGCTGCATAGCCAAGTCCGCGACGGTCTCGAGCGCGTCGTCGGCGAAGCGCAACCGCACGTTCTCAAACTCGAACAACCGCTGATATTGACGGATGAGGGCATTCTTTGGTTCCGTCAGAATTTGCATCAGCGCGCTCTTATCCAGGTCGCCCAGAACGCCGACGACCGGCAGCCGCCCCACGAATTCGGGGATCAGCCCGTAGCGGATCAGGTCGGTGGGCTGCACCTGGCCGAGCAGTTCGATATTGCGGCGCTGCGCGGTGGAAGGCTGCGCGTCTGTATGAAACCCGAGCGATTTCTGTCCAATGCGACGTTCGATGGTTTTCTCGAGGCCCACGAACGCGCCCCCGCAGATGAACAGGATGTTGGTCGTATCCACGGGTGTGAATTCCTGATGCGGATGCTTGCGGCCGCCTTGCGGCGGCACATTCGCGACCGTGCCCTCCAGGATTTTCAGCAGGGCTTGCTGCACGCCCTCGCCCGAGACATCCCGGGTGATGGACGGGTTCTCGTCTTTCTTTGAAATCTTGTCAATTTCGTCGATGTAGATAATCCCTTGTTGCGCCTTGGTGACGTCCCCATCGGCCGCCTGGAGCAGTTTCAGGATGATGTTCTCGACGTCCTCGCCGACATATCCCGCCTCGGTTAGTGTCGTGGCGTCCACGATTGCAAAGGGAACTTCCAGCATCCGCGAAAGCGTCTGCGCCAGGAGTGTCTTGCCCGTCCCGGTCGGCCCGATCAGCAGAATGTTTGACTTCGTCAGTTCGACGTCGCCCGGCTGCCGGTTCAGGAAAATTCTCTTGTAATGGTTATAGACCGCGACAGCCAGCTTTTTCTTGGTCTTGTCCTGGCCGATCACATAGCCGTCCAGGAACGATTTGATCTCCGGGGGCCGTGGCAGCCGCTTATTCACCGGATTTGACTGTTCCCGTTTTTCTTCTTCGAGAATCTGCTCGCAGACGCTCACACATTCGTTGCAGATGTAGGCGCGCGGGTAGTCGGAAGGCGAGCTGATCAATTTCTCGACCTGTTCCTGCGTCTTATGGCAGAAGGAACAGCGCAACGATTCGTCAGTGCTGAGTTTTTTCAACGGTGTGATGCCCTCCGGCGGCGCAAGGACAGTCGCCTTGCCTCGCGGATCATTCTAGGCCCTTTTTACAATTCCCGTACACCAGAGCGTCTTTTCGTTACTAACCGTTTGGAACATGCTACTTGTGCTTGGTGATGATCTCGTCGATCAGGCCGTATTCCTTAGCCTGCTGCGAAGACATGATAAAGTCTCGCTCCACGTCCTTTTCAATCTTGCCGATCGGCTGGCCGCTATGCAGTGCCAGAAGTCCGTTGATTACCGAGCGCATGCGCAGGATTTCTTTCGCGTGGATGTCAATATCGGTGGCCTGTCCGGACAAGCCCGACATCCAAGGCTGATGGATCAGGATGCGCGAGTTGGGCAGGGAAAAGCGCTTCTTCGCCGCTCCGGCTGTCAGCAGCAGCGCGGCAATCGAAGCGGCCTGGCCGACGCAAATAGTCACGACGCTGGGCCGCACGAACTGCATCGTGTCATAAATCGCCATTCCCGCCGTGATCGAACCGCCCGGCGAGTTAATGTAGAGCGAAATATCTTTCTCCGGGTCTTCCGCTTCCAGAAATAGCAGTTGAGCGGTCACCAGGTTCGCGACGTGGTCGTCAATCGGCGTCCCGATGAAGATGATGTTGTCCCTGAGCAGCCGGGAGTAAATATCGTATGCCCGCTCGCCCCGGTTGGTCTGTTCGACCACCATGGGGATGAGCGTTGTCGCGCGTGGACTCGAATCTTCGCTATGGTTCATTGAGAATTTTTTAGGATGCGCAGAGGATCCCGCCCGGAGCTGCATTATTTCTCCTCTGTTTTTTTCCGGGTCCGGGAATTTTGGCAGAGCCAGTCCAGAGTTTTTTCACTCCGGAGCTTAGATTTCATCCTATCGAGCGCTCCCTGCCTTGTCAAGTTCGCACGAGTGGCTGTAGCGGATTCGCCACTGCGCTGGGCGATCGCTTCAACCTCTTTCCCCACGTCTTCATCCGTGACGTCGATGTTTTCCGCAGTCGCGATCCGGTCCAGCAACAGTTCGGCCTTTACATCTTCGACTGCGCGATCCTTCTGGCGGCTCCGCAGAGAAACCCAGTCCACATTCACGGCCCGCGGATCCACTCCCTGCGCGGCCAGTGACCGTACCGTCCGCTCCAGCCGCGAGTCCATCTGATGTTCGACCAGTGCTTGCGGCACCGGGAAGTCGTGCGTCTCCACTAATTTTGCGAGCAATTTTTCCCGAGTCTGTTCATTCTGACGCTGGCTGCGTGCCCTTTCGAGATTTTCGCGAACCTTGGTGCGCAATTCCTCAATCGTCTGCGCGTCGCTCACATCCTTCGCGAATTCATCATTTAACTCGGGCCGCTTCTTCTCTTTGATGCCCAGGATTTCAACCGCGTACGAGTAGGTTTTCCCCTGAAGCTTGGGGTCCGGATAGTCGGCCGGGTACGTCACGTCAAAATTCTTATGCTCGCCCGCACTTGCGCCGCGCAAGTGTTCGTTGAAAGCGTTCATGGTTTCTTCGCCGCCCACGTGGCAGAGCACGCTGTCGGCTTCGAGGGGTTCGCCGCCACCTGCCGGGATGCCTTTCAGCTTGAGCTGCGCGTAATCGCCGTCACCGATGGCACGGCCTTCCACCGGAACAAAGGTTGCAGCGCGGTCGCGCAGTTCCTCGAGGGCCTTTTCCACATCCGCGTCCTGGAGCGGGAGGTCGTCGATCTCCACTTCGAGGTCCTTGTACTGTCCCAGCTCGAATTCGGGCAGCACTTCGAACGTCGCCCGGAATTTCACGGGCCCCATTTCCGCGAAATCCACCTTGTCGATCTGCGGCTGCGTCACGGGCACCATCTTGTTTTCGCTCACCGCCCGGTCGATCTGCCCGGGCACCAGCGATTGCAGCACTTCGCTCTTGATGTCGTCGGCGAATCGCCGGCGAACCAGCGTCACAGGCGCCTTTCCGGGTCGGAATCCCGGCACGCGCGCCACACGCGCAAACTTCCGCGCCACTTCCTCAACCGCCTTCTGTACTTCCTCGGCGGGAATTTCCAGTTCCAGCTCGCGCCGGCAAGTCGATTCACTCATCGTGGGGTCTTCGTTTTCGCAGGTTGCGTTATTGCGTGTTGGATTGGTTCCAGAACCGCCCGGATGTTCATACTTCCACTCTTTACCGCTTCTCGGTCCGGAAAAAGAAACGGGAAAAAACTGCGAGCGGGGTACAACAAAACCAAGTATAGGTGAATCCATACGCGGCGTCAACACCCCGGCGGGGTTAGAACACGTGGGGACAAATTCGGCTACACCCTCGGATCGGCTTGATTTTGGAGAATCTCGCTTCCGACTGTGCTTTAGTCGTGAAGTTCTCAGAGGATGGCTGACAACACTTGAAGTCATTCTGGCTCGGCCCTATGGCCTGGATACAGGCGGGGCCCGCGTATGGCTATGGTGCAAGCTGAATATCGAACTCGACCTGCACTTCGTCCTTTACTTTCACCGTGCCTCTCGCAACCTTTACTGGTTTGATGCCGAAGTCGGTCTGCTTCACCGTGGCGTGCCCCGTATAATGCCCGGCTTTCTCCATGACTTCCGCCGTAACCGGCCGCGTCTGCTCCAGTAAGGTCAATTCACCTCGTACAGTCCAATGACCTGCTCCCTGCGCTTCGACCGCGCCTGATTTGAACGCAATTTCCGGGTGACGCTCGCTGTCGAGCACTTCGGGACCGAGCATTGTCTTCTGGATCTCATTGCGGTCCTTCTCCGAAGCGTCCGGATCGCGCACGCGTAGCGTCCTTGCATCTACGCGGAGCTCCACGGACAGAGGATTGGAAGTACTCACGCGGCCGCTGATTATGGGTGCGGCAATAACATGGTTGTGCGCGAACCCGGAAAAAACTCCGCTCTTGCCCACATGAATTACCATGACCGATTTGTTTGTATCGATTTGGCGCTGCTGGGCGTTCGCCGCGCACGGTGAAATCAGGCTGATCGCGGCGATGACAATTATCCATGCTCTATTGTGCCATTCTCGCATTCGAACTCCCGCTCGGGAAAGCAAGGGCTAACATTGAGATGTGCCGGAACGGCCCTGGGATGCAGCACGGTTCGAGATGCATTCCGGACACAAATGCCTGCAACTGACCTCTACTGTGTGTCAATCTTGCAACGGCCGGAAGCCACCGGTGAAGGGGCGCCACACTCGCATTGCACACAGAGGCGATCAGATGTATGTTACCGGCCAGCCGGGGTAAGTCTGGAAAAGATATTTGCCGACGCGAGGCCGAGGTGATCACCATGCCGGTACCTAGGACTAATTCCCCGCCAACGACGCCGGCACAAGCAGACGTTGTCGAGATGAAAGGAAGAGTCGCCTTAGCGACGCGCATGCTTGCTCGTGAAGGAATTGTCGGATCTTCCGGGCACGTCAGCATGCGAATTGCCGGGACGAACAGGGTGTTAGTCGGTCCGGCCGATGTGACCCGCAACAACATCACCGCGGATGACGTCGTCACCGTGGATCTCAACTCGAAGCAGCTAGAAGGCAAACGCCGGCAACCCGACGAAACCGAAATTCATACCGGCATTTATCGAGCACGACCCGATGTGATGTCGGTTGTCCACACGCATCCCACATATTCGGTTGTGTTCTCGATTACGAAAAATCCAATTCTCCCGGTTCACATGCACGGGGCTATCTTTGCCGACGGTGTTCCAGTGTTCGATAGCGTAGGGCACGTCAATACCAAGGAATTGGGTGACGGCCTCGCCCGGGCGCTCGGCAATCGTCGCGCTGTCCTCCTTAAGATGCATGGCGCCGCGATTGTCGGTGTTTCACTGGAGGAAGCATTCGTTGCAGCGATTCAGCTTGAAGAGAACGCACAGCAGCAACTCTTGGCGGAGGCTTCCGGGACGGGAAAAATCGAACCGATGACGCCGGAGGACGTTGCGCGATGCTTAAAACAGTCCTGGACCCCGTTCAGCATACAGAAACGATGGCAGTACTACCTGGACAAGCAAGCAGCAGCGTCCAAAACTTGACGTCGGGGCATGCGCAATCATGGCTTTCGCTCTTTGCACGCACCATTTGACACTATGAGAGAGGGATCATGGCCCATCTGGATGCTCTGATCGAAGATCTTGTTGCGGCGAATCGGATACTCGCAACCGAAAATGTGGTGGACGCCTTTGGCCATGTGAGCGTGCGCCACCCGGAGGACGCCGGCCGTTACTTGATATCGCGGGCTAAGTCCCCAGAGTTGGTTGATTCAGATGACATTATGGAGTTTACCCTCGATGGTGCGCCCGTCGATGCGCGCGGACGAAAGCCATACCTGGAACGTTTCATCCACGGCGCGCTGTATGAGGCCAGACCGGATATCCAGTCCGTGGTCCACAATCACAGCCGCAGCGTGATTCCTTTCGGCATCACCGGAGAAAAGCTCAGACCCGTTATGCATAGTTGCGCGACGATGGGGCGCGAGGTTCCGGTGTGGGATGCCCAGGACAAATTTGGCGATACGGACTTGCTGAT
>JAIQES010000034.1 GCA_020073705.1 Terriglobia bacterium
TTCGACGGCGGCAAACAAGGCAAGCACATCTGCGCGCTTTGCGACATCCGCCTGGATGGCCACGGCGCGCCGTCCTGTGGCGGAGATTTGCGCGACGACTTCCTCGGCTTCCGCTCTTGAACTGCGGTAATTCACGGCGACGTCCGCGCCCTCCGTGGCCAGCCGCAAGGCCACGCTCCGGCCAATGCGTTTGGCTGCCCCCGTAACCAGCGCCACTTTCCCCGCGAGCGGTAATTCAGACACGAGATGTTCCTCCTTCCCCAGGCCGCCAATCATCCTATCGCATTTCCCACTGTAATTCGGTAGCGCCGCCTAAACAGGCTGCGGAAAAAGTGGGTTCTGGTGTCATTCCGAGCGCTCGCGCTGAGGCCTCGCGCTGAAGCGTTCTCGGTGAACCGAGACCCCGACCCGGTCGGGGCTCGGAATGACAACGTGTTGAGTTTTTCCGCAGACTGTAACGGCTGTGCTACTCTTCGATATTTGGCGGGGCTTTGGGAGGAGTGATGAAACTCGACCTGCTGGCTATTGCGGCGCACCCGGACGACGTCGAATTGACCTGTGGCGGCACTCTGCTTAAGGCGGCCGAACAGGGTTACAAGACCGGCATCCTGGACCTGACCGCTGGAGAGATGGGAACGCGGGGAACTGCGGAAACGCGATTGAAGGAGGCCGCCAAGGCCGCCCGAATCTTGCGCGTTTCACATCGGGAGAACCTGCGGTTCCCGGACGCGCACCTCGAAGTCAGCCAAGAGTACAAGCTGGCCATTGCGCGGCGCATCCGCGCGCTCAGACCCCACACCGTGATTCTTCCCTATTGGGAGGGCCGACACCCGGACCACTACACGGCCGCGCGGCTGGGCTATGAAGGCTGCTTTCTGGCGGGATTAAAACAATTGCCTATTGAAGGCCAAGCGTTTCGTCCGTTCAAGATCCTGTACTCGACGGTCTACTACCGTGACGTACGCCCCACTTTTGTCGTGGACATCACACGCCATTTTGCGCGGCGATACCGGTCCATCCTGGCCTACCACTCGCAATTCCGCCCCAGAGCTAAGGACAGGAAATCGAAAGTGGACATTCCGCTCGACCGCCTGCACCATGAGGTGAATCTGATCGCGCGCTACTATGGGCAGATGGCCGGAGTTGAATATGCGGAACCTTTTCTTGTGAGAGAAGTGATGCAGATTGAGGACGTGGTAAGCCTGCCGGTGCGGTCGGTCTAAGGGCAATCCAGACTGCTCTAGGCAACCTCATTTCCCTGGGCCATGGCAAATCCCGGCAAACCTTGACTGCTTCCCTGCCGTTCGACGCGAACACGGAGCATGGACTCGGTTGCCGCCCCGGTGGGCCGTAGCACGGCGATGGTGCTCAGTGCCTCGTTATAGAGCTTGGTAACGAGGAAAGTTTCTCCGGTGTCAACTTTCTTCCACACCTGGCCGATTTGGATGCGTTGAGCCGCCATCTATATGCGTCTTCAGGGTAGTGAGAACTCCGGCAGGTGTCAACATCCCGCCCGGCAGGACTTTCCATGCCCCCCGAGGAAACCCATTTATATCATCCCTCATCTGAGTTGACAGAGCATGGTCTATGCGGGTGGGTGTATAATGGCTCACACCAGCTTTGAGGGAGGAGCAATGAAACGCCTCTGCAATGTAATCAATGTTGCGATTTTGGCGCTTTCGATGGCAGTTCCGGCAGCTTTCGCAGCGCCCCAACAACAGCAAACGCAGGGACAACAGCCACAAACTGCCCCTGCCGATCCGGCTCAACAGCCACCGCCACCGTCTTCTCCCGACCAGGAACAGGCGCAGCAGCCGCAGGCTGCCCCCAACAATCCGGCTCAACAGCCATCGTCTTCTTCCGACCAGGAACATGCGCCGAAGGGCGTCAAGCCCGGTTCCGAAAAAGACGTTAACTCCGTCGGGAACCGGAATGTCGGAAAGGGCATGAACCTCTACTCCCTTGAGCGCGAGATCGCGCTGGGAAAGCAGGCCGCCCAGGAAGTCGAAAAGTCCGCAAAATTGATCACTGATCCTATGGTCACCGAATACGTGAACCGGGTCGGGCAGAATCTCGTGCGGAATTCAGACGCTAAAGTGCCCTTCACCATCAAGGTCATCGATTCGGATGAAATCAACGCCTTCGCTCTGCCGGGCGGCTTTTTCTATGTAAACAGCGGTTTGATTTTGCACGCCGACGAAGAAGCGGAACTGGCGGGCGTGATGGCGCATGAAATCGCGCACGTCGCCGCGCGGCACGGCACCAGGAATGCTACCAAGGCGGAGATTGCGCAGTTTGCGGCGATCCCGCTGATCCTGCTCGGGCCCGGCGGCTGGGCTGGTTACGGTCTTTACCAGGGACTCAACATGGCGATTCCCATTGGCTTCCTGAAATTCTCGCGCGACAACGAACGTGAGGCCGACTACCTTGGCCTGCAATACATGTACAAGGCCGGTTATGACCCGAACGCGTTCGTGAGCTTCTTCGAAAAGATCGAGGCGGAAGAGCGCCGGCATCCGGGCAGCATCCCCAAGCTCTTCGCCACGCATCCGCCGACGCCGGAACGCGTCCGGAAAGCGCAACAGGAAATTGCAACCATCCTGCCGACACGGGAAGAATACATTGTCACCACGTCGGAGTTCGACGTGGTCAAGGCCCGGCTGAACAAGATCGAAAACCGAAACAAACTGGACGATAAAAAGACAGCCGGAGATAAGCCCACATTGCGTACGCGAACCGAACAACAACAGGACAAGACCAATAAACAGCCGACGCAAACGGGTGACGATTCCGATCCGGACCGGCCGACGCTTAAGAAACGGACGGACGACGGACAGTAACTCGCCCGATATCATCTGAAACATTCGAGGCCGTCCGGTGATCGCGGACGGCCTTCTTTATTTTCATGTCTTGCAGTCCCTCTGGAATTTTCCCGTAAGATTACTGCGCACTGGGATGATGGGCGACACCCATGCGACGCATCTCTTCCGCGTAATACTTGCGATAGAGCAGGTCCCATTCTTCGCTTCCTTCGAGGATTTCCCTTTTCTGTGAGCTGATTTTCTTGCGGACTTCCGTGTCCACTGCCTCTTCTTCCTTGAGAAGCTCCTGAAGAATCTGCACGGTTTTTTGCCGGATGGTGTCGCGGTCTTCGATGAATTCGACTTCGTTGCTCGATACCAAAACGTCGGTGATGATATGGGAGAGACGAATTGTCTTTTCGCGGCTCAGTCGCATCGGTTGGTTTTGGCTTTTCCCTTTCGCCCTGCTCCGCCACACAGGGGTAGCCGGCAAGTGACTGGCGCTAACGCAGGATCAACTTCCTCTGACGCGCCAGTTCGCCCTTCACTTTCTTGAACATTTCCTGATACGACGCGCCGGCACGGCGCATGTCATCTGCATATTGCGTCAGAATCTGGCGAACCTCTTCGTTCACGCGGTCCTCAACACTGATTTCATCCTGCATCGCGATTCGCAGACGCTGCGCCAATGCATCGGCCGAAGGGGTCTCAACCATTTTCGACGCAACCAGCCGCTTGACGACTTCCCCTGCCATGTACGCCACGTAATCCCGCGAGAGCAGCATCGTGTCCGGCCCCTGACAATTCAGGCAAAGCAGTGTACTGTCCCGCGCGAAGAAGTGTCAAGGAAGGTTCGTTTCCGATAGCGCATCAGATTGGTTCCGGATTCATTCTCAAACTCCTGTGTCATTTCCCGGGTCTTGCATTTCGCAGTTTTCCCTCAATGGCTAATCGTAGTGTGCGGCCTCTCACGCTGACCCACGAACCGTGAGGACCGGGCAGACCGCCTGACTTACAACTTTGTATGCTATAGCCATTCCTAGGTGAGTCGCTGCCCCCGCAAGTCTTGCCACGTGCTTTGTCCCGAGGACGATTAAGTCCGCATCAAGCTCCTCAGCGAAGTCCGCAATCTTCTGCGCTGCATCCCCGGATTCAACATAAGGTTTCGGCTCACACCAAAGTCTTGCTTCCGGGGGAACCAGAGTTCGCAGTCGACTCGTCAGAGAAGCCCCCACAGAGGCATTTACAGGGCTGGGTGTGACATGCAACAGGTAAAGACGCGCCGCATTTTCCTGCGCCAAGGAAATCGCGTAGGGAGCGGCAGCCAACGACTCGGAACTGAAATCGATGGGATACAGAATTGTACGCATATCTACAATGCTATCGGGCTCGCCAGAAACATTTGGCCCAACCGTAAGGACCGGGCAGGGCGCTTGCCGGAAAATCTTTTCTGCGACAGAACCCGTGAGCAACTTGCTGACACCTGTGCGACCGTGAGTTCCTACTACAACCAAGTCAATTCCCTTATTGTCTATGATTGCGGCCAGCTCATTCCAAACATCACCTTTGCGAATCAATACCTCGTGCGGAATCGCCTTCAATTGCGGCTCGAGTTTCGCCATGGCCTCGCCGGCTTCACGCACCGCTTGCGAAGAGATCGCCTGCAACGCCAAGGTGGGTGAAGAAGCCGGGAAAGGGGACAAAGAGATTACGTGCACGGCAAATATTGTTGACCCATACTTGCGAGCAATGGACAGTGTATAGGGCAGTGCTTCAATTGAGTGCCGGGAGAAATCGGTCGCGTAGAGGATATTTTCCAATGAAACTCGTTCGGATGCGACTTGCATTTTCGTTAGCTCCCTCTAGCGCTTCGATCTGCCGGCTCTTGTTCGCTTCGCTGCGCTTCGAATTCGGACAACTTGGACCGAGCATCCTGCATGTCGAATCACGGCTTCCGACACACTTCCCATGAGGAACCGGCCCAAACCTCTCCAGCCATGTGAACCGAGGACGATTAAGTCAGGGTGCCACTCCGCCGCGCGATCGATGATTTTCACCTTCGGGTCTCCCGCGTCCACGATTCCCTTCGCTCTGAAACCGGCTTTTCGGAGCTTCCGGACCGCGCCCTGCACAAGTTTTTTCGCCTGTTTCCGCCGGTCTTCCTCCACCGCCGCGACGTAAGGGACCAAGTGCGGGACCATCCCCGCGGAAATATAGGCAGCAATTGGTGCGACTACATGCAGCACTCGAACTAGATTCCCTTTAGGCTGAACTTGCTTGAGAAGGGAGCGGATCGCTTCCTGCGAGAATCGGGAATCGTCGATTGCTAAAATGATTCTCATTGCACTTCTTCTAATCTTCGTGTGTTCCAGCCTCTTTAATCCGGCTCTATGCTAGGACTATGGGGGAATGCTATCTGTGATCGCTCTCACCATTGCAAGTGAGCAATGTCACATACAGGGCATCCTCATCACGCGCAAATAGGATTGACAGGAAGCAAGAAGTTGTTCTAGCGGAACGGGGATGCTGTTGGAATATTGGCGATCACTATGACAACGGAGTTTTAAGCCATGCTTGAAATTACGCCGTCCTTGCTCATCTTCTGCCGCCTATTCAACGCATTCGGGATAGCGCTACTGGCCTTGTTCCTGATTCGAGAAGGGGTCCTGACGGGGATGTTTCGGCTCACAGCACATGCGGCCCTGGCCCGTCATCGGCATCCTACGGCCGGCAGAGCGTCCAGATGAGGATGGCTCTCTTTGCGGACCTCTACGAATTGACCATGGCGCAGGCATATCAAGCCGAACGTATGGATCAATTGGCGGTGTTTGAGCTTGCCTTTCGCGAGATGCCGCGGAACCGTAATTACATTGTTGCGGCCGGCTTTGAGGATGTCGCCGATTTCTTGACCACATTTCATTTCACTGCCGGCGAACTGGACTATTTGCGCGGGCGAGGGGAGTTTTCGGAGGAATTTCTCAAAAGCTTGGGATGTTTGAGATTCACCGGCGATGTTTATGCAGTGCCCGAAGGGACTGTTGTTTTCCCGAACGAACCCATGGTGCAGGTGATTGCGCCAATATTGGAAGCGCAGTTAGTCGAGACCTTTATCGTGAATCAGGTCCATTTTCAGAGCTTGGCGGTGAGCAAGGCTGCGCGCATTGTGACGGCCGCTCAGGGCCGGACGGTCGTGGATTTCGGCTCGCGGCGTTCCCCTGGAATCGATGCCGCCGTCAAAGTGGCCCGAGCCACTTATCTTGCCGGAGGAGATGGAACTTCAAACGTGCTGGCTGGGAAGATCTGCGGCATACCAATATTCGGCACCATGGCGCACAGCTACATACAGGCGCACGACGAGGAATTCGCGTCGTTCGAATCCTTTGCGGCGCTCTATCCCGAAACCACCCTTCTGGTGGACACCTACGACACTCTCGAGGGTGTACGCAAGGTGATTGAACTAAGCAGAAAGCTCGGGGAGCGGTTTCACGTGCAGGCTGTGCGGCTGGATTCCGGCGATTTGGGCAACTTGGCGGCACACACGCGCAGGATGCTTGACGAAGCCGGTCTGCGAAGTGTGAAGATCTTCGCGTCGAGCGGCCTCGACGAATACAAGATTCAGGACCTCGTGAACTCCGCGGCGCCGATTGATGCATTTGGCGTGGGAACCAAACTGGCCGTGGTAGCGGATGCGCCGGAACTCGACATGGCTTACAAACTGGTGGAGTATAGCGGCAAGGGGCGCCTGAAGCTTTCAACAAGAAAGCTACTATACCCAGGTCGCAAACAAGTATTTCGGCAAGTTGAGAATGGGCAAATGGTGCGCGATGTGATCGGGCGATTTGATGAGCGACTGCCCGGAAAGCCGCTGCTTCAGCCGCTGTTGCTGAACGGCCAGCCGATTACTCCCATCAATCTGAAAGAATCGCGAAAGCGCTTGCAAAGAGAATTGGAACAACTGCCACATCACTTTCACAAGCTGGAGCCAGTGTCGGCTCCCTATCCCGTGAGTTTCAGCGAGCATTTGCGGGCTGACCTCAATGCCATTCGGCGGAGACTAGGATTTAGCAGTACTTGAAGCGCACCCGATTCGGAGCCAGTCATGGGCCGCGCGCCATTATGACGAAGATCTTGGAGGAACCCGATTATGCCTGAACTGAAACTGGAACAGGTTGAGTACTACCTCAAGTCCCTCCTTGGAAAGGAGATAACCGTCCTGGGCTTAACTCCATTAGGCCATCCCCCTGAGGACAAGGCTCTGAAAGGTTATGGCTATGGGACCCCTCTGCGGGTCGATTACCAGGGCGCCGATCACCGGCGCCAAAGGGCCGTGCTGCACACGATGAGCCCGGGACCCTTTGGACACGAGCACATGGCGGACCGAGCCCAGGTCTTGCTTTGGGAAAATCAGGCATTCAATCACCTGCCTCGTCACGTCCGGTCCCTAGACGTAGGCGGCTTTCAATCCGACGGGGATCTGATTTCTCTGGGCAAGGTGGAGGAATTCTATTTGCTGACGGAGTATGCCGATGGCCAGGATTATTCCCTGGACCTCGAACGTCTCCGGGACAGTGATACGCTCACCGAACTCGATTTGGCTCGCGCCGATGCCCTGTGCGACTACTTGGTTAAAATTCATGCGGTGCCGGGGAATGATCCCGGGCTATATACGCGGCGCATCCGCGAATTAGTGGGACACGGAGAATGCATCATGGGCCTTACCGACTCCTACCCTCAGCATCCGCTCTTCACGGCGCAATTGCTTCAGGAGATCGAGCACCGATGCGTAAGGTGGCGATGGCGGTTGAAAAGTTTGAAACACCGGCTGCGCCAGATCCACGGGGATTTCCATCCGTGGAACATCCTGTTTCGGTCCGGAGTGGACTTCCGGCTCCTCGACCGTTCTCGAGGAGAGTACGGGGACCCCGCAGACGATGTAACCTGCCTGACATTGAATTATTTCTTTTTTTCCTTGCAGCGCAGCGGACGCCTGGAGGGAAGCCTGGAAACATTGTTTCTCCGCTTCTGGGAGCGTTACCTGGAAAAGAGTGGAGATCGTGAAATGCTTCGAGTGGTTGCCCCATTTTACGCTTTTCGGGGCCTGGTGGTTGCCAGTCCGCTTTGGTACCCCACCTTGTCGGATACAGTCCGTCAAAGACTCCTTGCATTTGTACTTGCCCTGCTGGAGAACGAGAGCTTTGATCCCACTCACGTGAACACTTATTGTGGAGCGTAGAATCCAAGACGGTTTTGCCGTGTGGATAACCGGTCTTCCAGCCTCCGGAAAATCGACTATCGTCGCATCTTTGACGGCTCAACTCGCCGCTCGAGGGGTAGATGTGGCCGTACTTGAATCCGATTTGCTGCGGCAGATCTTTACCCCCCATCCGCGCTACGACGAGGAGGAACGCGATAATTTCTACAGGCAGATGGCTTATGTGGGCATTCTCCTCACCCAGCACGGCGTGCCCGTGATCTTCGACGCGACTGCCAACCGCCGCATATACCGGGACCGAGTGCGGCAGCAAATTGCCAAATTCTTGGAGGTTTACGTGGACTGTCCCTTAACGATCTGTATTTCCCGAGATCCCAAGGGAATCTATCGCGCAGCCCGCATGGGAACAGCAAATGCTGTACCTGGCCTTCAGGCAGTGTATGAGCCCCCTCAAGAGCCGGACTTGGTAGTGCGCGGGGACGAAGAGGCGCCTGAGGTTGCGGCTCAGCGAATCGTCGCCAAGCTGGTAGAAAAGGAGTACGTGTAGAGACGCCGCAGGCTTCCCATCGTTACCAACCTACCAGGTTCAGGTCATTCGAATCCGATTAAGCCCGGATTTCCGATTTGCAAATCGGCGATAAGAGCGTAGAAGATCTGCATCGCCTGTGTTCATGCGTGAGCCGAGCACACGGAAGCCTTCCGGAGGTGAACACCCAGTTGGGTGAGAGCCACAATCAGATCTTTCAACTTTCCTTCAACAGGTTTTTGCGCGTAGATTTTCAAGGATCACGGGTGACTTCGGATGGCGGTCTGCTGCTCGTTCGCGAACTCGATGAACGCCTCGGTCTGACAGGACTCACTCAGGATCACTTGGTGGATCTGTTCCGGCAGTCCGCCTACAACCGCGGAGAGATTAAAGTTGAAAATCGAACATTTCGCTTGACATTACTAATAAGGAGGTGATACATGCCTCTACCAGTATTACAAGCCGGATTATTCTCCGGTTTCGAGGGCTCCGTATTCGGGGTTCTGAACGCTCTCGCTAAGGGTTGGGCGAGGGTGCGGCAGCATCCGCAGGTCCTAAATCGATAGTGAAAATGGGGGTGTTTATGAAGTCACTTCATCGCCTTTTCCATTTGTTGGGCATGTGTGTTGCTTTCTTCTTGCTGAGTCTGTCCGCCTACGGGCAGGGCGGAGATGTGGGCAGTATTATCGGGCAGATTACTGACAAAAGCGGCGGAGCACTGGCCGGCGCCACGGTCAGCGTCATCGATACGCAGAGAGGTGTTACGCGTACTCTGACGACGGATGACAATGGCTCATACTTCGCGCCCAACCTGACGCCCGGCACCTACACAGTTAGGGCCGAATACACAGGTTTTCAAACGCTGGAGCGGCGAAACATACTGGTCCAGGTCACGCAGCAACTCCGAATCGACCTCTCCCTACAGCCGGGTGAGCAAACGCAGACGATCACTGTCACGGAAGAAGCTCCCCTGGTGGAAACCACGAACGCCACTCTCGGTGGCGTGCTCAGCAACGAACTCATCAGCGACCTGCCCCTCAACGGCCGCAACTTCAACCGGCTGCTGGACCTGCAACCGGGCTTCTACGTCCAGCCGGGCAGCGGCAAATGGGGCCAACAATCCAACGGAATGCGCGCTGAGCACAACATTTACATCCTCAACGGTATTGACACCGTGGAAGGATTCTCGTCCCAGAGCGTGCTGAATGCCACTCCTGTGTTCGGCGACACCACTACGGTTCTGCCGATTGACGCCATCCAGGAGTTCAAAACCGAACAGAATCCTTCCGCGGAGTTCGGCTGGAAACCCGGCGCCATTGTGAATGTGGGCTTGAAGTCCGGCACCAATAGTTTCCATGGCACGGCCAACGCGTTTGGGCGCGCCGACTTCTTGGACGCCACGAACCCTTTCATCAATTTCGCCAATGCGGCCAATCTGGCTAAAGGTTCGAATGTCCTCTCCGCGAAGCAGCAGACAGCCATCGAGACCTTTGGCGCCACCCTGGGCGGCCCCATTGTCAGGAACAGGTTGTTCTTCTTCATCGGTTACGAGGGGCAAAGGAATCACATCAGCGCCCCGTCCGCGTCGGGCTCGTTGCCGACGGTTGACCCCCTGACGTCGAGTACTCCCCTAAACAAGGTCACCTGGAGCGCACTTGACGCCTGTAATCAACTCACGACGGCGCCCAGTCCTCTCAGCCTCAAGCTGGCCGGCCTGACTTATGGCGGGCCTGGCAATTGCGCCGTGACTTCACCGTACACCGGCATTTTCATCACCGCTCCTACTGAGGGCATCGACTTGGTGACACCGATTGGCGATAGCACGTCAAACAACGGGCTCGCCAAAGTTGATTATCATTTGAATGAAAAGAACACGCTCAGCGGCGAATTCTTTATTGGAAACTGGGACGGATTGGGATTTCAGGGTTCTCCCCTCCAGCCTTATTGGGACATCCGGTCGCACGCAAAAGCCATGATCATAGGAACCCACTGGACGTGGCTGCCGAAATCCAGCGTAGTGAACGAGGCGCATTTCGGCGTGAACCGTTTCTACCAACCAAGCTACCCGGGCGATTGCGGCAGTATTGGGCAGCCGTCGGGCGAACAGGGCATCAATTGGGGCACTCAGTCAACAATTATTCCCCAGACCGGTCTTTCCGGGAATTGCGGGATGCCGACCATCAGTATTTCAGGCTTCACAAACAATGGTATTGGTTGCTGCTCTTCGTTCCCCAAGATGCAGGGTCCGGACTACACCATCCAGGTTGACGAAGCCTTGTCCTACCTCCATGGGGCTCATTCGTTTAAGTTCGGCGGCGAAGCGCGCCGCATGAGCACTTTCGAAGGGACCTTTCAGGGCTCGCGCGGAAACATTGTATTCCCGCCCACGACCACGACAGGTTGCACGAGTATTCCTATTCCTACGACCTGCGTGACAGGGCTCATGAAATTCATGCTCGGCACCACATCCTCAACGACTCTTCCTTCGGAACTAGTGGGCACCCCGAACGTCCACGTGTCGAATCATGGTTATGCGCTGTTTGCGCAGGACGATTGGCGCATCAGGCGCAGTTTAACGCTAAATTTGGGCGTGCGTTTCGAGCGCGTCTCGCCGTTGCAGGAAGCTCACAATCAGTTGGCTAACTTCGACCCCTCCACACCCACAGGCCTGACGCAGCTTGGCCTAACAAAGAACATCTTCCCCGCCTGGAATAACTTTGCACCGCGCATCGGATTTGCCTGGGACATAACAGGCAATTCCAAGTGGGTGCTGCGTGGCGGATTCAATATGATTTACGTGCTGGAAGGCTTCAACGATTTCATCTCCCAGCAGAACACCAACCCTATCACCACCGGTCTGAACACGATTCCCAGCGGGGCTACCCTGCATACTTGTGTTCTGGCAGGCACAACCTGTACTGACACCCCCGTGGCAGGCCCTGGCAACATGCAAACGGTGATACTTCCATTCCAGTCGATTAACTGGGCAGCCTGGAACTCGGCCACAAACCCAGCAGTTTTCCCCAGTGTGACGTCCATCGTTTGCGGTGACCCAAGGCTTGCTGCTCCGAACAGCACCCCCTGCGCGATCATGGCCGTAGATCCGAATCTGAAGAGGGCCTACGTGCCGGGCTGGAGCATCGGTATCCAGCACGCTTTCACCAACTCCCTATCGCTACAAGTCGTTTACGTCGGAAACCATGGCGTAAGGCTACTGGGCTTGAATGACGCCAACCCGCCGGCGCCGGGCTCCGGATGGGAAGCGTATAGCTCCACGAACAAGACGTGCAGCCCCGGTGGTGCGCCAGGGGGGTCCATCAGTCAGACCTGCCAGAATCTCAGCAGAAAATACTTTAGTAAGTTCCCCTATTTGTCCCAAATCAATGAAATGCAGAATCTGGATGCGAGCAAGTACAACTCGTTGCAGGTGACATTAACCCAGCGGGCGTGGCATCGACTGAATTACGTATTGGGCTACGTCTACGGCCATTGTTTTGAGATGATGTCGAGGGCTGGGGCCGCGGGCGGCTCTTGGCTCCCCGGGAACATATATAACGTTGCCGCCGACTACGGGAATTGCGATTTTGACGTGCGGCACAACGTGACCCTGTCGCTTACCTATGCCTTGCCCGGAAAGAAGGGTTATGGCCAGATGCTCGAGGGCTGGAAAATCAATTCCGTTTTCAGATACCAGACCGCAATTCCCTGGAGGGTGGAGGACACGAAAGACAACATCAGCGGAACGAATTCACTCCGCGATCATTGGGATTTCTTTGGCAACATTAATGACTTCAACAACCAACAATATGCCGGCATTGCCTACTACACCGGCACTGCTAACACCGGTACAAATTCCGCGCAATTTAACCAATGCTTGACGCAAGCTATAGCTTTGGATTCAGGTTATACCCCTGTTTTTTCGGGTTGGACCGTCGCTAACTCGGGACACGAGGCCGCTCTCCTTAAATTCGGCTGCTTCGTCAATGGCAGCTCGGTCCAGATTCCTCCCGCCTATGGAACGTGGGGCAATGAGGGACGCAACATGTTCCGTGGCGAACCGTTCCACACGTGGGACCTGTCGCTTGCGAAGGCGTTCCGGTTCACCGAACGTGTCAACGCGGAGTTCCGCTTTGAGTCTTTCAATATTCTTAACCAGACGAATTATTACACCAACACTGGCGACCCCTCGGCAACCAGTACCTTTGGCGCTTCCCGCCAAACACCGGACGTGGGCATCTCCAACGCGACAGTAGGAAGCGGTGGACCTCGCTCTATCCAGCTTGGGTTTAGGCTTACGTTCTAGCCTCGACCCACCTAAACGCAGAAGGGGGCCGGACGCAAGTTTGGCCCCTTCTTGTTTTCGGCCCGCCCTTTGCCCTACTTTGGACTTTGTCCCCAGATCTTTTCGCGCGAATCCTCGAACGGGCAGACGTGCACCATCCAGCTGAAAATTATGGTTAAGAGTGTAGGGACCGTGGCAAACCGGCCAATCATGCGTTGTGATGAGCGTCACATGTCTGAGTGCGAATGATCACGGCGTCGTAAACTGACGACGGCTAGCATTACATGATAGGGGCTGGTGACAGTTGCCAGTCCCGATTGTCGATGCACTGAGCTGGAGGACAACATGAAAAATGAACACATATACCGAGTCAACGCGTCTTCGACGATTGCCCGAAGCGGAATTGCAACTGCCGAGGAAATTCAACCTTCCATTATTTTTAGCGCTCCGCCCGAATTTCGCGGCCAAGCCGGCCATTGGACGCCAGAGCATTTGTTCGTGGCGGCTGTGGCAAGCTGTTACGTCAGCACTTTTTCTGGAATGGCCGACGTCTCTAAGTTCGAATTCCTCTCGCTTAACCTGGAAGCCGAGGCAATCGTCGGGAAGGATGAAAAAGGCTGGCTCTTTACGCAGGTTATCCTGCGTCCTCGATTGAAAATCGCTCAAGATACGGATCGCGAACGGGCAAATCGCTTGCTTCGTAAGGCAGAAGAGGCCTGTCTGGTGGCACGCTCCCTGAACTGCCGGATTACCTTGGAGCCTGAAGTTGCGATAGAAGAGGAGATGTTGGAATCCGAAAAGATGGGTGAATCCATCCCTATCACCTAGTGACGCATTTCGCGTGGCGTCGATTTTTGCTGTTCACTTCGTCGCTGGCGATTTGCATTCGTCGAACGACAACTTTAAACCATCCTGTCCGAGTTCCGATTGAACCTTGCAAGGAAGGTGATATGGCCTGGGGAACTATCGTTAAATCAAAGCATGACTGGGCCGTCGAACCCAACCTTGCAAATTATGAGCAAGCCAGAAGGACATTCTCCTGGGAAGACGCGCGTCGTGAACTCGATGGTCTTCCCGGGGGAGGGGGAATAAACATCGCTCACGAAACCGTCGATCGTCACATAAATAGCCCTCTCCGCGATCATCTAGCGATTCGGTGGCTTGGCAAGAATGGTGAGGTATGGGACTACACCTACGGTCAACTTCGTGATCTGACGAATCGCTTCGCCAACGCTTTACAAGACCTCAGGGTGAACAAGGGGGACCGGGTTTACGTCTTGGCGGGGCGAATCCCTGAGTTGTATATCATTGCCCTGGGCACTCTGAAACACAGAAGCGTCTTCTGTCCTCTTTTCTCGGCATTCGGTCCCGAGCCGATTCGTACACGCCTCACCATCGGCCGCGCCAAGGTCCTCGTGACCACGCAGTCTCTCTACGAGAGAAAAGTGAAATCATTGCGGGCGTCGCTGCCCTTCCTGGAGCACATTGTGTTGATCGGAGATGATCATGGGTTCACGAACGTTCCGGACACCATAGACTATCGCCGGCTAATCGAAAACACATCGAATTCCTATACCATCCAGCCGACCGACCCGGAAGATATGGCCCTTCTCCACTTCACGAGCGGGACAACCGGCGCCCCGAAAGGAGCCATGCACGTCCACGGCGCCGTCGTTGCTCATCACATCACCGCAAAACTTGCGCTGGATTTTCATAGGGACGACATCTTTTGGTGCACCGCCGATCCAGGATGGGTAACGGGGACTTCCTATGGCATCATCGCCCCACTTACAAGTGGTATTACGAGTATCATCGACGAAGGGGACTTTGACGCGGAGCGTTGGTACGGGATTCTGCAATCTCAGAAAATCACCATCTGGTACTCAGCGCCAACGGCGATCCGCATGCTGATGAAGGCTGGTTCCGATGTCGTCCGCAAATATGACCTGCGTTCGCTCCGGTTCCTGTCGAGCGTCGGAGAGCCGTTGAATCCCGAAGCAGTCGTCTGGAGCAAGGAGGCTTTCGGGCTGCCCTTCCACGACAATTGGTGGCAGACGGAAACAGGCGGAATTATGATCGCCAACTTTGCGGCCATGAACATTCGGCCCGGATCAATGGGGCGCCCGTTGCCTGGTATTGATGCAGCCATTGTGCGAATGACGGGGGACGGCTCGGTGGAAGAGATCCGAGAGCCCGATGTCCAAGGCGAATTGGCCCTTCGCCCGGGCTGGCCATCCATGTTTCGGGCATACTGGGACGAGCCGGAGCGCTACAAGAAATGTTTTGCGGGAGGTTTTTATCTTACCGGGGACCTCGCGAAACGAGACCAAGATGGTTATTTCTGGTTCATTGGACGCAAAGACGACGTGATCAAGACCTCGGGACACCTGATCGGCCCCTTCGAAGTAGAAAGCATCTTGATGGAACACAAGGCCGTCGCTGAATCCGGCGTTATTGGCAAGCCCGACCCGGTGGCACTGGAGATCGTGAAAGCTTTTGTGGTTCTTCGCGAGGGATACAAGCCAAGTGAAGACCTGCGGCGTGCGTTGCTGGCGTTTGCGCGCACGCGTTTGGGAGCTGTCGTGGCTCCGAAGGAAATTGAGTTTGTAACTTCGGTGCCAAGGACGCGCAGCGGCAAGATCATGCGCCGTCTGCTCAAGGCACGAGAACTCGGTCTCCCTGAAGGGGATATCTCCACACTGGAAGCAGACTAAATGGCCGTTAATACTATGCCGGAGCGTCCGCTGCTCAACCGTGAACATGCCCAATTCTTGTTGCGCGAAATGCTGCGCATCCGCCGGTTCGAAGAGAAATCAGCGGAAATGTACAGCCTGCAGAAAATTCACGGATTCCTTCATCTTTATATCGGAGAGGAAGCCGTAGGTGTCGGAGCCATGCAGGCGTTCACTCCGGACGACGCCATTGTTGCAACGTACCGCGAGCATGGCCACGCGCTGGCGCGGGGTCTGCCTGCCACCGTCTTAATGGCCGAGATGTTTGGAAAGGCTACAGGATGCAGCCATGGCCATGGCGGCTCGATGCACTTTTTTGACGCGAGCCGGCGCTTTTACGGCGGGTATGCCATCGTCGGAGGCGGCTTACCCATTGCGGTCGGCTTGGCTCTGGCTGACAAACTCCAGAATCGGCAAGCAATCACGGCCTGTTACTTTGGAGACGGCGCGGTTGCCGAAGGCGAGTTCCATGAATCCCTGAACCTTGCCGCACTCTGGAAGCTTCCCGTCCTTTTTCTCTGTGAGAACAACCTTTACGCCATGGGCACGGCGTTGGCACGGCATCAGGCACAGACCAATATCAGTCTGAAAACGGGGGGCTACGGGGTGGCTTCCAATGCTGTCGATGGGATGGATGTTCTTGCCGTTGAAACAGCCACAAAGCTAGCGGCCGATTCCGTGCGCAGCGGGAACGGGCCGTTCCTTTTGGAGTTCCGAACCTATCGCTTCCGCGCCCATTCCATGTCCGACCCCGATTTGTATCGCACCAAAGAAGAAATCGAAGAATGGAAGAAACGCGACCCCATCTCGCTTTTTCAAATCCGCCTGAGAGAGTGGGGAATGCTGACAGAATCAGACTTGGCGCGCGTCGAGGCAGAAGTAAGTGCGGAAATCGAAGAGGCTGTCCGGTTTGCAGAGGTGAGCCCTTGGGAACCAGCTGAAAACCTGCTCAACGATGTCCAAGGACGGGCAACGCCGTGACCAAAATGACCTATCGCGAAGCAGTGCGGGCAGCCCTGCGCAAAGCCCTTCAAAGCGATCCGCGAGTATTCCTGATGGGAGAGGACGTGGGGCGCTACGGCGGAGCGTTTGCCGTAAGTCATGGACTTCTGGAGGAGTTCGGACCGGAGCGGATCCGCGACACCCCATTGTCGGAATCCACTTTCCTCGGCGCAGGTATTGGGGCGGCGCTTGGAGGAATGCGCCCGATTGTGGAGATTATGACGGTCAACTTCAGCTTGTTGGCCATGGATCAGATTCTGAACAATGCAGCGACTTTGAGGCACATGTCCGGTGGGCAGTTCCACATACCACTGGTGGTGCGCATGGCGACAGGTGGAGGACGCCAGATGGCGGCACAGCACTCCAACAGCTTGGAAGGGTGGTACGCCCATATTCCCGGCATCAAGGTCCTGACGCCTGCGACTGTGAGCGACGCCTACGGAATGCTGCTGGCGGCAATTCGCGACCCCGACCCGGTATTCCTTTTCGAGCACGCGACCTTATATCCGCTGGAAGGCGAATTGGACGAAGCTGCAGAACCGGCGGACATAACCCGGGCGGCGGTCGTCCGTTCCGGGAAGGATGTGACCCTCATCACCTACGGGGGAACGCTTGGCAAGACAATGCAGGCGGCCGATCATCTCGCGAAACAAGGTATCGAAGCGGAAGTGATTGATCTGCGCAGTCTTCGGCCACTCGACAATCCGACGATTATGAATTCTGTCGCGAAGACGCACCGCGCCGTTGTCGTAGGTGAGGCTTGGCGCACTGGCAGCTTCGCTGCTGAAGTCAGCGCGCAGATCATGGAATGTGCCTTCGACGATCTGGACGCACCGGTTGCGCGCGTGTGCAGCGCCGAAGTGCCCATGCCCTACGCAAAGCATCTCGAGCAAGCGGCTCTGCCCAAGGTCGAGGAAATCACCAGCGCGGCACAGGGGACAATCTCTCGCCATGGCTGAGTTTGTCATGCCACAGCTCGGGGCGGACATGAGTGCCGGAAAACTCTTGGGCTGGCGCAAGAGAGTTGGAGACCGGGTGCAGCGGGGTGAAATCATCGCGGACGTAGAAACTGACAAGGCAGATATCGAGGTCGAAGTCTTCGCCGTCGGAGTGATTGAAAAGATACTCATTCGGCCGGGAGAAAAGGTCCCCGTTGGAACCGTCCTGGCGATTATCCAGGAAGAAGGAAGACCCGCAGAGGCCGAAACTCCTTCAGCGCCGCAAGCGATGCGCGGTGAGCCGCCTCCAGCCGCAGCCGCGGTTCCCGTGCGTCCTATCCCAGTACGGCCGTCTGTGCTCACACCAGGGACTCCCCGACTGCATATCTCTCCTGTTGCGAAGAAACTCGCGGCCGACCTTGGGATCAACCCTGCTTCTATCGCAGGGACAGGCCCCGGAGGCCGTGTCACGCTGGAAGATGTCCAGAAAGCAGCGCAAATCCAGCCGACGCCTGTCGCGGAACCGGATCGACGGGCTCGAATGCGGCAAGCAATCGCCGCCGCGATGGCAAGATCCAAGCGTGAAATCCCGCACTATTACTTGAGCACAACGATCGACCTGAGCCGGGCCATGGAGTGGCTAAATCAGGAAAATCTCAAGCGCTCTGTCGAGGATCGGCTTGTCTACGGTGTGCTCCTCATCAAGGCGGTGGCTTTGGCCCTGCGTCAAGTTCCGGAGCTGAATTCCATCTGGAGTGGCGAAAAGGCGCTTCCGTGTCCTGATGTGCACGTAGGAGTGGCAATTTCGCTGAGAGGCGGCGGCCTTATCGCGCCAGCATTGCACCATACGGATCGCCAGACCCTTGATGAGCTCATGAAAAACTTTCGTGATCTAGTTCAGCGGGCGCGCGCGGGTTCTCTTCGGAGTTCGGAACTCAGTGACCCGACTGTCACGGTTACAAGTCTCGGAGAACAAGGGGTAGAAGCCGTCTTTGGCATCATATACCCTCCCCAAGTCGCACTGGTGGGCTTCGGCAAGGTCGTTGAGCGTCCCTGGTCGGCAGAAGGACAAATCGTCTCCCGGCCAGTCATCACAGCCACACTTTCCGCGGACCATCGTGTGAGCGACGGACACCGCGGGGGGCTTTTTCTCTCTGCCGTGGATCGCTGCCTCCAGGAAGCCGAGAAGCTATGACGAAAGACAAAATCAGAGAAACCGTTCTTCGCGCGCTTGGCGGGGTTGCGCCAGAAGCGGACTTGTCGCAGATCAAGCCCGATCTCAGAATCCGCGATCAGTTGGACATTGATTCCATGGACTTGTTGAATTTTGTAATCGGGCTGCACAAGGAATTGAAAGTTGACATTCCCGAGGCGGACTATCCCAGGCTCGCCACGCTGGACGGTTGCATCGAGTATCTCGCATCGCTTCGGGACCTTCGGTAGTCCATTGCAGTTCCAGTGGTCCCGATGTTGATCCGTCCCGCTGTTGCCGAGACGTCCCGGCAGCGTTCGACGGCATGTTCGGTGTCTGGCCACGCAATCGCGCCCTCCGTTGGAGCGCTTTTCTTCCGTGGAAGCGCACCCGGGTGCACCTTCGCTTCGGCCAAGTGCTCTCACCACCGGCTGCTCCAGCCCCTGGCGCTTCTGCTGCACAGCTCGAAGCGCACTATGCGCGCTTTGCGGAGCATTTGCGAAAGGCCGTTGAGGAAATGCAACTTGCCCTCCGGCGCGAATCCGCAGCAGCGTCTGTAGAATCGCGTGCCGCTCCACACAGATAGCGGACTAGACTGATCTCTTAATATTCTCAAGCTAAATGTGAGAAATCATTAGCTACGAGCGTCCATTCATCGGGTCCCTTCATCCCATGATGAAAGAAAGGATTTTTGGAGCAGCGGCGCTGTCGAAAGGACAGTAATGCTTGTTGCTTCGATGTCTGTGCGCAGGGGGACTGTGTCAGCGCAGAATATGTGTTTTACCCGGAGCGACCATAATTTTGTCCAATTTGTCCCCGTAAACAGACCGTGTGTGACTAGAATGTAGATCTCTTCGACGTTGGCTTCCGTAAGCTTTTCACAGGCAGAAACGAGGGTCCCGCCAGTATCGAGCATGTCGTCGATGATCACGACTCTGGAACCTACTTTGCCAATCGGACCGTGATGGATTATCCCTTTCTCAGTCCGGCTTTTCTCAAAGTATGGTGTATCCGAAATCGGCATTCCTGCCGCGGCTTTGACTGCTTCACAACGCCGAATTGCCCCATTGTCCGGAGCCACGATGGTTGCGTCGGTTAGCCGTTGTTTTCTTATGGCCGTCCCAAAGATACCAGCCGTGGAAAGGGAGATGAGGGGCAGGGGGAACAATTGTTTGTCGCGTTCGCTGTGTACGTCCACCGTGAGGACCTGATCAAATCCGGAGATTCTCAGCAGAGACCCAATCCAGGCGGTTGCCAAGCTTTCTCCGGGCTTGTCTTTGTCCTGCCGGCTGTAGGCAAGATAAGGAAGAATGGCTGTCAGCTTCTCCGCTCCCTCTTTCTTAAGCGTGTGGGCAAGCAATAGGATAGACAACGCCTGCTCGTCCGGAGGAGCAATTGAACCGAGAATGAAGCAGTGCTCGCCGGAGACGGGCCCATGTGTAATGGCGTACAATTCCTGGTTGTCGTACCGAGCGATCGTAAATTGCCCCAGGCGGAGAAAAGGAACGGTCTGCAGCTGGCGCGCGATATGTCCATAATCCGGAAAGCTAAAGAGGATCATGATTGTTTAAGCTCGTGGCGCATGTGCTGTTTCACAAACCCACGTTCCCGACTGAAATACAATCAGCCCGCAGAGGCTGCCGCCGGTCGAGGCGCCCGGCGAATGCCGTGCCTGCCAATGATCCGCACCGTGCTTGCTTGAGGGCCCTTTTCTCCTTGTTCCTCCACAAAGCTCACGGTTGTCCCAACTCTTAAGCGACGGAAGGCTTGATTAAGAACACTGTCTTTATGAAAATAAATCTCTCGCCCATCATCGGTCACAAAAAAACCGTAGCCTTCATCCCTGAGAAGTTTGCTGACGCGCGCCTCGGGAAGCGGTTCATGACTCTTGACATCACCGCGCTGGCGGCGAGAGAAGTCCTGTAAACGCCGGCCTGCGGCTTTGAACGCATCATGAATCGCCAGACGAAGACTCTTGTGCGGGGTTTCTACTTCCAAACGCTTCGAAACCTCCGCTTCGCCTGCCCTCCGGGTCCAATTACTTAGGTTTGGCTCACGTTTTATCACAATTTCTTTGCCGGGTAAGATTAGGTCAATACGAACATGATACAGTTTGCCTTTCCTGTGGTGACCATGCGGGATCTCAACAGCCACATGACAACCCATAATCTGGTTGTAGAAGGTATCGAGCTTTGCTGCCTCCTCGCCGATCCATTCCTCCACGATCCGCGACGATTCCATATTCCGAAATGTGATTTGTAGCGGAAGTTTCATGGCCATACTCCTTAAGTGAATTCTTGTACTGCCCAGATCCCGCGGGATCACCCGGCCTGCCAGGAGCAATTGTTCGTGGCCAAAGTGTCCTCAGCGCAGCTTCGCGAACCGTTGCTGAATGTTCATGTTCTCCGCCTCATGAGCCGGGTCAGTCACCACCGTTCTCTCGAACCGTCGCCTGCTGGCTGCTCCTCGGTTTCCCCAGGATTGCCATGGGGCGCTCGCGCCAGACCTCATCTTCGTGATACTTCAAAGTGTAGATATGCAGCAAACGCCACCCTTCCTGGAGCAGGCGGTTTACCTCCTCCCGACCGCGCGCCTCCAGGTTGTGCCCTGTAAGCTCGATGATATCCAGTTGCCACAGGGGAAGCGTTTCGACCACACTGAGCGGTGCTTTGTCCGACTCTTTCCTACGCTTTTGTCTCTCGACCATATGCCTCCCAGATCCCGCAAGGGAATTTGATTTCACCTTGAGAGACTTCTCTGAAGCCACTAGAGTGAGAAGCTGAATAGCACAATTCCGAACTCCAGCATACCGACGATATCCCACACAACCAAGGACAAGCCGTTCCTCAAGCAGGCCGCTGAACCAGATGCTCTCCATGTTGGGATTGAATTTCACGCGAACCTGCTCATCCAGCCTGGGTAGGGTAAATAATAGAAGTTCATGCCCACAGCGCCAGCCCGTTCCTCCAGAACTGAGATCGAGCACTGGCTGGAGATCTGCGCGATGCAAGCAGCGGCGATAATACCGAGCATATTGAGGGCGCCTTTCGCGTTCGAGTTGTGAAATTAAATTAGTTCGTCTGCGTAAACCGCATCATCAGGGATCTTTTCTATTTGCCGCCTCCTTCCTCGAAGGGTACAAGGTCTGCCATGGCCTTCTCCCCCGCAATTTCGCCCCTCTCCGCAAACGAACAGATGCGGGGTATTGCCAGACGCACCAAATCTGCATAGCGCATCCGGATGCTCTCGGTAAGAGTCCCCGCACAGAAGATGATCTCCGGATTCTCAGAGAGGGCATCATCTAAGTAAACCGGCAGTCCATAGACTTCACCGAACGGCGGGACAGCCCCCGGCTGGCAATCGGGGAAGAGTTTGTGACATTCTTGTTCTCCGACAAGTTCAACTGGTGCTCCCACCACAACCGCAAGTTTTTCCAGATTGATGTGGTAGGAACCCGGGAGCACCGCGAGTAAGAAACGTTTCCCGGCTCGGAGAACCACCGTCTTTGCTACCTCTTTTCCAGGGAGGTGAAGGAGGGAAGCGGCGTACTGCGAACTCCGTGCGGGCACATGGGAAACCAGAGAGTATTTGATATGCGTTTTCTCAAGGTACGTCCTCAGACCGATTGGCATTGTCATTATCAATCCTCGAAAGCCTTCACGTTGCTGCTACGGCTACGATTCGGCTGACTATACAACTTCTTCCTCAGTTTCTTCCGGCACAACTTCCGCCTCGTCGGCGTTCGCTTCGGTGTTTAACACCCCGACTTCGAATACTTCGATCACATCTACAATGGCCTCTCTGTCTGCATCCGTGACTTCGGGCAGGCTTCTTAAAGCGCCCGCGTTCGATCCGAGCTCCTTTGGTTCAACTACCGCCTTCCTGGTGGGCTTCCTCTTGCGTGCAACTGTCTTCTTGCGCATCGGTTTCCTGAGCACCGTCTGTCTTCTTAGTCTGGCTACCTTGTTTTTGTTCTTTCGGTTCGCTTTCTTTTTCATGTGTGTCGTACCTCGCATTCTTGTCGGCGTTAGAATCTTGCAATGCCGCGCTTGGTGCGCAAACGCGCCACGAACACGACAACGTATAGAAGATTGTCTGCCGGGCAGCGATGACGGAGCGCACACCTCCTTGTGATTGAAATCACATTCGGGAAGAGTCCAGTTCTGCTAGCCTGGCGTCAAGAGGTAACGACAATGCCCATGGCAAAGCGGCTTACCGTCTCTCGGAAGGCAAAACAACTTAGCGTCACATGCGAGGATCGGCCTGGGACATTAGCCCGGCTCGCGACAGTGCTGGGCGATTCAAAAGTGGATATTGTGGCGATGACCTGCGCGCCGTTTGGTGTGCAGGGTACTGTCCGAATCGTCGTGGACGATGTGAATCGGGCAAGGAAGGTGCTGGACCGTGAGCATCTTCCCTATACAGAACAGGACGTGCTCCAGGTCGAGTTACCGAATTTACCCGGATGCCTGGGAGAGTTTGCTGGAAAACTGGCCAAACAAGGTATCAACATCACGACAGCCTACGGGACCGCTGCAAAGGGGTGCAAGAAGGCCACCGTCATTCTCAAAGTATCTGATTTGGACAAGGCCGCTCGTATCCGTTAGCTGCTGAACGGAACACAGATGGCTAATTTCTGACTCGGTTGATTCTTCATTCGTCCAGGGGGCGAATCCTCAGCAGGCCCGCCGAAGGAAAGAACGCGCTGCGTCCGAATTCGGGGCCGCGTGCAGATTGCGAAGAGCCTCATTTTCGATCTGGCGAGCGCGCTCGCGAGTAACACCGATCGACTGGCCGACTTCCTCAAGCGTGTGCTCCTCGCCGTCTTCGAGTTGGAAGCGCATCTTGATGACTTTTTCCTCGCGCGGCGTGAGCGTCTTCAGCATCATGGCCGTGTGCTCCTTTAGATCCATGTCCATCACAGAATCCGAGGGAGACATAGCTGACTTATCTTCGATTAACTCGGCCAGATGGGACTCCTCATCTGCACCGATCGGGATTTCAAGTGAAATAGGCTCCTGTGCAATCTTCATCAAGCTGCGCACCTTCGCCGCAGAGAGCCCCATCCGCTTGGCGATCTCCTGGGGAGAAGGCTCACGTCCCAGTTTGCGGACCAGTTCGCGATTCGCGCGCATTAGATTGTTGATTGTGTCGACCATGTGCACAGGGAGTCGAATGGTACGGCCTTGGTCGGCAATGGCGCGCGTGACGCCCTGGCGGATCCACCAGGTCGCGTAAGTCGAAAACTTATAGCCGCGGCGCCAGTCAAATTTCTCGACAGCTCTCATCAAACCAATGTTACCTTCCTGGATCAAGTCGAGAAATGGCAGCCCACGGTTCATGTAGCGCTTCGCAATCGACACGACCAGCCGCAAGTTGGCCTCCGTCAGTTCCTTCTTCGCCTGTTCGGTTTCGGCCTCACCTTTCGAAATGAGCTGAAGCGTTCGCTTCAACTCAACGATGCTGACCTCGCTTACTTTGTCGATCCCCATCGAGCCGTTACGGCGAGAACGCGGCCCTTTGCGCTGTTCACGGTCCAGTGCGAAAGATTGTTGACTGGCCGACCGGAGCGCCTGGAGAAGGCGTTTTCTCTCAGAAAGCTTAAAGTCGATCGACCGCACCAGTCTAGACATTCTGATCCGCGTCCGCGCGAGCCGAACCTTTGCGCGCAAATAGGCGCCAGTCTTCGGCTGCGGCATGCCCTTCAATCTCTCTGCTTGTCTGATCGCGACCTTATAGAGTTTGCCGATTTGAGTAATGGTTTCGAGAGTCCGTTTGATTTCAATGTTCGCTTCAGCCTGGTCGTTTGCATCCATCTCAACGATTTGCTTGATGGACCGCATTTCACGGCGAAGGGCGTCTCCGACCACCATAAGTTCCCTCAATATCACAGGGGAACGGGAAATTGCCTTGAGCACGCGTGTCTCGCCGCGCTCGATCCGTTTGGCAAGGATTACTTCGCCCTCGCGCGTCAGAAGCGGGACAGCGCCCATTTCGCGGAGGTAAGCCCGCACGGGCTCAGGCGTATCCTCGACCCCGGGTGTCAGATCGAGGTCCGTTTCGTCGAAGGCGTCCCCTCGGTCTTTCATCGAACCACTCGATTCGATTTCCGACACGACGGAGCCGCCCTTCCTTTCGGTCGGGACGGCCAGAACATCGGAAGTAAAATCCATCTCTAACACGATAATTACCTTTCGCTCCTATGACCAAGCGATTCGCTATCACTCGATGCGATGCTTTGGTTGTCTTGGCGGCTAACTCTCAATGTATCTATAACTTACAAAAGAGGACAGCGCTATGTGATTCTGAGACTGCCAAGTATAATCACAATCATTTGATGCGCTATTCAGGCCGGAAGATGCGCTGGTCCTCCATGTTGTGATTTCCGACTCCTTCTCCGGTCGAAGCTGCCACAAGCTTGATTTTTCTCAAAGATTGTTCGGAATCTTATGTTTTCTATGCTATAGAAGGCGGGGCCTGACCGCGTGCGATTTCCATCCCCAGATCAGGTTGACACCCTTGCGATGCCAACTGATGCCAAGTCACATCTCTTGGTGATGCAGGTCACAGAATAGAAAGGGATTGCAACCTGATACTTAGACGGCCGAAGGCGCCGGGCGCAGGGAGAAAGTATCGTGAAACAGGGGCGGATTATGTGCTCTCTGAAGAATGAATCCACGGACTCGCTCGGGTACGCCTCCAAATCCTTCCTATCGATTCACTTGATTCTTGCCAACGGCGCGCGCAACGGCTTGTCTGCCAGACACGGCGATCCAAAGCCGTGCGATTCGATTGCGTTCCGATTCAAGCAAGCCTTCAAGCCAACTATTCCAGTGTCCGGCGAAAGACTCAAAACGAAGGCAAAAGCGATCCCAGGAGAGCATTGATGTGCCTCGCTATACCGGGCAAGATTTTGACCACCGAAGATCGCAATGGGATTCGGACCGGGAGAGTTCAATTTGGGGGTATTACGCGCGAAATCTGCCTTGATTTTCTTCCCGAAGCGGCGGCCGGCGACTACGTAGTTGTTCACGTAGGATTCGCGATCAGCCGGGTAGATCGGGAGGAGGCAGAGAGAAGCTACCAGCTACTCGAATCCATGGGATTACTCCAAGGAGAATTGGAATCCGATGTGGACAACTCGTGAACAAACTGCCGGAATGTTCTCCAGGCCCAATCTGGGGACTCATGGCCGCTGGTCCCACGGCAAGAGTTTGGCACCGAGGGTCCGGTGAAATACATTGACGAATATCGAGATGAGCGTATCGCCCGGGAACTTTCGGCTGAGATTGCCCGCCGCACAACCCGGCACTGGGTGTTAATGGAAATCTGCGGAGGGCAGACGCACACCCTGATGCGTTTCGGGATCGATGAAATGCTCCCGGCGAACACAGAAATGGTACACGGTCCCGGGTGCCCTGTTTGCGTAACTCCATTGGAGATGATCGACAAAGCCATCGAGGTTGCGTTGCGCCCCGGAGTCATCCTCGTCTCTTACGGCGACATGTTACGCGTTCCGGGATCACACACAGATTTGTTTCATGTGAGGGCAACAGGAGGCGATGTACGCATCATCTATTCTCCGACCGAAGCCCTGAAGATCGCCCGCGCTAATCCGGATCGAAGAGTAGTTTTTTTTGCAGTCGGATTTGAGACTACTGCCCCGGCGAACGCCATGGCGATTTGGCAGGCGAAGCGGGAGGGCCTTAAGAACTTCTCCATGCTGGCATCCCACGTTCTTGTGCCGCCGGCGATTCGGGCGCTGTTGAGTTCACCACGCAATCGAGTTCAGGGCTTCATCGGCCCGGGACACGTTTGCACCGTGATGGGCTATCGGGAGTATGAGGATCTCACCCGGGAATTCCACGTTCCAATTGTTGTGGGCGGCTTCGAACCTGTGGATCTCTTGGAAGCCATTTTGATGCTTGTAACACAGCTCGAAGAAGGACGGGCACAGGTGGAAAACCAGTACGTCCGGTCCGTCACATATGAAGGCAATAAGCTTGCGCAAAAGATTCTCGGACAGGTTTTTGAGGTCTGTGATAGGAAATGGCGGGGTATAGGCGGCATTCCCGAGAGCGGCCTAGGCATACGGCAGGAGTATGAGGATTTTGATGCCGACAAGATCTTCGCGCTGGAAGGATTGACAGCCGAGGAACCGCCTGAGTGCATCAGCGCCGAAGTGTTGCAAGGGTTGAGTAAGCCAATCGACTGCCCCGCTTTTGCTACCCGTTGCACGCCAGAAAGTCCGTTGGGTGCTCTGATGGTCTCTTCAGAGGGCGCCTGTGCGGCTTATTACCAATATCGGCGGCATATGGTAGCCGGACGTGGAGGAAATTGATGCAACGAGGAAGACCCATCGACATCGGGTTGAGCTGTCCCTTGCCAATCCCCGCTCATGATTCCGTGCTGCTGGGTCACGGGAGCGGAGGCAAGATGAGCGCCGAAATGCTCCGCGACATCTTTTTGCCGGCTTTCCAGAATCCCATCCTTGCGCGGCTGGACGATCAGGCCATTGTTGAAGTTCATGGCTGCCGCTTGGCCTTCACCACGGATTCTTTCGTTGTGAAACCCCTGTTCTTTCCTGGCGGTGACATCGGAACTCTTGCCGTAAATGGGACAGTGAACGATCTCGCCATGGGCGGGGCTGAGCCTTTGTTCCTGAGCCTGGCTTTCATCTTGGAGGAAGGTCTTCCGATGCATGTCCTGCGGCAGGTCTCTGAATCCGTAAAACATGCGGCGGCCCGGGCTGGCGTGCAGATCGTCACTGGTGATACGAAGGTTGTCGAAAAAGGCTGCGGGGATGGACTGTTTGTGAACACCTCAGGAATCGGGTTGGTCTCCCGGGAAGTGCACCTCTCGGCAAATCAAGCGCGGCCGGGTGACCGCGTGCTTCTGAGCGGCATGATCGGAGATCATGGGATCACGATTCTTGCTCAGCGCGAAGGATTTTCGTTCGAAAGTTCCATCGAAAGCGACACGGCAGCGCTGCATGGCCTTGTAGCTGACATGCTCCGTGTGAGTACGGGAATTCGGTGCCTTCGCGACCCGACCCGCGGCGGGCTTTCGAGTTCTCTGAATGAAATTGCGGAGCGTTCTGGCGTGGGGATCGAGTTGCAAGAAAGCGCCATCCCTGTCCGCGAGGAGGTCCAGGGCGCGTGTGAAATGTTGGGACTTGACCCGCTGTACGTGGCAAATGAAGGCAAGCTTGTCGCTATCGTCGCCCCTGATGCTGCTGATATTCTGTTGGCTGCCATGCGGCAGAATCCACTGGGCCGCGACGCCCAGATTGTCGGGACTGTCACCGGCGCTCATCCTGGGATGGTGACGACTCGGACTCGGCTGGGCACGTCCAGAATCGTGGACCTATTGTCAGGCGATCAATTGCCGCGGATCTGTTAGAGCTATCCAATGCATGAGATGGGCATTGCAAATGCCGTCCTGGATGCGGTTCGCGTCGAAGCGCTGCGATTCCCGGGTAGCCATGTCTGCAAAGTAGCGCTTCGGATTGGAGAGCTGGCGGGCGTGGCCCCGGATTCTTTGAGCTTCTGTTTTGAGGCTCTGGTTAGGGGGACGGAGATGGAACCGCTGACGCTTGAGATCCAATACTGCCCGCGGCGGCACCAGTGCCGGAGATGCGGGTGTTCATTCTCCGCAGGAATAGAAGGTTTGCCGTGTCCCGAGTGCGGCGGCGTGGATTCCTTTTTTGCCGGCGGAGACGAATTGGAAATTGCCTACCTGGAGGTCGAAGATGGAGCGCGTACCGCTGGAACGTAAGGTCCTGAACGAAAACGCGCGCGTAGCCTCAGAGTTGCGCGTCCGATTTACAGAACGCGGCATCCTCTGCCTGAACTTGATTAGTTCGCCGGGTTCGGGCAAGACCACTTTGCTCGAGCGCACGCTCGAGAGCTTCCCGGCAAGTGAGCGCGTCGCTCTGCTGACCGGTGATATCCAAACCGAAAATGATGCAAGGCGATTGGCGCGATTTGGCTTCCCTGTCAAGCAGATCACTACTGGAGGGACGTGTCATCTCGATGCGCGCATGATTGAGCGGGCGCTTGCCGATTGGGTGCTGGAGGACATTGATCTTCTGCTGATCGAAAATGTCGGGAATCTAGTCTGCCCGTCCAGCTACGATTTGGGAGAAGCCGCGAAAATAGTGGTCCTGAGTGTAACCGAAGGGGAAGAAAAGCCGCTCAAGTATCCTTCCATTTTCTTTAAGTCAGAATTGATGATCCTGAACAAGACTGACCTGCTGCCCCATGTGCCTTTTGACGTCGCGGCTGCCGAGCAGAATGCCCGGCAGATTCATGCGGGGATCGAGATCGTCCGCGTTTCCTGCATGAATCGGGACGGGGTGGACAATTGGCTTGGCTGGCTGCAACGAAAGCGTGCGGCGGCGCGCCTGGCCGCGGTTTCGGCGACCCAACCGTGATATGCGCATTCGCAAGGAGATTCAGGTTTCGGGAATTGTGCAGGGCGTCGGCTTTCGTCCCTACGTGTTCCGGCTGGCGACGGATCGTCACCTAAGT
Source organism: Terriglobia bacterium (assembly GCA_020073705.1). Classification (GTDB taxonomy): domain Bacteria; phylum Acidobacteriota; class Terriglobia; order Acidiferrales; family UBA7541; genus Palsa-360. The sequence continues at coordinate 29,218 of JAIQES010000034.1, forward strand.
GGAAGTATCCGTAACACCTCTGCGGGCGTCACAATCGAAATCCAAGGGCCCGCCAACGAAGTGGAAGATTTCCTCGCACAGTTACCGGCCGAAGCGCCTGCGCTGGCTCGCATTACACAGGTCACCACCCGTGAGATTCCATGCATTGGAGACGCAGAATTCCGTATCGTCTCCAGCATTATGGGAGAAACAGTTCGGGCGCTGATCTCGCCGGATGTGGCAATCTGCGACGACTGTCTCCGGGAGCTTTTTGATCCGGCCGACAGGAGATACCTATACCCTTTCATCAATTGCACCAACTGCGGCCCCCGCTTTACGATCATCCAGAGCATTCCATACGACCGCTCCCGCACTTCGATGGCGGTATTTCCCATGTGCGAGGAGTGTCGCAGAGAATACGAAGATCCCAAGAACCGGCGTTTCCACACGCAACCGAACGCCTGCTGGAAGTGTGGTCCGCAGCTTGAGCTGTGGGACACTGGTGGGCGGAGGGTGGCGTGTTCTGATCCAGTCACGAAAGCGGTCATGCGCCTCCGCATCGGCGATGTTATCGCCATAAAGGGCCTCGGCGGTTTTCATCTCGCAGTGGATGCCACAAATTCTTCCGGCGTCGAACTCCTTCGCCGGCGTAAGGGTCGTGCCGAAAAGCCTTTTGCCGTGATGGTCCCGGATTTGGAAGCAGCACGAACTTTCTGCGAGATTGATGGAGCGGGGAAGGAAGCCCTGATCTCGCAGTATCGACCCATTGTGCTGCTTCCCAGGAGGTCCGGAACCACAATCACGGACGCAGTGGCTCCGTTCCAGCGCGATATCGGCATCTTTCTTCCCTACACGCCGGCACACTACTTGCTTTTCGCGGCCGGAAACTTTTCTGCTCTTGTGATGACAAGCGCCAATCTGAGCGAGGAACCCATCTCGATTGATAATCGAGAAGCCGTCACGCGTTTGGCGGGCATTGCGGATGGATTTCTTGTGCACAACCGCCAGATTCTGTTGCGCTGTGACGATTCGGTGGTGAAACCCATGGCGGGACGCGTCCGGCAATTCCGTCGCTCGCGTGGCTATGTTCCCGGACCAGTGGAATTGCACAAGGACGTCCCAACGATTCTCGCGGTTGGCGCAGAATTGAAAAACACAATCTGCCTGACTCGCGGACGGAGCGCCTTCCTCAGCCAACACATTGGCGACCTGGAAAATCTGGAGAGTTTCGAATTCTTTCGCGAAGCGGTGGAACATTTACAGACAATCTTGGAGATTCATCCGCAAATCATTGCGCACGACCTGCATCCGGATTATCTCTCGACAAAGTGGGCGCTGGCGCAAACAGGCGTTCGACTTGCCGGCGTTCAGCACCACCACGCGCACATCGCAAGCTGCATGGCGGAAAACGGGCTCGAAGGGCGGGTGATTGGTTTTGCGCTGGACGGAACGGGTTATGGCGCGGACAGCACTGTGTGGGGTGGAGAAGCTCTAATTGCGGGCTATTCAAGATTCGAGCGAGCTGGTCATATTGAATACCTGCCACTGCCCGGAGGAGCAAAAGCAATTCGGGAACCCTGGCGCATGGGAATCAGCTACCTGGCACATACATTTGGGCAAGAAGCCCTCGGCCTGGGGATTACCTTCATACACAAGGTGGCACGCGGCAAGTTCGAAATGATCCTCCGCATGATGAAACAGCAAGTGAATTCTCCGCTGACATCAAGCTGCGGAAGGCTTTTCGACGGAGTCGCAGCTGTGATTGGCATTCGCGAAGATGTAAGTTATGAAGCGCAAGCCGCCATGGAAATGGAGGCGGCCGCTCTAGCAGCGCCGGCCAGTGCCGGTGCATATCCGTTCTCGCTCGTACGCGAAGACGGCTCCTGGCAAATCGGGGTGCGTCCACTGTTCGAGGCGATTATCGAGGACTTGCGAAGAAAAACAACCGTCGAAGTAATTTCCGCGAGATTTCACAACGGACTCGTCGAGATACTGGCGCGTCTTGCGGAACATCTCCGGGAGGAATCTTCCTTGGGTCGCGTGTGTTTGAGTGGCGGCACATTCCAAAATGGCTATCTATTGAGCAATTTGATTCGAAGGCTTGAAGAAAGAGAATTCGAAGTCTTCACCCACGCGAAAGTTCCGGCCGGAGACGGTGGTTTGTGTCTCGGGCAAGCTCTAATCGCGGCACATGCCGCCGGTAATTAGGAAACACTGTTTTGTCGTAACCCGGTTAAGTTTCATTTGGATGGAAGAAACGCCGAGGAGAACAAAACGGTGCATACGCAAGTTACCGCGTTTTGGGGGAAAGAAAGTGAAGTTGCGGGAGACCCGACGAGTGGTGACGCCGTTCGGTGGGCTGATGATGTTCTACGAGTTCTTGCGGCTGTTGGGCTACCGGGAGGCAGCGAGCGAACACATCCCCCCAAGCGCCGCGATCTCTTGCGACCAGCGGAACAACTGCTCGACCGCCGCATCCACCAGCGGCCCGAGTGCCGCTTCCACCGGAGCCGATAGCTCCGTCCCCCAATCGGTGGAAGCCGGTTGCACGCCCAAAAGCACAATTTCCCTGGCCATCTCAGAAACCAGAGGCAAGGTCGCCAGCAGGTCCGCCACGCCGAGTTGGTGCACGCTTGCGCCGCAAGCTAGGCCCCGCAATTCGCTGTCGGCCATGCGTACCAAGGTTCCTGCCCGCTCGCCAACATCGACGGCATCAAGCAACAGCAACCGAGAGGAGTCGTGAATGTAAGCTAGGAGCTCGATCCCGTGCGTACCTCCATCGATGAGGGTAACGTTGCTTGGCAGCCGCGGATCGCCTCGGAGCCTTTCGAGCGCGTGCACGCCGGCACCGTCGTCGGAATGGATGGTGTTGCCCACGCCTACCACGGTGATTTTGTACGCTGGTTTCAGTTCCATTTTCTACCGCCTGCACCGGTGCTCGCGCTGCGACCGCGAGTTTCGCCTTTCGGGGCTTAGACCTTACTCTCGTCTTATTCGTGCGAGGCGTCTTCCTTGATCCTGCTCTCAGAGAAAAACTTGTACCCCGAAAATATTCCGCCCACGAGTCCGCTGCGTTCCTCGATCCCAATGAGCACCGCGCTGTAAACGTGGTGAATGACGAACGCCCCAAAGGCAAACATGATAAGGAAATGGATCTCGCGCAGATAGCGGATGCTAATCAACATCGGAAGCCATCCGACGAAAAAGCCCAGCACCTTGCTGCCGAGTATACGATTGTAGAGAGCCAGCCCCGTCAGGATCTCGATCAGCATAAGAGCGAATATCATCGAATACGTGGCGCCTGCCAGCGGATTGTGACCCATACGGAACTCCGGTTTCCGCCGCACAAATAGGTAGTATTGAAGCTGCCCGATGAAGCCCTGCCATTGATATCTCCCGATCGGCAAGAATTGGCGCCACCGCGCCCACTTGTTTCCCTTGAAGAACCAGTAGACGCGCAGCAGAAAAGCGGCAACGAAGACGAACGCGGTGACCTCATGAATAAAGCGCATCTCCCCCATAAGAAATGCCCCGCTGCCTCTGGAAGTGATGAAGGGAGCGTACATATAGTACCCAGTGAAGCTGAGCACTACGATCGAGAGAAAAATCACCCAATGAGCGATCCGCACGGGCCATTCCCAAATATAGACCCGAACGAGCTTCTCTTCCGCTTCAGAAGGGCTCGTCCTGCCAATGGAGTGAGTTACCGTAGTCATAGCTCCCTCGCTCTCATCAAATTTCCCGGCGAGCATAGGTTCGCCCGCGCGCATCCACCACGTGAACTGCACAGGCCAAGCACGGGTCAAAAGAGTGGACCGTGCGCAGGATTTCGAGGGGACGCTCCGGATCGGCAACAGGCGTCTTGAGCAGCGCCGTCTCATAGGGACCGCGCTGGCCTTTCGCGTCGCGTGGTCCGGCATTCCAAGTGGTCGGCACTACGATCTGATAATTCTTCACCAAGGTGTTCTCGATCTCCGCCCAGTGGCCCAGAGAGCCACGGGGGGCTTCGAACAAGCCGTAGCCCCTCGCCGAGCTAGGCCAAGTGCTCGGATCCCACTTCTCTCCATTGTGTATCCGAAGGTCTCCGCTGTTCATGTTCGCTCGCAACTCCTCGATCCAGCCCACGATGTGATTGGACAGCAACTGGGTCTCAAGAGCGCGAGCGGCGATGCGGCCCAACGTTGAAAACAGCGCCGTCGGCGGAGCCTTGAATTTCGCCAGCACCCCGTCCACCATTGCTTTCACTTCTGGCTGTCCGGAAGCATAGGCCACCAGCATCCGCGAAAGTGGGCCAACTTCCATGACGCGATCCTCGTACCGGGGAGCTTTCAGCCAGGAATACTTCTTGTCAACATCGAGAAACTCGTAAGGTGGTTTCGGCCCGGAGTATTTGGGGTTTGTCTCGCCCTCCGACGGCGGTTTGGCCGCCTGATCCCCTCCGGCGTATTCGTACCAGGAACGGGTGACGTATTCGGCGACCTTGCCCGGATCAACCGGATACACCTTGGAGATGTCGTTATTGAGGATGATGCCTTGCGGCAGGAAATAGCGTGCGGTATCTTTGATGCCGCCCTGCGGGAATGCTCCGTAGCTCAGGTAGTTTCCCGGCCCTTCGCCTAGGGCGAACCAATCTTGGTAGAATCCGGCCACGGCCAACACGTCTGGAATCAGCACCTGATCCACGAAGGTCTTGGCGGTTTGAGCCACTTGGACTAGGAAGTCGAGCCGTTCCGGATTGAGTGGCGCCTGCGGCTCATTCGGATCGAGCGATGTCGTCATGCCACCGACCAGGTAACTCTGCAAATGCGGATTCTTGCCGCCGAGCACCGCATGAATCCGAATAAATTCCCGCTGGAATTCAAGCGCTTCGAGATAGTGGGCCACAGCCATCAGGTCCGCCTCAGGAGGCAACCGGTAGGCCGGATGTCCCCAATACCCGCTGGTAAACAGGCTGAGCTGACGGCTCTCCACCAACGCCTTTACCCGATCCTGCACGCCTTTGAAGTATGCCGTGCTTGACTTGGGCCACGCGGACAGGGATTGAGCGAGTTGGGAGGTTTTTGCCGGATCAGCCTTCAGCGCTCCGGTGATATCGACCCAGTCGAGTGCGTGCAAATGGTAGAAGTGCACGACATGGTCTTGGATGTACTGGCTGGCCGAAATAATGTTGCGGACGAGACGGGCATTGTTCGGGACTTCGATGCCGAGCGCGTTCTCGACAGCGCGCACCGAAGCCAGCGCATGTACCATGGTGCAGACCGCGCAGATTCGCTGTGTCCAGAGCCACACTTCTCGTGGATCGCGGTTGCGAACAATCAATTCAATGCCGCGAAACATTGTCCCGGAGCTCCACGCGTCCGAAATCTTGCCCCCTTCCACTTGGGCTTCAATCCGAAGATGCCCTTCGATCCGGGTGACGGGATCCACTACGATGCGAGCCATCTGAGCCTCCTAGGATTGCGGAGAAGCCGGTTTTGTCTCTTCCTTTTGAATGTCTCCATTGCCTTTCTTCGCGCGAATCACGCTGCCCACCGCGTGTGCGGCGGTGAGGGCCGCCACCCCTCCGACTACCCCCCAGCCGATTTCTTCTGCGGCGACGTCAACGCCAAAACCGGGGACCTTCGGCAGCGGCTTGTAGAACGGCGACATGGCGTCCCAGAACCGATGAGAGGCGCAAGCAATGCAGCCGTGCCCGGATTTCACCGGCCAACTCGTCCCGCCATTCCACCGGACCGTTGGGCAGTTGTACGTTGCGTCCGGGCCTTTGCAACCCATTTTGTAAAGGCACCAGCCTTTGCGGCTCCCTTCATCGCCCCATTCCTCGACGAACTGACCCGCATCGTAGTGCGCCCGGCGTTCGCATTGGTCGTGGATGAGCCGGCCGTAGGCGAACAATGGGCGGTTGTACTGGTCGAGCGCCGGCATTTCGTGGAAGGTTAGATAATGCACCAGGACAGCTGCCGTATTAGCCACGTTGTGCGGGCAGCCACCGAGATTCACGACCTTCACTCCAGGAACGGCTTCCTGCAATCCAACAGCGCCCGTCGGGTTCGGATTGGACCGCACGAGTCCTCCATCCCATGCACATGCGCCCACAGCAATACACGCGGCTGCGTGTGTGCAGACTTCGGTTGCAATATCCAGCGCCGTGCGGCCAGCAATCGTGCAATATACGCCGCCGTCTGCCGTCGGTATCGCGCCCTCGACAACCGCGATGTACTTGCCCGCATCCTGCTGGACAACTCGTTTGAGCGCCGCTTCCGCCTGTTTGCCGGCGCCGGCCATGATCGTTTCATGGTATTCCCAGGAGAGCAGATTCAGAACCACGTCGGCAACCGGTGGGTTGCTCGAACGAAGCATCGACTCCGTATTCCCTGCGCAATCTTGAAATTCCAGCCACACCAGGACGGGCCGGTCTGCCCGCTGTAAAGCATCCGCCACCGCCGCCAGGTATTGCGGCGGTAATGCCAGAGTCGCCACCATAGTGCTACAGAACTTCGCAAATTCGCGACGTGATACTCCGCGAACCTTCAAAGCTTCTGCCAGAGTTCCCTTCAGCAATGGCATCAGTCACCTCCCGAGTTCGCCGCGCTGAGCCTCATACATGGGGTCGGCGCGTGCTGTTCGCGCGTTGTTCTGTGGCTACCCCTTACATGGACGGATTGAGATGGAGCCCCCCTAAACGACGGTCGAGTATCTAATTGAAGCCTCTCTCAAGTCTGTGATCGCCGTCACATTTCCTTATGACTGAACTTACTGTGATAGCTGGACAGGCTGCGTCTGGGCGGAACAAGTGGACTTTCTCGATGGCGGGACGCAGGGTCGAGCCTTGCTCGGCCATCTGAGCAACCTCACAATAGCTATGTAATTGCGACTTCTTCGTAGGTGCCGAAGACTACGCGAAAGACATCGCAGATTTCACCGAGTGTGGCGTAAGCTTTTACTGCTTCGCAGATGTGAGGCATTAGATTTTCAGTGCCTTCGGCGGCGCGGCGAAGGGCCGAGAGACAACGGTTCACTTCCTCATTTGACCGTTCGGCGCGGACTTTCCGCAGCCGTTCCGTTTGGCGAACGCGCACCGACTCATCAATCTGTAAAATATCGATGGGCTTTTCCTCAATGATGTAATCGTTGACGCCCACGATAATTTTCTCCCTGCGATCGACTGCCGTCTGGTAGCGGTAGGATGCGTCTGCGATTTCGCGCTGCGGATACGACCGCTCGATCGCGCGCACCATTCCGCCCATCGCGTCAATCTTCTCGATGTAGTCCCATGCGCCACGCTCGACTTCGTTGGTCAGCGTCTCGACAAAGTATGAACCGCCAAGCGGATCGGCCGTGTTCGTGACTCCGCTTTCATGAGCAATGACCTGTTGGGTGCGGAGCGCAAGAGTGGCCGCGAATTCGGTTGGCAATGCCCACGCCTCGTCGAGGGAGTTCGTGTGCAGCGACTGCGTGCCGCCAAGCACCGCCGCCAGCGCCTGGATGGCAGTGCGGACTACGTTATTGTAGGGTTGCTGTGCGGTGAGCGAGCAACCCGCGGTCTGCGTGTGGAAGCGCAGCGCCCATGAGCGTGGCGACTTGGCGCCGAAGCGTTCCGTCATCGTCTTATGCCAGATGCGGCGCGCGGCTCGGTACTTGGCGATCTCTTCGAAAAAATCGCTGTGCGCATTAAAGAAAAAGGAAAGTCGCGGAACGAAATCGTCCACATCCAGTCCGCGGCGTATCCCCCTCTCAACATACTCGATGCCGTCGCGTAGCGTGAAGGCTAATTCCTGAATCGCAGTCGATCCTGCTTCTCGAATGTGATAACCGCTGATCGAAATGGTATTGAACTGTGGTGTGTGACGCGTACCGAATTCAAACGTATCAATCACTAGCCGCATCGAAGGCTCTGGCGGGTAAATGTATTCCTTCTGGGCGATGAATTCCTTCAAAATGTCATTCTGAAGCGTCCCGCGCACATCTTTCCAGTCCACCCCTTGCTTTTCAGCGACGGCAAGATACATGGCCCAAATGACAGCGGCGGGCGCATTGATCGTCATCGACGTCGTGACGCCACCGAGCGGGATCTGGTCGAAGAGCACTTCCATGTCGGCAAGCGAACTGATGGCCACGCCGCATTTGCCGACTTCACCTTCCGACAGGGCATGATCGGAGTCGTAACCCATCAGCGTCGGAAGATCGAATGCAACGGAAAGGCCAGTCTGTCCCTGGGAAAGCAGATAACGGAAGCGCTGGTTTGTGTCTTCCGCCGAGCCGAACCCAGCGAACTGCCGCATCGTCCAAAGCCGCCCGCGGTGCATGGTCGAGTGGATGCCGCGCGTATAGGGTGGTTCTCCAGGCAAGCCCAAGTCACGATCCGGATCCCAAGTGGAAAGATCCGCAGGCGTGTAAAGCCTGCGAATCGGATGGCCAGAAATCGTGGTGAATTCCATAGCGCGCTCGGGAGACTTGTCGAGAGTGGGGCGGGGCGCGTTTATTTCCCATTCGCGCTCGCGCACTGACGGCTTGCGCGCGGCCCTGCCGGCGAGAGAAGCAGGGTTCTTGCGTTCGTCATTCATCTTTCATTCCGAATTTGCCGCATCATCACGCTGCAAGAAGTATATTGCACAGTTGGCTCGGCCGCCTATAACCATTCATTGAGCGCTGATTTTCGAAGAGGACAGGGACACATGCGAGACTGGCGGCTTCGCAATCATTTAGGCACAATAGTGCGCAGCGGGTGAAGCGAACAGTGATGACTCCGTGGAGGACAGTTGAACCTCAGCCTCACTGAAGAGCAGCAGTTATTACAGCGAACTGTACGCGAATTTGCCGAAAGTGAAATAAGGCCTCTGGCACGGGGACTCGATGAGACCGGCCATTTCCCCCGTGAAACGTTCCGCAAGGCCGCAGATTTGGGTTTAACGGGCGTGGCCGTGCCCGAATCCGAGGGCGGCGCGGGATTTGACCATATTTCTTACTCCATCGTAATCGAAGAGATTTCGCGTGTTTGCGCCTCAACCGGCGTAATCCTTTCCGTACAGAATTCTCTCTACTGCGATCCGATCCACCGATTCGGTAACGAACATCAGAAGAAACAGTTCCTTCTGCCATTTGCGCGCGGTGAAAAGATCGGCTGCTATGCCCTCACCGAGCCGCAGGCCGGCTCAAACGCCGCAGCGCTCACGACCAGAGCGGTCAAGAAGGGTGACCGGTACATCATCAACGGCGCCAAGTCATGGATCACGAACGGCGGGGCGGCTGACGCCGCCATCGTTTACGTGAATACGGACCCCTCCAAGGGCGAACGAGGAATTACAGCGCTGGTGGTCGAGCGCGGCACTCCCGGGTTCAAAGTCGGCAAGGAAGAAAAAAAACTCGGCATCAACGCTACAGCCTGCACCGAATTATCGTTCACTGACTGTGAAGTGCCTGTCGACAACCGGATCGGCAACGAGGGCGATGGCTACAAAATCGCACTCTCAACGCTGGACGCCGGGCGCATCGGCATTGGGGCCCAAGCCACGGGAATCGCTCAAGGCGCATTGGAGCAGGCCGTCGCCTATGCAATGCAACGGCAGGCCTTCGGGCACCCGATCGCGGATTTTCAAGCCATCCAGTTCATGCTCGCCGATATGGCGACGGAAATTGATGCTGCCCGTTTGCTGGTGCGCAAAGCAGCGTGGAAGCAGGACACAGGCGCGCGGTTTTCGATGGACGCATCGATTGCAAAGTTATTTGCCTCGGAAACAGCGACGCGCGTGGCACATAAGGCCATTCAGATCCATGGCGGCAATGGCTATAGCCGTGAGTACCCGGTCGAGCGGATGTATCGCGATGCCCGAATTACAGAGATCTATGAAGGGACGAGCGAAATCCAGCGCTTGATCATCGGCGCCTGGGTCTTGAAATCGTATTGACCCATATTTCCATTGTGAACTTCCTTCTGATGCTGGCCTTCATCAATATTCATGCGCGTTTGAACGCGATGCGTCCACAGCGCTGAAGATTGGGAAGAGTTGCTGCTGCCGGAGATCGAGCGGCAGCAAGAGCTGGGCAAAGAAGTCGTGTTTCGAGCCGATGCCGCCTTTGCGAAGCCAGAGATCTACGAGTTGCTGGAGGAACGGGGCGTGAAGTATGCGATCCGCATCCCGGCTAACGACAGCCTGGTGCGAAACATCGAGGAGATGCTGACTAAGCCAGTAGGACGGCCCGGTCATAAACCAGTGGTCTGGTACAAAGGCTTTCTCTACCAAGCAGCCAGTTGGAAAATGGTGCGACGGATCGAAGCGCTGCCAGTGCCAGCGGGCTAGAGATTGGTCGCTGGCAGGCGACAATCTGGCAAAGAAAAGAACGGAGGCAGGGAAGCAGAGGTGTCTGCGGAATCAGCTAGAAAAGTGGGCATGTCTCGGCTTCGGCACGTTCTGAAGGGCGGAACTACTCATGGCCGGGCAAATAGATCGTCCTGGTTTTTCATTCGATACTTGCGGACGATGGGCGGTTGGGTTATATGTGTCGGCTGTAAATTCCAAAATGGAAATCTCGGGTAACCTACGTGCCACTGGGAGCTGAAAGCAAAATTCCGATCGAATTCCAAGATCCAAGGAGGCACAAATGAGCGCGAAGAAATCTGACCGGAGGCAATTCCTGAGAAACAGTGCGGCCTTGGCCGCTTTTGCTGCGGGAGCAGCAGCGGTTCGATCTGCGGGCGCGCAGGCGCTTCCGCCCGCGAGCAACGGCGGGCGCGCCCCCGCCTACATCGAATGCGAGGGAAACGGTTGCGCAACCGCGAGCGGCCAGTCCCTTCAGGACGTGATCGCCCAGGCGGCCGCCAAGACGTATGAGGGAACACCCGGCCCCGGCCCGGGACAGCACCTCGATCCCATTTACGGCGTGCGCTCCCGTTATGAGACCGCAGGACGCATCGGCGGCATAGGCGCCTTCCACCATGGCCCAAACGGGAAATTCAGCCGTCCTTTCCTTGGGGCATTAACTCCGATTCAAGATTTGACCGGGATCATCACGCCAGCCCCGCTCCATTTTTACGAGTCTCACGGTTACATACCCCCAGACATCGACCCCAAGCAGCATCGTCTCCTGATTCACGGCATGGTGGACCGTAATATGATTTTCACCTTGGACGACCTGAAGCGCCTGCCTGCCGTGACCCGAACTCATTTCATCGAGTGCGCTGCAAACGGCGACTCCACCAGGCTTGGGAAAGAGCCGGAAGCGACACCGCAGATAACGCACGGGTACACTAGTTGCAGCATGTGGACCGGGGTGCAGCTGTCCCGGGTACTCGACATGGTGGGCGTGCAAAAAGGGGCGAGTTGGATTCTTGCGGAATCGGCGGAGGGGAGTCGCTTTTCGAAAGGCATTCCGATGGAGAAGGCGATGGACGACTGCCTGCTGGCCTACGGCCAAAATGGCGAGGCCGTGCGTCCCGAGCAGGGTTACCCACTGCGGCTGATATCTCCCGGCTATGAAGGAATCTACAACGTGAAGTGGTTAAGCCGAATCGAGTTGGCGGACTCGCCCGCCATCACACAGAGGGAACTCTACTACTTCACTTCTGTGGAGGAGGGCAAGTATGCTGACCACAAATCGCGCTGGTTCCGATTCGAAATGGGAGCGAATTCTGTAATCACGCGCCCTGCCGGCGGACAGCGGCTGGAGAGCCATGGATTCTACGAGATCACCGGTTTGGCTTGGTCTGGTGCAGGCGCCATCCGCAGGGTCGAAGTATCCACCGACAATGGCCGGACCTGGAAGGACGCGGAACTCCAGGAGCCAGTGCTTCCAAAGGCGCATACCAGATTTGGGTTTGCTTGGAATTGGGGCGGAGAAGAGTGTGTGCTTATGTCTCGCTCTACCGATGAGCGCGGCCAGGTTCAGCCGTCGTTGGTCGAGTTGGGCAAAATCTGGGACGTCGACGCGAATTATATTCACACGCATTGGCTAGGTCACGTGAATGCCATTCGACCCTGGAAGGTGACGGCAGATGGGAGCGTTTACAATGCGATTTAGCAATCTTTTCGTGCTGGCGGTGGCCCTGGTGGCTTGCGCTGCGGCATCCGCGCAGAGGGCGGAGTATGACAACGTTGGCCGGACCGCGACCCCAGAAGAAATCCGGGCTCGGGACATCACTATCCTTCCTTCGGGACATGGACTTCCGCCTGGGAAGGGAACCGCCAAGGAAGGCGCCCCGATCTATGCGGCCTGGTGTGCGGTATGCCACGGGGCAACCGGGAAAGAAGTGGGCCCGCTCGCTCCGAAGCTGGTGGGGAACACATTTTATGATAGGGCTACGACATTCTGGCCGTTTGCCACGTCGGTGTGGGACTATATCAACCGCGCCATGCCCCGATATCAAGAGGGGACGCTCACACCGGATCAGGTTTACGCTGTGACGGCCTTTCTGCTCTATCGCGGCGGCATTATCAAGGAAAATGACGTCATGGATGCCAAAAGTCTGACGGAGCTCCGAATGCCGAATCGCGATGGATGGGTTCCCTCACGTCTGGAGGATATCCCTGATTTAAAGAAACGCGCTGGCCGTAACGGACAATACCCAGGGCCTGATCCGGCTGCTACCCCTAAGGCTAAGTAACACCAGCGCGGTAACTGGCGGATGGTCTAGTCTCGCCTAGTGCGGGGCCAAACGCGGGCGGCGTGGACGTCCGCGAGGTCGCGCTTTCAGCGCCCGGCTTCCTTCTCGCTCCCAAAGCGATGTCGAAACCGTGCATCGCCTGGTCGAAGATGAGTTCTTCGATCTGGAAACCTGCTCCAGCCGCGGCGAATTCCTAGCCAAAGCACAAACCTATCAGCTTTACTTTAACTTGGCTCGTCCGAACTCCCATAAAGGAAATCGGAGATTGAATCGGGGAACATGCTCCCCATGTGACAGCAGCCTTTGTGCCGAGTACGAATTTCCACGGAACAATCCTTCGGGGGACCGGCGTGCCGTAGCGACTCGGGCACCGCGGCTTGACAGCAGAGGTCACCTCCGATAGCGTGCGGAAGGATTAAAGTGCGCCGCAATTGTTCAGGCCGTTTGCGCACGCCCCCTTGAACGGAGACTTTCTTTGCCCGATCCCATCATTACTCTCACTTCAGATTTCGGCACGTCCGACCACCTGGTCGGCGCCTTGAAGGGCGTTATTCTGAGCATCAATCCTGCCGCGCGCATCGTGGACATCAATCATCATGTCCCGCCGTTCGATATCCTCAGCGGGGCTCTTACGATTGCGAACACTTGCAACTATTATCCGCCACGCACGATTCACGTTGTGATTGTGGACCCCGGTGTCGGGACACAGCGCCGCCCGCTGCTGGTAAGCGGACAAAAGCAATATTTCATCGCGCCGGACAACGGCGTCCTCTCCCTGATCCTAGAGCGCGAATCCTGCATTGTTCAGCACATCACCGCGGAGCACTATTTCCTGAATCCGGTCAGCCCTACGTTTCACGGCCGGGACATTTTCGCCCCTACTGCCGCGTGGCTTTCGAAGGTCTGGCAGACGGAAGCGTTCGGCGAAGAAATCACGGATTACGCGCGATTCGCAATACCGAAAGCGAAGGCCGCAGGCAAATCCATCAAAGGAGTTGTATTGCATGTGGATGCGTTCGGCAATTTGATGACGAATCTCACCGCGGAAGATGTTCCTGAAGCGGCAATCGCCTCGGGCGCCGTCAAACTCTCCGTAAACGGCAAGGAAATCCAGAAGCTCGCGCGGACGTTTGCTTCAGGAACGCCCGGCGAACCCATCGCCGTATTCGGTTCGGCCGGTTTTCTCGAGATCGCCGTCAACCATGGCAGCGCCGCGCGCACGCTTGGCGCGAACCGCGGCGCGGAAGTCACACTCAACTTCGCCTGATGTTTTCAGAGCACTTCGCCATAGGCAAATTACAGAAAACCACCGCCTGTAACAGCTTGTTGAAAACTGTTCGTTACGGTGTCATTCCGAGCGAAGCGAGGAATCCCTCTGTGCGATAAGCCAAGAAAAAGAGAGATTCCTCGTCGCTTCGCTCCTCGGAATGACATGCACAGAGAGTTTTTCCAAAAGCTGCTAAAGACGCGAACGACAACGCCCACACTTCATGCGCTAGCGCGGCAAATCCATCGTCATCAGAAATGCGCGCGTGCGCGGATCAAGCCAGTCGCGCAAGGCGTCTCCCAGGAGGTTGAACGCAAGGACCGCCGCCATAATTGCGAGAGCGGGAAATAGCACCAGATGCGGCGCATCGAAGAGATGATTCCGCGCGTCGTTGAGCATGGCGCCCCAACTCGGCGTCGGCACAATCACGCCGAGCCCCAGAAAACTCAACGTCGATTCCGCCAGAATCGCCCCGGCCATTCCGATCGTCGCTTGAATCAGCACGGGCGGCAGCGTGTTCGGCAGCAGGTGCCGCAGCAGGATGCGCGCGTGTGATGCGCCGAGCGACCTCGCTGCGAGGATGAACTCCATTTCGCGCACCTTCAGCACCTGTGCGCGCGCCAGCCGCGCGTAGCCTGCCCAACCTGTCACCGTCAGGGCCAGGATGACCTTGTCCAATCCCGGCCCGAGAAACGCCGCAAACGCGATGGCGAGAAGAATTCCCGGAAACGAAAGAAACGAATTGATCAGGATAATGTTCACGAAGCGGTCGAATGCGCCGCCGAAATACCCTGCAAGCGAACCGAGCGCGAGACCCACAATTCCCGCGCTGAATACCACCGATACTCCGACCGTCAACGAAACGCGCGCACCGTAAAGCGTGCGCGAGAAAACATCGCGGCCCAGCTCATCCGTCCCCATCCAGTGGTGCGCGTTTGGTGGCAGCAAACGCTCCGGCAGGCTCTGCGCCGAAGGATCTCGCGGCGCGAGCCACGGCGCAAAAACAGCCATCAGGACAAGCAACACGGCCACAGCAAGTCCCCAGCGCCCCAGCCCGCTCGTGCGCAGAAATTGCCGGACCGGCGATGCCTCTCTCATGGCTTTCTCTCGAATCCTGCCGTAAATCCATCCCTGTGCGTCATTGCAGCCGCACCCTCGGGTCCACCAAGGCGTAAACGAAGTCGGTAAGGAGGTTTACAGCAACATACGAAAGGGCAATCACCAGAATGCAGCCCTGCAGCAACGGGTAATCGCGCGCGGAAATTGCCTGCACGGCAAGCCGCCCGATGCCAGGCCAGGAAAAAATGGACTCCGTGACAATGGTGCCTGCCAGCAACGACCCAAACTGCAACCCGACAATCGTGATGACCGGAATGAGCGCATTCGGAAAGGCGTGCCGGAACAGCACGGACGTCTCTGCGATGCCCTTCGCGCGAGCCGTGCGCACGTAGTCGCTCGAAAGCTCCTCAATCATCGATCCACGGACCATGCGAGTAAGAATTGCGGCCAATGCTGCGCCCAATGTGATGGCCGGCAGGATCAGATGGCTCGCACCGCCTCGCCCCGAAACAGGCAGCCATCCGATCTCCACCGAAAAAACCAGTATCAGCACAGGCCCGAGAGCAAAATTGGGAACCGAAAGGCCAAGCAGCGTGAAGAACGACGCTGCTCGGTCCGCCCCGCTGCCACGGTGCCTGGCGGAAAATACCCCCGCAGGGATGGCAATCGCGATGCAGACGATCAGGGCTGCCAGGGACAGCTCGAGCGTCGCTGGAAAACGGTTCAGCACGATTGCGCGCACCGGCGCCGCGAAGTGGAGCGACCTGCCCCAGTCGCCGCGCGCAAGGCCCTCAAGGTACCGCGCGTATTGCACGCCGAGCGGCTGGTCGAGTCCGAGCGAGTGCCGCAACTGCGTGAGATCTTCGGCGCGTGCATCCTGGCCGAGCATTTGCAGCACCGGATCACCCGGCACGATGTGAATCAGCAGAAAGACCATCGTGAGGATGAGCCACAGCGCAGGCAGTGTGTAGAGGACGCGAAGAAGGATGTGCCGAATCATTCCGTTTTCCGAGTGTTCTCGGCGCTGGGTCTCGCGTCCGGTTTGGATGCAGGAACCGGCGGCTCCCCCGGCTGCTTCAAGCGCTGGATCTTGATGCGCGCGATGCGCCGGCGGTCCATTTCCACAACGGTGAAGCGATACCCTTCGAAGTCAAAACTCTCTCCCCCGCGGGGAATGAATCCGAGTTGGGCGAGAACGAAGCCTCCTGCCGTGGCGTATGCGGGATCCTCCGGCAAGATGATGTTGTACTGCGACTCCAGATCGCGCAGGCTCAGGGATGCGTCGAAAATCATCGCCGCATCGGCGCCGTGTCCAACGATGAGCGGCTTCTGCACCACATCGTACTCGTCATGAATCTCGCCGACGAGATGCTCCAGGACGTCCTCGAGCGTCACCAGCCCCAGAATGCTGCCGAATTCGTCCACGACCATCGCTATTCCGGTGTGGCGAGAACGCAACTCTGCAAGCAGTTCGTTCGCCGGTTTGCTTTCCGGCACAATCAGCACTTCGTGCAATATGCGCCGCAGCTCGAACTTAGGCGCGGACCAGCCTTCCTCGGCGCGGCGCTCGCGATCGAGCAATATCCACACGATGTCCTTAATGTGAATGTAACCAAGCACGTGGTCGCCGCCGTCTTCAAACACCGGCAGCCGCGTGCGCTGCGTCGTGACGAATACGCGCATCACATCGTCGAGCGTAGCATCGGCAGAAACCCAATGCACATCCGGCCGCGGCACCATCAGCTCTCGCACCTGCAGGCGGTCAAGCTCAATCGCGGCAAGGATCAGCTTTTCCTCCTCGACGCCGACCAACCCGCGCTCTCGCGCTTGCCGGATCTGAATCTGTAACTCCTCGGCGGAATGAACAAGCGTGTGGCTCTGGCGTCCGGACAATCCCAGCCCCCTCAGAATCCACCGGCTGGCCCCGTCGAGCAAATCGATCGCCGGCCAAAATGCGCCCAGATACCACTGGAAGGGCCGCGCCACCAGCAAGGCAACGCGTCCGGCACGCTGCAGGCTGATGCTCTTCGGAACCAACTCGCCGAGCACAACGTGCAGAATCGTTAAGAACATAAATGCCACGGCGAGCGAAACCGCGTGCACGAGAACGACCGTATGCCGTCCCGGTATGTTCGCAACCAACGGCCTCAGCCAGGCTGCAAGTGTGGCCTCACCGAGCGCGCCGAACCCGAGACTGGTCATCGTTATGCCGACCTGCACCCCGGAAACCACGCGGTCGAGCCGCCCGAGCAGGTCCAGCACGATCCGGGCGCGCACGTCGCCTTCTTTCTCCAGTTGCTGCACACGCGATAGCCGCACCGCGACAAGCGAAAACTCCACGGCCGCGAAGAATCCGTTCACGGCCACCAGCGCCAGTAGTCCCAGCAGTCGCAGCGCGATCATGATGTCCCCCGGCGCCTCCGATTCTAACAGTGTCGGCAGCGCAGCCCAAGCAGCCACTTGTTGTTGTTGGGATTATCCTGAGTGAAGGGATTTCCGGGGAAATGAGGGTAACTGATAGAAAATTCTTGTTGTTGTGGGAGTTTTGCCGGTGGTGGGATTTCGCGGATTCTTTTGGAGTAGGCGCTAAAGTGTCCGTTGGAAGTTATTGATTCTACGTGCGGAGAGGCACGAAATCACCAAATCC
>JAIQES010000035.1 GCA_020073705.1 Terriglobia bacterium
AGGTCTATTTGCAGGAGTCTCAAGAGCTAAAGTCGTTCGCGAGCCTTGATTCAAAAGAAACAGCGCCCTGTTTAGGTTTGATTGGGTACAATCGGACAGATTGGTTCTCCAGGGGAAGTATTGTTGGATCAACCGATTAGATGGTGTTGCATCGACCAGTTGAGCTGGCCCGGCTTATCGGAATGTGGGATAGGCCAGATTCCCACTTAGTGAGAATTCCCGTTTACCCGGAGTTGGCCGAATAGCAAACTTGACCCGAGGTGTCGCAGCAGCATCTGAGAAATTGTTCCCGGAAGCCAGCGGGGTTCGTCAGACGGCAAGGACGAACCGTCGGAACCATGCGATCTTGATGGGGCATGCTTTGTTGGCAAATTGATTGTACCGAGGGCAGGAGAAGCGTAGGATGTGCGGGGCAGAGATCCAGATCGGAAATTCCGGATGAATGCATCTATTCTCGAGGAGCAACGAATCATGTCCGTCGCAACGTTAACGCCCGAAGTGTGCGCGCGCAGTAGCCGCGCCAGTTTGATGACAGTCCTCACCAGATGGCTTGTCGCATGTTTCGCAACCCTACTTGTCTGGGGCGCATTGCCCGCCCTCGCGCAAGACAAGCCCGACCCGAAATCCGAGATCGGCGGCTTGAAATCGAAATTCGTGGATGTGAACGGTGTCAAGGCTCGCTACTACGAAGTGGGCCAGGGTGAGCCGATGGTGATGGTGCATGGCGGGTTTACCGCCGGATCGTCCACGGTCAATGTTTTTTCGCGCAATATTCCCGACCTGGCGAAGCATTTCCACGTTTACGCCGTCGACCGCCTCGCCTGCGGTATGTCTGGCAACCCCACCAGCGACAAGCAATACAGCGAACAGGGCGATGTTGACTTCGTCTACAGCTTTATTCAGACACTCAAGCTCGGCAAGGTTCATCTGGTCGGCCACTCCGCCGGCGGCGCGATCGTCCTATACCTCGCCATCGAACATCCTGAAATCGCGCGCACGCTGACGATTCTGGCCCAGGGGCCAGAAAATCCGCCCCAGCCACAGACGAAACTTGTGAACATGCTGAAAAAGTGCCCCGACCAAACGCAGTACGCGGGGCTGAAGTGCCGCGTCTACGAACTGGCCTGGCTGCCGACTACCTTCGACGATGAGTACTGGAAGGCGGATGAGTACATGGCTGGCCTGCCGAAGTCCAAGGCGGCGCGCGACAAACTCCGCTCTGGCGCCGGCGAATCGCAGCAGGCCGTGGCGGCGTATCGCGACAAGATGCTCGACCGCATTAAGACGGAAGGCATGCTGCAGATGCCGGTGCTGATGGTTGCGGGCAAGAACGACGTGCTCGACTGGGCCGAGGCGGACGCTACCGCACAACTGAAGGGAGAGATGGCGCTATACGACATCATCGCCGCGAAAAACACCAAGGCGCAGCTATTCGTCTTCAACAACGCCGGCCATTTCATGTACCGTGAACATCCAGTGGAGTTCAACGCGCTGCTGGTCACTTGGGTCGATTATTGGAAGAACAATCCGCCCGAGCCTCCGATGGGCGATTTTCAATTGCCGTAACTTTGTTCCGAAATACGCTCCCCGCCGTTCACTTTTTGCTTGCCTTCGGCGGCAAACATGCCTTAGTGATCAGCGCATAGCGCTTGGCGGGCAACGCTCTGCACGTTGCCGCCGCCGCGCGGCCATCAGAATGCTGTTGCCCGACTCAATTCAGCCGATGTAGAATTCGCGTCGATCAAAAGGATTATGGAGGAGGACTTATGAAAGGTTTTGTGACTCGCGTACTGATCGTTGGCGTTGTTTGCGGCGGAGTATTGGCCACAGGGCCGATTGGGCGGGCCGCCGCCGGCGATGACGCCGAGCAGGCGGCGCTGCAAGCCGACCGCTCGTTGCTCGCCGCCCTGGGGAAAGCCGACAAAGCAGCGACGGGCAAACTGCTTGACGCGAATTTCGTTTGGACGGACGTGGATGGCAAATCGCTGAAAAAAGCGGAAGTACTGGCCAACCTGCCATCGTTCGCGACTGACAACCAGAACGACACAAATGTACAAACACATTTCTATGGCCAGCTTGAAACGGTTATAGGCGCACATCACAACGCGCGCTTCTTGCGGATTTGGGTGAAGCGCCCAGCAGGCTGGCGAGCATTTGTGGCACTGGACACGCCGATCGCGCCAAAGGCCGCGCCTGCGTCCGTGGAGCGGGCCGCTGGTCAAGGCGACTGCGAGAATCCCTGCCGCACTGTGCCGTACAAACCCACAACGGCCATGGACAAGGCCATCCTCGCCTCCTGGCAAAAAACAAAGATGGACGAGTGGCATCCCAACGCCGCGGATTGGCCCACGCACATCGCCGACGAATTCCTGATCATCAATAACACGACGATGCGCAATAAACCCGAGCGCGTGGCTATCGCCAATAAACAGCAGGAAACTGGAGTGGGCGCGCCGGGCGACCCAATCACTGCCATGGAGATTCACGACTTCGGGGACAATGCTGCGGTCATGATCTCACACAACGTGCCTTATCGCGGCGGAAAGCCTTATTACAACGCCCGCGTCTGGGTGCTTCGAGACGGACGCTGGCAGCTGGCTCTCAGCCAGCAGTCCATTATTCAGTCCGCCGCCGCCGTACCTCCTGTGGCCGCGAAGTAGCAAGTCCTGTCTTTCGAACCCAAAACAGCCGCAGGTGAGCAGGCCCATTCCGGGCCTGCTCCCCGTTGGCGTTTCGTACGGCGCTTATCAGCTAGGCAGTGGCTTTCTGGCTCGCACTGGCTTTGGTCTACTTTCCGATAAAACCGTTTCACAGGACCTATCTCGGATTAGTCAGCGGTTTCCCAATTCAGACGGATCCGCAGACTCACCACGGGATGACGTGAAGAGCGGTATTCCGGCTTCTATTGTCGGATATACGGCTGCGAACGTATGGATGTGCCGATTTCGTGGCCCGCACTGTGGCACAATTTGCTACTGGAGAGTTCAGTACAAGGGGGCTTGGAGCGGCAGAAACATTGGCGCGATTGTCACCATTGTGGTCTGGCGAAGGACGCTAAGCCAGATTATTTAGGGAACTCAGACTCATGGAAAACGACGATTAGCCATTGGCCGTTCACCTTCGCTACAACCCAATCGAGAAGACCTTTACGAGGCGGATTGTCTGATCCGTCCGCGGCTTTGGTTCCAGTCATTTCCCAATCAGCGTCCATCTGCGCGATCTCCGGTGTCAAGAACCGGACGCTCTTCACTGTATCGGTCCGATGAGAGCTCTTAAGTACGCCCGCGAACAGATTCCCATAATTCTGTTCAATGTCCTTGCGCCCGTGCCGGCTTGCACCTCGCATGTTTGTAAAGTCGCCTTCTTCGGCAAACAATGCCCCTATGGCGTGCGCATCATGCTGATTAAAGGCGTCATCGTAGCCTGCCACCACCTGCTTAACCGCCGACGAATCCGCCTCAGTGGTGTTTGCTTGCTTCTGTGCCGAAGAACCAGCGAGAGAAAACGCAAGTATGACGAAGATCAATCCCGTAACCCTTACATGACTGGAAATCATCGCAACCTCCTCTTATCGAGCCCGAGCGAGCTACTATGTTGGCGTTCGAGTTGTGGGGCGGACCTAGCACTCCATAGCCATCGTGCCGCCTGACGATGGTACACCTGTTGGGCTGTAATCTCGCAATTCGAAATGCGAAGGGCTCGGAGTCATGGAGTGACGTGTAATCGACCATCAGCCGCAGAAAAGTGCTCGAATGTGAGTGATCCTCAACCGGACGCCGCGAAGACGATGAACGTACCCCGAAAGTCTGACAACCGAGCCGTCAACATCTGATTGATGCATGCAGGGTAGCCAAGTCCCGAGAAGTCCTCTCGGAAACTGGTCCACTACCCTTCTGGCCGATCACTGGACATTACGAGCGGATCTCGGGGAAGAGTTTCTGTTGGGGAGCGTGCGCGCGTTTCCAAACCATAACGCTCCGGGCATAATCGATGACGACCTTGCCGTCCTGCTGGACGCCGCGCGTGCGGACCTTGACGATGCCCCATTGAGGCTTGGATTTGGACTCTCTCTTTTCCAGCACCTCAGATTCCGAATACAGGGTGTCCCCCGCAAAAAGAGGATTCGGCAGTTTGATTTCGTCCCAGCCCAGGGCAAAGCCATTCTCACTCACGTCCGCCACCCCCATTCCGGCAACAATGGCAAGGGTAAGAGCGCTGTTGATCAGACACTTCCCAAACTCGGTGCGCTTGGCGTACTCGTTATTGAAATGGATTTGATTCGTGTTGTTGGTCAGCAAGGTAAACCAAATATTATCGTTTTCCGTCACGGTTCTTCCAAGGCGGCAGCGATAGACGTCGCCTACCTCGAAATCTTCAAAGTAGCGCCCCACCCAACCCGGCTTGACTGCCATACTTTTTCCTCCGTCTCACCACATATGAATAAGCAACCCAAGCTCATCAACGGAACGCTTCATCGGTGATCTGGTCGATTCGGCATTCCCATGAGGTGATTTGCCGCGCTGGCTTACACCCCGAGCGATTCGGCCAGCTCCACAGTTTGCCGGGCTCGGTCCACGATCGGGTAGTCCAGAAGTTGCCCTCCAAACGCAACTGCCCCCTCGCCGCGCTCCCTCGCATCTTCAAAAGCTTTGAGGACGCGCCGGGCATAATCAATCTCATCCGCTGTTGGTGTGAAAGCGGCATTCACTGCATCGATCTGCGAAGGGTGAATCAATGACATTCCCGAGAAGCCCAAGCGCCGTGATTGGCGAGAAAATGTTGCCAGTCCCTCCGGGTCTTTCAGGTCTGGCCATACACCGTCGACGGCTTGCACATGAGCTGCCGCTGCGGCAGTCGCCAGAGCCGAGCGCGCGTAAATGAGGTCGCGAGCCTCACCTTCGCGCCGAAGAGGGAGACTCAGTTCTCTGGAGAAATCCTCCGCTCCAAAAATCAGCCCGATCACACGCGGCGAAGCACTGGCTATGGAACAAGCATTAAACAGCCCCTTTGGACTTTCGATGGCAACGAGCATGCGTACGCTGTTAGCCGGCATCTTCAATTCCGGCTCGCGTACATCCAGGATTCGTTCGACAATCTTCACCTGTTCCGGGGTTTCCACCTTTGGCACAACCAAGCCTTCTAGACCTGGCCGGACGACCAATGCGAGGTCTTCACGCATGCGTTCGTGCCCGACTGCGTTGATGCGGACGTACCGGGATGGCGTATGAGTCGAGGCATCCTCTTTCAAGCGAGCTGCCACCTGATCGAGTGAAGCCGCGATTTGACGGCGCGCCGTGTCCTTTTCTGAAGCGGCCACGCCATCTTCAAGATCCATCATGATGGCGTCCACAGGGAGTCTGAAAGCCTTCTCAATCATCCGCGCGCGGTCTCCCGGTACAAACATCCACGAACGCAAAATGATTTGTTTCTTGTCCATAGTGGATTCGACCTTTTTTCTCTGAAATAGTCAGTGCGAATGTCCCTGCATAAAGGTTTCAGAGACCGGAATGAAGCCTTCCTTCCGGCGAGCTTCTTCTCTGACTTCGGTTTCTCCCCTCCGACGCCTGCTAATACGATTTCGGCATCTTGAGCACGTTCTGGCCCAAGAAGGCCAGGATCAGATTGTTGTTCACGGGCGCGACTGTGAATAGTCGAGTCTCTCGGAATTTTCTTTCCACGTCATAGTCCCGCGCGAACCCATACCCCCCATACGTATTGAGGCAGACATTGGCAGCTTCCCAAGACGCCTCGGAAGCCAGCAGCTTCGCCATATTGGCTTCCGCTCCACACTTTTCCCCGCGGTCAAACTTGGCAGCCGCGTCGAAACGCATGAGATCGGCCGCTTCGACATGGGCGTAAGCCTGGGCGATGGGGAACTGTACACCCTGATTCGCACCGATAGGCCGCCCAAAAACTACACGGTCGCGCGCATAAGCAGACGCACGGTCGACGAACCAACGGCCGTCCCCAATGGCTTCGGAAGCTACCAGAATTCGTTCCGCATTCCATCCGTCGATGATGTAACGGAAACCCTTTCCTTCCTCGCCGATCAGGTTCGAGACAGGGATCTCCACATCCTCAAAAAAGATGGTGTTTGTATGATGGTTGACCATCATGTCTAAAGGCTGGATTTGCAGATTCCCTTTGACATTCCTCATGTCCACCACAAAAACAGAAATTCCCTGCGTCTTGTCCTTTACCTCGTTGTACGGTGTGGTTCGCGCGAGAAGAAGCATCAAATCCGATTGTTTCGCTCGCGAGATAAAGATCTTCTGCCCGTTGACGATGTAGCGGTCTCCCTTACGGACGGCACGCGTCTCAATCCGGGTTGTATCCGACCCGGCGTTTGGCTCCGTCACGGCAAAAGCCTGCAGGCGCAATTCGCCCTTCGCGATCTGGGGCAGATAGCGTCGCTTCTGTTCTTCGCTGCCGTGGCGAAGCAGCGTGCCCATCGTGTACATCTGAGCATGACAGGCACCCGGATTACCCCCCGAACGATTTATTTCTTCCAGGATGATTCCGGCTTCGGTGACGCCTAACCCCGCTCCTCCGTATTCTTCAGGTATAAGGACAGCGAGGTAGCCGCTGGAGGTAAGGGCATTGACGAAGTCTTGTGGATACTCGTCACGCTTGTCGAGGTCTCGCCAATACGTATCCGGAAAACTCTTGCACAGTGAACGGACAGCATCCCGGATCGCTTGCCGATCCTCGTTTACGACTGACGTCACGTCCTAGTCTCCTTCGGCTGCAAATTCCGGATTGAGCCTAGTCGAGCCACATCAATTTGGCCGGATTGCCCTGCAGCATCATGCGGACCTGTTGTGGCTTGATCCCAAACGCAAGCAAAGCCCGGATGAAAACCCTCATCCCATCAATGGTGTCCATGTGCAACACTTGGCCGAAGTCGCTTCCAATGATGCATCGTTCGGGACCGATTGCTTTGATGGTGTTAATGGTCTCCATAGGATCAGCCACAGGCTGGTAAAGGCTGGGTATCATCGGCTGGCAATAAGTCCCCACATAGACGCCCAAGTCGGCAATCGTCTTCATTTCATCGAGCAACAGCCGATTCAGTTCCAGCAAAGGATGATCCAACGTAGCACGAACACCGAGTTCCTTCGCCTTCTTGGCCAGAGGCAACAGCTCCTTGAAGTCCGTATGGCCGAACCCAATCCCGACCTTCTTTTCCACCGCCATTTTCATGATTTCGACGACTTCCGGTAACACTTCTCCGGATTCGCTAACCAAGCGAATACCCTCGTGCTCCGGGTGCCCGGCGCCGCGCCAGAATCCATACGAAGTAAAGGTCGGGAACCAGATCATCTTGAAGTTCTGATATTGCAGTGCCACGCGAACGGCGGCAGCATTCATTCCGAAGCACATTCCCATTCCGCCATAAAGTTCGACCCGGTGCGTGAGTTCGCCTTTCTCGACAAGATAATCAATGTGCCGCTGGGCCATGTACGCCGCGTTACAACTGATATTCCAGTGATCCTTGAATGCCAGCGCGCGCATGCCGGCCTTCGATGCATCTATGGCCACCTGAATCATGTCTTGTGACCGATAGACAAAATCGGGCGCCGCATGGATGTGGCAGTCCGTGGCCCCCTTTAGAAGTTCATTTTCAATTCCCGGATAAATCTTGAGCATCTCCGGGTTGTCTTTCAACATTTGGTAGAAATAGTCCTTCGCATTGAGCTGTCGAACTCGCTCGACGGTCAATACGCGGCCCACGAGAAGCTGTCGGGCCGCCTCTGAATCAGCAGCGAAATCACACATGATATTCTCCTTTGAATAGGACTTATGAATTTCCCCACGCTTCGACAAATTGGCGGGCGTCCCCGATGACGGGCTCCGTTACGGGTACATAAGGGATCACCAGCCGGGTAGCACCCGCTTCCACAAATGGTTGTAAACGATCCTTGATTTCCTTTATGGAAGTGCCCGGGATCACGGGCAATTTATCCATGTAGGCATCGGTAACTTTTGTGCTCGCCGCCTTGAATCCTCCTTCACGGAACGCCTCCTGCACGGCGTCCACCTCGGGCTCAAATCCAGAGGCCCGCAGCATGTCCTTATAGTGATCCGCGATGTTATAGAAGGTCAGTACCTGCCGCAAGCGCGAGCGGGCCATGGCTCGATCCGGGTGCAACGATACCCGCACCTTGACGATAATCTCGATCTTGCCAGGGTCCCGGCCTGCTTCGACGGCTCCAGCTCGGACGCGATCAGCTATTTCCCGGATCTTGGCGGGTGTGGCCATATTGATAAAAACTCCGTCAGAGATTCGACCCACCAACCGAGTCATTTGAGGACCCAACCCTGCCAAGTAAATAGGAAAGGAAGGGTAAGCAGGCTTCCAGGAAAGCTGAAAGCGTTGTCCCGTCGAATAGATTTCCCCCTGATATTCCACGCGTTCGCCAGCAGCGGCCTTGCGAACGATCTCAATATATTCCTTGGCGCGGCGCAGCGGGCGGTCAAAAGTGCCTCCGTGCCAGGCCGCGATTGTTTTGTTTGCCACTCCAAGGCCCAGAAGGAGCCGCCCCCCAGACAGGTCTTGTAAAGTAGCGGATTGAATTCCCAGAGTCACCGCACTGCGGCCGTAGATGTGATAGATGGCCGTCCCCAACTTGAGGGTGCGCGTGCGCGCTGCTATGGCCGAAAGCAAAACCAGTGGGTCCGTGCTGTTCGATTCGCCTTTCCAAAAGGCGCCGAAACCAGCCTGCTCAATCAACGGCGATAATTCCACGATACCGGACACCGGATAATGCGCGGCAGAGTTTAGCTCAATGTCATAAACCACAATCTCTCCTCGCTTTCACTCCTGAGTTAGCATACTAAAGCTTTACTATGATCCTAAGTAAATATGCTTCGGGTCGATCTCCTCTCGCAGAAGACGCAGCTCTTCCTTGGACGGAAGTTGAGTGAGCGGAAGCTGCTTCGGGATACGCAGAGCAAAACCCGTGTTTTCCACTACCTCCTCCACACTTACACCCGGATGCACAGACAGCAGTGCAGCCGAATGAGTCTCCGGATCAAACCCTAGAATCGCCATATTGGTAATGACGCGATGGGTGCCTCCCCCACGCAGGCCGAGTTCCGAGCGGCTGCGCCCATTTACAAAACCGGGGCTCGTCAGGTGGGCGACCGCCGCGGGGAGTTTGCGCTTTTCGTGCCGCATGATCACAATGACACGCTTAGCAAGCGAGGCCACATCGTTTCCGCCCGCGCTTCCATTAACGTAGCGAACCTTTTGGGATTTCTCTTTCAATAGTGTCGTATTGATGTTGCCGAAACGGTCTAACTCGAGAGCTCCCAGGAACCCTACATCCACGATGCCACGATGTAAGTTCATGCCCATCACGTCTAGAAATCCGCTCCAGGTGGTTGCGTGATAAAAGATCCGGGAATCAGCCAACCCCACGGGGGTATCCTTGGGATTCATGTTCATCACGCCAATCTCCAAAAGAGTCGTGAGTCCGGGCGCGTGGGTGCGTTTTGCTAGGACAGCGGCGACTTGGGGCAGTCCGAGCCCAACAACGACCACTTCGTTGTCTCGCAACTCTCTGGCGCCGGCTGCGGCCATGATCTCCGTTGCGTGAATTTCTGCCGTCATTTCCTTATCGCTAGCGCCTCCGGCCTCTAAGTCTGACCCGTTTTCACTTTTCCGGACGCAGCGCGCGGCCGATTCTTCGCTGCGGGCATATTCTCTCCCCAACCCCCTAGTAGCCGAGAAGCCGTTCCGCTCTCAAGTCTTCCAGGTACGCTAAACCGCCGACCTTTTCCAGGTACTCCCAATGGTCGCCGCTGCCCAGAACATACGTGCCTATGTATTCTTTGAAGCGTTCCGGATTCCTGGAATGATCCACGTATAACTTCAAATGATCCGCGTCGTAGTCATAGCAGCCATAGACAGCCGTGGGATGCGCTCCAAAAGGCTGATGAATGACGGCCTCAACCCGGTGTGCGGGAATTACAGTGCGTTCCGGCGAGCGCTGGATATATTCCGTCGGAACAAGTTCCTCCGTAATGACGATTAATCTCTTCGCCGCTTTGGCCTGCTCTTCGTTTTCCCAACGTGGTCCATTGATTTGACAGTTCCCTTCGCGGTCCGCGACTTGGACATGAACAAAGCTGACATCCGGGGTCAATGATCTTAGAAGAAGATATTCTTCGCCTGTAAATGGACATTTCATGCGCCGCAAATCTTCAGCTGCTGTCCCAGTCTCTAACCGCTCAAGCACCTCGGAGGCGAGCAGAGATTTGATAGGCATGAAGGAGAGGCCCAGAGCCCCGGCCAGATAGCGAAAGCAGATCGAGAGACTGGTGTAGTCATGCGAGACAACCGAACCTGTCTCGCGGGCCCGATTTACACAATTGTTTGGCCCAAATCGGTCCAGTGATCCTCCGCCAATGATAAGGTGGCTCACTAACCCGGCTCCCACCAAAAGGTCCACATCCAAACCCGCAACACCTTGGGATAAGGTTAGATTCGTTTTTTGTTGCCGAATCAATTCGTGGACAACCACGATTGCGTTACGGGCAATTGCAAAACCTCCCATAGCAATGTGCGAACCGTCGGGAATTGTCCGAACTATTTCGGCAACGGTCTTTGTTTTATTAGCCACGCACGAATACCGCCTTGAAAATCCTTTCGATAACCGGCTGATCTCGCCGAATCCAAAGCTGGCAAGTCTAATGAATAAAATAAAATAATTCTACGTCTAATTGCCGGGCAACGGAGTCCCATCGAAAGGCGGCACCTTGGGCTCTGCAGGCGCGACAGCAACTGCGAGCATGCTGTTTGTGGGCTCGAGATGCGGTAACGGCAAGCAGACAATGTGCTGCTGGCATTTTCTCCTGACTGGAAACGCCGCTGCTATACGTTCCGATTCGAGGCTTTAACACGGCCCCTCCTGGGTGTATAAATGACATACAATTCATCCGTGGAGGATTCGTATGGCGATTCAATTCACATTGAACGGGAAGCCGCAGGCGGTGGATGTAAGTCCGAATATGCCGCTCCTATGGGTCCTGCGCGACACGCTGGGAATGTCGGGCACGAAGTTCGGCTGCGGCTTGGGTCTGTGCGGTGCGTGCATGGTGCACATCGACGGAGAAGCCACCCGCTCCTGCATCACGCCAATTACAGCCGTTTCGGGGAAGAAAATCACCACCATCGAGGGACTCTCTCCCGACCACAGCCATCCGGTACAGCAGGCGTGGATTGAGATCGACGTGCCGCAATGCGGATATTGCCAGTCGGGGCAGATCATGTCGGCCGCGGCGCTTCTGGCGAAGAAAGCGCAGCCGGGCGATGCGGAGATTGATGAAGCGATGAAGGGCAATATCTGCCGCTGCGGCACGTATCAGCGGATTCGTCAGGCGGTTCACCGCGCCGCACAGTTGCACGGCGCTCCGGCGAAGCTTAAAAGCGGGGCCACGAAGACCGGCGCGGCGGACGGCACAGAACAAGCCTTGAATGCGCACACGGTGGAAGTGGGAGGTACGCCATGAACGACGACGCAATCATGAAAGTGGATCGCCGCGGTTTTCTCAAGACGAGCTTGGCCGGAACGACCGGCCTGGTGATCGGCTTCTATCTGCCGGGGTGCTCCGAAGCGCTTGCGGAGTCTGCTGCCGGCGCGCCGCCCGCAGCACTAAACGCTTGGATGCGGATTGGCACCGACGACAGCGTGACGATCCTCATCGACAAATCGGAGATGGGCCAGGGTATTCTGACGGCGCTTTGTATGCTCGCGGCCGAAGAACTGGAATGCGATTGGAAGAAGATTCGCACGGAATTCGCTCCCGCTGCCAAGGAGTATTTCAACCCTGCGTTCGGCATGCAGGGCACGGGCGGGAGTTCGAGTGTGCGTTCGTCCTGGGAGCCGATGCGGAAAGCTGGTGCGGCGGCGCGCGAGATGCTGCTCGAAGCCGCGGCGCAAGAGTGGGGCGTCGACAAAGCGGAATGCCGTGCGTGGAACGGCGTGATCTCTCATGTGGCCACTAAGCGCCGGCTGACGTACGGCGGGGTGGCGGAAGCTGCGGCAAGACTTCCTGTTCCAGCGGATGTGCCGCTCAAGGACCCGAAGCAGTTTCACAGTATTGGGAAGTCCGTGAAGCGGCTGGACACGCCAGACAAAGTGAATGGACGCGCGGAGTTTGGAATCGATATACGGCGGCCGGGAATGCTTTACGCGGTTGTGGAGCGCTGTCCGGTGTTCGGCGGGAAAGTCGCCAGCTTTGACGCGACGAAGGCCAATGCGGTTCGCGGCGTGAAGACTGTGATCCAGATTTCGAGTGGCGTCGCTGTAGTTGCCGACAGCACGTGGGCGGCGATGGAAGGCCGCCGCGCGCTCGTTGTGAAATGGGACGAAGGAGCGAACGCAAACGTCAGCAGCGACAGTATCAGCAAGCTGTTCGAGGAGCGGGCCGCGCAGCCCGGCGCTGAGGCGCGCAAGGAAGGCAACGCCGCGGCGGCGCTTTCCGGCGCGGCAAAGAAAATCGAGGCGATCTACGAGGTTCCATTTTTGGCGCATGCTACGATGGAACCTCAGAACTGCACCGCGGATGTCCGCGCGGACCGCTGCGATGTGTGGGCGCCCACCCAATTTCAGACCATTGCGCAGAGCACCGCTGCCAAGATTTCCGGCTTAAAACCGGAGGCTGTGTTTATCCATACGACGTTTCTGGGCGGCGGATTCGGACGCCGCGCCGAGTTCGATTTTATCGTGGAGGCGGTGGAAATCTCGAAGGCTGTTGGGGCGCCGGTCAAGATCACATGGTCGCGAGAAGACGACATGCAGCATGATTTCTATCGTCCGGCGTCGTACGCGCGCCTGACCGCCGGGCTCGACGCGGACGGCTGGCCGGTCGCCTGGACAACCCGCATCGCGTGTCCCTCAATCATGAATCGGTTTTTCCCCGGAACCATCAAAAATAATCTGGACCCGACCAGCGTCGAAGGCGTCGCCAATCTTCCTTACACGATTCCTAATATTCTCGTGGACTACCAACTGACGGAGACCGGCGTCCCGGTCGGTTTCTGGCGATCGGTGGGAAATTCGCAGAACGGTTTTTTCAGCGAGAGCTTTATGGACGAACTTGCAGCAGCAGGCAAGAAAGATCCTTACGAGTTCCGGCGGCATTTACTTGGCAAGTCCCCGCGCCATCTCGGCGTTTTGGAAATGGCCGCGCAAAAGGCGGGATGGGACAAACCGCTTCCGGCAGGCAGATTCCGCGGCATCGCGGTGCTGACCGCGTTCCAGAGCTACGCCGCCCAAGTGGTCGAAATCTCGGTGAACCGTAGTGCGCGGACATTAAAGATCCACCGCGTCGTCTGCGCGGTAGATGTAGGACGCGTCGTGAATCCGGCCAACATTGCGGCACAGAGCGAAAGTGCGGTCGTGTACGGATTGGCGGCGGCGCTGCATGGCGCGATCACGATTTCCCGCGGCCGCGTCGAGCAGACCAACTTCGACAACTACCCCATGCTGCGGATGAACGAAATGCCGGTCATCGAAGTGCACATCGTCCCAAGCGAGGAGAAGCCTACCGGCGCCGGCGAGCTTTCCGTTCCGCCGGTGACCCCGGCGCTATGCAATGCGATTTTCGCGGCGACCGGCAAGCGCATCCGCCGCCTGCCAATCCGCCCGGAAGATCTGGCCTGATCCGGAAAGCTTTCGAAGACAGCCTTGCCAAACGTCATCTCGGTTTTCCACGATGTGAGGCCGATCACGGATATGAGGTGCCGGGCAACCTCTTCCCCGAGCTGTAGAATCCTATGCAACCCATGAAACGTTTCGAGAACGTTGCTGCTTTTATTCTCGCTGGCGGCGCAAGTTCGCGCATGGGCCGCGACAAGGGTCTGCTCGAGTTTGGTGGCGTGCCGCTCATCCTCAGGACGGCGCACCTGCTCATGCCTGTCGTTGCCTCAGTCACCGTAGTAGGCTCACCCAACCGCTATGCCGTGTTCGGCCTGCGGGCAATCGCGGATGAAGTTGTTCGCGAGGAAGGAACCAGTCAAGGGCCTCTCGCGGGAATCGCAACCGCACTCCGCACAACTTCCACACCGTGGAATCTCATCCTCGCATGCGATCTGCCCTACCTAACGATTGATTGGGTGAATTGGCTGCTCTCACGAGCGATGGACTCGAGCGCGCAAATCGTAGTGCCGAGAACATCGCAGGGGCTCGAACCGCTCGCAGCGGTCTACCATCGTGGATGCGCTGAGACGATTGTCGCGGCGATCGCTCGCGGCGTCAGGAGGGTGGCTGATGCGGTGGCAGATCTGCGCAGCGAGCCCGTCGACGCAAGCGAGTGGCGTGAATTTGATCCGGATGGCTTTGTTCTGAAGAATATGAACACGCTTGAAGACTATGAAGCGGCGAAAAAATGGTGGGAAGCCAGGCCGCCTCATGAACGCGGCCAGCCTATGCCGGAACGGACATACGGAGCCGCTCTTCGCCAGCATAGATAATAAATCTCCGGCCACGTAAGAAACCAACTAGCGTTTGACCCAGTTCGCGCGCCAGTTGTACCGCCAGGCTCGATGGAGCCGAAACCGAAGCAAGCAGTGGAATTCCGGCTACGAGTGACTTTTGTACAATCTCGAATCCCCCTCGGCCACTCACCAACAATACGTGACCGTCGAGAGGGACCTTCCCTTTCAGGAGCGCCCATCCGATCACCTTGTCCACCGCGTTGTGCCTGCCGATATCTTCTCGCAGCACACGCAGCGTACCCGCCGCGTCAAAAAGTGCTGCCGCGTGCAGTCCGCCTGTGCGGCCGAATAGGGTTTGCGCGGCGCGGAGTTTACCCGGCAATTCGCAAAGGGTTGCGGGATCGAATCGCGCTGCGGGGTCCGGCCGCCGCACGCCGCGCCGGCGGATGGCAGCAATCGAGGCCTTCCCGCAAACTCCGCAGGCCGAACCCGCTGAAAACAAACGTGCTGACTTTTTGAGCTGTGCACCGGACCCTAGGCGCACGCGCACCACGTTGTTGAGTGAGGCCGAATCACGATTCGAGGCGCCACCCGCCTTGACCGACAACAGTTGCTCGCGACGCGAGATAATACCTTCACTGAAGAGGAAACCGGCGACGAGTTCGGCATCGTTCCCCGGTGTGCGCAGAGTCACGCCGAGAGAACGCCGGCCCGCGCGCATCTCCAGGGGTTCTTCGCCAGCAAGGTAGTCGTCAACACGCCGTACCGCGCCATCCTTCCATTCCGTAACTTGCGTCGTAAGTATGCTGGGCACGTGTCGCGGCATTTGAAACGGTCCTCACATGTGTGGCTACCGGTTGGATCAGGAAATCAAGCGCTGTTCTTGAGGATAAATCATTCCCCACGCCTCAAGCAGACGATTCATCGCGTTCAGACGACGTCGCAGGTCCTTGCTGTCGTATTCAATTGCCCCGCGGGATCGTTGCCTGCAAGGCTAGTCTAGCCGCTTCACTGCTTCCTGCACCAGATCGTGAAGCCCTCCGCCGCCCTGCGCGACGTATTGTTTGATCTGATCGCGCATCCGCCGCTCCCACGACTTCCGGAAATGGTCCGTGACGCCGGCAACAGCCTCCTCACGCGGATAGCTCGCAAAGAAGAGGGCGATCTGGTTGGCCATGTGAACCATGTGCTCAGTGGTCATGTCCGTGGCTGCTTCGTGGGACTGGTTTCGCCGAGGATCTGCGTGGTCTGACGCCGAATCTCGCGATGATGCTCCTGCCACTCTGATGGACGTTTCGCTGGCCGGACTTGAACGGCAGTAACCTTGTACTCCGGACACTCCGTCGCCCAGTCGGAAAACTCCGTCGTCACCACGTTGGTGCCAGTCACAGCGTGGTGGA
Source organism: Terriglobia bacterium (assembly GCA_020073705.1). Taxonomy (GTDB): domain Bacteria; phylum Acidobacteriota; class Terriglobia; order Acidiferrales; family UBA7541; genus Palsa-360. The sequence goes on from JAIQES010000035.1 coordinate 15,847, forward strand.
ACGTTGTGTAGACCACGCCCGGCTGCATGCGCTCCGAGATGCGGGCGCGCAGCGTGATTTCACCCTCGCGACTTGCGAGCGACACTAAACCGCCGTCCTGAATGCCGCGATTCTCGGCGTCAAAGGGATGGATTTCGAGCACATCCTCGTCGTGCCAGACGTTATTGGCCGTGCGGCGAGTCTGGCTACCGACGTTGTACTGCGAAAGAATCCGTCCGGTGGTAAGGATCAGGGGGAAGCGATCCGTGCTCCGTTCATCGGTGGGCACGAACTCGGTAATCATGAACCTGCCCTTGCCGCGGACAAACTGGCTGACGTGCATGATGGGTGTGCCCTCGGGGGCCTTTTCATTGCATGGCCACTTCACGCTACCCAGCTCCTCGAGTTTCTCGTAACTAACTCCGGCGAAGGTCGGGGTAAGGCGCGCGATCTCGTCCATGATCTCGGACGGATGGCCGTACTTCATCGGATAGCCGAGCGCCTGGGAAAGTTTCATCGTAATCTCCCAGTCTGCCAGCCCGCTCATCGGAGGAATGGCTTTGCGCACACGGCTAATGCGCCGCTCCGCATTGGTGAATGTTCCGTCCTTTTCGAGGAAGGACGATCCGGGCAGGAACACATGCGCAAAGCTGGCCGTCTCGTTCAGGAACAGATCCTGAACGACCACGCACTCCATCGCGGCCACGCCTGCGGTAACGTGTTGTGAGTTCGGGTCGGACTGCACGATGTCCTCGCCCTGAATGTATAGGCCCTTGAACGTTCCATCGACGGCAGCATCCAACATATTTGGGATGCGCAAGCCCGGCTCGCCCTGCAATGTCACGCGCCAGGCTTCTTCGAACATTTCTCGCACAGCATCGTCGGAGACGTGCCGGTAGCCGGAAAACTCATGAGGAAACGAACCCATGTCGCAAGATCCCTGCACGTTGTTCTGGCCGCGCAGCGGATTTATGCCCACGCCGCGGCGGCCGATGTTGCCCGTGGCCATGGCGAGGTTGGCCATGCCCATGACCATTGTCGAGCCCTGGCTATGCTCGGTGACACCGAGGCCGTAATAGATCGCGGCGTTCCCCCCGGTGGCATAGAGCCTGGCGGCGCCGCGGACATCCGCGGCGGGGACGCCGGTAATCTGCTCCACCGCTTCGGGTGCGTTTCGTTCTTCCGCTACGAACTTGCGCCACTGCTCGAAGGCCGCCAAATCGCAGCGCTCTTTCACGTACGCCTCATTCACCAAGCCCTCTGTGACCACTACATGCGCCAGAGCGTTGATCATGGCGACGTTCGTGCCGGGCCGTAGAGGCAGATGATAGTCCGCCAGGACGTGCGGCGACCTGACGAGGTCGATCCGTCGTGGATCGACGATGATGAGCCGTGCGCCCTGGCGCAGACGCCGCTTCATCTGCGAGGCCAAAACCGGATGCGCGTCGGTGGGATTCGCGCCGATCACGAGGATGACGTCGGCGGCCTCCACGGAATCGAAGTCTTGGGTGCCGGCCGAAGTCCCCAGAGTGATCTTCAGACCGTAACCCGTCGGCGAATGGCATACGCGCGCACAGGTATCGACGTTATTGTTGCCGAAAGCGGCGCGAACCATCTTTTGGACCAAGAACGTCTCTTCGTTCGTGCAGCGCGAGGAGGTAATTCCGCCCACCGAATCCTTACCGTACTTGGCTTGAATGCGTTTGAATTCGGTGGCGGCATAGGTGATCGCCTCTTCCCAGCTCACTTCGCGCCACGGGTCGGTAATCTTGGCTCGGATCATGGGCTTGAGGATTCGGTCCTTGTGCGTCGTGTATCCCCAAGCGAAACGGCCCTTCACGCAAGAATGACCGTGATTCGCTTTGCCGTCCTTGTAGGGCACCATGCGCACGATCTCGCTTCCCTGCATCTCGGCTTTGAAGGAGCAGCCCACGCCGCAATACGCGCATGTGGTGATAATGCTGTGCTCGCCCTGCCCTTTCTCGACGACCGTCTTCTCGATCAGCGTGGCGGTAGGGCAGGCTTGGACGCAAGCGCCGCAGGAAACGCATTCCGAATCGAGGAACAACCCGCCGCCGGCCGAGACTTTCGAACCGAATCCACGGCCGTCGATGGTCAGCGCGAAGGTGCCCTGCACTTCTTCGCACGCGCGCACACAGCGCGAACACACGATGCACTTGGCGGGATCGAACGTAAAATACGGATTCGATTCGTCCTTCTCCGACTTCTTAAAGTGATTCTCCCCATCAAAGCCGTAGCGGACCTCACGCAGGCCTACAACGCCGGCCATATCCTGGAGCTCGCAATTTCCGTTGGCGGCACAGGTGAGGCAATCGAGCGGATGGTCGGAAATATACAGCTCCATCATTCCGCGGCGCATCTTGGCAAGCTTTGGCGATTGCGTATGTACCTTCATTCCCGGCTCGGCCATCGTTGTGCAGGAGGCGGGAGTGCCGCTGCGGCCTTCGATTTCCACCAGGCAAAGCCGGCAGGAACCGAAGGCCTCCATGCTATCGGTGGCGCAGAGTTTCGGCACCTGTACGCCAGCACTGACCGCCGCGCGCATAATCGATGTGCCCGCCGGCACCCTGACCTGCTTTCCGTCAATCTCTAACGTCACCAATGTCTCGGCGATCCGGGCAGGGGTGCCGTGATCGATTTCGTGAATTAGCGCCATGGTTGTGTCTCCGTGGCTTCAGGAGGAAGGGGCGTGCGTGCCGGCTGCGGTGGCGCCAGCTTGGAAAAATCTTCCGGGAAGTGGCGAAGCGCGCTCAACACGGGAAGCGGCGTCAGCCCACCGAGGCCGCACAGCGATCCGTCGAGCAGCAACTCGCAAAGGTCGTCCAACAGCGCGAGATTCTTGGCCCGGTCCTGGTTCGCGATGATTCGATCCAGGACCTCAACGCCGCGGGTCGAGCCGATGCGGCACGGTGTACACTTCCCGCAGCTCTCGTGGGCGCAGAACTCCATGGCGAAGCGGGCTTGCTTAGCAAGATCTACCGTATCGTCGAAAACCACGATGCCGCCGTGGCCGAGCAGACCCTTCTTTGCAGCAAAGATTTCGTAATCCAGCGGGGTGTCGAGAAGAGAATCAGGAAAATACGCACCCAGAGGTCCGCCCACTTGAACCGCGCGAAACGGGCGTCCAGAGGCAGTGCCGCCGCCAAAATCATAGATCGCCTCGCGCAGCGTCAGGCCGAACGCCTTCTCCACCAGGCCGCCGTGCTTGATATTTCCGGAGAGCTGGATCGTCAGCGTGCCGCGGGATCTGCCCATGCCGAACTTGCGGTAATACTCCGCGCCCGCATCGAGGATAATCGGCACGGTGGCGAGAGAGATCACGTTGTTCACCACCGTTGGCTTGCCGAATAGCCCCTGAATGGCAGGCAGCGGAGGCTTGAACCGAATCTGGCCGCGCTTGCCCTCCAGGCTTTCGAGCAACGCGGTCTCCTCGCCACAGATATAAGCTCCTGCGCCGAGCCGAACGTCCAGATGGAAGCTCCTGCCGCTGTCTGCGACGTTCGGGCCGAGATAACCGCTCTCCTGAGCGATGGAAATGGCACGCTGGAGCGTCCCGAAGGCGTGAGGATACTCGGAGCGCACGTAGATATAGCCGCTCGTAGCTCCGACAGCGATTCCCGCAATGGTCATCCCCTCGATGAGGACGAATGGATCGCCTTCCATGATCATGCGATCCGCATAGGTGCCGCTGTCGCCCTCATCTGCATTGCAGACGATGTATTTCTGATCGGCGGCGGCGTTGAGAACGGTGCGCCATTTAATACCGGTTGGGAAACCAGCGCCGCCGCGACCGCGCAGCCCAGAATTGGCGACCTCTTCTACGATCGCCTCGGGTTTCAGGGACAACGCGCGATCGAGCCCACGGTATCCACCGTGGCTCATATAATCGGAAAGAGAGAGAGGATCGACGATTCCGCACCTGGCGAAAGTCAGGCGCTCCTGCCGCTTCAGGTAGGGTATGTCTTCGGTCGGACCTAAACATCTCGAATGAGGTTTCCCGTCGAGGAAACCAGCGTCGAACAAGCTCGCCACCGCGTTGGCTGTTACAGGGCCATAAGCGATACGCCCGCGAGGCGTCTCCACCTCCACCAGCGGCTCAAGCCAAAACATCCCGCGCGAGCCGTTCCGGACAACGGACACATCCAGTCGATGAGCCGTAACTAGGTCCGCCACCGCGCGGGCCACCGCATCAGCTCCCGCCGCGAGTGCGCCGGTATCGCACGGGATATATACCTTGGTACTCATTTCTGTCTCTGCATACCATCGATCAAGAAATCGGCGATTTCTGAGGAAACCCGGCCGTAGGGCTTGCCATCGAGCATGACAGCCGGCGACAAAGCGCAAAGTCCAAGGCAGTAGACCGCCTCGACTGTAAAGCTCGCGTCCGCGGTCGTCTCGCCCAGCTTGACTCCCAGACGCCCCTCGACGTGCTGAATCGTCGCATCGCAGCCCATCGACTGGCACGATTCGGCACGGCACATCTTCAGAACATGCCGCCCCGAGGGGGTGTCCCGAAAATCGCGATAGAAACTGATGACGCCGTGCACTTCGGCGTGGGAAATGTTCAGTGCGTCGGCAATAAGGGGGATAGCGGCCTTATCGATATATCCGAATTCTTCTTGCAGGGCGTGCAGAATCGGCAGGAGCGCCCCGGGGAGATGTTCCAACTCTCTGATCCGCAAAATGGCCCGATCCGCATTCCAGGTGCTGCCCTTTTGAGGCATCTTTATCCCCCGCCCAAGATGAAATTGGACAATGCCCGGTCACCCTGCGGATGCACGTTCGACTCTTGTTACTCTATCACGAATCCTAACATTGCGGAACGATTGCACGCAAAGATCGAATGTATCCGGAATTTCCATTTTGATTTACCGCCAACCGGTAACATACAGCCGACCGCCTCTGAAATTGGAACGGGATGAAAAGGGGTTATACAACAGCTTCCAAGAACGTAAGCCGAGTGAAACGAATACTTTAAATCTGAAGAAATCCGGTGATGTGAACAGTTTAATGCTCATCTTAACCGCCCACATCTATTGACTCACGCGTCTTCTTTTGAGAACATTCGTGTTGATTCTGCGTCCGATGTCTCCGCCGGATAGCTAGGAAATAGGTAATTTATCGCGCAGCTCGCGAGGTACCGCTCTTGCTGGCTTACCAGCAATGAAGACGCTGGGTAAATTCGAGATTTTGGAGAGACTCGGCCAGGGGGCCATGGGCGTAGTGTATAAGGCTCGTGACCCACGCATTGGACGACTGGTAGCCCTAAAGACCATTACGACGGGTTTGGCTGAGGATCCTGCCTTGCTTGAGCGCTTCTATCATGAAGCGCACTCCGCTGGCGCTTTACAGCATCCCAACATCGTCACCATCTATGAATTGGGCGAGGCGGATGATATTCCCTTTATCGCCATGGAGTATCTCACCGGACAGAGCCTGGATAAGCTGATTGAAGGTCGCCGCATACTGCCTTTGTCCCAAAAAGTTGGCTACGTTGCATACCTTTGCCGGGCCCTGGCATACGCCCACAAGCAAGGTGTCGTGCACCGGGACGTCAAGCCTGCCAACGTGATGGTCACAAGCGAAGGAACCGTCAAGGTAGTGGACTTCGGCATCGCGCGCATTGCAGAGAACTCGAAGTCGCAAACCGGGCTGGTAATTGGAACCCTTGGATACATGTCTCCTCAGCAAATCGAAGGCGGCCGTGCCGACGCGAGGTCGGACATTTGGGCTGCAGGGGTTCTATTTTACGAACTGCTGGCCTACCGTCGACCCTTTGACGGCGAAAATTATGGCGCACTGATGCTAAACGTTATGACGCAGCCGATACCGCCGCTTTCGGAGACTGCCCCAGGGACCCCTCCGGACGTAGCCGCGGTGCTGGACCGAATGTTGCGAAAGGATATTGATGAGCGTTTCCAATCCATGGAGGAAGTCCTAATCGAACTGGAACCGGTTTGGAGGAACCTGCAGCGTTCTGAAGTGTCGGATTTGCTCGCAGCCAGCCGGGAAATGCTCAAAGCCGGAGACGCCGGAAAAGCGTATGACACGGTTCGCCGGGTTCTTCAAATTGACTCCGCCAACACTCAAGCGAAAAGTCTTTTGGAACAGATCAATGCAGAGATCCGCCGGAACCGGACGGTTTCCCCGGCCGAAAGAAATCCGCTGGGCGATGAAACTCTAATCGGGCCGGCAATGGATACGATTCGGCCGTCTCTTTCATCTATTCCAGCACTTACTGCTTCGCGAACGCAGAGCGCCCCTGCTCAATCCGGATACGCTGGAGATTCAATCAACCGGTTTCGAACTACCGGTGCACAACGGCCTGTCGCTGTCCAACCCGAGTTGTCCTACCCAACGCCAGCGTATGCCGCAGGGCTGAAATGGAAGAAACATATGCCAATCGCCTTGCTGGTTCTGGGGGTGATGATCGCCGGTGGAGGGACCTACTTTTTTATGTTGCGACGGCAAGGCGCGTCAACTTCCGAGATGAAAGTCGCGGAGGTTGCACCCGTTTCGAGCACTCTTTCAAATACCGAACCGTCGAATGCCGTTCCTGCCGTTCCGGAACCCGCTTCCGGAAATCTTGCGTCACCAGGTCTGGAAAATCGTCAGCCGACTCCCACCGGTAATCCGGTGGAAACAACTGGTCCAGTTCACAATTCAGTCAGCAATGTTGATACGAATAAATCAATTCCGGCATCTCCTGTTCCCCAGCAGCAGCCATCAAGGGACCAAGGGGGGGCTGGACAGGGAGCAACTCCTCCGCTCTCAAGTCGCACCGAAGTGGCGGTCAACAATCCCGTTCCTCCCCCGACCGTTGAACGGCCAAGCCAGCCGGCTGCAGCGAGTCCACAACCCGCTGTGCCGCTCAGCCAGCCGACAACCGTGGCCGCTGCGCCAAGTCCAACCCCCAAAGCTGTAGAGCCAGTTACGCCGAGCAAACCCGGCGAGCCGCCGCCGGTCGTAGCGCCTTCAGACAATCTCGACCGCCAGGCAATCACAGTCGCGTTGCAGCAGTTATCTGCAGCCTTTTCTCATAGAAGCTTGGCTGAGCTGGAAGGAATCTGGCCTAAGTTGGGTCCTAACAAGAGTACTTTCAAGAAAGTGTTCGACGGGACGAAGTCGCTCAGTCGCGAATTTCATTTGCAGAATTTGAATATTTCGAACGGCGGCGACACGGCAACCGCTGTGGGCACCTATGAAGGTAAGGTCCTAGACGGCCGTGGCGTGGAGACTCCTAGTTCCGGCAACTTCTACGTGCGATTCGGGAAGAAAAACGGAAGGTGGTACATCGACGACGCTAGCTTCTAGGAATTAATCACCGGCAATTCTAACCTTGCCTGCATCAAACAACCATCAGAGCGATCTTATTCGGAGATAAGCAACCTCCTCCCAATCTGTCACATGGTACTACTAGGACGATGGGTTCAATTTCGTCTAGTAACTATGTTTAACCTTGACAAGGAAAGACAGCCATCATATAGAGTACGTTCGATTCCGTTCGAGGGTGTCGAGCGGTTATCAAGCGAAGAATACCCGATCTACTGATCATACCTTTACGGGAGAAAATGCATGGGAGCCCCCAACCCCCTCCTGCGCTCAGCCCGAAACTCTGGAGTGTCTCGAATTGTCCGCAGACTGGCGCTTGTGCTTATCGCCGTGTTTGGCGGAACGCTGCTCCTCTCCACTGCCGCCCAGGCGCAGAGCCAAGTTTCATTGCTGACACTCGAAACCGATCAATCGCCTCTGAACCTGTCGAATCATTTTGGCGTACCCAATGAAGCAGGCGTCAATCAGGCGGGTGACTTCGCGTTCATCGGCGCTGGCGGCTCGGCGCTGTTCTTGCGGCGTGCCGGGACCTCCACAACGACGCGACTCCTCCAGTTCGGGGACCCGGTTCCGGGGTTCGCGGGCGCCACACTCGTAGATTTTATCCCGGGGGGCGGCTTCAATTCCTCGGCGCATATTCTATTTGGAGTGGATTTTAGCGTCAGCCCGCCAGATGGCCGATTGCATCGCGCCATCCTCATTTATGACGGCATTAGTCCCTATCGCACTGTGGCATCGTCAGACGATGTGGCCGCCAATTCTGGCAGCCAAAAATTTGGGCCGAGTCTTTCGTTTGTGGCGAATGGTGAAAGCCTTAATGACCGTGATGACGTTCTATTCGGCACAACTTTTGAGCCATTTGCCGGTAGTGCCACTGCCCCTAATCAAAACACATTTTACATTGCGCCCGCCGGCGGTACGCCGGTGCGTGTCGTAGGGCTAGGCGACGCGGTGCCCGGAGTGTCTGGGACGTTCACATCATTCGGTGGCAGCACCTCGCAAATTAATGCCCTCGGTCAATTCCTTTTCAGCGGTTCGAATTCAAGTACGCCCGCGATCAATGGTTTATTCCTGGGATCCGCATCCGGCGTTACTAAAGTGGTCGCAACCGGTGACTCGAAAACGGTCGGGGGGACGGCCTTCTCACCCACGGCCGGCTTCGGCGGAAACTCAGGTGAGCTTAACAATTCGGGCCAAGTTGCCTTCGTTGATCCTGTCTCAGCAACCTCAACAGTGGCAACTGTCTGGCTCTATTCGGCTGGAGTGATTACCAACACATACCCCGGATCCACTGGAACCTCAATCTCATTGCGTGGTTTGAGTGACCCGGGAGAGGCTGTTGGAACCTTCACATCGACCGGCGCGCAATCACTCGTCCGCATACATTCCACTGGTCAGATTGTTGACACCATCGCATCCTTAGGCCAGGCCGCCCCGGGCGTAAGCGGTGCGACCTTCACTTCGTTTTCCAATCTGTCAACCGACAACAACGACAGGGCAATTTTTGATGCGGCTTTAAGTACAGGGGGCTATGCCGTTTATCAGCAGACCGGAAATGGACCCTCCCTCCTTGTGCCCGTCGCTCTCGAAGGGCAGTCAGCATCTCTTCCGGGCGGAGGAACACTTAATTTGGGCGGTATTTCCACCGGGCTCATCGAAATGGCTCTCGATAATGGCTCCACGGTTTTTTCCGCGGCCATATCAGGCGGGACGGCGAATTTCGCTGTTTTTCTCGGCACACCGGGGAATCTGCAAGTGTTGATGAGCACGGCAGACACGCTGCCGGCGGGCGCGCGGGTACGCCTCTCCCTCCCCGCGTTGGGCAACACTTCCGTCGCGTTTGCCGCGAACTCGACCGGTGGGCAAACTGCCATCTTTGCTAAGAATCTCAACAACTCGGGAATGACGACCAGGATCGTGAGCGAGGGCGATGCCATTGGGGGGTTTTCTATCGTCCAGATGGCCACACCGACTGGCGTCAAACCGTTTTACGTGAATCAAAGCGGACAAGTTGTTTTTCCAGCCGTTTTGACAGGAAACATGCAGGCTATCCTCGTTTCAGACTCAACCGGTACGCTGAATAAGGTAGTTGCGACAGGTGATACAGCCCCTGTCACGGGAACAACTTTTGCAAGCTTGGACTTCAGCTCAAATTCGACCGAGCTATCGCCCATAAACGATTCTGGCGATGTGGGGTTCTACGCGACTCTCAGCACCGGGGTAAGCGGCATTTTTCTGTACACTCCGGGGGTAGGACTCGCCAAGATCGCGGCGACCGGAGATGCGGTGCCGGAAGGCGGCGGTGGAATCTTCACCAATTTGTCGAGTAATTCTTGTACTCCCTGCAGTCTAGGCGTCAACAACGTCGGCCAGGTCGCATTCGGAGCGTTAAAGAGCAATGGGATGGGGCTCTACGTCGGTTCCGCGTCTGGGTCGCCGCAAAAGGTGGTTGCCTCCCAGGATACACGCCCGGGTATCGGAGGGATATTCGGCACTCTCGACCCCATTTCCGGCTTCAACAATAATTCCGGCCAGCTGGTCTTCAACCCTCTTATTGGCGGCGGGGTCTTCGAGGGAACGGCAGGTGGCACTCCCACGGCAGTGGCGCTCGATGGAGCCACGAATCCCGGCGCAGGTGGCGGCACGCTTGCCACGTCAACGCCCGCTTTTGGGACTAACAGTTATTTCTCGACTACCAATGCGGCCATCGAACCTTTGGGTGATGTCGTATTTCGGTCGCGCGTAACTGGAGGAACCGCGGACAGCGGGTATTTCCGCGTTTTGCAAACAGGCGGATCGCCGGGACCATTGCAGGCCGCTGTTCTTCAAGGGCAAACCGTGCCGGGCGCGGGCACACTCGGCACACTGTTCCCCTCTTTCCTGACCAATTCATTCTTCTCAATTTCGGGGGATGGAGGGGGCGATTTCACATTCACAAATTCTTTCATGAACACAAGCGGCACGATGGTCGGGCAATTTCTCTCGACTGCGGATGGCGCTGTCCAAAAGCTGATGGCGCCCGGCGATACCGTTTCGGGGACTGGCGGAGGCGTGTATTCGACGGGTACGGCCTTTTCGCAGAATGGGGGGGGCCGAGCCGATCTATTAGACGTGCTCACGGCAGGTGGCACGGCCTCTCAAGCGATCGTGTTTGCCATATGGGACCATGGGACGGTCGCCACCTCGACGGCGCTTATTTCCGCGTTGAACCCTTCAGGCATTGGCCTGCCCGCCGTGTTCACCGCTACGGTGACAAGTTCGCAGGGTCCGCCCCCGGCGGGTGACATTGTTATTTTCCTGGACAACGGTGTGGCGATGGGAGTGAGCAATACCGACGGTACCGGACAAGCGGCGTTCGTCACGGCATCATTGAGCGCCGGGTCCCATCTCATCACGGCAGAGTACTTCCCTAATTCCTTCAATGAGCTCCTCGCGTCGAGCACATCGAACGTAGTGACACAAGTCGTGTCCAATTCGACTTCCACGCTGCTTTTCTCCATGCAGAATCCCTCCGTCAGTGCCCAGTCGGTGTTGTTCGAGGCGTTTGTCTACAGCTTGACGGGCGGGTCGCCGACGGGGAGCGTGACGTTCCTGGACAACGGCACGTCCATTGGTACCAGTGCGCTGAGTGGCGGCCTGGTTACATTCACCACGTCGTCGCTGAGCGTTGGGACCCATCCCATCACGGCGCAATACTCGGGTGACTCGGTTTTCAGTGCCAGCACATCCAACTTGGTCCCACAGATCGTACAAGGCACAAGCATCAGACCTTCCGCCACGGCCCTTGCTTCCACGGTGAATCCCTCGTTCGCCGGGCAGTCGATAACATTCATAGCGCCTGTAGCTGGCTCCGCGGGAGGTACGCCTACGGGCAACGTGGCGTTCCTGGACAACGGCGTGCAGCTCGGCACGGTCGTCGCGATCAACAACGGGCAGGCGACATTCACCACGTCGGCGCTGACCGCCGGATCCCATCCCATCACGGCGGTGTACGCGGGTGACGCGAATTTCGCGGGCAGCACGTCAAACGTGGTGACCCAGGTTGTGACAGGTGCACTGCTGACGTCCATCACAGTGACGCCCAACCCGGCAGCTTCCATCCCGGTGGGAACCACCGAACAGTTCACGGCCACCGGAGTGTACTCCGACGGTTCCACGCAAAACCTGACGGCCACCGCGACATGGAACTCTTCGAACTTGACCGCAGTGACCATCAGCAATACGGCGGGCACTCAGGGGCTGGCAACGGGTGTGTTCAATGGAAGCACGAACATAACCGCCAGCTTTAATGGAGTGACGTCATCGCCCGTGACGGTAACGGGCGGCTCAGGCGCCTCGCCTCTGCTGAACGCGTCGCCCACAGCACTCCTGTTTGGTCCGCAAGCCGTCGGCGCCACTAGCGGCGCGCAAACCGTCACCCTGACGGTCACGCCAGGTGCAGGCGCGGCGACGATCACATCCATTAGCGTGACCGGGGACTTCGCTCAGCTGAATAACTGTGGCACCAGTATTCCTTCGGGAGGAAGCTGCCCTATAAGCGTAACGTTTACTCCCACCGCGACTGGGTCCAGGACTGGGCAGTTGACGGTCTCTTCGAATGACCCCGATAGCCCGTTTGTGGTGTATTTGACTGGAAACAGCGCCTTGCAAAACCTGCCGGGATTCATGACCACTCTGTTGCCGCCAAACGACGACAATTCTACAGGTTTGGTTCCCCTGGGCTTTACGGCTAATTTCTTTGGAACCAATTACACCGGGGTGTTCGTCAACAACAACGGCAACATCACATTTGATACTGCGTTGTCCACCTTCACGCCGTTTAATCTCACCAGCACTAACCGGGTGATCATCGCCCCCTTCTTCGCCGATGTGGATACGCAGGGCCCATTGCTGGGCCAAATGGCGAATTTGGTTACCTACGGTAATGACACTGTGAACGGCCACCAGGCCTTTGCAGTCGACTGGATTAATGTGGGTTATTACGGCGCCCATACCGATAAACTCAATACCTTCCAGGTGGTGCTCATCGACCGCTCGGACGTGGGGCCCGGTGATTTTGATGCCGAATTCAACTACGACAAGATTCAGTGGGAGACGGGCGACGCCAGCGGCGGCTCAGGTGGACTCGGCGGTTCTTCGGCGCGCGCCGGATACTCAAATGGCACCGGCGCGCCGGGCACCTTCTTCGAACTGCCCGGCTCGGCGGTGAATGGCGCCTTCCTCGATTCCAATCCGAGCACGGGACTCATTCACTTGAATTCGAATAGTTCCGTGCCGGGGCGCATTCTTTTCCAGGTTCGGAGCGGCACCGTGGTGGGCGCTGACTTGGCGGTCGCTATGATCCACGCGCCGGATCCGGTGGCGGTAGGAGGCAACGAAACCTTTACTACCACGATCACCAACAATGGGCCCGCAGACGCTTCCGGAGTGGTGTTCACGGATGTATTGCCCACCGGCGTCACGTTTGTCTCTGCGACTCCCGACCAGGGAAGTTGTTCTGGAACGGCGACGATTAGCTGCATTTTAGGAAGCTTGGCCAACGGCGCAAGCACGACGGTTACACTTGTGGTTACGGCCACGACCCAAGGAACAATCACGAACACGGCCACTGTTAGCGCCAGTACGGCTGACCCAAACCCGGCGAACAACACGGGCAGCCAGACCGCGAGCGTACAACCCGCAAACCTCCTACCTTCCGCCACGGCCCTTGCTTCCTCGCTAAATCCCTCGTTCGCCGGGCAGTCGGTAACATTCATAGCGGTTGTAGATGGCCCTGCGGGCGGTACGCCTGCGGGAAACGTGGCGTTCTGGGACGGCGGCGTCAATGTCGGCGTGCTGCTCGGCACAGGCACGGTCAGCAACGGGCAGGCGACGTTCACCACGTCGACGCCGCTGACCGTTGGGTCCCATTCCATCACGGCAGTGTACGCGGGTAACTTGAATTTCTTGCCCAGCACATCGAACGTGGTTACGCAGACCGTGAATCCCATTTCCGTCCCCACTACCACGCCCACATTCATAGCGCTCAGTTCCTCGCCGAATCCGGCGGCTGTCGGCGCGTCTGTTCTCATCACGGCGGTAGTGAGTAGCTCGAGTTCGACGGGCGGAACGCCGACGGGAAATGTAACCTTCATAGACAACAGCACCGGCACGCCCACGCCCATTGGTACGGGTTCCAGCGTGCTAACGGGGGGCGTGGCTACGGTCACCACGTCGTCGCTGACCGCCGGCTCACATCCCATCACGGCGCAATACTTCGGCAACACTAACTTCGCCGCGAGCATGTCGTCCGTGCTGAGCGAAACCATTGGGAGTGGCACCCAGGCGGTGTCCGTCCAAATTACGCCGATTCCGCAGAACGTGGCATCGGGTACCACCGTGCAGTTCAGCGCAACGGTGTCAAATGCAGGAACCAACACCGGCGTGACGTGGGCGCAATTGAGTGGCCCAGGCACGCTCAATTCATTGGGGGAATACTTCGCGCCCAGTTCCTCTTCTTCGACGGCGGTGGTCAGCATATCCGCAACCTCCCTGGCCGATTCGTCGGTGGTGACATCAATCGCGTTCACGATTGCGGCGGATGCGCTCACGACCAGTGAACTTCCAGCAACGGTTACTGCGGGCGGCTCGACATCCCCGCTGACGATACAGCTTACCGGACTTCCGTCGACGGGTTCCGACTCGACCTTGGCATTTACGCTGTCTTGCAGCAATTTGCCGGTGGGCGCTAGTTGCATATTCGTGCCTCCTACCGTGACGGGGGCGAATCCACAGTTTACGGTCACGGTCGTGACTACGGGGGCTTCGTCGTCGCATCTCGCGCCACTACCGATCCAACCTGGGAGACCGTGGTACGCGCTTTTCGCGTTGATCCTGCCAGCGTTGGCGATGGCCGGGCGGCGTCGCGGGTTGTTTATTGACAGGAAGAGTTACGCCTGCATTGTGCTGGTGTTGCTATGCGTTTCGGCGGTCTTTCTGGCATCCTGTACCGGATTTTCGCCACCGCCAGTGGTTTCGGTTTCGGCTCCTGTCGCAAAGGCGCTCACGCCATCCGGTAAATATCAGGTGGTGGTGACCGCGACACCAGGTGCCAACACCGGGGGCTTTGTCCAAACGCAGTTGATCGTTCCGGTTACAGTCAATTGATGTGGACAGCTCTTTTCATGAGAGCACGATAAAGGAGCGGGAACAACGCATGCCAATCATGTGGGCCATTCGAATTCAGGAGAGGTGAAGATGAAGCGCCTTTTGTTCTTCTGTCTGCTTGTTGGAGGGGTGTTCTGTCCGGCGGCGAAGGCCCAGATCAATTGTACCCAAGCATCCACCAAACTGGCATGCATTATTCCCAACGCCCTGAATTTGACGGTGCCGAGCTCGCAGAATCTGGGATTTTTGAACGAGGCGGTGGGGAGCCAGCTCGGCGACCTGCCTTTGGCTTCGCCCGCCTCGGGCATTATCTATATCTACGACCCGAAACTAAATCTGCCGGTGCCGTCCAATGATACCCTGGGGCCCATCCTGACCCAGCGTGCGGAGACGATCGGCAGACATAAGGTCTATCTAGCGGTGACCTACCAGTTCTTCCGTTTCGTAAACATCGATGGGGTCAGCCTGAAACAAGTGCCTATTTTGTTGACGACTCAAAGTGGAAACGCCGTAACCCAAAGCAACAACAGGCTTGACTTGACGGCCCATCAGATTGCCCTGTATCTAACGTATGGATTGACGAGCAGGGTCGATATCTCCATTGCCATACCGATTCTGGATGTGCACGAGCAGTTCATCTCGAGCGGAGTGGAGTATGTTTTGTCACCAGCGAACGTGGTAACCTTCAATAACGTGAGCCACTCCGGAAGTGCAACCGGGATAGGCGATCAGATTCTGGCGGTCAAAGGGACGCTCTGGAAGCCCAAGCAAGGAGGGCTGGCGCTTGGCGCCGAGCTGAGACTTCCGACGGGAGACGCGATGAATTTTTTGGGGTCGGGAACGGTTGGATTCAAGCCTTTCGTATCCTTGACCTATGGCACGCGCGTGTCTCCCCATTTGAACGTCGCGTATGAAGTCAACGGGCATAGCATTCTGGTCACGAACGCGCAGGGCGGTGAAGCCCGGCTTCCGAACAGATTGATCTATTCCGGGGGCGCTGATTTTGGGGTGACAAAATGGCTGACGCTAGCTGCGGACGTGCTGGCCCAGAACGTCAATAATGCGCAGCGAGTACGCATCGCGAACGAGACGTTCACGAATCCGGTTCTGACGGCCCCGACGATTCAGGCTTTTACAGCGTCCTACAATCGCACGGACGCCTCCCTGGGGTTCAAAGTAAAACCCTTTGGCAATTTGGTCGTGAGTGGAAATGCGCTTGTGAAGCTGGATCAGGGGGGACTGCGTGCCAGGTGGGTCCCTTTCGTTGGCTTGTCTTATACTTTCTGACCGTACGGAGGCATTTCCGGTTTCCGACTGACGGATTTTGCGGGCGATCTGGCGAGGTCGGTACCGGAAACTTTTTTGCCGAGGAGGACACAAACGTGGCTTTACATATTACGACCGGAGAAGTGGATGGGATTGCCGTGTTGTGGTTGGAGGGCCGTATCGTACTCGGAGAAGAGACCATCCTGTTGCGGGAAAAGGTGAAGAGCCTGATTGCCGCAGGGAACAAGAAGCTGGTCCTGAACATGTACAATATCACGCTGATTGACAGCTCGGGCCTCGGCGCGCTCGTGGCTGTGCATACTACGGCGAAATTAGGCGGGGCATCAGTGCGGCTCTGCGACCTGGGAGCAAAGTTCAACGAACTGCTGCACATCACGAGATTGCTAACCATTTTCGAGGTCTCCAGCACCGAGGCGGAAGCAATACGCAGCTTGTCGAAGTAGCGTTCTTTACTTCAGCGGGCGCAATCTATGACGCAAAGAGTGGTCTCGCGTCTTCTATGGGCTTTTAGATCGAATTTCTCACGAAGATTCGGATCTCCGCAATGCTCCTCTCTCATTAGCCTCTTCCAGCTTCTGCGTGCTACAATCCCGATTTCAGAAGATCCTGATGTCTGACCTTCCTCGCGTCGACGGAATAACGCTCGAAGTCGCGCCTCCTGGTGGCTCGCGCTTCTTTGTTCGCGTCACCGAGTCGCCCTTTCTCATCGGCCGCGGGGGTGAGACCGGAAATCATCTCCAGCTTGCCGACCGCCGCATCTCCCGGCGGTGTGCCGCGATCGTCTCTGAGGGGGATCGCTACACTCTTGAAGACCGTGGCCACCGCCAAGGCATCTTCGTCAACGGAAAGAAAATAGATCATTGTGTCCTGCAAGATGGCGACTCCATCGCTTTCGGACTCGATGACTCCTACCAAATCACTTTCCGCACCTCTGATGGCGACATGTCGGTTCGGGACATGCTTACCCGCGTCGAGAGCATATCCAGCACCGACACCGCTCACGGAGGTCTTCACAAGCTCAATCTTCTCCTCGAAGCCACATCGCTTCTGCATTCCCAGCTCCCTCTCGACTCGGTACTTGGCACCATGCTCGACCACGCGATCGCCATCACCGACGCCGACCGCGGTCTTTTGCTTGAGGCTGATTCCGCCGAACAGCTTCATGTTCGGCTCGCTCGCGGCAGCGGAGGCGCGCGCCTGTCGCCGGAAAGCCTCGCTCCCAGCCAAACCGCTCTGCGGCAAGCTCTCGAGCAGCGATCGAGTATCATCACGAAAGACCTCAATCTGGCCGATCTCGAACTTCAGGCTGCGCAGAGCATTGTCGCTCAGCATCTTCGCGCCGTTGTCGCCATCCCTCTCTATGCCATGCCTCGGGCCAGTTCCATGGAGTCCGTCGTTTTAAGACGCGGGAATTTGCTGGGAGTTCTCTATCTCGATTCCCGCCGCCCTGCAGCGTTCACCAAACTTGATCACCAAATCCTCGCCGCCTTGGCCGTAGAAGCCGCCAGCATTCTGGACAACGCACGCCTGGTCGAACGAGAGCGCCAGCGCCAGCGCCTGGAGCAAGAGTTAAGTATTGCGCGTGACATCCAGCAAGCGCTCCTTCCCGGCGGGTTCCGCGATTTTCCTCATCTCGCCGTGGCCGGGAGTAATACTCCCTGCCTCGCTGTCGGCGGCGACTACTACGACGTTTTTCCGATGGACGATAACCGCACGGCCTTTCTGATCGCGGATGTTTCGGGCAAGGGTCTCGGCGCCGCGCTGCTCACTACCATGCTGCAGGGCGCTCTTTCCGGCATGACCATTGGCGCCGATCCCGCGCGTGTCTTCAACCTCATCAATCGCTTTCTCTGCGAACATGCCGAGGTTGGTCGCTACGCCACCATGTTTTTCGGTGTCCTGGACCTGGACGGTCATCTCAATTACATCAATGCAGGCCATCCTTCGCCACTCCTTCTTCGCCACGGCGTGGTGACCGAGCCGTTCATCGAAGGCTCCTATCCGGTCGGCCTCATCCCAGGAGCTGATTACGTCACCGCTCGCATGGAACTCCAGCAGGACGACACGCTCATCCTCTTTAGTGATGGCGTCACCGAAGCCATGGACCCCGACGAACAGATGTTCGGGGTCCCTCGCCTCCGAGGAGTACTCGACGGCTGGCAGGACGCTTCCCTGGATCATCTCCAGAAAGCCGTTTTCGAATCCGTCAAGAATTTTACCCGTGGCGCGAACCAGGGAGACGATATCACCCTCCTCCTTGTCCGCTATCGTGCTGCCGTACGGACTGCCACATCCTGAACCTGTTTCCAGGTTGTTGGCTAAAGATGTCTGATTCTGCTTTTCCGCCGCATCGCGGTTCCATTGTAAGCGTACGGTCAGTGACGTCTGGACGAAGTGTGGGTAAGTGGGGATGATGCCCGAAATGGGCACTTGCGATGGTGGTAGTCGTCCGGACGAAAATAGTATTTGCTTTTTCTTCGCCTTGTGGTATCTTGCCCTCCGCGATGAACTTGCGCTGGCCAGAACGCTTTGTAGTAGACTTCGCGGGGCAAGCGCGCGTTCCCGCGAAAACAGCAGACATCTTTCCTCTCGAGGTGGATCATGACGGATGAAAAAGCAAAAATGTTGGAAGCGGCAATTTCGCAGATCGAGAAGCAGCACGGCAAGGGCGCCATCATGCGCCTGGGAAACCGCGACGTGCTGGTGCCGGTCAGCGTGATCCCCACCGGGGCGCTTTCGATTGACGCAGCACTCGGCGTGGGCGGCATGCCGCGCGGCCGGGTGGTGGAAATCTACGGGCCGGAATCGGGCGGCAAAACGACGCTGACGCTGCACATCATTGCCGAGGCGCAGAAGATGGGCGGGCAGGCGGCGTTCATCGATGCCGAGCACGCGCTCGATCCGGCCTATGCGCGAAAGCTTGGCGTGGACGTGGACAATCTGCTGGTTTCGCAGCCGGACAACGGCGAGCAGGCGCTGGAGATTGCCGAGACGCTGATTCGCTCAAACAGCGTGGATATCATCGTGGTGGACTCGGTGGCGGCGCTGGTGCCGCGCGCGGAACTCGAAGGCGATATGGGCGATCCGCAGATGGGCCTGCAGGCGCGGCTGATGTCGCAAGCGCTGCGGAAACTCACCGGTATCGTCTCGAAATCGCGCACGTGCCTGATCTTCATCAACCAGATCCGCGAAAAGATCGGAGTGATGTTCGGCAACCCGGAAACCACCACGGGCGGGCGCGCCCTGAAGTTCTACTCCTCAATCCGGTTGGATATTCGCCGCATTCAGTCCATCAAGGAAGGGGACCGCGTTGTCGGTTCGCGCACGCGTGCAAAAGTCGTGAAGAACAAGGTGGCCGCACCGTTCCGCGACGCCGAGTTCGACATCCTGTACGGAGAGGGCATTTCGCGCGAGGGCGACCTGATCGACCTCGGTGTGGATCGGGGTATCCTCGAAAAATCCGGCACGTGGATTTCTTTTGGCGGCGAGCGGCTAGGTCAAGGTCGTGAGAACGCCCGCGTGTTCTTGAAGGAGCACACTGACGTTCGTAACAAACTCGAAAGCACCCTGCGCAAGAAGATGGGGATTCCTTCACCCGGCGCGGCCAATGGCGCACCGGCTCCCGCAGCGCAGCCGGAAAAGCCTGCCATTCAGGCCGCCGCGGCGGCAGCCTCGGCGGGCAAAGCCCGCCCCATGCGCTAATGTTCTGAATCAGAAGTCTGGCGGAACAGAGAAGAGCTGGGTCATAGGTCGCGGACCCGGCAGGGCTGGGATTTTTGACTTAGCCGCGCATCCGGGAGCAATGGTCTTCAGGCCCTGAAGTAACGGGGTTTGAAAGTTGAGTGCTTGGGTTTTCTTGGGTTGGACTTAAGGGGCCCGGCCCATAATTCAGGAGTGTTGGTTCCGTTCTGGCTTGATCGTCCTCTTGCAGTACATCGACTATTTCGCCGTTGAATGCCTATCGCATGTAATTTCAGACCAGTACGAAAGTACTTGTGAATGGGGCCCGTTGTCTTGTAGACCTTATAGGCCGGATTTGCTATTGCGCTTGGCACAAGAGATTTCTTACAATGAGTATCTTGCTTCGATGGGCGTAAGGGGCACGCAGAAGCGGCTCAGAATCGGATATTTACTGATGACACGCCGTCCCAGTTATCTTCGAGTTCTTGCAACCATCCTTTGTGCGTTGCTCGGTGGGAGTTTTCCGGTGCTGGCGAAACCGAACCCAAAGCCGCGAGCAGTGCGAGCCGCGCGCCGCCCCGCCATAAAGCGCGCTTCTGCTCGCTACGGCGTTCCCACATTTGCTAACTCCTCGAAGGACGATGTGACCGAATTTGACGACCCGGTGGTGCGAAGAGCCGCGGTCGATGCGCTGGGCCGTTACAACGGTTCTGTCGTCGCGATTGATCCCTCGAACGGGCGCATTCTTTCTATCGTCAATCAGCAACTCGCGTTTTCGGCGGGTTTCATTCCGTGCTCGACAATTAAGCCGGTGATTGCGGTGGCGGCTTTGCAGGAAGGCGTGGTGACACGCGACACGATGATTCGCGTCGCGCGGCGCAAGTATCTGAATCTCACCGAGGCGCTGGCGCATTCCAATAACGCCTTTTTCGAGGAACTCGGCCGGCGCATGGGATTCGACACGGTTTCACGCTACGCCCGGCTGCTCGGCCTGGGCGAACTCGCCGGTTATCAGATCGCTGAGGAGCATCCGGGCGGGTTTCCGTCCGAGCCGCCGAAGAACGGCGGCGTAGCGCGGATGTCGAGCTTCGGCGAAGGAATTCAGATGACGCCACTGCAACTGGGCGCGATGGCTTCCGCCATCGCTAACGGCGGCACGCTCTATTATCTGCAATATCCACAAACCGCCGAAGAACGGCTGAATTTTGCGCCGCGCGTCAAGCGCGCGCTCAACATCGAATCGCTGCTCCCGGAAGTGCGCGACGGCATGCTCGCCGCCGTACTCTACGGAACGGCGCGCCTCAGCTATATTTCCGACGACGAGCAGGCGCTCGGCAAGACCGGGACATGTTCGGATTCCAGCTCGCGCCTGGGCTGGTTCGTTTCCTATGCCAATCAGGCACGCCCGAAGATTGTCCTTGTCGTGCTGATGCGCGGCCGCAGCAGCGCTGTGAAGGGACCAGTGGCTGCGGGAGTCGCCGGACGGATCTATCGCAGTCTGAATGATGCAAACTACTTCGCCGAGCAGAAAACCGAGATTGGCACGTCAGCAATGGTTTCCGGTTCGCACCAGTAGTCCACCGGATACGAATTCCCACGATCTGGACCTCCCTTTGTTCTGAGTTGCGCGTGGCCACACCTTTGCATTTTCACTTCCGCCCATGAGCGCTGGATGCCGTTGCTCAATGTGGTGCACGCACTCGACGCCCGCTCCGCGCAACTTCAGCAACTCAGATCTCAGCCTTCTTCGTCCTCGTCCAGTCGCTAGAAGTTTTGCCAAACAAAAAGGCGGCCCCGTTGCTCGGGCCGCCTTCAAGGAATTTAGAAGTTGATTCGGGTTACAGCTAGCGGACTTCCCACGTATCGCCGGAGTGGAGAAGTTCCGTAAGGTTACCGGCGCCGCGCTTGGCGATGATGTCCTTGATCTGCTTGGACATGAGGTCTTCATACCGGTCGCGGTCCCAGGAGCGGAACACTCCGATGGGAGTAGGGAACCCAGGCTTGTCCTCCATCTGCGAGAGTATGAACGCATAAGACGGATCCGGGTGATGCTCATCGTGCACGAGCAAATCTTTTTCAGTGAGTCCGTTGCCGTTGCCGAGATGAACGATCTCGGGTTCCATCCCCTTGAGGCGTATGCCCTTGTCGCGGTCTTTACCGTAGATCAGCGGTTTGCCATCCTCCAGTTGGACGACATGTTCACTCCGGACTTCTTTTTCCGTGAGATCGAACCACGCGCCGTTGTTGAAGATGTTGCAATTCTGGAGGATTTCGATATAAGCCGAGCCTTTGTGGGCTGCGGCTTTCTTCAGCGTATCCTTCAGCTGCGGCTGGAAGACGTCTACCGCGCGGGCCACGAATGAAGCATCGGAGCCGATCGCGAGGGCAAGCGGATTGAATGGCCGGTCCACCGTGCCAAAGGGAGTGGACTTCGATTTCTTGCCGAATTCAGAAGTCGGCGAATACTGTCCCTTGGTCAACCCGTAGATCCTGTTGTTGAACATGAGCACCTTGATGCCGACGTTGCGGCGCAGCATGTGGATCGTATGGTTGCCGCCGATGGCCAGCGAATCGCCGTCGCCGGTTGCCACCCAGACTTCGAGGTCAGGCTGCGTGATCTTGATTCCGGTGGCCACAGCGGGCGCGCGGCCATGGATTGTGTGAAAACCGAACGTATTCACGTAATACGGGAAGCGGCTCGAGCAGCCAATTCCGGATACGACGACGAACTTTTCGCGGGGAATCCCCAGCTCCGGGAAAACAGACTGCACGGCGGAGAGAATGGCGTAATCTCCGCAGCCGGGACACCAGCGGGCTTCCATGTCCGTCTGAAAATCCTTCTTCGTGAGAACTGGCGTTGCTGTCGTGGTCATTGGTCTTGGCTCCAGAGTATTTTTTTCGGGCCTTAGCCCAGAAGTTCCTCGATCTTTGCTTCAATTTCCGATTGTTTGAAGGGCTGCCCTTGAATCTTGTTGTAGCTCTGCGCGTCGACGAGGTACTTTGCGCGCAGCATCAGCACCAACTGGCCCAGGTTCATCTCCGGAACCAGCACCTGCCCGTAGCGCCCGAGCACCTCTCCCAGATTACGCGGCAGTGGATTCAAGTGGCGCAGATGCACGTGACCGATCCGATGTCCCTTGGCGCGTTCCGTCTTGAGCGCCGCCGTGACAGCGCCATAGGTCGAGCCCCAGGCTACCATCACCAGGTCCCCGTCGGGGTCGCCGGCCGGAACCACATCCGGAATGTCTTGAGCCACACCTTCGACTTTGGCTGCGCGGAGGCGAACCATCGTTTCGTGGTTCAACGGCTCGTAACTTACGTTTCCGGTGACATTTTGCCTCTCGATGCCGCCGATACGGTGCTCGAGTCCCGGCGTGCCTGGGATCGCCCACGGGCGGGCCAGAGTTTGCGGGTTCCGCTTGTAGGGATAGAAACCGGTCGGATCGGTTGTGAACTTCACGGGTATGCCGGGGATTTCGTCCACGTTCGGGACGCGCCAAGGTTCCGCGCCATTGGCTAGGTAGCCGTCGGACAGAATGATGACCGGTACCATGTATTTCAGCGCAATGCGGCACGCTTCGACAGCCACCCAGAAGCAATCACCGGGAGTCGAGGCGGCAAGGATCGGAATGGGCGCTTCGGAATTGCGGCCGTACATGGCTTGTAGCAGGTCCGCCTGCTCGGTCTTGGTCGGCAGCCCGGTTGAAGGGCCGCCGCGCTGGACGTTGCAAATGACGATAGGCAATTCCACAGCGACAGCCAAGCCTAGCGCTTCGGTCTTGAGCGCCATGCCGGGACCGGAGGTCGTCGTCAGCGCCAGTGCGCCGCTATACGCGGCGCCAATCGCCGAAGTGATGCCGGCGATTTCGTCTTCGGCTTGGAAGGTCATTACGCCGAAGTTCTTATAGGCAGAAAGCTCGTGAAGGATGTCGGAAGCAGGCGTGATCGGATAGGAGCCGAGGAACAACGGGAGGCCGGCTTTCTGCGACGCGGCTACAAAGCCAATCGCCAGGGCCTGATTTCCGTTGAGGTTGCGATATGTGCCGGGAGTGAGCTTGGCGGGCGGGATTTCATAGCTGACCTGGAATGCTTCGGTCGCTTCGCAATAGTTATAGCCCGCGCGCATCGCTAGCTTGTTCGCTTCGACCAGCAGAGGCTTCGTCGCGAACTTGTCCTCGATCCACTTGTAAGTGAGCTCCATGGAGCGGTTGTAGAGCCAATAGGACATGCCCAGCGCAAAGAAATTCTTGCAGCGGTCCATGGTCTTCGTATCGAGCCCCAGTTCCTGCAGCGCGGCTCGCGTCAGGCCCTCGAGTGCGACAGAGAACAAACGGTAGCCGTCGAGCGAATGATCCTCGAGAGGGTTCGAGGTCATTTGCGCCTTGCGCAGATCGCTGTCCGCGAAGGCGTCGCTGTTTACGATCAGGATGCCGTTTGGCTTTAGGTCGCGTATGTTCGTCTTCAGCGCGGCTGGGTTCATCGCCACCAGTACGTCCACGGAGTCGCCCGGCGTAAACACATCATTGGAGGAAAACTGGATCTGGAAGCCGCTGACGCCTGGGAGCGTCCCCGCAGGGGCGCGAATTTCCGCGGGATAGTCGGGGAAGGTGGCCAAATCGTTCCCGTACAAAGCCACAGTGTTCGTGAACTGGCTTCCCGTGATCTGCATGCCGTCGCCGGAATCGCCGCAAAAGCGGAGGACGGCTTTGGTGATGACTTCACGTTGCTTACGTTTTTGGACAACAGGGTCCGTAGTTGTAGCCATGACTCGCTGAGACTCCAATCCCATTATGATTTTTCACCGCGCGGTATGCCCCACGTAGGACCATCAGTTGCGGTAGCCGAAGTTCCACAGAGGGCTTCCAGCAACCAAGGTTAGCACAACCCCTGCCCTGTGTAAACGCATCGTGCGATCCCGGTATTTCAACTGCAACGTCGGCGAATGCGCTTGCTTGGTATCGCTGCCATCGCATCCGAGCGGCGATGAAAGAAACGGAAGGAAAATTGGTTTCAATTGTTATTGTCGCGGAAGCCGCTCAGGTTCGGGCTATAGGAATGGCGGCTTCGGTGGCCTAATCCTACGCCGCCCCCCTTCACCTGGATTAAGTAAATAATCGAGAAAACCCTTGCCATTCGCTTTTACTTCGCCTAATATGCTCCTGAATTCCAGGAGCATGTGATGACACTGACCAAGCGGCAAAAAGAGGTTCTCGATTTTCTGGTTACCTTCCTGAACAAGCACGGCTACTCGCCGAGCTTCGAAGAGATTGCGCGCTCGCTGAAGCTGACTTCGCTCGCCACAGTACACAAGCACATCACGACGCTTGAACGCAAAGGATTTGTCCGGCGCGGCTACAACCAGAGCCGGTCGATCGAGGTGACGCAGCTTCCGAAGCGGGTGCGCGAGCAGGTGCTTGACCGGCACACGGTCGAGCTGCCGCTGATGGGGCGCATCGCCGCGGGCCGGCCGCTCGAGGCCATCGAAGACCGCGAGACGCTTTCGCTCGGCGAATTCGCGCGCTCGGATAAGACGTTCGTACTGCAAGTGAAGGGCAGCTCGATGATCGAAGACCATATTCTGAACGGCGATTACGTGGTCATCGAACCGACGCAGGTCGCCAACCCCGGCGAAATTGTCGTGGCGTTGATCGGCAATGACGAAGCCACGCTCAAGCGTTTTTATCGCGAGTCGGGAGGGAAGATTCGTTTGCAGCCGGCGAATTCGGAGATGGCTCCCATCGTCGTGCCGGCGGCCGACGTGAAGATTCAAGGCCGCGTCGTCGGCGTCCTCCGCAAGTATTGATTGACTGTTTCGGAATGGACCATTGTAATTCTATTGCATACAACTTCGGACTATTGTAATATTTGGTTCCTCCAGCCGGGCTCCCAGCCCGCGTTACTCTCAGGAACACCGCGCCAGTAATTCTCTGTTCCATTTTTGCATAGGGGACTACAGTGTTTTGCACCCCGGTCCAACCCCCGTTCAACCGGCGGGTTGGTATGACCGAGGAGGGCCAAGATGTGGGGAAATAAGAGACAAGAAACGCCGCAACCGACTACCGCGAAAGCCCCGGGAAAACCAGTACCGGTAGCGAAGCCGGCTTCGGTAAAAACGGAGGAAACTGCCATGAGCACTGATGCCATGCGCCCGTTGAGCACTACGCCGTCCGGTTCAACCGCCCGGCTAGGCGCCAGCTTGCATGTAAAGGGCGAGATTTCCGGTAATGAAGATCTGCACATTGACGGCAGCCTCGAGGGGCTGATCCAGCTCGAAGACCGCAAGCTGACTGTCGGCGCCAGCGCCAAGCTGACCGCCGACGTGGTGGCGCGCGAAGTCGTCGTCTATGGCAGCGTCAAGGGCAATCTGCGCGCCCGCGACCGCATCGAAATCAAGAAGGATGGTTCGGTGGTCGGCGATCTCACTACCGCGCGCATCATGATTGAGGACGGGGCGTACTTCAAAGGCTCAATCGAGATCGATCGCACCGCATCCGTCAGCGAAACCGACCTAGACAAGCCCGCGTACTCCCGCGCCGCCACGGTTTCGGCCGCGACGACTCCGGCGCATGTGACAACGACGGCTCACTCGACAACAACGAAGTCGTCGAGCTAAACCATGCCTTTTGCGCCCGCCCGCGGTGCTGCGCCTGGACGCGTTGCACCGCGCGGCGATTGGCGTCCCGCCTGATTTGGGACAAGACTCACGCCCGGGTATTATGTCTCAAATCCAATTCCCCATGGGAATTGACCCCTGCCTCCCCCTCCGCCGGGCGGCGAGTTCTTCCCGCCGTTTCGGACTAATCCAGTTCAACTTCGCCAGGGGCATACGATCTGACCAAGCTCTCCCAAGACCGTGAGTTATAGATGGCTTGTGCGCTAAATCTTCGGGGGTATAATTAGGGCCAGAATGGTGCCGTAATAGACCGGCACGTGGGCCGCGCCTTTCGAACCCCATGCCGTTCTCGGAGGGAGGAAAGCCATGGAGCCATTAAGTGTCCTCACGATGCTCTTCGGTGCGTGGGGTGTTATCACGGCCGTTCTGGCTATTCTTGTGATCTACCGCGCAACGCTGTCGTCAAGGGAAGATGACCAGATCTTCATTGATGCGGCAGAGCACCTTCACTACGAAGAGCAGCAGGAACTCGTCGCTAGGATGACACGACTTCGCACGCCGATTATTGCGCTGACTGCGATTTCGGCCGTTCTGTTTCTTTCAGGCGTGAGCTTCTGGGTTTATCAGGGTTTGAAGAACTTCTAAGCTGGCGGCGCCGCGAACTTGCAACCAAGAACGAGGCCAAACTGGGAGGTGTGCAATGCCATTAGATCCTTGGACGCTGCGTTGGGTAGCCAAGCCTGTGACACGTGTTCAGGGATTGCACATTCTGGAGCGGGATCACTACCGCTGCCAGTACTGCGGGCTCGACGGCAAAAGCAGTTTTGAAAACGCCCTCCTGATGGGTGTCGATTTCGTAGTGCCCCGCGCCCGAAGAGGCAGGAAAGTTCTCAGTAATCTGGTGGCCTGCTGCCGCTCGTGCAACCTCATTAAGGGCCGCCGGTTATTCAACAATTTTGAAGAAGCAAAAGCGTACGTCCTGACCGAACGCGAAAAGCTTCGTAAGGTGTGGGAAGAGAAAACATCGCGGCAGCGCCCGTCGCCGTGAGCACATAATCGATTTCAAAGATCCAGCTATGTTCACAAAACCGTGGGTACTCACACTGGCCCTGCTGAAATCATGCGTAGAAACCAACTGACCATAACCAATGCAATAGCACGATTCTACGAGGCGTATCGCTTGGAGGCGGGGGGCGAATCGTTTAGGTGCACTGAAAACACATAGATATCTCCATAGGGGTGACATTTTCACGTTGCTGTAAAGGGGTGACACAATTATGGAGCTAAGACACGGGCGCAAACGCGCGTTGACAAATCCGCGTGTATCCCTTACTGTGTACGTTTGTCTCTACATGGAAAGGTGTGACTGAGCACATGCGCACGTATGTTCCCCGGGGACGGGAGACTGAGCAAATTGAGCAGGGCGGCGGGTGGTTCGTAGTAGACGCCGCGGGGCAGGTAATGGGCCGAGTGGCGACGCGCATCGCGCGCATCTTGATCGGCAAGGACAAGGCTAACTATACGCCGTACCTGGACTGCGGTGACCACGTCGTGGTCATAAATGCCGATAAGATCCGGCTGACCGGCAACAAGCTCGAACAGAAGATTTATCGTCATCACAGCGGCTATCCCGGCGGGTTGAAGGAAGTGCCGGCGAAGCGGCTGCGGCCGACCCGCGCGGACTGGATGCTCCGAGAAGCAGTTCTAGGCATGTTGCCGAAGAACAAATTGCGCGCGTTACGCGCGAAGAAGCTGCGGATTTATCTGGACGATAAAGGTTTGCAACGGCATGCCGGGCAGAAACCGCAACTGCTTGCTCAGTAGCAATCCGAGACGCGCCTGACCGGAGTTTTTCAGGATTTGATGTGAGGAGGGAATTTGAGTTCCAGCGCACAGCCTATTGAGGGCGCGAAACAGAAGTTTTACGGCACCGGCCGCCGCAAGGAATCGGTAGCGCGCGTGTTCCTGACGTTCGGCTCCGGCAAGATTTCCATTAATGGCCGCACGGTGGATGAATATTTCCGCAACGTGAACTGGCGCAATCGCGCTGTCGAACCGATGAAGTTCACCGAGACGGCGGGTTCGGTGGACATCGTCGCCACCGTGAACGGTGGTGGCGTGGGCGGCCAGTCCGGCGCGGTGCGCATGGGGCTTTCCCGCGCGCTGGCGCTGTTCAATCCGGAACTCCGAGCAGGCCTGCGCAAGAACGGTTTTCTGACGCGCGATTCGCGCATGAAGGAACGCAAGAAGTACGGGCAGAAGGGCGCCCGCAAGCGCTTCCAGTTCAGCAAGCGCTAGTCAGCGAGTTCTGATCCCGGCTGGCCGGGATCAAATTCACGGCCGGCAAGGAGCCGGCATTAGGATGTTCGGCTGCGAACCGTCTTGTGCAACGTGCCGGTTCGTGGTGAGGAAACATCTATCTCCTGAGGAGGAAAGTTGGCAGTTGAAATAACGATGAAAGAGTTGCTGGAGGCCGGCGTCCATTTTGGCCACCAGACCCGCCGCTGGAACCCGAAGATGAAGGAATACATTTTCGGTGAACGCAATGGAATCCACATCATTGACCTTCAGAAAACATTGAAGCTGTTTCGCGAAGCAGCCCGATTTGTCAGCGAATTGAGCAGCGGCGGCAAGACGATACTGTTTATCGGGACCAAGCGCCAGGCGCAGGAATCGGTCGCCGAGGAAGCAAACCGCTGCGGGATGTTCTATGTCAATTATCGCTGGCTTGGGGGCACGCTGACCAATTGGGCGACCTTGCAGAAGTCCATCAAGCGCCTGAAGACGCTGAAGGCCATGACCGAAGACGGCCGGATGGCGCAACTTTCCGCCGATCGCGCCGGCATCAGCCCGTCACCCCGAGCTCGGCCAGCGTCGTCGCGACCTCGTCCATCCCGCCGCGCTGGTACAGGTCCAGCAGCGCCCGGAGCTGCTCTTTCGTCAGCGCATGAAGACGCTGCAGCATTGCGGCCCGGCTCCGGGCGGCCGCCTGCGGCACCAGGGCGTGGGATCTCCGTTAGAGGCGCCGGAGCCGCTGCGTGAGGGTCACGACACGATGTCGGATGCCCATGGCCTAGCTCCACCAACGGCGCAACGATCACCGTGGGTACGCTTCGACCAGCTCGTAGAAAACTTCCTGAAGAATGTCCTCCGCGTCGCCCGGGTCGCGGACACGCCGGCGGATGAAGTTGCGCAGCCGGGCGTACTTTCGATCGATCGCTTCCGAGATCCGCCGGTCCTGTTGCGCCATCGGCAAGTGCTTTCTCAGCGCCTCGTCCATCCACACCTGTAGACGTCTGAGCGCGGCGAATATTTTAGGTGGAATGTTACAGGATAACGTATCCGCAGATTGCGCAGATTGCGCAGAAGCTCACGGCGGTAGGCGGTAGGTAGCAGATGGCAGGTAGGACACGGGTAAGTGGCGAATCAGGAAGCGGCGGTCACTCCCGACCAAAATCAGAGCACTTGAGGATGTTCCGCATGGCTGTAGCGCCGGTGTCCTCACCGGCACTTTTCGGCGCAGAGCATAGCGCGGCTACAGAACCTGTTGGCACCAACACGTGTAATCGTCATTGAATTCTTCCAACTGCTCCGAACCTCGGCCGGCTCGCACAAGTCTTCAGGTCTCCGACAATCAGCTTCAGCATGGGGGAGTCTCGAATTTGGTTCAATTTTGATAAAATCCGAGGATGGTCAACAGAAAACAGAGGTGGGTTCTTGTGTTAGTGGTTTTCTGGACTTGCCTTGCTGCCTGGGCAGCATCAGGATCTGGCATGAATCGAGGTTGGTATTTTGACCCTTATGGTTTCTTGATCTTTTCTCTCCCTGTCTCGGTTCTTGGCGGATTCTAATATTGGCGTTGGAAACCAAAATAACCAAGCCAGTCCCAATTGATATCGACTGGCGCAGTCTCTAACGTCTGCGTCAGCCAACTCCGGTGCAAACGCCGACGCTACTGCGCCCACGGCCGAGACGGCCGTGCTACGAAGGCGAGAGGTCGAGGACTTCGTTGGCGAGTTTACTGATGAGATAACGGTCGTGGGAGACGAACAGAATGGTTCCGGGGAAACGTGCCAGGGTATCCTCGACGGCCTCGCGCGCTTC
>JAIQES010000036.1 GCA_020073705.1 Terriglobia bacterium
GCCGAGCGGGCGCGTGAGTTCCTCGCCGAAGGGATATCGCACAAACTGGAGGTTCTGAAGGGCCGCTCCCGGAGTCAGTGTGCCGGGCCGGAACCGACCTCGCGCAGAAGCTGCTCCATGCTCGCGTGCAATCGTTCATGCGTGCCCGCCCCCATCCGCTCGATTTCCACGCGCTCGAAGGTCTCGGCCAATTTCCGTTGCTCCGCTTCGCTGAGCATCTGCTCGGCCATCACAAAGAGAACGTCGTTTTCTTTCGTGATGTGCTCTCGAAGCAAAGCCGCATAGGAACGGGCGGCTAGCGCCCATGAAGCAGCGGCGCCGGGCGCGCCAGCGCGATAATCGCCCTCCGCATGGCTCATGCGACGGATCAATTCGCGACCCATTTCATGCTCCTGCAACATCACACCGACCGGACCATCCTTTTGGGGCATGCCCTTTTCCACCAGCCGGGGAAAGAAGACCTCTTCTTCCTTGCCGTGATGGCACCGGTCCGCGAATTGTTGGAAGAACTCAATCAAGCCCGCGAGTATCGAGTCCGGCACTTTTTCCCCACGCGTCAGTCGCGCCGCCGTGGTTTCCGTTGCCTCGAGCATTTTCAAAATCGCATCGTGCTCTTTGCGAAGAACTTCGGTCGCCGTTGCCAAGATATCCT
This sequence comes from Terriglobia bacterium, assembly GCA_020073705.1. Lineage (GTDB taxonomy): Bacteria > Acidobacteriota > Terriglobia > Acidiferrales > UBA7541 > Palsa-360. Next base: position 653 of record JAIQES010000036.1, read on the forward strand.
CCTGCCCCTGTTGAAACAAACGTCTCTGCAAGTATCTTCTGAGGGATCGACTTCACGCACGATTTATCGCATCTTGGCTGCGAATCTGTCTGTGACAATAGTCACTCCAGATTGACCGCTTTGATTCCCGAAGTTATCGGCAATCGCGCTCAACCACAAACGCACTTCATTTCCGCGGAATCAATGACAGAAAAAGCGGGTCCTATCCACCGGCGAGGGGTAGAAGAAATCTTGCGAGTATTCCGCTATACACGATCAGGCCGCAGCTACCGTTTATTTTGCCGCGTCGAGCTTCAGCACTCTCTCGGCATTGCCACGCGCCATCTTAAGCCAATCGGCCTCACTGATGGTGTCCAGGTTGTCAAACCAGTTTGCGGCCACACTCATCTTCTCGAATGGATGATCCACCGAGAATAGAATGCGATCCGCTCCGAGCCACAGAATGGTATCCAACAGCGACTGCGTGCAGAACTGGCCGCTGGTGGTGACATAGAAGTTCTTCTTGAAATACTCGCCCAACTTCTTCTTCGCGGGACATCCTCTTGAAGCCATGCTGATGCGGTTATCTATGCGCCACATCAGGAAAGGCAGTGTCTCACCGAGGTGCCCCAGAATGACGGTCAGTTTCGGGTACTTGTCGAAGATCCCGCAGGACATCAGGCGCAGCGCGTGCGTTGCCGTATCGACGGTGAAACCCCATACCGAACCCCGCAACCAGGGCTGACCGTCGAAGGACGTCATACGGCTCGGTAGAGGGTCTCTGGGGTGCAGGTAGAAGGGAACATCAAGGCTTTCAACGGTCCCCCAAAAATCCCAGTATTGCGGCAGGTCGTAATAGACGGCCGAATCGTCCACGTCGATCTGCGAAAAGCTGTTAACCAAGGCTCCTCTAAAGCCGAGCTGTTTTACGCACCGGACCAGTTCCTTGGCAGCAGCGTCCGGGTCCTGCAGGGGCAGAGCCGCGAAGGCCTGAAAACGTTTGGGGTTCCTGGCCACCTGTTCCGCCAGATAATCGTTAGCGCGCCGGGCGGCTTCAACGGCCCGCTTCTTGTCCGGGATGCCCTGAATCGCAGGACAATTCAGTGAAAGGACCGACATTCCAATGCCGGCGGCGTCCATGTCGGACAGCAGTTGGCCATGGATGTCCAACAAGGCGTGGCTAATTTTTTGCCATGCTTCGGGTTCGAAACGATCCGGAACTTTGTCTGCGGTTCCCGGTACGGCCACGTGATCTTCAAGAGTGATCTTCGGAATTTTCATTGCGTTATCAGCCTCCCATAACTTCGCAGCGTTTACGCGCTAGGCTAACGAATGTCGCCTCTGACGGGGCTTGATTTCCGCTCCATACAAACAGCGTGGCAAATTTCGCGCGGTGATCCAGGAAATCGATGAGCATTATCCCCGTGCGAGCGGCAACCCGCAACGAAAATTTCACAGCTTCCGGGGGATGGTCGATCTTGTGAGCCGGAGTTCGTATCAGTGCCATTTTCCTTTCCCTATTCCGGTGTCCCGTACAATACACCGGGGCGCATAAAAATGTTTCAGCCGGTCAGAGGCGAACCACACTCTGTTGTCCCGATCGATTCCGGATTGTAGATCAATGGTATGAATCCAGCACGGCGACTCTTGACATGTTTCTACCAACCTCAAGACGCGCATCGCAAGCGGTTGCGTGTGCCAGTCACCCACGATTTTTCACATTCCATTCTCCTCGGGCATATAGAATGAAGAGGAAGTTCACCCATCACCAACCATTTCAGCGGAGGAAAATATGACATTTTCGGGCAAACACATGGACGATCTGAGTTCGGATCTGCGGATTGCAGCCAGTAGAAATTGGCGTTTCTCGGACGTCGTAAAAATTCTAGCCGGAATCCTTGTGGCTGTTGTTGTGTATATGTCGATTGCGTACGTGCCCGCCGGGCACGTTGGAGTACTGACGTTCTTCGGCAGGGTCACCGGCGAAGTCCTAGCGGAAGGTACGCATTTCGTAAACCCCTTTAAGGTAAACAATACGCTTACCGTCCGAACGATTGAGATGAAGGAAACCGCTTCCGTACCCTCCAACGAGGGCCTGATCCTGACCCTCGACACCTCTTTGCTTTTCCGCCTGGATGCCCATAAAGCCGATGAAGTGTTCCGCAGCATCGGACCGAATTACCAAGAGATCGTTGTCGAACCTAATCTGCGATCCGCCATCCGGGCCGTGACTGCGGCGCACAGCGCCAATGCCCTTTACACTGGAGGACGCGAAGAAGTCGCCCTGAAAATCCAGGAGGAACTCGGCAAGATTTTGAATGCACGCGGAATCTTGGTGGAGAGCGTTCTCCTGCGCGACGTTCAGTTACCTGCGATGCTGAAATCTTCCATCGAGGCCAAGCAGCAAGCCGAACAAGACGCGCTGCGGATGAATTTCGTCCTGCAGAAGGAAAAACAGGAGGCCGAACGCAAGCGCATTGAGGCGCAGGGAATTTCCGATTTTCAACACATCGTTGCGCAGGGCATCAGCCCGCAACTGCTGGAATGGAAAGGCATCGAAGCGACCGAGAAACTGGCGACAAGCGGAAATTCAAAAGTGGTCATTATCGGCAACTCACGCAACGGGCTCCCATTGATCCTGGACCAGAAGTGACGCGGCTCAATCGGTCAAATGACACTTCGGCAAGAAAGGAACTGCCGTGAAGTACTGACTATCCACAGAGGCGGAAAAAGAAATGCCGACTAGGGCCTCACCCGTGACCGGCATTCAAACTGGTCTTATGTATTGTGCCTGGTTTGCTGCAGGGGATTGGCCCCTACTTGCTGTCTGGGGAAGATGGGGCCGCCGCAGGACCATGTCCGCCGCCAACCGGCTGGCTCTTGACGACGTCCCACTGCCCGTTCTTGCGTTGGAGGACATATTCGACGGACATACCAATGTTCTGATCGCCGTCCTTAAGCCGGAAATCCACGTCCGCCAGCGCCTGATCGCCATTAATGGTTATCTTCTTGGTCTGTTGGTTCATGGCGTCAACGTTCACGCCTGACTCGCTCAGGTGCCGCTGTATACCGGCGCGGACGGCGGCTTCATCATTTGTGGAAATCTTGGGCTGGCTCTTGCAGCCCCCTGCGATTACCAGCAACAGCAGGATCATGCCCATCAGCGTTCGGTTCGCCAAGTGAATTCCCTTTCCAGATCCTCTAGATTTTCCTGCGGATTCGATTCCCGGTTCTGACGACCCCATCCGGGATGCCCCACCATCATAACAAGAATATGATCGCCACGAATCCTATAGTATTTCGACACAACTTCAAAACCGGAGGAGTTGGGATAGAAGGCTTTCTTGCGGGCGCAATCATTGCGCGTCACTTTTTGTGAATACACTGGGACGCGCGCCGAAGCGGCGAAGAATGTTGCGTGTCGCCTGTTGTACGGCGGGGTTCTCATACTTGTTTCCGTGGAGTTGAACCGGGTTTGGCTTGCGCGGTAGCAATCGCTCGCCACGCGCGCAACGTCTCTCCCACGGTCCATGCTTGTGCAACGCAGCCGTTCGGTGTAAATGGCGCGTCGCCGTCGAAGATCTCGCTTGCAGTGCCGAGCCCGGCGGCTTCGATGTGGCGCAACATCGGTTCAAGGAACGACGCCGCAGTGTCGGGATCCTGATAAACGCGCAAGTGCGCCAGCGCGAACGGACCGAGCAGCCAGCCCCACACCGTGCCTTGGTGATAGGCGGCATCGCGCTGTTCCGGCTTGCCTGCGTACCGCTCGTGATAGCCGGACTCGCTCGGGCCGAGGCTGCGGAGACCGAATGGCGTGAGCAGGTCGCGGGCGCACACATCGACGATGGCCCGCTGCTGTGCCGGCGTCTGAGCGGTCTCTGGCAGCGAGACGGCAAGGATCTGATTGGGGCGCAATGAAGCGTCGTTGTCACCGGCCCCCCCGGGTCCATCGATCACGTCGAAACAGAATTGCCCGCCGGGATTCCAAAAACGCGCAAAGCCGGTCCGCGCGCGCTGCGCCAGCGCTTCATAGGGGTTTGCCGTTCGACCAAGAGCGCGTGCAAATCGGACCATGGTTGTTGCGGCATTGAACCATAGTGCGTTCACCTCGACCGGCTTTCCAATGCGCGGCGTGACGACCCAATCGCCGACTTTCGCGTCCATCCACGTGAGCTGCATGCCCTGCTCCCCTGCGTAGAGCAATCCGTCGGCTGGATCCACGTGAATGTTGTAGCGTGTGCCGCGCACGTGCGCGTCCACAATGCCGGCGAGCACGGGAAACAGTTCGCGCAGCAAACTGATGTCGCTCGTCAATTCGAAATACTCGCGTACGGCTTCGAAATACCAGAGCGCCGCATCGACGGTGTTGTACTCGGGAGCTTGGCCGGTGAGCGGAAAATTATTAGGCAGCATCCCCTCGCTGACAAAGCGCGCGAATGTTCGCAGGATGTCGCGTGCGAGCCAGGGGCGTCCAGTGGCAAGACAAAGTCCCGGAAGCGCGACCATGGTGTCGCGTCCCCAGTCGCCAAACCAGGGGTACCCCGCCAGGATTGTCCATGCATCCGGCGCGCCAGCAAGCGGCCGGGCCGCAATGAATTGGTCCGCAGCGAGCACAAGTTGTTGAATCGCCGGGGGGGCCGTTGGCGAAATCCCCATGTTTCCCGCGAGAAAATGATCGAGCAGAGCGCGCGCCTCCGTGTGGCGCACCGCCAGAGCGGCTTCGCCATCCAGCGAAGGCGCCGCAGCGGTGCTCGCGACAATCGTGAGCGACTCGCCCGGAGCGATCGTCGCCGAAAATTCTCCGGCAAACAGATGATCGGCGTGATCGCGCAGACCGCGGGCACGTTCGGAAGCAAGATCGAAATTGCGATACCAGTCGCGCGCAGGCCGCGCCACAGCGGCCGAGCTCAGAAGATAAAACGGGACGGCGCTGTCAAAGGCTGTGACACGCAACCCATTTTCGACTGGTGCGATATCCATGCGCCAATCGCCTGCGGACGTTGTGCCGTGCTCTTCGCAATAGTCCACCAGCGCCTTAATCGACAACTCAATTGGACCGCTTGCGCGAACCAGGCGATACACGACGTACGTGGTGTTCGCGCCCGACTGCATGAAAATGCGCTTCTCCAGCAGCGCATCAGCCAGCGCAAACGTCCAGACCGGAGTGGCGCCTTCCAGATGAAAGCGCTCGATGTTGCGAAAACCTTCCGGAACCACCGCCCCGCCAATCCAGCGATTTGTGGCGAGTTCAAAGTGCCGGACGCCATACCGTGCGGTCTCATCGAACTTCGCGACCAGAAGCGTCCGTCCGAGAGGAGGTCGCAACGCGGCCACAAGCAGTCCGTGGTACCGGCGCGTCTGGTGACCCGCAATCGTCCCGAACGCATATCCACCGATGCCGTTTGTCACCAGCCACTCGCGCGATTCCGCCGAGGCAAGATCACAGCAGATATCGCGGCCAAAATCGACGGCCGAAGGAAATCCTGGGGAGGACATGCTGGGGAGGCGTCTCACACGGCCATGATGAAACTTTCGCGGTGTTACGGCCAGAGGAAAATAGATCGTTCAATATCCAGCCAAGTTGCCAACCGCTTTCGATAGGCTCGTCAAGTTCGAACGGCACTATTCGGCAAGAGCCGCAGTCTCGACGCGAGACATCTGGTAGAACCCCAATAGGATTGCGCCCGTCCCCCACAACAGAACCGTCAGCCACACGAGCGCTCCAAGGATGGGAATGAGCCCCACAACGTGCAGGATAAACAGACCCAAAGCGATCCGGCCGATGACTGCACTCGCGACGTTCGAGGTCTCACCCATCACCTTGTTTCCCAGCCAGGCGCCGACAAAGACTTGTGCGATATACAGAATGGGTGCATAGGCCAGCACACCGGCCACGCCGGCGCCCACGCCGACGAAGATCAGCAGGATCCCGAGGACCAATAGGAAGGCACCGGTGATCAAGGCCAGCGCCCCCACGCCAATGGGGAGGCCGATGCTACCGGTCTCACGCAGCGTCGCGCGGAAAAAACCGGGTAGGACTGTGACCAATAAAATCCCGATGAGCAGAGCGACGCCGTAACTGAAGATTCCGTGGATCGCCAACCGGACTGAGGATCTCCTGGAACGGCGAACCTCCTGGGTCGTCTCCACGCGAATGGGGCTCGCCAGCTTCGCTCCTGCGGCAATCATGGGTTGTTCGCGGCCCCGAAAAGTGGCTGGGCCGTCGATTTCCGCCGTGGAAGTCACTGCGAGACTTCCTCCGCGCAGCCACATCTGTCCGCCAATCACGCCATCGAGATAGGTGCGTCCGATGATGCCAAACAGGTCGCGGTGGATGTGGCCGTCAAGGGTTGTCTGACCGCCGACGGAGATCAGGCCGCCGCCTACTTGTCCTTTCGATGTCAGATCCAGTGTATTCACAATCGACGTGACGTTCTTTCCCACCGATCCTTCGAGTGTCACCATGTTCGAGATCACGCGGACGTTGCCGTCGACGACTCCGTCCATGCGCATCTCGCCGGCGAATGCGATGATGTCGCCAGTGACGTGCCCGGTGACAGTAAGGTTCCTGGTGAACGCGATCACGTCGCCCTCCACCGTGCCGTCAATCCGCACCGCAGGCCCTGTGACGATCAGGTCGTTATGGACCGTCTCAGCGGCCGGGATGAGAACGGATCGCCCATGCCGGACCTCCGCCGCGCCAGCAGGCTGCGGCAGCGCGAGAGCTAGCGCCAGAGCGGACATCATCACCGCGACGGTCGTGAAGCGGCGAAGCCGCCGCCGAATTAGGCCGAATGCCGCTATCCCTGCGATGACCAAAGCCGAGATCTCTATGACGTCAATCATGTCGCTCCATCCTTCCCAAAATGCTCCGCTGAACAACAGCGTGCTCACCAAATCTGTTCCACCGAAACCTGCGTTGCTCAATTGATCGAGCCATGGAGCAATCGTGTCGGTCCACAGCCAGTACGCGCCTGCGACGAAGAGCCCAAAGGCGACGGTCCAGACCCAGGACGGCACGCCCCAGCCGCGCGTGCTGAGCAGTCGCGCGGGCAAAGGCTCGTTTTCCTCGGTCAGGGCTGCGGCCAGCACGCGCGATTCGCGCTCGAGCGCATGAAGTAGCGTGCGGCACTGGGCGCATTCGCCGGCATGCGCGGCTACCTCCCTCGCGCGCGAGGGCTCGAGCTGCCCTTCAAGGTATAGTAGGCACACCATCTCGTCGAAGTGGTTCATGTGGCGCCTCCGGCCGCGAGGTGCGCGGCGCCACGCTCGCCCAGCGCGTCGCGCAACTGGTGGCGCGCGCGCAACAGGACGACGCCCACAAATGCGCGGCGCACTCCCAGAGTCGCGGCGATGTCGTCATAACTCATTTCCGCGTAATACCGCAGCACGAGCGCCATACGCGCTCGCGCGGGCAGCTCGCCCAGCGCGCACCGCACCTGCTTGCTCGTGCGGTGCTCAATCAACTGTTCGAGCTGCCCGGGATCGGGATGCTCGAGGGGCATGTTTTCGATCTCACCGGTTTCCAGGTCCTGGCGCACTCTTCGGCGGCGCAGCAGATCCCAGCAATGATTCGCGGCCACAGTGTAGAGCCAGGCGCTGAACGGGCGGCCGGAATCGTACTGGCCGAGTTTCTGGCGAATCTTGATGAAAATGTCCATTGTGGCGTCTTCGGCGTCCTCGCGTGTGGGCATCGTACGGCGGCAGAAACGGAAAATCGCCGGAGCGTATTGGCGGTACAGTTCGCCCCAGGCTTCGGCGTTTCCGGCCCGTGCCTGGGCGATCCGCTCTGTGTCGCTCGCCTGTTCCGCGGGGTTCATCCCCTCGGGATGTGTCCTCGCATCCATCAGTTAATACGCAGCGGTGTGGAATAATATTTCATCGATGAGCCCGCCGGCTCGCAGGCCACCTGGACCGTCAGTAAGGCAGGGAACCATTGCCAGCCACTGTAACAAACTTGCGCCCTGCGGCCAAGTTGGGTGTGCTACCGATTTTTTCGTGGGTGGGACTTTTGGCTCGGGTTTCTATGACCAACAACGCGTCGGGGTGATAAAATCGGGGGCCATGAGTACCGCCAGCACACGGCCGCAGCTTCAGATTCGTCCTGCGCACGAGGACGACGCCGCGTCGATGTGTGAACTTTTCAATGAAGCCGTGCAGGACCACCTAGAAACATTTGATTCCGATCCGCGCGCCGTGGACGACCAACGGTTGCTGATTGCCGCCGCGGAACAAGACCCGAAACACCCGATTCTGGTCGCCGACGTTCGGAACTGGATCGCCGGGTGGGTCGTGCTGGCTCCGTACGACACGCGCATCGCACTAGACGATATTGGCGAGGTGTTCATCTATGTACGGCGCACGTTCCGCAGCTACGGGGTGGGCCGCCAGCTCATGCGCGCCATTCAGGAAGCCGCCGGGAAGCTTGGGTATCGCAAGCTCATCGGCCGGATTCTCGTGGAGAATCGTGATGGCCTGCTGCTGTGCCGCGCGACCGGCTGGCGCGAGGTCGGCCGCCATTCCGCTCACGCGCGCCTGAATGACGGGCTTCACGACGTGATGATGGTGGAGTACCTGATCCCCTCCTCCCCTGTGCCGCACTCGTGACCGATAGCGATTACATGCAATTGGCGATTGAGCAGGCGCGAGCCGCCGGCGTGTGTGGAGAAGTGCCCGTCGGCGCCGTGATTGTGCTGGAAGATCGCGTTCTGGCCGCTGCAGGCAATCGCACGATCACCGACTGCGACCCGACCGCGCATGCCGAAATCATTGCGCTCCGCGCAGCCGCCCGTGCTCTTGGCAACTATCGCCTCACCGGAGCCGCTCTCTACGTCACCGTCGAGCCGTGCGCGATGTGCGCTGGCGCACTGGTGCAGGCGCGCATCGCGCGGCTGATCTATGGCGCCGATGATCCCAAGGGCGGCGCCGTCCGCACCTGCTTGCAGGTGCTCGACGCCCCCGCACTCAATCATCGCGTCACGGTGACGCCCGGTATCCTCGCCGGCGAATCCGCCGCGTTGCTTCACACTTTTTTCTCCGCCCGCCGCTGACAACCGATAGCACTTCAGGGGTGCCGCCCTGAAGGGCGGCACTACAAGAACTTTTCGAGTTTGGGTTGCTACGGATTTTCTGGGGGCCATTCTCTTACTTCACAGGCTGCGGAAAACGTGGGTTATGGTGTCATTCCGAGCGAAGTGAGGAATCTCTCTTTCTTCAAAACCCAAGAAAAGAAAGATTCCTCGGCACGCAGGGTGCCTCGGAATGACAACGTTTTGAGTTTTTCCGCAGCCTGTTCAGTCGAAAGAATCCGCGGATTGCGGCGAAGCAGACGGCTCTTCCAGGGCGACTTCGATTTGCTCCCAATCATTCATCATCTTTTTTATCTGAGTGCGGCGCTCTTCGATCAATGCGGCGAGGCGGATGGATTCCTGTGCGCTCTTGAAGTTTGCGAGTTCCAGTTCGTACGCGGCGATTTCCGCTTCGTAGCGCGCGATTTCTTCCTCCAACTCCTCGCGGCGCTTTCGCATTTTGCGGATGAGAATGGGATTGAGTTTCTTGGACTGCGGCTCCGGCTCTTCGCGCTTCCCAAACGTCCCGGCTTCCCGGACAGGCTGCAATTCCCCAGGGACAACCACCGGAGCGGCCTCGCGGCGCTGTTTTTGCCACAGATAGTCTTCGTAATTGCCGGGATAATCGTAAAGTTCGCCGTCCTCGATCTGGAAGACGCGGGTTGCCAGCTTATCGATGAAGTAGCGGTCATGGGAGACGAACACCACCGTCCCAGTGAACTTCCGCAGCGCTTCGAGCAACACATCCTTGGCTTGAAGGTCAAGGTGGTTGGTGGGTTCATCGAGCAGCAGGAAATTCGGCGGCTGCAGCAACATGCGCGCCAGCGCATACCGGTTGCGCTCACCGCCCGAAAGCACGCCGATACGCTTGAACACATCGTCATCGGAAAACAGGAAGCAGCCGAGCAGCGTGCGCAGCCGCGTCTGATCGCTCACGGCCGCGGGAGCGATGCTGGCGAGATCGTCGATGAGGCGTGCGGCAGGATCGAGCGCCTTATACTGGTCTTGCGCGAAGTAATCCACTTCCACGTTGTGTCCCAGGCGGGATTCGCCCCGCGTCACGGTTTCCGCGCCCGCCAACAGCTTGATGAGCGTGGATTTCCCTGCGCCGTTCACACCCACCAGGGCCACACGGTCTCCGCGGTTGATCACAAAACTTACGCCTTCGAATACCTGTTTCTCGCCGTAACTCTTGGCGACATTGCGAAACTCGGCCACCATTCGCCCGCTCGTCGGAGGCTGGGGAAATGAAAAGTGAATCGTCTTTTCCTCGGCGGGCAACTCGATTTTTTCGATCTTTTCAAGCTCCTTGATCCGGCTCTGCACTTGCTTGGCCTTGGTGGCCTGGTAGCGGAACCGATTAATAAAGGTTTCGAGGTGATGGATCCGCTCCTGCTGGTTTCGGTAGGCCGCTTCCAACTGGGCGCGCCGCTCTGCCTTCTGCGTGAGGTAGCGGTCGTAGTTGCCGGTGTAGAAATAGGTGCGCCGGTTCCAGATTTCAAGGATTCTATTTACGGCAACGTCAAGAAAATAGCGGTCGTGCGAAACCACCACGAAGGCAAATGGGTAATCCTGCAGGTACTGCTCCAGCCAATTGCGCGCCTCGAGATCGAGGTGGTTCGTTGGCTCGTCGAGCAGCAACAGACGCGGTTTGATCAGCAGGAGCTTGGCCAAACCCAAGCGCATCTGCCAGCCGCCGGAGAACTCCTCTGTGGGACGGTTCGCGTCCTCGCGCGAAAAACCCAGGCCGCTGAGCACCGCGCCAGCCTGCGCTTCCAGTGCGTAGCCGTCGCTGTGCTGGAACTCCGTCTCGATCCGATGGTAGCGCTCAATGACCTGCTGGTATGCATCGCTCTTCGGGTCAAGCTCTGCCATTTGGTGCGTGAGCGCTTCCATTTCCCTTTCGATTTCCAGCAGGTGGCCAAAAACGGAAAGGCATTCTTCCATGACCGTGCGCCCGGACAGTAACAGGCCATCCTGGGGAAGGTACCCAGTGGTCATGCCTTTGGAGGCGGAAAGTGATCCTTCATCGAGGGTCTCGATTCCCGCCAACACCTTCAGCAAGGTCGACTTGCCTGTTCCGTTCGCACCCACCAGGCCGACGCGCTCTCCATCGTTTACGACCCAGTTGAGGCCCTCAAAGAGCATTCTTGAGCCGAAATGTTTTCCCGCCGAAGAAAGTTGAATCATGGATACGAATTTGCCACGCGGCCCTGAAAACAGAAAATCCTGCGCGGGCTTTCCTCTTTCACTATATCAGCCCTGGGTAGTTATCCTGCGAGAGGATCTCCATCCTGGACGATTTTGTCCGTTAAGTCTGCAATGATCAGTTCTTGCTCTCTCCGGTATGGGCCAGGACCGGTTCGGGCGGGGTGGTGGGCGCTGCGGCAAGTGCGACGAGGCTGCCGCGGAAGTATTCGGAAACGAACACAACCGCGAACGCCATGATCATGAGCGGGCGCCAGTACAGGCCGAAGTCCGGGGCCGGCTTGCGGAAAAGCTCGGGAAGCACTCCCATCGAGCTGCCCACCAGCGCCCAAGCCCAATCGAGAGTATGGCGCTGAGGAGAGAGCAGAAAGAGGATTGCTACAAGCGCCACCACCGGAATGACGATGACGTAGCTGTTCTGCTCAGTCATCGGGTTGAAGAGAACCAGGAAGATGGTGGACAGTCCCAGGATGAAGATCGCCTTATCCGCATCTGACTTTGCCCGTTTGGCGCCAACCATCGAGAGCCAAGCGGTCGCGGCAGCTGCCAGCATCCTCAGCAGTTGCGAGGCCCTGCCGGGCAAGCCGAGGCCTAGCGCACGCAACAGGCCGTTGATGTCGGCGAAGCGGTTTTCGGCGGTGGAGGAGACGTGGTAAAGATGTCGGACCGACTGGACGGACTGGGCGTAAACATACGAGGGCGGATTAAAGAAAAACGGCAGCGCAAGGAGAACAGCGCCGCCCACGAGCAGACGCCAGATGACGGGGCGATAGACTAGGACGGCGAGCCCGATCATGACCAGGCCAAGCGGCTTGGCAACCACCGCAGCCAACAGAAACAGCGTGGCCGGGCACCAGCGGGAGCGCGCCAGGCTTACTGCGGCATGCACACAGAGACCGGCGAAAACGAGGTTGCTTTGCCCGTTGCGCAGCGCCTCGAGACTTTGCGAAAGCGCAATCAGCGTCAAATAAAAATACAATCGAGTGACGCGGCTGCTTTCCACGGGAAGAAGGCGCAGGAGGCGCCAGAGTCCGGTAACGAACACCGCGGTGGAGAAGGCGCGCCAAACGATGTCACACCACGGCTGCGGCAACGCGTAAAACGGCATGAAGAAGAAGATGAACTGGGGAAAATAGTGCCAACCGACATTCTGGAGCTGTTGCTGCGCGAACCAGGTGCGCACCGCCCAGTGGTAAATGCCGGTAACAGACCGCGACCACGGCGCGCGGTACACCAGGACGCAGACGCCGGAGAGAAAGATCGCCCAGAGCAGGATGACCGCGCGCATGTAGGGATCCCAGAACAAGCGCAATCCCTGGTTCCGTCGTGGAGTGTTCAAGTCCGTGCTCCTGCATGCCATTGTTTCGGGTTCATGATTCCTCAAGTCGAGCAATATTGGCCGGAGATGGACCTCAGAGTCGGCTTCCCGCGCCGACTTTTAATTTTAGCCGGATTTTCCTTCTTGACCTCGAAAACGGCACCATTGTACGTCCGTCTCGACTGTTCGTCGATATTACGTCCCGCTACACCCTGTTGGATGTGTCATTTCTTATATCTCGGCAGTTAGATTCGTGTGCCGGGCTCGATCGGTGAAGCAGTCGGGCAGGCGGTGGAAGTGACGGGACAGCCGAGTAGAACCGCTTCAGTTCAGGCACCCAGAGCCCAGTCTCAGATATTGCCCTGGTCGGAACTTTTCCGAGAAGCTGGAAGGGGGCCGGGTCCGTTCACTGCTTCGCCGGACCTGGAAATTGAACTTTCGGCGTCTCTCGGGATGCCCCCGCAGCACTGAAATACGCCGTGTTTGGTTTGAATCCGGCCCATCCTGCAAAAATATTGTTTGGGAAAAGCTGGACGTAAGTGTTGTAGTCTTGCACGGCCTCATTGTAACGCCGCCGTTCGACCGCAATGCGATTCTCGGTGCCAGCCAACTCGTCTTGCAGGCGCAGAAAATTCTCGTTGGACTTGAGTTGAGGATAATTCTCAGCGATGGCGAGCAACCGGCCGAGTGCCCCGTCGAGCTGGCCGTTCGCGGCTATACGATCGGCGGGTGTCTGTGCGTTAAGCAGCGCGGAGCGTGCCTTGGCGATGTCCCCAAAGACGGTCTGCTCCTGGGCAGCGTAGCCCTTCACTGTCTCGACCAGGTTCGGAATTAAATCGGCGCGGCGCTGCAGTACAACGTCCACTTGCGCCCATGCTGCATTCACCGCTTGGTTCTTCATGACCATTTGGTTGCGGCGCCCGATATACATTCCGGCGACGCCGAGCGCCACAATTGCCAGCACGACAATGACTAGAAGTGATTTTTTCATTAGACTTGCTCCCTCTCCGTTTTCCGGACATAGATTGCTTCGAGATTAAATTTCGCCACACTGTCGCCTAAAGCTTGCCGGAAGGACTTGTTCCTGGCAGCTTTTCACTTTATCGCGAGAAGCCGGTCCATCTCCTCCGCTACGCGCGTCACAGCGTCGAGATATGCCGCAAAAATCCGCTCGTGGTTGAAACCTCTCGCGCTCCTTTTCCCCTCCCGAAGATCAAGCATGGTATGAAACGCTTCTGCATTGAAGCCAAGGAGCGCCGCCAGCCGGTCGGTGGCGCTACGACGCGAATCGGGCGCGGTCTCGCCAAGCGCGATGAGCGAATGGCGAAAAAGCGTTGCGAAGGTCGAGGTTGACGCGATCATCAGATCGGTCAACTCCGAACGCCGTCCTCGTGATCGCAAGAACGCCTGGCGCAGCCGAATCACGCTTATCCGCAGCTCACGCTCGACCTGCAAGCGGTGTAGCGCCATCGGGACGTCAAGATCGGCGAGGAAGTCCTCACCCAGTAGCATGTGATGGTGCTGTTTCATATCGAGCAGCTCAATTGCAAAAACGTCTGCGGAATGGCGCAGTTCTTCGAGCGTGAAGACGAGCGGCGCAGGGTGCCCTTTTTGCCACCACCACAGCCCGACCGGCCGAAGCTTCGCAAGCGCCTCCCCGTCGAGCCGACCGAGCAGGCATAAGGTGTTCAGATCCGAGTGCTCCTCGTGAAACTCATGGTCGGCGGCAGAACCATATAACACAACCGCGCTCAGGTTCGTTGCCGCGGCCTCCCTTAGACGTTTCACAAGTTCGTTCAGCTCTTTCTCTTTGTGCATTTCCGTTTCCACTCCGATCACCAGCTTCCACCTGCTCCTCCGCCGCCGGATGATCCACCGCCAAATCCTCCAAATCCACCGCCTCCCCAGCTCCCCCCGCCGGAACCCCCACCCCAACCACCCATCGGCCCCAACCACCATCCACCGCGATAACCCTTGCCACGACGATACCGCGACCACCCCATAAGCGCGAGCAGGTACGCCAACAGCCGCCAACCTCCAAAAAACGCAAGCACGATCAGCCATTCGAATAATGCCGGGGGTAAAGATGGCTGCTCGAATTTCGGGGGCGACAAAGATCGCGCACCTTGGCTCAACGTGACGCCGCGGTCCCGCGCAATGACGTCCGCGACCTCCGACGTCATCTGCAAGAGAGCCGCGCCGTATTGGCTCTGCTTGAGCAGCGGCGCCATTTCACGGCCGAATCCCCCCACTTTGCCGTCAGGGAGAATCGGCTCGAGTCCATAGCCGACCTCGGTCCAATATTTCCGGTCGTCCACGGCAAGCAGAATCATTACGCCGCGGTCCTTGCCCTTCGGGCCGACCCCCCATTTCCCGAATAGGCGGTTGGCAAAATCTTGCGCCGTGTCGCCGTCGAGCGAATGAATCGTCACGACGGCGATCTGTGCGTCGGCACTCCGATCCAGCTCCTCACAAAGCGCCGTCAACTTCTGGCGTGAGTCGGCGTCCAAGACGCCGGCAAAGTCATTCACGTATCCTTGTGGTGAAAGTTGGTCGATCTTTTCTGCACGAACCGCTAACCCGGGAGAAATCACGGGCAATACAAGAAGGACGAGAAGTGATGCGGAAAATGCCCAATACCGGCCACGCATCATTTGACAAATCTTCACGAGTCCACCTGTTGGCTCGAAAGCCGGCGGCCATCTTCCGATGAAAACGTGCTGTTGGCGCTGTGACCCATTACCGTTTCGATCTCCTGAATCCCGTGCCACCGCCAGATAGAATATCTGTAAGATGACAGAATATGCCAAAACAATTACGACCATCTTGAGAAGTTCTATAAAAGCGGCCAACGAACTCATCCGGGACAAATGCGAGCGAAGAGATCCGAACCTGAGAATTGGGAATTAGGATAGGACCAGCCTATTTCTCCTGCGATTTATCCTTTCTATTTTGTTGACGAGAGATCACCTCAGGACGTATATCCTTACAAGTTCATATTGGGGGGGGGCTTCCATGTCAGACAATGAATTAGCCGACCCTAGGATCTCGGCTGAAAAGAGTGTCTCAAGACGGAATTTCATCAAGATTGTCATTGCCTCAGGCGCGGTGTCCTCGACGAGCTATCTGTTCCGCGTCTCCATTCCATTGGCCCAGGCATCAGCTCCCGGCGCGGTCGAGCGCCTTATTACGCTGACCGTCAACGGTCAGCAGCGGCGAGTCGACGTCATGAAGCAAGAGACGTTGGCGATGACACTCCGATACAAGTTGGGCCTCACCGGCACGAAGATCGGGTGTGACCGCGCCGAATGCGGCGCCTGCACCGTGCTCATTGACGATGTCCCCCACTACTCGTGCTCGATGCTCACACACACGGTGCGGGGCAAAAAGATCGTGACGATTGAAGGGCTGGCCGGCGCCGATGGCAAGCTGCACCCGGTGCAGCAGGGCGTCATCGACGAGCAGGGATTCCAGTGCGCGTTCTGCATGCCTGGTTTCGTGATGGCGACGGTAGGATTCCTGAAGACGAATCCGAATCCGACGCGGGCGGAGCTAGCGCAGGGCATTTCGGGCAACCTGTGCCGGTGCCAGGACTACGATAAGATCCTCACCGCGATGATGCGCGGCGCAGAGAATATGAGGAAGGCGTGACCCATGCCTACTAACGTGACCGCAACCAATCACAAGCTGATCGGCAAGAACTACACGACTCCCGATCTCTACGCGAAGGTGACGGGGAGGGCAAAATACGCCGAGGACTTTCGGGCGGATGGCATGCTGTTTTGTAAGCTGCTGCTCAGCCCGTTCCCACACGCTCGCGTCAAGCACATCGATACGCGCGCGGCGCTCGCGATGCCAGGGGTCAAGGCGATTCTCACCATGGACGATCTCCCCGCCTTGACCGATTGGATCACCGATAACGGCACCGTGATGCTGGCAGACAAGAAGGAAGAACGCGGACTTGCGATGGAGCCGTTGTACCAAGGCGAGCCGATTCTCGCCGTGGCCGCGGTCGACGAACTCACTGCCGCTGAGGCGATTGAAAAAATTCGCATCGATTTCGAGCCGCTGCCGTTTGTCGTCGATCCGCTGGTAAGCTTGCGGCCTGGCGGGCCAAATGCCAGAACTGAGGGCAACGTCTCGGTGCGGCCCGCACCACCTCCGAACGTGCCGGGCCGCCCGGTAACTGTGGCGCCGCCCGAGGTCCGGGAACTTAAGTGGACCGAGGCGGACTTCGCCGAGGCCAAACAGGGTCGACTGCCAATGGGCAAAGCGACCGACGAATGGACGTTCGGCGATCTCGACGCGGGTTTCAGGAACGCCGCGCTCGTGCTTGACGAAACCTTCGTCACACCGAACACGAGCCACCAGTGCCTTGAGCCTCGTACCGCGATGGCGTACTGGCAGAACGGCAAGGTCTATGTTTACACGACCACGCAGAGCACCGCGCAAAGCGTCCCCAACATTGCGCGGTGGTTGGAGATCGAGCCCAGCAATATT
Organism: Terriglobia bacterium; assembly: GCA_020073705.1. Classification (GTDB taxonomy): domain Bacteria; phylum Acidobacteriota; class Terriglobia; order Acidiferrales; family UBA7541; genus Palsa-360. Next base: position 17,726 of record JAIQES010000036.1, read on the forward strand.
GTTTTCATCAGCGAATACACGGGTGGCGGGTTCGGGAGTAGGGGAACGGCCGGCATCGCGCTGATTATCCCCGCTCTGCTTTCGAAGAAGGCCCATGCTCCGGTCATGATGCGCATTAGCCGCGAAGAGGAACAGTACATCGGTCGCGCGCGCCCCGGTTTTCAGGGACGAATGAAAGTTGGCTTCTCGAAGGAAGGCCGGATCCTGGCCCTGGATATGTTTGTTATCTGCGACAACGGACCGTACGGCCAGGTGTCCGATGCCCCTTCGTCGGGCCGCACCGTCTCGCTGCTGTACCAGCCGCTGGCGATGCGCTGGCGGGGAGTGACGGTCCTGACGAATACGCCGCCACGCACTTACCAAAGGTCGCCGGGAGGCCTGCAGGCGATCATGCTCATGGAGCCTGTCCTCGCGAAAGCCGCGCGCAAGCTCGCGATCGATCAGGTAGCCATCCGGCGCCTCAACGCCCCGGAGGGCAAGGCGGAATTCGGGGCAGGAGCTGTGGGGAAGCGAGCGCATGCCACGAGTGCATTCATCAAGGAAGCGCTCGACCGCGGCGCAGAGCAGTTCAAGTGGAATGAGAGGAAGGCGCGCAGCGGCAAGCGAGTCGGCTCGAAGGTGCGCGGCATCGGCGTGTCGATGAGTTGTTATTCCGGCGGATCCATCGGGTACGATGGGCTTTTTGTCATCAAACCCGATGGCCGTCTATACATCCAGTCCGGAATCGGCAATCTCGGCACGGAGTCAGTGTTCGACGTCCACCGCGTGGTGGCTGAGGTTCTCGGCGTTCCCTGGGAAAAGTGCGAAATCACCTGGGGTAACACGTCGAAGAACCTGCCGTGGAGCTGCACGTCGACGGGCAGCAAGACCATCCATACAATGACGCGCGCGGCGCATGCGGCGGCCATGGACGCCAAGAGGAAACTGCAGGAGATTGCAGCAAAGGATCTTGGCGGCAAGCCCGAGGATTACGAGGTCGCCAACGAACGCGTCTTCCGGAAAGGCGGGGGGCCCGGTATGAGCTTGGCGGACGCCGCTCGGCGCGCGGTCCGGCTCGGAGGCATATACGACGGCCACGAACTGCCCAAGGACATCAACAAAATGACGGTAGCATCGGCCACCGCGCTGGCGGGCCAGGGCCTGCTTGCTGTTGCGCGGGACAACTACCCGTGCGACGGTGTGACCCATTCGTACGTCGCCAGCTTTGCCGAGGTCGAAGTTGACGTCGAAACCGGCAAATATCGCATTTTGGATTTTCTCGCTTACGCCGACGCCGGCACCGTGATTCATCCGCGTATTTTTGGTGGTCAGGTTCTCGGCGGAACAATACTGGGCATAGGCCATGCCATCGGCCAGAAGTGGGTCTACGATCAGCACTACGGCCTGCCGCTGGCCAAGCGGTTCCACCATACCAAACCGCCGACGATTCTGGACTTACCGGCCAAGTTGGAATGGGCGTCGGTGGGCATTCCGGACCCTGAAACACCTGTGGGTGCGCGCGGCATCGGCGAGCCGCCTGTGGGCGGCGGGTGTTGCGCAATCCTGAACGCTCTCTCGGACGCCCTTGGGGACGAGATCTTCCGGCGCGCGCCTGTAACCGCCGACGTCATCTTGGCTTCGCTTGAGGCGGGCCGACCAGCCCAAGACGACCTGAGGGCCAACATTTAGCGGCCAGTAGCCGCGCGAGCGTAACGAAGCGGAGTCTACGAACGGCACGGCAATACACGGCCAGTTAGTAAGAGATGAGGAGAACGGAATATGGCTGTCATTCGCGACGTAATACCAACGTTCGAACTCTTTCAGCCTGTGACGATTGAAGACGCCCTGGCGTTGCTGGCTCGGCACGGTGCGGAGGCCTGGGTGCTGGCCGGCGGGCTCGACAGCTTCGACTGGTTCGCTGATCGGATCAAGCGACCCGCTGCGGTCATCGATCTGAGCCAGATCAAAGAGCTGAGCGAGGTGCGCTCTGTCGGTGACGGGCTTGAGATTGGTGCGATGACGACCTTGACCGAAGTGGTGCGGCATCCGATCGTGCGGGAGAAGTACGGGCTCCTGCCGGAGGCCGCCGAGGCGGTTGCGTCTCCGCAGATCCGCAACCAAGGGACGATTGGCGGCAACGTGTCCCAGGATGCACGCTGTTGGTATTATCGCGCGGGCTGGCCATGCTACCGTGCCGGCGGCAACATCTGCTACGCAGATACGCCGACGGGCATGAACCGCGAGCACGCCATACTCGACGCGGATCGTTGTGTTGCCGTCAACCCCTCAGACACGGCGCCTGCCCTGATTGTCCTCGATGCGAAAATGGTCATTCGCACGCCTCGCGGTGAGCGAGTAGTCAATGCCGAGGATTATTTTATCGGTCCTGGAACCGATATTACCCGCATGACGATCTTACGGCCTGGTGATCTCCTCACTGCCATTCGTATCCCGTCCACTTGGGCCGGTGCACAATTCTATTTCGAGAAAGTTCGCGACCGAAATGTCTGGGATTTCGCGCTGGTTAACGTGGCGTCAGCGATGGTGACTTCGGGGGGCAAGATCGAGCGATTGCGGCTGGCAATGAACGGCGTGGCCGCTCATCCGCTTCGGTTGAAGACGGTCGAGACCGCCGTGCTCGGTAAACCGCGGAACGAGGAAACGGCGGAGTTCGCCGGGAAACTCGCTATCCAAGGAGCCAAACCTTTGCAGTCTAACGGTTATAAGGTGCCGTTGATGAGAAATCTCGTGAAGCGTGCGATCCGAGGAGTGGTCGGGGAGGAGGCAGCTTGAACTTCATTCAGTGGGCACTGAATCCGTGGGGTGAGCGGATCCCGATTCATGTCTCTTGGGATCTGCTATGGGCGTCAGCGATTGCGGGAGTGCTGTTCTTAATTGTCCACGCAATTTATGTTGGATACTGGGCGAAACCCGTTGCCGAATCGCAGAATGACTCAAAGCTAGCCGCAGCCGCTGCACGAGTCCCTGAGCGCGTCGCCAGGCATTCGTTTGGGGCGAGAACCTTTCATTGGGTGATGGCGGCTTCCATGTTCGTGCTGCTCTTCACCGCGTTTCTTCCGAAGGTGGGCGTCAGATTTTCGTGGGTGACGATTCACTGGGTCGCGGGCATCGTCCTTACGATCTCGGTTCTGTACCACATCATCCACGCCACATTCTGGCTGGATTTCTGGTCGATCTGGCCGGACAAGCAGGACGTCGCAGACGCGTCGAGGAGATTCCAGCGGGCCTTGGGAAGAGCGACTCCCCCACTGAAGAAATTTGGTAAGTATCCGCTGGAGAACAAGCTCTTTCACCTGAGCGTTCTATTCGCGGGTCTTGCGGTGATTTTCACCGGCCTCTTTATGATGTTTCGAGTGCGCACCCCCTTCTTCACGCGCAATCCTTATCTTTTTGGCGACATGACGTGGGGCGTGATGTATGTATTGCATGGTCTGGCGGGGGTTGGATTTGTCGCGCTCATTACGGCGCACATTTACCTCGCGGTCAGGCCAGAGAAGTTTTTTCTCACCAAGTCGATGATCTTTGGTTGGATCAGTCGTGGAAAGTACCTGGAACACCACGATCCAGAGCGATGGCCCGTCGACGAGGGAGTTCCCGAGGCGGGGCAGTCGAAGGCGCCGGAAGTGGTGATCTGAGACGATGCGCGACGAAATAAGCGCCCGTTGCACCGCCATCGAGGAATGCTACGAGTTCATGCTGGCGTACGCCGGCCAGGGACTCGCTGGGGACGAGGGCAGCCAGTCAAGTGGGCAGGTGCGCGACTACCTGAATCGCGCCGTCGAGGCACTTTCAGGGCTGTCAGAGGCTTATGCGATGGCGGTGAAACAAGAAAACCTGCAGTTGGCCGAACGCTACCACGCGTTTCTCGCTGTCCTGGAGAGTGACGCTCGTGACTCTCTCGCCGCCATCCAGCTTGTACTTGCCCAGATCACCCTCAGCTCTCAGTTGATCGATAATCTGAATGCTTCGATCCATCTCCGCGCACTGCTCACAGACTTGTTTCTCGTCGACGAGATCTTGAGGCCACAACGAATGCCGGCTAAACCGGTGAACACGGGCTAGTGTCTCTACTTGGAACGCAAGACCAAGCCTCGGCGAGCCAACGATGCCACGCGGCTCATTCTGGTCTCAAAGGTTCTGAAGACGAACACGGGTCGAATCAGTGGACAGACACGGATTTGGATACAAGTTGTGTTTGTCTAGCTCGAAGGTCTCCCATACCAATTAGTGTACCGACAAATGCCCGGGGAACCGCCTCAGATAATGCCCGCCGGAATCCATCATTCAAAAGGTTGATGTCCAATAAGATGGGTTCCTCGAGAGAATCTCTGACAACGGAAAACTGCCCCCACTTCTCGCCGGAAAGCGTCTGTAGTTCGAAGCGGAATTCCCACGCATGGCTAGATCCAGAAGGATTAGTCCATGCATATTCTAAGCCGCCATCGGAGACATGCTCCAGTGGATTCAGAGTTGACTGGGGGAAGCCATCCAGGTGGTCGGTTCTTAGCACGAATCCGTCAAACCCTAGAGGTTCCAAGGCGTCCTTTAACACCCGGCACAGTTGATCAAGATCTACACACGCGTTTAGCGATTCCTTTGCTCGTCTGATGTGCACATTGTTGGCGATGATCTGCCTGCGGTTTATACCGTTATGGAAGAAGGCATACAATTCGGCGAACTCCGCATATTGAAGATGCTGTACGCCGATCCATACCCCAAGTCCAACTACGGCAAGCACCAGAGCAATCATGGAGTCGCCGTGAAGCAACGCGAGACTCAAGAATCCAAACGCGGCTGTGACGGCATAGAGAACGAGCACGGCGTCACGGTGCGAGTAACCCCGCTTCAAGAGTTTGTGATGAATGTGATCGTCGTCGCCTGTGAAAAGTGGCTTCCTGCTGAGGAAGCGGCGAACGACAGAAATGGCTGTGTCTAGAATTGGAAGCCCGAGAGAAACAACCGGGATCGCGACGGCAACCATCGTGGTGGCTTTGTCCGAGGAGCTTAAGCCAAGCGCAGCAAGCATGAATCCAATGAAAAGGCTCCCTGAATCACCAAGAAAAATTGTCGCCGGATTAAAATTGAAGCGCAGAAAACCAAGGATGGAACCTGCAAGAATGATGGTCAACAACGAAACAACTGAGTTGTGCCGCACCAGTGAGACAACGAAGATTACGATGGTCGAAAACAAGGCCGAACCGGCTGCAAGACCATCTAGCCCGTCAATCAAGTTAAATGCATTGGTGATCAGGACAACCCAAAGGATTGTCAGCGGGAACCCAACAAAAGCACGCAGCGGATGATTTGTGGAAAAAAAATCGAATTGATAGATCCCAAAGCCACCGAAATATAGCAGAACCCCTGCCGCACCTTGGATAATGAACTTCCAAGTGGGTTTAAGTGGGCGCAGGTCGTCGTAAAGACCGATGAGAAAGATGATCGAAGCCGGGGCTAGAACGGCCAATACCGTATTGGCAGAAACTGAATTCCCGGCTGTGGTAAGACGTGCGAGAATGAAAGAAATAACAGTCGCACAGAGAAAGGCCAGCAATATGGCAACCCCTCCGATACGGGGTACCGGCTTTGAGTGGAAATGACGGCCTACATTTGGCTTGTCGACCCACCCGTGAGCAATCGCGCAGTCACGAATATAGCGGGTGAATACAAATGCCAAGAGCACACTCGCTAGGAAACTCTGTATGTAGACAGCGGGCACGCTGTTTGCCTCCTGACATCTCGGAATGATTCTCTTGGATCAACCTGGAAGAAGTTCCGAGTCGCACAATCGCACCTACACTCATCCATCGGATGGGACAGAGTCTGATTCAAAACGGCGTGTAGATATGGATCTTCCCCGAGGCCCGACTGGGTGGATGCTCGAATCTTTTGTCAAAGCAAACCAGCAAGCCCAATTCAGAAATCGCACCTTGCATGGTAGAAAGCCGGAATCATCATCTAAGACCGGGTGGCCAAAAGCGCTTCGGGTTGCTCATGGTTGCCAGCCACAATGGACAGTTCTTCTAGAATCTGTACAGCAGCCGCCCGTGAGGAGAATGTACTCTCCAGTAAAGATCTGGCATTACGTCCCATTTGTGTTCGGAGCTGAACATCACTGGCTAGCTGGAGTGCTGCGGCGATAAGATTCGCGTCATCACCATTTACAAAACAGAAGCCAGCGCGTTTGTGACCGAGAAGAGTGAACAGGTCGTTTCCTGGATTCAGGCTCGCCAGAACGGGCTTGCCCCAATACATATAACCAAACAACTTCCCGGGGACATTATGGGTCGTAAGCCTCCGGTCAAGGCTGAGAAGTCCTACATCACATTCCGAAAGCATCGCGAGATATTCACGCTGGCCAACGGCTGGCAACAGGTGAATATTCTGCAGCTGCCTGGATTCGATGATTCTTTTCATTCGGGGCGCCTCAGTCCCTTCGCCCACCAACAGAAAATGGATTTCCGGCCTGCCGGTGAGGCTGGCAGCGAGACGGATCAGGTTATCGACATCTTGGGCAACGCCGAGGTTGCCTCCGTAAACGAAGATAACTTTGTCTCGCAAATCCAGACGACTACGGTAGCTCGTAGCTGGCAGGCCTGCCTCGCTGGACCTCGCCCAGTTGTACAGCACTGTGAGACGGTAGTTCTTGCGTGGAAAATGTTCCTTGAAGTACCGAAGATCGCCGCAAGACTGAACTGCAATGACATCGGAGGCATCATATTGCGCCCTTTCTTTCTCGCGGAAGAATCGCCAAACAATTCTTTTCTTAAGAATGCCAGCGTCCACGGCCCACTGCGGGAAAATATCCCGCAGGATAAGGTAGGATGGGCAGCTCCAGAGTGATTTCAGGCGTCTTACTAGCGCCCCAAAAAAAATTGTCGGCGAGTAATAGATTATTGCGTCAGCCGGATTGGCTTTCAGAAAACGCTGGGCTCTGCGCCATATAACATGGGATAGTCGGACTTCTTGAATGGCACGCACAATCTTCGGCATGCCCTTAATTTTTCCCATTTTAACCCGGGCGATTCGCAATCCCTGGTCGTCACTCACCTGAAAGGCTCTAGTTATATAATCGCTAACAGTAATAATAGTAACGTCATGGCCTAAGTCTCGGCATTCGAGCGCCAAGTCGTGAATGTGCTTCGCGCCGGATTTTCGGCTCGGAAGGTAGCAATCGATGAGAATCACAATCCGCATATATTACGGTGTGGTGGTTTCTAGAATTCTGAACCGCCCACGACGTGAACCGAGTGATTCGAAAAGCCTGAGAAGCAATTGTGAAATTAAGGGAGTTCCAAGCCGTATGCTTGGCGGGCGAATGGATTGGTCCGAAGCATTTCAAGGGTTCGCGATTGGGCGAAAAAGCCAAACCGCATTTTCTCTATAAGGTCTTGGTAGATCCTCTCGCTCGGGCTTCCCCCGGTAGGGTTGAGAGCATCGCGGTTCCATCCCGTATCCATTTGCGATGCGCGATGGGCATTCGCGCAGAGATCGTCATCCGCCAGGATCGTAGCTCCGGCAGCGATCGTTTCAGGGCGCTCCGTTGAGCGTCTTGTCACCAGACACGGGACGCCGAGGATCAAGGCTTCTTCTTGCACCGTGCCGCTGTCAGTCACGATCACGCGGGCGGCGCTCTCGAGTTTCAGAAAATCTAGGAACCCTAGCGGTTTCGTGCATATCATTCGTCCGCCGGCCAGCAACTTCTCGAGACGGAATTGTCTGACCCGTGCCTGGACACGCGGCATGACAGGAAGCACTACGGGCATGGCCTTCGCAAGATCCCGGAGCCCTTGCAGTTTGGCTGCTAGGATATCCCGATTTTCTATGTTTTCCTCGCGGTGTATCGTGCAAAGGGCATACTGTTTCGCTTCCAGGTGGAGATTCTTGAGTATGGATCTCTGTTTGGCAACGGGCATGAAATCATTCAGGGCGTCCACGATGATGTTGCCGACGACAACCGCCCGGCAGGAAGGAACTCCTTCAGACAATAGAATATTCTTGTATCGTTCGAGATAACAATAAATTATGTCCGACAAATGGTCGGCGAGGATTCTGTTCTTTTCCTCTGGCATGCGCCAGTCATAACTCCGGCCCCCGCCTTCGATGTGGATCACGGGCACTCCATACTTGGCTACGATCAGAGCCGAAGTCACTGTATTCGTGTCACCCAGGTAAAGCACTGCATGGGGCCGAAGTTTCTCGAGCATTTCAGCGGTCTTGGTGAAAAGAAGCGCTGATTGGTGAACATGGCTGGTCTTGCGGGTTCGCTTAAGAATTTTCCCAATGCGAAGATCAAGGTCGGGGCGTCGAACACCGAGCTGCTTGCGAAACACTCCGTCTAGTTGATAGTCGAAGTGTTGACCCGAATGTACATACACGTGCTCATACCCAAACTTTTTCTGACCCTGATCGAGCATTCCGATTAATCGGCGCGTTCGGATAATATCGGGGCGAATGCCGAGGAATGTGACAAGTTTAAACTTCTTGTTTGAGAATGGACTCATGGGCGCAGCGCCGCCAACATTTCATTAAATGAAGGGACTTTGAGGAGTCCATTTAGTTCTTTCACCGTCGTGAGAGAGCGATTGAGTTTTTTTTCATGCTCCGGAACGATCGTGCAATCCAGCCCGTACTTTTGCTGAAACACCCGCAGCATCTCGTATTTCGAGACAACTGTGGAAAATACGTGAAACAACCCCCGCCGCGGAAATGACTCGGGAGAAGACATCAATTGGTGACAAATTTCGCCGAATTGTTGTGTCGTGACGCCATTCCAGTAGTGGCCACTGAACCCGGTGATGGTCTTTCCTGCTTGCTGCAGGAACCATTCCAGTAGGCCGGTGAACCCTTCCAGTTCACGCCCGATGATCGAGGTGCGAATCGTCAGGCACTTTGTGGGTTCACCGAGGCTCTTCGACAGGCCGTACAGATCAACGGGTGATTTGGCAGAAGTTTCATTGTAGGAATATCCCTCGGCGCCGCTGTAGACACAATCTGTTGTGATGTGGATCAGCTTCTCACCAAACATTTCTGCCAGTAGGTGCGGGAGAGCGCCGTTGACGAAGAATGTGAGCACCGGCTCTCGCAAAGCGAATGGGATGGTCACCCCAATTGCATTTATCACATGGTTCACTTCTCCTACTTCGCTGACAAATCTCGTAAGCGCGGTGCCGGGAAAGCCGCGTTTCGATACGAAATCTTGGTACATTGCGGCAGCGTCATACGCCACGATACGGTGTGCGGCGGTTCCTCCGTAAACCCGTTCGAGTAAATCAATTTTGTTCGGATTTCGGACCGCCAAAGTCAGCTTATACTTGTTTTGCAGCACCCCGTAGACCGCACTGCCCAGCATTCCTGTCGCTCCGAGTAAAAGCACTCGCTTCATTAGAGGTTTTCCTTCACCGAGATTCAACGCTCCACACGTCGGCTCCCCAGTAGTCCGCCGGAAACCGGTAATCGTCGTTTGCCGCTTCTTCCATGGTCGCTGTAGAGAAGAAAATAATCTTCGTGCCTGGTTCGAGTGGCCGGAAGCCATTCGCATATCCTGCGGGAATGTGCAGGATTTGGGGCTTTCTGTCGGAGAGAACAAACCGGTGCGGCTTGACGTTCGTGTTGGGGCGGACGGGATCATCGAGCGCCACGGCAGCCACAATGGCCGATCCGGCTGGCACGAATACGAATTTGTTTTCTTTCAAGTGTCCGTGGAAGGCGCGCACAACATCGGTTGAAAAATTCTCAACCATATAGAACCTGCGGACGCTGTCAAAAGAAAATGCGTTCGCAAAGCTTACCTGGCCGCGATCGTCTACTGCCAAGCTGCCTGGAATTACCGTCGGCTCCTTAAGCAAATTGTCCATGAACTTTTAGGTTCTCTACGTGACGCACATTGAAGTACACGTCGTTTTCGGTTTGCTTGATTCGGCCAACCCGCACGAGTCCGACTATTTCTCGGACTCCATCTTGAATGGACCTCATGGTATTCGGATTAAACACGCCATCGCGCAGCGCCTTCTGCGTGGTCACGTGATAGTTGCGCTGATCCTGAAATTTCTCTTCTGTATACAGCACGCGGCATCCTGTCATCTGGCTAACAATGGCCGCTAAGTCCTTGATTTGGATATTGGTGGCGGCGAGGTTATAAACGCCGCGAACCGGCCGCTCCAAATTTGACACGATGGCTTCAGCGATGTCCTTCACGTGAATCAGCGGCCTCCATTGCGTTCCCCCGAATACGCTGAGTTCTCCCTTTGTGATAGCGTTTGCGGTCATGTAGTTTACGACCAAGTCCATGCGAGGGCGGGAATACGTATCGGACACGCCGAAGGCAGTTCCCAGCCGGAAGATGAGGCTATTTTCACCTTGCAGATATTGCTCCGCCTGCAGTTTTGTCCGGGCATAAAGGGAAAGCGGGTTGACGGATGAGTCCTCTTTCAGTTCGGCATCGTGCTGTCCATAGACCGAACATGTGGAAGTAAAGATGATTCTCCCTGTGAAGTTGGATGCGAGCCATTGGACACTCTTCTGATTCACATCTGTGGTGAGGTCGGGAGTCACCGCACACGCGGCGTCGCCGACAATTGCAGCCAGCCACACCACATGCGTGACTTCCGATAGCAGCGGCCTTAGCTTTTCTGCATCACGAATGTCGCCGCGAACAAAATCGACTCCTTTTAGGTAATGCGGCTCGTACACCAGGCTGTCATACACACGGAAAGGTATCTTTGCCGCGGTCAGTAGCTCAGTCACCGCACCGCCAATATAGCCTGCACCTCCTACAACAAGCACTTTGGTCATCGCTTTTCCTCTCTCAATGATATTTGAATGACATCCTTTCAACAATCGTGTCGGACTTACAGACTAAGCACGGCCGGGACCCGGCGAGTTTCCCCCGGCGCACTTCTCACGCACTCCAGCGGATTCTCCAAGCGGGTCCGGGGGCTTCGGTGGACCTTGACGGTTAAGCGCCAAGTTAAATAGTTGAACGGTTTCGTGGTGGTGATTGTTCGACGTAGTCCACGTTTCGACAAACTCCCGCGCCCGCAAAGAAAATGTTGTGTAAGCCTGCTGGTCCATGTCCACGCATTGCTGCAAGACGCGCCGCCACAACTCGCGATCCTCAAGCGGCAAACTCCATCCCAGCCCCCGTTCCGTCGCATCCCGCCACGGGGTCCGGTCACTCAAAATGACAGGGCATCCTGAGGCCATCGCCTCTAGAATTGCGTATCCGAAATTCTCGCCGAGCGTAGGCAGGAGAAAAAAGTGATATTCCGATGCCACCTGCGGGACGATCGCGCGGGGAATTGCTCCCCGGTAGTCCACACTCACATTCCCGGGGAGTGTCTTTGCTCTCTTCTCGCATTCCTGCCAATAGGTGTGGTCATCGATCGGGCCGACTACGTCGCATTCCACATGGCCTGTGAGCTTCCCCAGCACGTCCAGGGCAAAGAGAAGATTTTTCTTCGGTGAGATCCGGGAAAGAAAGAGAAATCGTGCTGCGCCGGGAGCCTTTGCTGGCTTGGCCGGACCATTGGTTATTCGCAGCCAATCCGGGTCCGGCAACTCCCAAGCAACGCGGACACAGGAGTGTTTCAAGCCCATTCTGTGCAGCACTGCTTCGATGTGTACTCGCTCAAGTTCTGAGGATGCGTGCCAGACTAGATCGTGATAGAGCCCGCCGCGGAGGGCAAGGTTCCGATAGAGCCACTTCCGCCATCGCTTGAGCTCAAGCGCACCCGGCGAGAACTCGCCGCGCGGAGCCAGAACGATTGCACAGTCGGGCAGCAGGCCGAGACTGCGCATACAGAGTGTCTTGATTGTTAGAACTGAAAAGAAACTGTTCAGGTAGATTACGTCGGGCGCTATCTCGATGATGCGCTTCCGCAGGTGACGGAATGAAAAATCTACCGTATACACTACCCTTGCCTTTCCCGTCGACGCCCACTCATTGCAGTGGACTCCAGGGTACGGCTGTGCATCGGTCAGATCGCGATCGCGGGTGATCACGAAAAACTCGAATGAGTCCCCTAGAGACTCGACTACGTTGGCCACTGAGGTCACGAGGCCGCCCGCCTTGTAGCCGGGCAGATACCAATCGGCAAGTACAAAAATTCTCGGCCCCATTTGTGACCTACGACCACCGGATCGTGGATTGAAATGCCGCTACCTGTTCGCGGCTTTTCCGAAAACTCATGAAAGTTAATGACTCTTGCAGGATTGAGAGGACGTTATTGAGAGCGCTCGTGCGCCTTGATACGCGGTAATACTAGGCTTCACCACAGCTGCTTCTCGTGGATATTGGGATAGCCCCACAAGAGTCGCAAGAGGATATAACGTCCAGAAAATTGTTGAAGCACGGTTAATTGTAAAGGAGGGTGCTCCAATGCCAGCTAACACCATTAGCAATAACGTCATAAAAGGAAACATTTGTTCGCTGTTGTTTCTGATCAGTTTTCTGGCCCAAGAGAGGGTCCGATAGAGCATCAAAACGAAGATGCCCAGCCCCAGGATTCCCCCACTGGCGAATGCCCACAAAAAACCGTTGTCTTGCACCTCATATGGCGCAAAACCAAAACCAAAGAATGGGGATACTTTCCACACTTCAGCGAAATAATCTGTGACCTGCGTTGGATTTCCTCCAAAGCGATTCGATGTATAAAGATCAATAAGATCCATCCCCGATTCAGGGGTAAACAATCTCATAAAATACGAGAACCCGCTCCAGAGTTCTTGAAAACAAGAAGCAACTAAAATAATTCCGATCAGAACCACGCAGCTTTTCAGATTTAAAATATACTTGCGATAATGTTTACATATTGAGACAAAAATGAGACAAAGTAGAATGCCTCCGAAAATAAACACCTTTGAAACTGAGACAAGGCCGCCGAATAACAAGAGGACCAATCGGCCATATTCCCAAGACATGGCCTGCCTGAGATCGCCCTGTATTCGACACCACCCCAAGAGCGCGAGCGAATAGCCCAGACCGGCTTCAAAGGGCTGGTTGAAGATCCCTCCAAATCGTCCCATCTGCACAGAAAGAGTCCAGACGGAATCAACATCCGCACCTGAGGGAGGTAGCCATGGAAGAAACAGCCCCACGCTTCCTGTTCTCATGAACCAAACGATCAATAATGAATTCAGACACAACCCCCAGACAAGAACATTCAATGCCCTGCGCAGGGATATTCTTAACTGCTCAGAAGAAAGAGTTCCTGCCCATGCGCACAGAAGACCAACGACAACCAGTGGTTGGACTTGATGTTCAACCGCGGCAAGCAATCGCCCCGTCGGGGCCGCCGCCCGCGCCAGGCTCGATGACCAGACGAAACCTATCAACTGGCAAATCCCGAGGCCGAGCCAAAGGTGCATCGTAGAGGAAAAATCAACCCAAGGGTGACAATGAAAACGAGGGAAGAGCATTACTAGATAGATGAACGCGCTTCCGTAAATAATGATGTGTTCAACCTTCAAGCCATAATTACCCAAATAAGGACCGAGAGCCGCAAAAATAAAAACGGACGGCATCCACAAGATCAGCTTGGTGGAGTTAGTGTGAGTCCCGGAGTTCGTCAAAACTATTCTCCATATATCGTAGGCGGTTGTCGCACCTTGCAGTGCATTATTTCAGCGAAGTAAAAGCAGATTTCCACGATGCTTTTTCTCCGAGAATAGTCGACACAAATTCGGAAGCCGAACGAATATCCGGATAAGTGCCGTATTCTTGAGAATAGCCGCGTGGGGTGGGCCTGATGCTCCGCCTTATGTAGTACCAAGACGTGGCTCCAAATGCTCTTGCGATCTGCATGGCTATAGACAGCCAGATTAATCCCCTAGATCTTCCTCGAGTTAAGGCTCCCACAGAAATAGCTCTTCGGATTTCATGAAAATAGTCACTATGTCTAAGAAAACAAATGGCGTATAGATACGGGAAATTAAATACAGACAACATTTCTTCCCAGTTCGCGCGTCTTACCGCTTCCAAAGCAGCCTGAGCCCAGACGGTTTCAATGCTGAAAAATTCAGGGTTGCCCTCAGGCCAGATTTCGTCACGAAAGGCCACCATATGAGGGTCCTTCTTTAGATCTCCCTTGTGTTCTCGCTTGGCGGCTCTCCCGGAATTGCTTCCTCCTGAGGAACCAGGAATAGTCAGGGGTGTATCTGTGCATGCCTGCCGAATTACCTTCCGTGCGAGGGCCATTGCCATGTAAACATCCGGGCTGACACCAAAACAATAAGCACCCGTTTCAGCCTTCAGTTCTTCTAATAGAGACCTTCGAACAATCCCGTGGTAAAGCTTTGGAAGCCAAGCAGTTCCCTGCCCGGCACGACGCATACATGCAAAGGCTTCCCTCTTGGGATTTCCCACCCAGACTTGCCCTTCCCATCTATCGGCGTATATTTTCCCCGCTTGCCGCTTTCCCCAATAGCGATGCACCAAATCTGGCCAACAATAACGGATGGTGGTGCCTGGTGTCAGGGCGTCGAGCTTCTGTTGATGAGCGCATCGGCAACCGTCAAGGATAGTTGGTAGAACCGTATCGTCATCACCTATCAAGCAGACAAACTCCCCGCTAGCCATTCCGAATGCATGGTTATGGTTCTCCGTCATAGAGAGAGCCCCAGTGACGCGCTTGTAGATGAGCCGCGGGTCGTTGCATTGATGGGTCACCCAGTCTGCTAGGGTGTTGTCATCGCTGTTGTCACTTACGACGAGTTCGAAGACGTCCCCTTTCAGATCCAAAATGGACTCGATCATAGAAATGGCGTATCGCGCTCGATTCCTGGTAGGAACGACGATGCTCAAAAGTATCTGTTGTTCGGCCATGGGCTTTGTGTCGAAAATCAATTTCATTCCCAACGTAGAAAAAGTAGATTTAGCGCTTAGGCACTCCGTCACCCGGAATGGCTACGGCATCATCCATATGTTTCTGCGAAACTTATTCCAATCAGTCTTGAGTAAGAGTGCGAGTGCCGACAGCGTGCCCGCCTCAAACGCCCAGAAGCTCTTCGTTGGCATCTTCAATCCGGCAACGCAGAAGCAGACCAGCACGGCGAGATTGAGGATTTGCGCGGCAAGCACGGCAGCCGCCAGACCAGCGATGCCGTATCGTGCGCACGCGGGAATACCCAGCCCAACAAGCACCACAAGTCCCAGAAAATTTGAAATAATCCCAGGCCGGGGGTGCCCGGCGGCGCGCAATCCCTGCTCCAGCACCTGCTCCATGCCCCAGAGAACCGTCGAGCCGATCAACAAGTATGTGGTGGTCAATGCGCCGATAAATTGCGCGCCGAACACCAGCCGGATTAGCCAGGGAGTGACGGCGGCGGACAGCAGTCCCACGCAGATCACGGCGAGTTGCGCCAGGCGGAAATGCCGCGCCAGAATCTGCAACGCCTGGCGTGGCTCGACTTCTCCCGCCACTGCGGCGAAGGCCACCTGGATGAACGGATTGACAGTGCCGACCTGCCCCATGGCGATGGCCTGCGCCACAGCGTAAAGCCCGATAGCCTCGTTGGGTGCCATCCGCACCAGGATGAACATATCCGCTCGGTACAGTGCGAAAGTGGCCACCGCCGGAAGATAGAAGCTCAGGCCGCGCTTCAAGAGCCGCTGCGCCGTCGTCCAGTCCGGCATGGTTCGCCTGAGCACGTTCCAATCGAGCCCCATGCGCACGCCGGTCGTAAAAACCATCGCTGCCAGAACTCCCACCGCAAAGGTCGCCGGAGAAATGTGGCCGCTCCCCCATGCGATCAGAATAGCCGCCACATAAAGAGCTCCTGGAAGCGCGAGTAGGAGGCTGAACCGCCCGAAATGCCCTCTCCCCTGGTCGCTCCCCATCAGCGTGGCTGTGATATAGGCCGCGGGGAGATAAACCATAAACCAGCGCGAAGCAGAAAGGGCGTGCAATTTGTCAACAGGCAAATACAGAGGAAGCAAGCCTGCTAGGAGAAGCGCCTGGAGGACACCGAGCCCAACGGCCAGCCAGAAGCTTGAGGCGATCACAACGGGGGAAATTTCGTCCACGCGGCTGACTTCATAAGCAAGGCTGCGCGGCAACTCCAATTGTCCGAGTTGTACCAGCAGCATTGGCAAGAAGATAATGACCGCCAATTCCCCGCGCCCCTCTGGCCCCAGCAATCGCGCCGCCAGAACGCCGGAAATCAGTCCAAGACTTTGTATGGCCGCACTCGCGGCAAATGTTTGCACGTACGCCCGTTTGCTCGAAAATCGAACGGGGGATGCTGGGGCTGCGAGGGGGATATCGACAGTCAGGACCTCCGCACTTTCAGAAGAAATTTGTGTCATACGCGTTGGAGAGTGATCTGCTCTTGGGTGCACACGCCAGAGCGAGGCCAGAGGGGTTCGACATCGCTGGCATCAACCTCCAAGGACACGGACCGCATAATAAGTTCAACCGAAACGACAAGGCGAAAGGCGCTCTTTCTTCGGACCAGAATGCCTTCGAGACCTCGGAGCGGGCCGCTTCTTACCCGGACTCGCCGGCCGGCAGTCAGGTAGGCGTGAGGCTCGGCGCGCAGCAGTCCCGTCATGCTCGCGCGCATCGCGTCCACTTGCTCATCGGGCAACGAAGCCGGCACTCCGCCAAATCCAACCAGTCGAACGACGCCAGGGACCTCGAGCGCGTGCAGTTTATCTCGCAAGGATATCTGGACGAACACGTACCCTTGAAACAGAGGCAACTCGAGTCTCACTTGCCGATCTTTCCAGCGGCGAACCGACTCATACAGCGGCAGAAAGGATTCCACCGCTCTGCGCTTAAGTTCCTCGAACACACGCTTCTCATGCTGCGCACACGTATACAGCGCGTACCACTGACGATTCTGATAACTATTGAGCACGACGGGCGCGTTCAGATCTGTAGTCATTCTTTGCTCAAGCATTTCCATAAGGGTGTCTGCCGCTACAGCTTCGCCCCGTCACTTACAGGGTGATTTGTGACCTAACCCACTCATAATATGTCACTTGCAACGCGACAGCGCGGCTTGCGCACCAACCGCTATTCAGGCCGCTCCGTTGGTCGCCCGCGCCGCAACATTCGTTCCCGTATCTTCACCACCGTCGATTTCAAGGCATCACTGTACTGTGTGACCCACCCCGTGTCCGACTTAATCATCGCGAACACTTCCTGAACGGCAAGCTTTTGTGGATCAGCCGGATCAATCTCCCGCCAGCGGCTCACGCCCAAAATCCAAACGATGGATAAAGCGCAAGACAAAGCCATTCCCATCAAAGCAATGAGCGCGCGCGGGGGAAAAGACTTCTTCTCCGGCAATGTGGCCGGGGCCAGGACCTTGACGCTCGGTGTTTCCTTGGCTTCTTCCACTTTGGCCAACTCGTATTGTTCGGTCAGAAGTTCGTACACGGTTTCCTGGACCTTCGCTCGACGGTAATAATCCGCGTATCGCGCCCCCAAAAAAGGCAATTGTCGGAGCGAAGGAGAAGGAAGATTGCCTGATTGGTTGGCCGGTGGGTCCACTGTAGATTCACTGATGGCCTTTGCCGGGTCAGATTTGTCGGATGGGGCCTGGCGTTCGGCTATGAGCTTCTTCTGCAGTTGGATTTGATCGTCGTGCTTGCCGGGTGGATCGGCGTGCGCAGCGCCGTCCTTAATCCCGCTGAGCCTATCCAGTTGCTTTCTGAGTTCTTCCGAGCGTGCGCTCAACTCGCGCACTCGCACATTGTTGTCGGTATAGATTTGGCGCAATCCCTCGAGTTCCGACTGGGTCGCAACTATTTCACCAGCCAGGTTTGCCGCCGCATCGAACATCGCTTTGCCTTGCTGCTGAACGTCAATCATGCCGTTCTTGCTGGAAAACTGGGCAAGCTGAGCTGATGCATCGTCCAAATCTCGCTTCACGTCTGTGAGACGTTCCCCCAGAAAAACACGTTCGCGATGCGCAGATGAGGTCGAAAGCTCAACAACGAGCGAATTCAGTTTGTCAATATACGCATTTGCAAGGTCAGTAGATCTCTTGGGATTCTTGTCCGAAACCGTGATTGTAATGATTCCACTTTTTCGATCTTCCATAATCGAAGTGTTGTGATCCAGCGTGGCGCGTGCATCAACCAGGAGCTTCTGGCCATACACCCTTCTCAAATCAAACTTCTTTACTAGATCTTCCTGCACGCTCTGGCTCCGCATGATTCCGATAAAGAGCGCACCAGAGCTTTTCATACCAAGCATGTCACCCGCTAACGCCCCCAAACCACTGCCTGTCTTTGCGGTCAGCGCGGCCAACATGGCCATCCCGGAACCGGATTGTGTATCGGGAGGCATGAGTTGCGCGGAAGCCCGGTACTGCGTGGGAATCACAAGTGCGATTAAAAGTGCGCCGATCAAGCCTGTTACCGATGCCCGAAACACAAGCCGGCGACGGCTCCTCACAATTCGAATCTTCGCTGCGAGTTGATTCGGCGCACGCTCTTCCAGGCTCGAAACAGAGACCATGTCCTGAACCTCTGCCGATTCGTCGGGCGGCCGCGAAGAATTTGCCTCTGAGCTGCTCATATCTCGGATCTCAAATCCGCTGGCGAACTTTCTGCCCAGCAGGATTGGGCCTGTGTGGTCTTGTAGTCCATCAAAGCGAAACGAATCGTCATTAGAACTTTGCGCCCTTCAGAAGCGCCCCGAATTCAATTGAGGCGCTCACATTGTTCACTTGTCCATGAAACAGTATTGGATAGTGCTGAATATGCTCGAACTGAACCATGCTCTTCACGTATAGGCCCGACCGGAAATGGATTTCATGGCTGGCTGTGTAGTCTTGCCAAGATCCGCCCCCAGGCACCAAATGGGGAACCTGATGATCTGTGAAGGAGAATTGGATTTCGTGGAGAGCCGAAAAATGGAATGTGGTCCATCCCCGAAAGGTTCGGCCTTGGCGGCCGACCGTATTGCCCATCAGTTGACCATCGTTTGTCCAGCCGTCTCGATAAACGTAATTCCAGTAATTCAGGTGACCACCGAATGGATCTTCAAAGCCTGGTGATTCGGTCGAGATCGCCTCAGCCCTGAGATCTACGCGCGATAAGTGAGGCAGCCGAGGGATAAACATTCCCACCCTATAGGCTCCTCGGGTCGGCTTGTAAAAAATAAGCGGGACATCGTCGCCATAAAAATCGCCATAGAAAGATACCGCGTGCCTGAGCCCCGGCGGGTCGAAATTGAAATCGAATGCGAACCGGCTGTCACCCGGAACCCCAACCGGGCCGCCAGGCGATTTCCGCACGGAAATACCAAAGAAATTCTCAATAAAATTGGCGGTGGTGAACGCATCACCGTCCATTGCATTAGCTCCCCTGCCTAGGATGACTGTCCGCCCCCATCCCATCTCGAAATACGGCGTTACGTTGATGCTGATCTTCTGTCCCCACACCAATCGGTGCGGGACGTACAATCCCCCGTCAAGTTTGGCAACAAACAATTCCGTCCGAAATTTTCCGAAATGGCGGAAGAAACCAGGCAATTCAGCGGGGACGGTGCGGGTAAGCCGAATCATTTTAAGCGGCTCGGCGTTGTTGCTAAAGAGCATGCCACCGCCTTTACCTACGCCCCAGGACATCGCCTGTTTGCCAGCAGACACTTGCCATCCATCGTGGTTGAAGGTGACGTAGCCTTCGAGAAGATCCGCCCGATTGATCGGGGCAAATGCATGCGGAGCCTGTAAGGGCAGTCCATCGTTTGTAGAAATAAACTGCAAAACGGACCCCGAAAGCGGTGGCGCCGATGGCGAGTGTTGATATTCCACGCGGACAAAGATGGCCAGCGGCCCTTCGGACGCGCGCAGTGAAGTTCCCGCTATCGCATTCGTACCTCTCCGAAACGGTCGGCCAAAGTCGTAAGAAATCGTTTGCCCGAAGTTGAAGCCGTCCGTCAAGATCGGGCCGCTGATAGACATGACCCGCGAATAGATCGAATCCACTGCAAACGACAGGTTGCGACCGCCATCCAGGACCGCGATCTCTTCGGCGAATTCGCGCTTCAACGCCTCTTGTAGTTGAACCGCCTGCTCATCCGGATTGACATCTTGGCGCGTAGGTTCTAGCAGAGCGTCGCCTGCTTCTTCGGTCAGCCTCGCGCACTCGATCCGAGTCCAGGGCTTCATCCCCTGCAAAGCAGATGTCACATATCCCATGGCTGCGAGACGGGCAAAGGCGGGATATATCCAGCTATCCAGGGGCACGAACGTCGATGCGGCATTCTTATCAGGAAGCCCCCTTCTCCTGGCCTCTGAATCATCCTCAAACGGCAGACCCCATGAGCTCCCGCCCAACTCCGGATCGTGGTGGGCTAGATATACGTGCCGGCCGACAAACCACCCGATTCCGCCTCCGATCAACACGTCTGTTGGAAAATGATCCTCACCCGTGATCCGGGAAATGCTCACGGCCGAAGCGAGTCCGTAGACAAGCAACTTTGTTAACGGGCCGGGATATTCGTGCGCTATCACGCTTGCCGCCGCCCACACCGCTGTGGAATGGTCCGAAGGAAACGAGGTTCCACCGTGCCAGAATCCTCCCCCTCCGTTGCCGTCCGTAGGCCGCTGGCGACCAAACGCGTACTGAAGCGCAGTGGTCATCCCAACTGCATCTACAGCGGCCTCACCGGAGAGCAACCCCGTCTCACGCCTGTGATCGTCGTGGGTCATTTTTCCCCAGAGATACATGCCGCCTGCAACGCCACCCAGAGCAGCCACTCCGTAATTCGAAAAGCTGGTGCTCCTGCTTACAGTCGAAGGAGAACCTGTCAATGCCCTGGACAAACCGGTATCGGATGCCAAAGAGGCAGCTGTTACGCCGGCGAGGGGCGCCAGCCAGTTGGCATCCTCCAGCCTCAGGTGCATCGGACTGGTCCACATCGCCTTCTGGTCGAGTGCGATGTTCTTCAGCAGAGATAACCCAAGTTTGTTCTCGGAAAACTGATGGTCCTTCGCCTGCCAAGCGCTTGCTCCCATCCGTTGGTCCGATGTGATCGAGTCTGCTTTCTTGACGTCAGCCGCCAGCTCTTGCCTGCTCTCTACTTGTTCTTGCCTTCCCTGTGGCTGCGCAAAGCAATTCGTGCTCATTACTTCCACGGCCATGAGCAGACAAGAATTGAGCACGAATTTAGGTCCCCTAGAAATCATCTCGCTAGTAGTGCATTCCGATTAACACACTGGTGGAAATGGCAGACGCCGTCTGTGCAATCAATAGAATGCTCTGCCACTGCACACCGCCACCGAATGCTTTTTCTGGCACGACTATGGTGTCTCCTGGCTGTAGCGTGGCGCTCAACGATTCTCCACTCCACAGGCTACTCTTCGTGCCAACCACGGAACCATCGGCTCGGATCACAAAGATCGCTTTTTTGTTGGCAAGTTGAGTTGGCCCTCCAGACTGACTGAGATACCACTTCGCGCTCTTCCCCCCCCGGAAAGACACAGCTGTGGAATTGAACACTTGCCCCGTAACTATCACGTAGCTCGGCCTCTTGGGTATGACCAGAGTGTCTCCCGCCCTGACCCCGATGTCCGCAGAGGTGTTCCTCCATTGATCGACCTTGGATGAAATGCGGATCGTGACGCGTCCTAGCGGAGGATTAGAACTCAATTGCAGCAGTGTTGTTTGCCATTGTTCCAAGACAGCCTCTTTCGCCTGTTTCTGCTTCGGATCGGTGTCCGGCAAAAGTTGCAGATTGCTTTGCACGTCTTTGACACGCAGGATCATTTCGTTCTGTGCGCTGGATTCCAGCTCACGCACCTGCACTCTTTGCAGGATGGCCCCATATGGATAGGCATCGGGTTGGAAGCCGCCGGCTCGTTCCAAAATTGAACTGAGCCGTTCACCTGGACGGATGCCGTAGGTCCCTGGGTGTTTCACCTCACCCTTCAGAACGATGGAAGCACCCAGATCATCCCAGCCTGGCATCCGCCGAATCGTGAGGACATCCCCGTTGTGCATAGGCACGTTCGAATTCGGATCACCCGCAAGCGCTGCTGAAAGGGCGATCACTTCTTGCTGTCCACTCAACTTATTCTGGTCGGACCATTGGTACTTGATCAGGTCGCCTGCTTGCGTGTCCGCGCTGGGCTTCATTCCGCCCCCAACGCGAATCAAATCCGCGACGCGCATGTTCGTTGTCAACGGATAGCGGCCAGGTCTCGCCACTTCTCCCTGGACATACACTGTGGCCGGCTCGACTGTGTCCGGATTTCGGTGAATCAAGAGTCGGTCCCGCGGCTGCAGGATGATGTTTTCGACTGGATCTCCCCCGAGGGCCTGGCTCAGACTGACGCTGAAGATCTTGAACTTGCCGTCCGGCAGGTAACGGAATACTTGAGCATCCGCCATCTCAGCGTCAGGGGCGAGTCCCCCGGCCAGGTGAACTGCATCGGTCAAGCGGAGCTGGCCGGATGTCTGGTAGGTTCCCGGCATACGCACGTCACCCAAGACAGAGATGGTCGGCGGATTTTCAAAATCAAACCGGCTGAAGATCCGAACCGTATCCATCGGATGAAGAACTGGCGCCTTGGAAGGGTTGGCCAGAGCATCGGCCAAATCAAAACCTTCGACACTCGGATGGAAGTCTGGAGCGTTGAGGCGAATAATTTCGGCGTACCGGGTCGAGGGCTCCGGGAGCAGGTCCTTGTAGGAGGAAATGACATCGGTAACCCGCATCTCCGCACGGAAGGAGTACCGGCCTGGCCGCACGACGTGACCTTCGAGGTAAATCGTGTCCTGGTTATAGGGCACAATCGGGTAGATTCTCACTCGGTCGCCATCGTGGATGCCGAAGGACTCTAGTTTCTGTCTCACGATTGCATCGCTATCGGTTTCGGGGATATCCAAGCTCAACATGGTCTGCTTTTCGTGGGCTACCAGCCGCTGCACCTCGATGTGGCGCAGCGTGGCGGTAGGAAGAAGGCCGCCGGCAAGTTCGAGCACACTCGCCAGAGTCTTCTCATCCCGCAACTCGTAGATCGCCGGGCGCCGAACCATTCCCTCGACGGTCACCTGCGGCCCAATCGGCGGCACTTGAACCGAATCGCCGTTTTCTAACCGCTGGAGATCCGTCTTCACTCCGTGGAGGAGAAGGTCATAGACATCGACGGTCTCAATCAGTCGTGTGCCGCGATAATGCTTCAGGATCCGCATCGACCCACGTGGCGTCGGTCCACCCGCAACGAACAGAGCGTTGAGCGGAGTGGAAAGTGAACTGATGTCGTAAGCTCCCGGGTTTACGACATCACCCACTTCATAGACCCGGATCGTGCGAAGTCGAGCGAGCGAAACATCCGCCGACACATCCCGGAATTGTGTCCTCAGGATCTGCTGCAAGTTCTGTTGCACCGCAGCTAGACTCTTTCCGCTGACCAGGATCGGACCTACCTCTGGAAGGCTGACCCGGCCCTCACGATCCACGGTGCGGTAAAGGCGCTGAGACACACCACCCCAGAGATCGACTGACAACCCGTCGCCAGGTCCAACTATGTAATCCGGTCCGACCGGAAGATCCATCGGAATCAACTGGGAGTCACGAGTCCCATTCTCAAAAACTTCTGCTCCAAATCGCCTCGGAGCGGCAGGGCGCGTGACCGCCTGAACATACATGTCATACAGTGATGGGATGTCGTCATAGGGACTCGGCTTTCGAATCATCTCGGGCGGTTGGGGAACCGCCGTAGACGGGGACCGTCGGTTGGGCGGCTGCATGGGGAGGACCGGCGACGCGCCAAGTGAGGCCGAAGGACCTGTTCCCCGGCCGTTCATTCCGCCCCCATCCGGCCATCCACCCATCGGCGTGTTCATTCCCATTCCACCACCATATGCCGCGAGCAATCCGTCACTCGGACTCCCCATACCGGAATTGCCACGCGCAAATGCACTGCCGGACGGCCTCCCCGCGCCCGCTCCTGCTGCCTGCGTTCCAATAGACTCCGAGGCGTTCACATTCGGCGTATTAGCAGACGATCCGGAGTCGTAGAAGCCAGGCAACGGAAGTCGAGAAGAAGATAGAGCGGTGGAATCTCCTGCCGTTTGCATGAGTTGCGCGCGCATCGTGGGGTTTCCACCGGCGTTCGGGAGATCCGAAGGATTCTCCCCACCAGGAGCCGTCCTGAAGGGTGGCTGTCCTAGCTGAGGTTCCTGTCCAGGACCGCTTGCAGGAGATGGACGCGTTTGCGGAATACTACAAGTCCTATCAAATTGTGGGTCGCAGGAACCCGCATTCTGCGGATTCTGCGTTCTTCGCTGACGCGCCTGTGTCAACTCTTCTTCCTGGTTTTGCGCGAGCCATTTCGTACGCTCCTGGATCAGCAGCGTCTGTTCCTTTGCAGCCTCGGAATCCGGATTCAGCTTCGGAAGAAGATACCCATATCGTTGGACCAATGCCGTTGCAACGGACCGGAATTGAAGATCCGACTCCAACCGCTCGAAGACGGCCTCACTGGTCAGGTCTAGGTCGCTGACGATCTGGCCGTGGTCGGTCGCATCCTTTGCGACCCAGCGTTTCAACTCGACCATCAGCCCCACGTCCTTGAGCAAAATCGTTTTAAGTTCTCCTGCAGAGGCTGCAACGTGGCTCAGATTCTGCACTGACAAATCCGAAGCGTTCGTCGTGTCGTCTTTCTGTCCTTGCGCCTGCGCCCCAGGTACAAGCCACAAAACCAGGAGCAAAAGGCCTGCGCTCACCAAAAGGCTCCGCTTTCTCGCCATCAGCCGGGGATTGAAAAACCGCATATGTCCTGAAAGCACGTTTAACCTCCTCCTGCGAGTTGCCCTTTACGGCGCAGTGCGTCGAGAATTCCAGCTTCGGAAGATTCCGCCGGGCTTTCGTGAATGTCGAACGAAGCCCAAAAGAACATGCTGCTATTCCGTTCCGGAGCGACAGCCAAAATCTTCATTTCGGGATAGCGGCGCAGGAGAATGTCGCAAAGGGGAGGACGTTTGTCGGATTCATCCAATGTGATGATCAGGCAATCCGGATGGGTCGCGTCAACCGCTTCCGCAATTGCCGATTCGTTTTCTATCTCCGCGATGATTTCAATACCTGACTGTTCGTTGATGGTCTCTAAGACAAGTTCGCGCATTAGCCGTGGCTGGTTTGCGACCACTACACGAATTACGTTATCCATCGCTGCCTCCGCAGAGCGAGCACACTATCAACGAATGTGTTGAAAAAAGGTAGGTTCAAAGAAGTACGGAAAAGGTACCTACGGAATTTGCCTACGCAGATCTACTTGCGTACCTATCTTCGGCGCGAAGTCGAGCGCCGGTGGTACCGGTTTAAGTACCCAATCGTTGGCGTCCCACAGTGACTGCATCCTTTCACGCCGATGCCCCATAAATTTAAATAAGGAGTGGGTGTCCAGCTGGTCCTGGCTCCGGCGTGAAGCAATTATCGCGCTCGACGATCCGGCGCTGCTTGTAGCCCTAATGAGATTCCGCCAGCAACTGCTAGAGGATTCGAAACGTCCCCCGTCCTGCGCAGCTATTCCGCCAGGGTGCGGATAAACCGTGAGGCGCCATTTCTATCCGGCCTGCAAAACTTGCGGGCCGGTAAATGAAAAAACTAGAAAACCAAACTTTGTTTATCAAATTGCACGATGCGCCAAGGTCCTGCTCATTGATATAAGTGATGACCCAGAGACCTTTCTCAAATGTGTTCGGGTGGGTGCTCTCGGGTATCTACTGAAGGACGCGAGTTCTGCAAATGTCGTGGCTGCGGTCTTCGGTTCGTGGGTGCTTTGCCTTGTCACCTGCAACACGAATGAATCCACGTGTCAAACGACAAGAAACGCAAGATGCGCTCAAACTGGCGGAGGAGGGGGGATTCGAACCCCCGAGACCCTTTCGGGCCTAACGGTTTTCAAGACCGCCGGATTCAACCACTCTCCCACCCCTCCGCTTCTTTGTAAGTGTACTCGGCATGGCTCTGCTCTTCCAACAGAAGCTGTGAAAAAACCTAATCGAAAACGCCTTAATTCGGGCGGACGGCGGCGGGTGAGGCGGGCCAATCGGCGGGGACGAAGTCAACGCCCCAGAAATGCGGCGATGGAGTAAGAAACTCGACGCCTACGCGCTGGCCTTTATTGGTGGCGTCACCCAAAAAAACGACGCGGCATTCCTGCTCTTCCTGCGTGAACGGGTTTGTGAGGACGAGCATTGCATCCATGCGGAGCGTCTGGTCGAGGCAAAGCAGGCCACCGTGCGCATTGATCAGGATGGATTCACAGGCCTCGCGGAAACGGCGGCCGTCGGAGTTTTTTCCCGCAGCGACCACGCGCACGCGCATGAAGACTCGGGTACTGCGTCGAACTTTGTCGAAATCCGCATTCGGCATGACAACTCCATGCTGCGTCACTTCCTTTTTGCCGTCAACGAGGCTGTCAATAAAGTGTTCCCGCTCTGCAACCTTGCGTTCTGACTCGGAAGTTTGCTGACAGAGTCAGCATATTTCCGAGAAGATGTGTAGCTCACCGGGTAGCGCGTGTTTCCATGTGTCTTGTGGCAGGGGAAACGCGCTATGATTTCGCTGACCATTTGCCAAGAAGGACGCTAATAAAGGGAGCGGCATATGAACCTGACGGAATACATTGAATCGAAGCGTGAAGAGCACCTGAGCGATTTCTGGCCGGAACCGAACCCGCTGCCGGACGAACAGCAATCCCTGGCACAGCTTCAGCAACTTCCCGCCGTCATTCGCGCTGGACTGGACGAGTTCAAGAAATTCTCATTGCCGCGATTTTTCAGATTTTTCCCGGTCTGGTTGCTGACCATCCTGCTGTTGTTGGCGATCGGCATCGTCTGCGCCATGTCTCCGCACCCCGCACTCAATGCCGGTTTCCTGGCGATGCCGGTCGCGGTTTTTGCTGTCCTTTGGCTGGCCATGCTGGCGGTTCACTTTTATGGCCGATTTCAGGCCGGGCCGGTGGCTAAAAAAATCGCCCGCGACCTGGCCACGGCGCGCCGACTGCACGATGCGTCCCTCGAAAAGGCCGAACAGCGCTGCCGGCAGGAACAGGAACGGATCCAGAAAGAGTCCGAGGACAACACGCGCCGGCTCAACCAGCAATGGAAACAGACGGTCAAGGAAGCCGTGGGCACGCGCGGCCAACGGGCCATGGCGGCGGATGAAAAAACCTCCCGCGCCCTGAAAAAGAACGAGCAAGTCAGCCGCGCAAAATTGAGCCAGCTCGACCGCGACCACGCCGCTGACATTGCCCATCTGCGGGAAGAGGCGGAGGCACGCACCAATCAACTGGCCGCCGTCCACAAAACCAGGCTGGCCAAATTAAATGACGAGCAACAAACCCGCTGGCAAGCGCTGGCTGACGAATGGAAGACCTGCATCCAGCCTGTCCACGATACGATCCGCGCCGCCAACGCTGCCGCCGGGGAACTTTTCCCCGGCTGGCAGCAACCGGTCTGGAAACAGTGGACGCTCCCCGAGGTATTCAAAAACGCGGCGAAATTCGGGCGCATCGAAGTGGACGCCGACAAACTGGCCGAGGCCGCGCCCAGGGACCAACGGCTTGCCCTGCCCTTCCCCGTCAGATTCTTCCTGCCGCTCACGCTCAAATATCCGGGCCAGGGCTCTGTCTTGTTTGAAACCGCTAAAAACGGCGGCGACGAAGCCATCGCGGCCATCAACAACATCATTTTCCGTCTCCTCTCAACCCATCCGGCGGGCAAGCTGAACTTCACCATTTTTGACCCCGTCGGGCTGGGCCAGAATTTCGCCGGCCTGATGCAGCGTCTGTCAGCGTTTTTCCGCGTCAAAAAATTTCTTTTGATCGCATATTCATGAATAATCCGGGCTGGCAGGCCCCATCTGGCTTCCGGATTCCGGGTGAATGATGCCGACGC